>JAFGSJ010000005.1 GCA_016934675.1 bacterium | reverse complement strand
TCGCTCGTTCATCGATGTCTGTTTTTGCTTCTTCATAGTCTATGTTACCTTTAATAAAACGGGCAACTTGTGAATTTATTAAAGCCTGCCTTTAATATAGCACACTTCTCTTGCCATAGTAAAGGCCTCATTACATTTTCATTAGAGATCATCGAACTCCAGTGTCAGTCATGCCCACCAATACCCTCACAGTGCTATTCGCTCCCCTGGCATGGATTGATCACTCAAGGGTGAGTTCATCAAAAAACAGGTCAAACAATTCATTGATAAAGGTAAAGGGGACATAAAAAATCAATAGACAATAAGCTTGGATTGTGGTAGGGTGGTGGTTAAACTGGCCACAATTTGTATTTTGTCTGTCCCCATTTTAATGACAACGCCCTGGCGACACTGTTCACAAAGTGAACAGTGTCTAAAATAAAGACATTTCTTGCCAAACTTTGATTATCAATTGCCAGCTTTGTAAACCCCCCACTATTACACACTATTACAGCTTCTCCAATATTATTTTCCTCTCTTTATTGAAAAAGTTGATGCTTATATCAACAGATCCGGGCTTCGTTCACCAGAAATTCCCGATACGCGAAAACCACATGAACTGAGGATATTGTGTATTGGTGATTCAGTAACATTTGGATATGCTGTACCAACCACACAGACATGGACATATCGGTTGGAAAAAAGGCTAACGCATCGTTTTTCAAATGTATTCGTGAGGGTAATCAATGCCGGCGTTCCCGGATACTCGAGCCGTCAATGCCTGGAATGGTTAAGACAAGATGGTTTGTCGCTTCAACCGGATATTGTGATCTTTTGTTCAGGTTTCAATGATTCCCGGGCATTTATCTATTCTGACCGTGAAGTCATTTCATATGGATTATCATTACGAGGTTATCGAGGTCTTTTCCACAAATGCGTTGTCTACAATTTCCTGACAAGAATATTACTGAGAGGGGATTTATTATTCAGGTCCACTGAAAAAGCGAAGGTAATTCAAATGCGTCGGTTTCTCACATTGACCGCCAAGGAAGCTGCTTTCTGGCATGATTCCTTATATTGGGAGCGATCTGACTATCCAGAATATCAAAACGAGATGATGAAACTTCTTGCCGCATGCGGGGCCAGGGTGACTCCAACTGAATATCAATCGAATCTTATCTCGCTTTGTGAGCTTGCACGGGGCAATAAGTTCAAACTTCTCCTGCTTGAATCTCCATTTCAGGAAAGGACACGTGATCCGTATTTTCTTTCGTTTCATATGAAATATGACATTGAACGGTACAGACAGAAACTCCGGATTGTCGGTCAGCGTTTCAACGTCAATGTTGTTCGCATCCCAATGTTGACTGAGCTGCATGACGATGAGAACACCTCATATTTTCATGATATTGTTCACCCAAATGAAAAAGGATGCGCCCTGATTGCCGATACAATCAGCAGGGTCATCCAGGGGCTACGAGACAAGAAACAATCATCAAATAGGGCGATGATACTGGCACATGCACGTAAAAAAGGAGAGGGAACATGAAAATACCGAATAGATGCATTTGTATGTAATCTTTTGAAAATGGGAATTTGTAAAATATTCATACAAGAAACGATTGACATTTCTTGGTTTTCTGTTATTCTCATCCTTAACCGAAAAGCGGACAAGACAGAGATGATATTGAGTATCTCAGGAGTATTGTTGATGAAGATTGATATGAGTCCACCAGCTATCACGAACCGCTTAAAAACAGTCGATAATTTGTGAAAAGCCTGTCTCTCGCTTGCCAGGTCAAGTGCCGGCACAAAGATCCAAAAACAATTTTCAAATAATATAACCGTACGCAGAACATCACAGGCACTCGGCACTCCTTCTGAAGATCACCATTGACGAGCCGGGCAAGACCAAGTGGGTACACATTGCAAAAGCCCAATCCCCAGAAATAGTTTTGAAGAAAGCCGCTGATTTTCTTCGCATCGACATGCAATCCTTCAGTCATCAGTCACGTGTTCCGTAATCAGAGAAAGACAATCGTGATATACTCTTGTCTATACTCTGGGATATGGGAACATTGACCAATAAACAAATCGGTAACTATTTCAATCCTAAGTATTCTGCGGTCAGCAGGCGAGTGCATATAATGAAAAAGAGACTGAAGACAGATCCAGTTCTGCACAATAAAATTACCGAAATTAAATCCTAAATCAAGATGTGACACCGTACCCACCAAAATGAAATACGATCCGGTGATGTGCAGGGTGCGAATGTTATTTTTGATGCGGAGCATACTTTCTTTGACAATTGGAAATTTATTTGTTATACGTTCCGTAACAATAAATAGTAAATAATCGCATATCTATGTTATACACAAAACCACATCAATATAACAAGGAGGGTTTTATGGTGGGAAACACAGGAGTGAACGGATTTTTACGGGATTGTTTTGCATTTCGAAGCGGCAGTGTCATTACACGTCGGGGAGTGATAGTGCTGTTCGCCCTGGTGGTATTCCTGATTGCAGACCTCGGGTTTGCGGACAGATCGGTCCTGGCGGGCGAGTTAGGCGATTGGGTCTGGCAGGACCTGGATGAGAATGGGTTGCAGGATGTGGGCGAGCCTGGCTTTGCCGGGATACCGGTCCTGCTCTATGATGTGGACATGGTCTTCATTGGCTCGGCTCTGACCGATAGCGGCGGTTATTACTCGTTTGACGGTCTTTCAGCTGGGAACTACTATGTTGAGTTCATCACCCCGAAGGGGTATTCCCTGACCTTGTCCAAACAAGGGAGCGATGACATGCTGGACAGCGATCCTGATCGGGTGACCGGTCTAGTCGGTCCGATCGATCTGGGTGATATTGAGAGCAACCTCGATATCGATGCCGGGATCGTGGTCGGGTGTGATGGGCCTGGCGAACCTGTGTATCTCTATTTGGTGGACCTGGTGACCGATGGATGTCCCTGTTATGAGGGCTGTCCCCGCCTGCATTTCGCCGATCCGAACCATCCGAGCATGGTGACGGGGTACAACATCTATCGTTCGGACGATCCGAGTCTACCCCGAGATTCTTGGCCCTTGTATGCTCATAACGTGGTCGATATGGATGGATCATTACCGAATATCCAATGGATCGATACGGCCTGTGATCCGGTCGAGGGCTGGTATTACCACATTGCGGCCTGGTCCGAAATCTGTGGTGCAGAGGGGCCGTATTCGTTCAGTTATCCCGGCCGGATCACGTCAGTGGTCCCGAATGAAGGCGAGCAGAGTGGTGGGACTGAGGTGGTCATCAGTGGCGAGTATCTGGGTTCCGGTTCGGATATTTATAGTGTGACCCTGTGTAGTGTGTCAGCCACGATTATTGATCAAACCGCCTCTTCGGTCACGGTGATTTCCGGCTCGACTGCGACTCCAGGTCTGGGCGATGTGGTGGTCAGCTCGGTAGACTGGGGAGTAACGACAGCGCTCGATGCTTTCACGTATCTTGACAGCGGTCTAGTAGCTGGAGATCTGTATGCGACCGACGCCATAATCGGGAATGTTCGTTATGTGCCGGGCGGTACCTTTACTCAGGGCTCGCCGACGGATGAGCCCTGCCGCTTATCAGATCGTGAGACCCAGTTCAATCACACTCTGACCCGAAACACTGCGGTGATGGAGACTGAGGTGACGCGGCAGATGTGGGCTGACCTTCGGGCGGTGCAGCCAAGTTTACCGGCTGATCCGACGAACACATCATATGGTTCAGGTATGAGCAATCCGGTCAATAGCCTGACCTGGTATGAGTCGGTGTTGTTTGCCAATCTTTTATCGTTACAGAATGGTTTGACGCGTTGTTATTACAAGGACGCTGGTTTTACCGATCCGGTGACGAGCAGCAATTACACGTCGGGGACGTTTTACTGCGATTTTGGAGCAAACGGCTATCGTTTGTTGAGCGAGGGCGAGTGGGAGTATGCGGCCCGTGCGGGGACGACTACACCCTTTTCGTGTAATGAGATGAATTACACCACAGTCAATTGTGACGTTTGCACAGCGGGTACGCACCCGACCCTTGAGCAGTATGCGGTGTATTGTGCGAATGATACGGGAGAAAGCGAGCCGGTGGGGAGTAAACTGGCCAATCCGTGGAACCTGTCCGACATGCATGGAAATGTGTATGAGTGGTGTTGGGATTGGTATTCTACGTATCCTGGAGATACGACAGATTATACCGGGCCAGGATCGGGCTCGAACCGGGTGTTACATGGCGGTTGCTTTTACAGCATCGCCCGGTACTGCCGGTCAGCGCACCGGCACATCAACACGCCCGGCACTCGGGGCTACGGCATCGGTTTCCGTCTCGTGAGGTCGGTGAATTAGCCCGAATTTCTCACCACATTGGATGAGAAATTCGCCCTCCGGGCTTCGACTCACTTCGTTCGCTCAGGACTAACCCGGGCTAGGACCCTGGGAATTTGTGCCTTTGGCACAAAAAAAGCTGAAGTGTATGGCAAAAAATGTAAGACCCAACAGGTGGAAGGGCGACGGCAGCGCAGCCCTTCCACCCCAAGGCCCGATGGGGCCAGCTCATGAGGCCATGAAACGCTGGGTGCCGTGGGAGAGAGGAGCACGCTGAAAGAGCCGGTCCGACCCGGTTTCGTGTTTAGTAACATGATCTTCAAGAAAACGCCGATTAGAATGTATAGGTCAAGCCGCAGACCAGATAATGGAAAAGTGAAAAAGTATACACCCTGTCATTATCAGCGCCACCCTCTAACATTCTATATCCAATTTTAAAAGCAAGCTTTTCATTCGTTTTCATGTTTAGACTGACCAAGACATCTTCTGCTCTTCCTTGCGGTGACCAGGCTGCATCGGCTTCAACAAGAAGGCCCAGAGAGCGGTAAAAATTCCAGTCCAATCGCCCATACAG
>JAFGSJ010000145.1 GCA_016934675.1 bacterium | reverse complement strand
TGTTGCTTTATGAGCAATCAGTGGGAGGATTTCTGGGAATCTTGTGCTCAACTCTAACACCTTTTTCACAAAATTGTCGCACACCCTATTACGATTTGACCCTGGAAATAGTGAATACTTCAGGATAAAAATGGTCCCAGTGCTCGTGTGATCCAAAAAACAAAACCATGCTGGTTCTTGATCTCAACCGGATTGCTGTGGCCATTAAGCAAACCCAATTGAGTCGGTGCTGCATCTGTCTGCCAGTAAGCTATTACTCAATGTTGTAACAATGTTCTCATTCGCCGTATCAAATTGACAAGCAGTAGTGATGGTCTATAGACCATAGATCAACTTATGAGGTCAGGAGGTCCAGGTGATGTTACCATTTCGGGAACGATTGAGACAGGGGGTCATGGTCTGTGACGGTGCGATGGGGACCATGCTCTATGCTCGGGGTATATATATCAATCAGTGTTTCGATGCCCTGAATCTGCATAATGCAGATTTAATTCAGCAGATACACGAGGAATATATCGGTGCAGGCGCCGAGATTATCGAGACAAATACATTCGGGGCGAACCTGTTCAAGTTAGCGGCGTATGGATTGGAGAACCAGCTTGAAGCGATCAATCGCCGGGGTGTCGAGCTGGCACGGGAAGTAGCGGCTGAACGGGCGTATGTAGCCGGTTCGATCGGTCCGCTTGGTAAGCCTATGGCCCCGTTGGGTAAAATCTCAGTCGAGCTAGCCCAGTCGAGTTTCAGGCGACAAGTCAAGGCATTGATAGCGGGTGGCTGCGATCTGTTGATTCTCGAGACGTTCACCGGGCTCGAAGAGATCAAGCTGGCCATTACCGAGGCCCGTAAGTTGACCGATCTGCCGATTATCGCCCAAATGACTTTTACGGACCTGGGTGAGACACTCATGGGCGATACGCCGGAGCGGATTGCTCTCGAACTGTCCCAGAAAGAGATCGATGTGCTCGGTGTAAATTGCAGCCATGGTCCGGCTTTTATCCTCGAATTGATCGAACGGATCGGTCCCCGGACCAGATTGCCGTTGAGTGCCCAGCCGAATGCGGGTATGCCCCGTATGGTCGATGGCCGCTTCATATATCTTTCTTCACCCGAATACATGGCCGAATACGCCAAGCGGCTCATACAGTCCGGGGTCAGTATTGTAGGGGGCTGCTGCGGCAGCACGCCCGATCATATCCGGGCCATGATGTCGGCGGTTCGTGCCCTGCAACCGCGTCGTTCGTGTGTTCAGGTCCAGGTCCCGCCCGATCAGAATAATCACATCCAAGCTTCTATCTGTCTCGAGCATAAATCTCCTCTGGCTGCGAAATTGGGCCATCAATTCGTCAGGGTAGCGGAGCTTTCGCCGCCTCGTGGGACGGACCCGAGCCGAGCCCTCGAGGGGGCTCGACTATTGAAGGAGGCCGGTTTTGATGCGGTCAATGTCCCTGATGGGCCGCGTGCGACGGCCCGAATGAGTCCGCTGGCTTTGACCCACCTGATCAAAGAGAACCTGGACATGCAGGTGATTCTGCATTATTGCTGCCGGGACCGCAACATTCTCGGTATGCAGTCGGACCTGCTGGGCATGCATGCCCTGGGTGTGAGAAACCTGTTGATCATTACCGGCGATCCACCTAAACTCGGCGATTATCCTGATGCGACTGCAGTATTTGATGTGGATTCGATCGGTCTGGTCAATATAGTTCGGGGCTTGAACTGCGGACTCGATATCACCCGCAAGACCATCGGGCAGCCAACACAATTTCTGATTGCAGTAGGAGCAAACCCCGGTGCAATCAGGTTTGATGAAGAAATGCGCCGCCTGGCTTTGAAAATAGAAAATGGGGCGGAACTGGTCCTGACCCAACCGATTTTTGATCTGGACCGGTTCGATACCTTTCTCGAACACATTGAGTCCTTTCGGGTCCCGGTATTGATGGGTCTTCTCCCCCTGGCCAGTTATCGAAACGCCGAATTTCTGCACAATGAGGTCCCGGGTATGACCGTGCCCGAGCAGGTATTGAGCAGACTCGAACGGGCCGAAACCAAGGAGACTGCTCAGCAGATCGGCATTGAAATTGCCCGAGAGACCCTACAGGCGTTCCGAAACAGGGTTGCTGGCGTGTATATCATGCCCCCGCTAGGTCGCTACAGGGTTGCAATCGATGTTGTTCAGGACCTGTAAAACAGCCCGCTTCCCGGATATTGTTCAAATAGATCCGTAAGGTATCGTTCGCGCCCTCCTCACCGTCATAGAATGTGCTGATGATCGGGATGCCGGTCTCCTGCTGGATCGTGGTCAAGATCGCGGAGGTGATATTGCCGGGCATGCAACTGAATGGGGCACAATTGACCACCAGATCGGCGCCTTGTTCGAGAAAGCACAATGTTCGGCCAATGGTCAGGATCGTTTCGCCCTCGAAGGCCGGAGGGACATAACGGGCTCCATAAGATACGACCCGATCGATGGACGGTTCCCGACGATCCTCCAGAAAGGGCGAGGTGAGCCGATAAATCTCATGTTCGTTTCTGACCAGAAACAGGTTCTTGAGTATGGACAGCCAACGCTTGGGACTGAGAGAACGTCTATTCTTCAGTTTCCAGCGTTCCATCAGACTGGTATAAAGGACCCATTCGGTCATGGGTGCGACCCAGGCTTCGCCGCCTTCTGCCTCGATTACCTCGACCACATGATCGTTACAAAACGGATTCAAACGAACATATATTTCGCCCACTACCCCCACCAGCGGTTTTCGGCCCCTATGATAAGGAATGTGTTCGATACTTCTGATTATGCGGGTAAACATTTCCCAATGGCCGGACCAATTGATGATTCTTTGTTCGAGCCGGGGAAGTTGTTCGTCAATGATCGTATCGACCGTGCCGGTTGTTTTTTCGTACGGTCTTCTTTTCAAGACCGCTTTGAAGAGCAGGTCAACCATGAGCAACACTTGAAAGAGCCGGCGGCGCAAGGGCTGTTCCAGGCCCTGATACGTATTCAAACTCGAAGGTGTCAGGATCGAAACCTGGTCGTAGCCGGCTTCGTGTATTTTCAGGCGATGGAGATGTTCGTACTGGCCGAAACGGCACGGACCGCTAGCCGTGGGCATGAACAGGGCCTGGTTCGAAGTATCGAGACCGGCCTGCTCGACCTTGTGTAATTGCTCGATCATGGCCCCAAGTGTGGCAGCCGTGGGCAGACATTCCCCCCCACGACACAGTGATCGGCCCAGGCCGAACGAAGTCCTGCTCTCATTCGGCAGGGCTTCCGCATCGTAACCGTAACTGCGAAAAGCGGCCGCAGCCAGAAAGGCATAGGGATGCATGGGCGGTATCCATAGCTTTTTTTTCTTGAAATCGATTGCCGGCGCCGTTTTGTGTGTTTCGACCGGATGGCTTGAAATCGAATTCGTTTCAGCAACCATCTCGAAAAAAGCTTCGATCCGGGTACCATAGCCTGTATCGGCTCCATGCTCATCCAACTCCAGGACCAGAAAAGGTTTGTCGGCAAAAATCTCTTCAAGATACGTCAAGAGGAATGAGTCCGGACCACAATTAAAATTCGTGAACATGATCGGGAACAGGTCAGGGTCCGCTGCGATCTGAACTGCGGCGGACAGTATTCTCTGACCATAACTCCAATAGGTGTTCCAATATTTCGTTCCCAGCAGATCAGGCCGGAATGGCAAGCAATCAAACGGAACGAGCTGATAGCCGAAATCAGCGATTTTCCGGGGCAGTTTCAGGTTGATACCCAGGTCGTAGACGTTGTAGGGCCGCCCCAGGACTACAATGGCCTTACCGCCCCGGCCTTTGATCTTTTCGAGTTCCGACTGACCATGGGTCTCAAGATGCTGTTCAAAGGCCCGCTGGGCAGTCAGAGCCTTGTCCCAGGCAGACCTGATTTCCCTGAGTGTCACGGGATATGTACCTTGCAGGGCCTCGAACAAGGACTGGGCAATGTTGCTACTGCTCAATCGTAAATCGATAACCGGCTGGATAATGACCTGCCTATAAGCAGGGTCCCGATTCAGTTGGGCCTGTATAATGGACGGTAAGCTGGTGACATACGGACAGAACAGACTGTCGCTAGTCCATGTGTTTCGTTCCTCGCCGATCATGGCTGGTATGAAAATATGCTTTTTACCACGTGTGATCATTTCCTGAACATGACCGTGAGCGACCTTGACCGGAAAACAGAATTCGGCGCTGGCAGCGGCAATTGCTTTGGCTTTGATAGTTTCATTGGTTTTCGGCAGACTGAAGAGTTCGATCCGTAATTCCCGAAAAAACGAACGCCATAACGAAAAATAAAAAAATGAGGTCAAACAGAGGGGATAGGCAATTTCCGCCCGGACCTGCCCGTCGGCAATCGCTTTTGGTTTCTGGGCCATCAAGCTCAAGCGATGCTGAAACAGATCGTACTGACTGTTTTTCTTTTCAAAATTTTCCTCGGGATCGCGCCCGCACAGGTAGCCCCATGATGGCTTTTCGGTCAGACCTTCGATCATGGCCGTCGTGATTTTGCAATGATTCTGACAAAGATCACACGTGTTGGACTTGAGTTCGATGGTGCGATCGGCCACATCGAGGCTGCGAAAAGCGGTGGTTTTGAGGACGCCCTTTTGCCATAGTTCGCGGACACGCAAAGCGGCGCCCCATGCCCCCATGACATGGCAGAACAGGGGCACGATCATCTTGACTCCGAGAATATTTTCGAACGCAGCCACCAGGCCCCGATTACGGGCAGTGGCGCCCAGGAACAGTATCTTTTCCTTGCTGCAGGGGCGGTTGCCCACGACTTTTCCGAGATAGTTCTGGGCTACAGAGTACAGAACAGCGGCCATAGCCTCTTCCCGGGTTGAACCTTCCCTGATCAACTGGTGGATATCCTGCTCCATGAAGACGGTACAGCGATCAGAAGTATAGGGCGGGGAAATGCCCTGGGTCACCTCGCCCATTTCCTGCACGGCAAAATCGAATTTGTGGGCGATTTCTTCAAGAAAAGAGCCGGTCCCGGCCGCACAGACATAATTCATGACCGTGTCCCGGACCTGCTGATTCGAAACTCTCATGAACTTGGCGTCCTGACCGCCGATCTCGAAAATGGTTTCGATGTCAGGGTCCTGTTTGATGGCCCCGATCAAATGGGCAGTAATCTCGTTGATAATCACATCAGCGCCCACGATTTTTCCGATCAATTGCCGGCCCGACCCGGTGGTGCTGCATCCCGACCACTGAATCCGGGCTCCCGAGGATTGAAGCAGTGACCGGACCCCCCAGAAAAGCTTTTTCGTGGCCAGGACCGGATCACCTCCGGTTTTTCGATAGAAGTCAATAAAAGGTTCTCCATCGGTATCGATCAACACGAGCTTGGTGCTGGTCGAGCCGATATCGATCCCCATAAACGCCTGCTTGATCTCGGCAGGAGTGCGAATAGTCCGGACCTCGTTTCCATACTCATCCTGCTCGACCGGATAGTGTGAGAAATCAGGATACTCTGATTTCTTGATGAGTAAGGCCGGTCTCCTTTCCTGGATTTTTTTCGATGTGACCAAACCGGTAAAGAAGTGTCGTTCCAGTTGACGTGTTGAGAGGTCTCGACCATGCTGCACAGAGAGCAGGGCTGCTCCTAAAGCCGCGATCAAGTGACCGTTGATTGGCAGGACCAGCTTCTCACCTAGGTGCTCACTCAACCAGCGAACCACCTCTTTATTAAGGGTCACACCTCCGGTCAAGGCGACCTTTCCTTCGAGTTGTTTACCTCTCAGGAGCGTATTGAGGCAGGTGTGAGTCAGGCCACGACACATACCGGACCAGACTTCGATCGGCGTATAACCTTCCTGCTGGCGATGGATCATGTCACTCTTGGCGAAGACGGCACAGCGGGTTGCGACGGTTGGGGGGGACATCACGCCCGATTCCTCGGACATGTTTTCCTCAGTCAGGCCCAGACGATGGGCCTGCTCATCCAAAAAAGAGCCGGTCCCGGCCGCACAGAGCGAATTAGTCGCTATCTCGGAAAAGCTGTCCGGGCCCGTGCATTTAATCAAAAGCGTATTATGACCACCGATATCGATGATGTTCCTGACCTGACCGCTGGAATTGTAAACGCCTGCCATCAAGCACTGGACCGGATCGAAGAAGGTAAAATCACGATCGTGACCGTTCAGACCCGAATTGGTCCCGGTCACACCGAGCTGAAAAATATCGGTGCCGCATAATTTTGACCAATGCAGCTTCAAGGCCTCGATCGGTTTACCATGATGTCGTACATACAACGAGGCACGCATGCGTGCTTGATTATCGAGGGCCACGGCTTTGATGGTCGTGGTCCCCAGATCGAGCCCGATGATTACCTTCGCTGCCTGATGTTCCGACGTTATCATCGTCTGATCTCCCTCCGGGATTATGACCGCAATGTGACGGTAGCAAATTTGGTGCCAAGACTGGACCGGCCGGCTCATTCAGTCCAAACCAGAACCCAAGAAGCTCACAATCCTGCTCTGATCGTCTTTTCAATTTGTTGGACCTTTATGGTATTATAAAATGCATGGTTCAATTTGTAAACCCCCTTATGCATTACTGAGAAATGGGCTATACAGGTCTGGATTAGGGACATGAAAACGCAGCGGCGTTTTCGGCCTTCTGCAATATTTCCCGCTACCGCTTCGAAGAGCTACTGTGAATCGACCGGTTTTCGACGGCCATGGATGCTTCTCTTAAGGCCTCGGATAATGTCGGATGGGCATGGATTGTGCGGGCGATATCCGCGGAGCCACCTCCGAACTGCATGACCGTGACCGCTTCCGCAATCAGGTCTGAAGCCCACGGTCCGAGAATATGTACGCCGAGTAATGAATCGGTATCCTGAGCGGCGATTATCTTGACAAAGCCTTCGGCGTCGCCGGTGCACAGGGCCCGACCATTAGCCCTGAAATGAAACAACCCGGTTTTATAGGCTATACCCTGTTGCTTGACCTGCTCTTCGGTCAGACCGACCGAAGCGACTTCAGGTGCGGTGTAAACCACAGCCGGTATGATGTCATAATTGATATGTCCCGTTTTGCCGGAGATGATTTCCGCTACAGCGATACCCTCGTCCTCGGCTTTATGGGCCAGCATGGGGCCATTGATCAGATCGCCGATGGCATAGATCGATGGACATGCCGTTTGAAACCGATCATTGACCGGGATTTTACCGGGGCCTGATTCCAGAACGATACCGACGTTTTCGAGACCCAATCCTTGTGTATAGGGCCTGCGTCCAACCGCAACCAGGACCCTGTCTCCTTGAATTTCAAGAGTCTGACCTTTGGCATCGACCGCCGACAGGACCAGCCCGTTTTCAATTTCCCGGTAACCCGTAACCTTGGTTTGAAGGTGAAAGGTGAAACCCTGTTTGGCCAGAACACGCCGGAGCATCTTGGATACGCGCAGATCGGCTCCGGGCAAAACCTCGGGCAAAAGCTCGACCACGGTGATCGTAGCCCCGAAACGGGACCAGACACTCCCCAGTTCGAGGCCGATCGCACCCGCTCCGATAACGATCAGATGCCGAGGCACCTCAGCCAAAGACAGGGCCTCAGTCGAACTGATAATCGTGCGCCCATTGAACGGTAAAAACGGCAATTGGACCGGGACACTGCCCGTGGCCAGAACAATATTTTCCGAGGAAATGGTCACGGTCCCGGTATCGCTCGCACTCAATTCGATGGTATGTTCTGACAGCAGGCGGGCTCGAGCATGAAAGACCTCGATTGCATGGGCCTTCATGAGACCGACAAGCCCGTCGGTCAACTCGTGGACCACATTGGTTTTAAAAGCCATGACCCTGGACAGATCCAGACCGACCTGGTCCACCATGATCCCCCGGTCCAGAGCACCATGGCCTAAACGATAATACTGTTCACTGATATCAAGCAAGGCTTTCGAGGGAATGCACCCGACATTGAGACATGTTCCACCCAGCCTTTGATTTTGTTCGATCAAGGCCACTTTCAGACCACATTGAGCCGCCCGGATGGCCGTGACATACCCCCCAGGTCCGGCCCCAATTACTGCAAGATTGTAGCTATTATCTGGTCCCATTACGCTCTCCTGCTTAGTTGACCCTGCGCCGCCGCTGTTCCGGCCGAGGGCTATCCGCTATAGTCTTTCGACCCTTATTCCAACTATTTTCTATTCATTCAAGAACCAATCCTCTAGTACGTCCAGCACCTCAAAATGTCAAATAACGCCCCGGAACGCAACACTCCGTTATCAGAGACATTGGCCATGAAATTATTGGGGCCCGGTAATGCTTTCTTCATTGTCCTGCGGCACTTTGTGTCTGATTAGGGCCCGATCATCCCTACATTTTCTCGGATTTCCTTTGTGATAAAGGTTTCCTTACTTCTAAAATGGACTTATTATTACAGTTAAGTTTTCAAGATATCAAGACAGAAAAAGTTCATTTTCCAGCATGTCAACGTAGAAGGGGGTTTTACATGGTATTCAGAGAATCATGGGGCACAGGGTTATTCCTGTTAGCCGGTCTGTTGTCTGCGTTTTTGCTGCTCGTATCAAGCGGTGAAGCGACTGTTTTGCGGTATCTTCCGGTGGAAGAGTTGATCAGTGAGGCGGACCGGGTCGTCCACGGCCGGGTCGGTTCGGTCGAGTCTCGTTGGAGTGAGAGCCGCCAGGCGATTTATACCGAGGTTGTGCTCGAAGTCATCGAATTTTTCAAGGGTGAACCTCAGGGCGGAAATGTGCATTTTACCTTCCTGGGCGGTGAGTGCGACGGGATTCGACTGTATTATGAGTATCAACCCACGTTCGTTCGGGATGAAGAAGTCCTGGTTTTTTTACGTGATCGAGCCGGAACACCGGCACTACTGATGGGTCTCAGCCAGGGTGTCTGGCGGGTAACTACGAGCCCGGCTGGTCCGCTTGACCCTGTTTTTGTGCGGAGTGTGCGTGGTATCAGTCTTCAACAGACGGCAGCCGGTGCCATCGAGCACTTCGATCCGGATTCGGTCCCTGCAACATATAGGGCAACTGAATTACGGAAACTGGTTGCGGTGGACCCGGTCGGACCGGGCCGCGAACAGAGTGAGGTGGCCCGATGAGAACCTTCAAACCTAACGCAATTGGTCAATTTTTTACTTCTTGTATGCCGGCTCTGTTTTTTATCTTGATCATGTTTCTGACACTACCTGCTCAGGCTTATGTCCGGACCACCACTGATGCGGAACAGATAACCGGTTCCGGGGACGTGATCTACTGGGATTTGAGCAATTCGGGCACAAACCAGCCCGAGCTGTCGGGTAACAATCTGATCTGGACTTTTCACCAGAATGGCAGTGATGATATTACGGATGGCAGTGACTTGACGGCGGTGCAGTCTGCGTGGCAAACATGGGCAAATGTCGGCCTAGCGGTCATTGGTGGGAGTTATTCCGGCATGACCACGACCATGGCCACGGTTGATGACGATGAATTTCCGGTTTTCTGGTGGGAAACCTCAAACGTGGTCACCCAAGGCACGTCGGACCCGACCGATGATATCGACATGACCGGAGCGGTGGCCATGGCCGTGTTTTTTGCCTTCACCAGCGGTCCTGAACGGAGCGAGCTTTTCGACGGCAACGTGGTGTTCAACGGTTATGCCAATCAATTCACTACGACCGGTGAAACGGGCAAATATGATATCGAGAAAGTAGCCGTGCACGAACTCGGTCATAATTTCGGATTCGACCATGTACCCTGTCTGTCAGCGATCATGTGGTATGGTGGCTACAGTTCCGAAGGTGCTCTGGGAACCGACCGCAGCCTGGGGAGCGACGAAATCTCCCTGATCGGGGCCATATATCCCGACACTTGTTTCAGCTCGGTTACCGGGACTTTGACCGGGATTATAACGGATTCAGGCGGTTCTCCTGTTTTTGGGGCGCATGTCATCGCCCTCGACTCGAATGGTCTCTTCAGTGCATCCGCGTTGAGCCAGGACGACGGTAGCTACATTATCCAGGGGCTCGCCCCGGATTTCTATTCGCTCTATGTCGACTCGCTCGATAACGATACGGACGCATTTTTCCTCGATGGTTTTTATTTGTTTTCTCGGCTCGAATTGATATCCCAGGGCTGGTATGAAGCGACCAATCCGCCTCCGAATATCAACACCTCCTTTTTGACCAAGGGCCCAACGGCCGCTATGGTCAATGCTAATAATACCTCAACGGTGAACATCACCCTACCCTCCGGCACACAATCGATTGATATCGATCTGACCGGCGACTGCACCAACGGGTTCTCGTTTCTGCCCCGGACCGCTCTGGCCGGCTCGACCGGAAATATTATCGCTGTGGCTGGCCCAAACCTGCCCCAATCCGGAACACCACTCATTATCACCGGCAGCGATATTTCGATCACTTCGACGAGTTTTCCCTGTTATATTCCCGGCTCGACCACAGCAACAGATCTCAATGTTGTCCAGGTCCAATATGATGTGTCGAGCTCGGGCATGCCGGGGCCGAGACTGATCATTGTCGATAACGGCACGGAGAAGACCCTGATTTCCGGAGCACTCGAAATTCTGGAAGCACCACTGTGCTCCGATGGGAACGAACCCAACGATAAATCGGGTCAGCCCACTCCCATCGAGTGTTCGGTCGGCGGGAGCGCCACCTCGCCACCCCGTTCACCGTGTATCGGTCATGCCGGCGATCAGGACTGGTATGTGTTTTCAGCGCCCAGTAACACGAATGTGACTGTTTCGGTGAACGAAAACGCTCCTTTTATCGGTTTCGTGGTTGTGACGGATGCAGGCGGTAATGCTTTGGCCGGTGCTTCAGCCTGGGGACCCAACCCGACTGTTTCCAATTATGCCCTGCCTGGCCCCGGCTGCTATCTGATCATGGTTTCACTCGTGTCCGGTTCCGGGGGAAATTACTCGTTGAACCTGACCTGCTCGACGGGTTGTTCCAGTTTGGGCACGGCAACGTTCGACACAGATGAACACGGGATCGGACTGCCGATGCTTTCATTACTCGATAATCAATACCGGACCCTGTTCGGCTATGAGTTGGCCGGGGACAGTATGGTCGATTTCAATCCGCTGACTGCGAGCCAGGTCATGGCTAATTACGACCCGTCGACTGGTCAGTTGATCAATGATGGTATGATGGTCATTGCGTTTACCGATCCCACCTTTGGATTAGTCCGACAAACTGCCAGTTGTGTGTCCTTTGACGTGGGCGCGACCACGCTGGGAGGTCCGGGCGTGGTCAATGTCGAATGCTTCGATCCGAATGATCAACCCCTCGTTTCCCAAATGGGTGTCATGACAGGCAGCCAGGTCTATCTACAGTCGCCGGTACCGGCCCCGAACAGCATCGCCTACGTCCGAATCAGCAATGGAGGCGGACCGCTTCAGGTGGCTATCGATAATCTCGATGCTACGGTCGATCTTGGTTCGACACCGCTGCCCTGCTCGATCCAGGCCTTTATCGTCGCACTCAACGGTGTTTCCTTCTGTGAGGACGATGTCAATGCCTTGTTTGACATGACACCTACTATTATCATACCGCCCCTGCCTATGAGCTGTACCGGTTTTCAATGGGTGGGCGGTCTCGATATCCAATGGTTCCTCAATGGTAACCTGTTGGCTGGGGAAACTTCGCCCACACTCGATTTGTCGAATTATGGCCTGACAGCTGGTAATTATCTGGTTGATGTAATGGTCTCGTGCCCGCTCGATGATACCTGTATCGGCGACACCCGAATTCAAGGCACCAGTATCCCTTTCATTATCCATGAAGTACCACCTTTGATGGGTAATTCGCTGAACATTTCAAAGAACTCGTCCCAGGAACCGGTCTTCAATTTCATGATTCCGCCGCTCCCTCCGTTGACCTATTCTGTGCTCTACGATATAGATCCGCAGGGCCCTTTCAGTGATGTTTCCACGACCGGGAACATGCCTCCGCTCACTGAAAGCCCCGGCTTGAGCGGCAGTACGATTTATTATTACCTGGTTCGGGGCGAAAACGGGCCGTGCCCCAGTCCACTTTTCTGCACCGAATGGCTCGATCCAGAGGGCACCGGCGGCACTATGGCCTCAGACTGGTGGGAATTCGACACCACGGTCGATAATACGACCGTGACCATCACCTATCGTAACAATGATGATGGCGGCGGCATTGCCCATGCCAGCGTAGGCTTGGAAGTCCATAATGCGGGCTGCGCCAGCCCGATCAGCTTGTTTCAAATGAATACGGATTGTGATTATCCGCCCCTGGGCGGACCGACTATCGGGCAATGTCCTCTGGCCACAATCACCCTGGGTACAGCTGGGACCTATTGCTTCAAGGTCCTGCCCCTCACACCGATCATGGGCCTGCACTGTTACTGGCTGGACATCTCGAGTGATTATCCGATAACTGAACCCGCCCTGGTCGGCGACGATCTGCCCTGATGAAACATACAGTTTTTTTTCTTTACTTGTAACGCTTAAACACTAAAGAACATAGCTTCGCACCTTGATTATGGAACAGAAAATCACCACAGATTTCGCAGATAAAAAACCTGAGGAATCTTCGAAATCTGTGGTGATCTTTTGTCTTTCATCATAATCAATGAATTCATTTTATGTGAAAATTCTAAAGGATTAATTTGATTTTGTTCTGATTTCTCCCTCGTGGCACTGAGATTTGTAATAATGCCATACTTTATTAAGGCCTGGTTCGACCTCTCGTTGGGCGCACTCAATCAACGTGCCGACAAACCAGCCATATTGCTACCCATCCTCATCCAACCAGGCGAGAATTGGACCTTCGAACGCCGTTGCCACTCGCTCAAGCACTGCATTTGCTTCCTCCTGATTCAGATAAGAAAGAGATTCATCATCAAGCCCGACAGTACTCAAATCGAGGCACTCAATTTCACCATTGCTCCTATGTCTCCATACATTCAGACCAAATCTCTTGCCAAACTTCGTGCGCCCCATGTACACAGCACCTTCCCGCCCGTGCGAACTGGTGCGAACCTGCATCGTCCCCTCTTTCCAGGTTGGACTATCCTCTCCAACCTGTTGACGGAATCCAAGCTCTCTCAATCGGGGAAATAAAATCCGATTGACCGCGTGCGCAAGCCTAACCGGACCTTTGCGAAGCTCAGTGTTTTTAAACTTCCGAGCCCCTTCGACCAGAGAGGTATAATCGGAATCCAGAGCCATGGCTTCGGTGAGTTTCTGGATTCCTTCATCGAACCGCTTCTTGGCAAAGACAAGCTCCCTACCTGCCTCAGCCAACTCCCACGCCCGCCGTTTGACTGGGTCCTTCAGCTTTTCCGCCAACTGAGCCTGCCAGTCTTCCCACAGAGCTTCACTCTGTTCAAACTGTTTTCTCATCTTCTCATTCATATCATTCTGGGTTTTCATGCCCCGCTCTACTTCTCGCGCGCTCAACGCGTCACTGGCAACGCAGCTCGCTGCTTATTGGTTTATGCCTTCGATCTATCCAATGCTCTGGTTTCCTGTGGCAGTGCTCAATGCAATTACATAGATGTACTCTATTTCATTTAGGCTCATCAAGACTTCTGATAAGCCCATTAACCAATTTGAATCGCTATCTCGTTGTTTTGACTTTTCTGCTTATCACCATAGCATAAATCCTACATTTAATGAATTCAGTATGATTCAGCTTTGACCTGGGTCAAAAATTGATCCAGGGTGACTCAATTGGAGAAGCGTTATCGGTTTTGATGAGAGTCTGTAGAAATCTGTTCCCACACTGTTTGACTGATCCGACACCGTTATCAAATATATTGGCATGAGTATCGCCCCCGCTGGCATTATTCCCGGTAATAGTTGAAAGATTAATCGTGATAATCCCGGTATTATGAATACCGCCGCCTCTTGCTTCATTACAATCTCCAAATGAACCCAGGGCAGTGTTGCCATTGATGGTACTGGTGTTGATCGTCAATGTTCCAACATTTGCGATGCCACCACCTAACGAGGATGTTGACCCTTGTTTGCTTCATTGTTTGTCCTTGTTCGAGGCGGCTTTGAACAGGGCCCGGGCAATAACCATGCGCTGGATTTCGTTTGTGCCTTCATAAATCTGGGTAATTTTTGCGTCGCGCAGATATTTTTCGATGGGGAAATCCTGACAGTAACCGTAGCCTCCGAAGAGTTGAACTGCGTCCGTGGTCACGGACATGGCCGTATCACTGGCGAACAATTTGGCCATACTGGCGTAGAGCTGGCTCTGGGCTGACTGCTGGACGATAGCGCGGGCGGCGTGTCTGACCAGGAGCCGGGCCGCGTGTATCTGGGTGCCCATGTCGGCTATTTTGAATTGGATGGCCTGATTTCGGGCGATGGGTTGACCGAACTGCTGTCTGTCCTGGGTGTAACTCAGGGCCAGGTCCAGGGCGCCCTGGGCAATACCCACGGCCTGAGCCCCAATGCCTGGCCTGGCCATATCCAGGGTCTGCATGGCGATTTTAAAACCTTCGCCTTCGGCCCCGAGCTGTTGGCTCGGCTCGATCCGGCAATCCTCGAGGTGCAATTCATGGACGGGCACGCAGCGGATGCCCATGAGCTGTTCCCGTTTACCGACCCGGAAACCGGGCGTATCTTTTTCGACCAGGTAAGCGGTGATGCCGCGGGCCCCCTTCTCGGGATGAGCATTGGCGAAAATAGTATAGATCCCGGCTATGCCCCCGTTGGTATTCCATTTTTTCGTTCCGTTCAGGACGATCCGATCAGCCTCGACTCGAGCGGTGGTGGTCAAGTTACCCGCATCGCTGCCCGCTTGAGGTTCGGACAGGCCGAAAGCGGTCTTTAATTCGCCTCGGGCTATCCTGGGCAGATATTTATCTTTCTGAGCTTGTGTTCCAACCAGGATAAGCGGAAAAGAACCAAGAGCGTTGACGGCGTAGATGGCAGCCATACCTCCGCATTCGCGGGCCATTTCTTCGATAAATATGACCAGGTCGAGCAGGCTTGCGCCTCGACCGCCGTATTCCGTGGGGACCCAGATGCCGGCCAGGTTTTCTTTGTGCAGGGTTTCGAACAGTTTATGAGGATATTCGCCGGTCCGGTCGAGTTCGGCGGCGAGTGGCCTGATGCATTCACGGGCGATCTTTCTGCCCTGGTCGCGGTAATACATGTTCTGTTCAGTCAGATCGAATTCTGACATGGAATACTCCTTTCCGGCCCGGATTTTCTTGGGACCATGGTTACTGCCAACCGAGCTCATTCTTGAATTGGTCGAGTTTCCGGTCATCGATTGCTTCGAAGAAAACGCCGGACCTCGGTGAAGCCGGGTCCAAACCGCGGACAAACAGATAGTAGACGCCGGCCAGTGACAAATTCTGCTTGATCTGTTTCAACCAGAGCTCGAGTGCGAGGGCATAGATTTTATATTGGAGATAATAGTTATGTTGGACCATGCATTGACTGATACTGGCCTGGTCATAGCCTGACTCGAGCAGGTTTGATTTCCAATCGAGCAGGTAAAGTTTGTCCCGGTGCCTGAAGACCAGATCGATATAACCCTTGAGAAATACTTTTCTGGCTTGACGGTCGCGCGAAGCATTATGATCTTTTTTCAGGCGACAAGAAAGAAATTCGAGTTCATGAAGTCGGGCATCAGGTCCGAGCTCGGCCAGAGTAATTTCGATGGGTTCGAGTCTGGTCATGAGTGTTTTCCAGATCATGTCGGCCACTACCTGATAAATATACTCGCTCTTGTGCGAGCGGGGCAGAATTTCAGGCCATTCCGTATCGATCACAGTTTTCAGGACCTGCCCGACCGGATTACCCGGCGACAGAAGTTCGACCGGGTCCGGGCATCGGGCGATCTGTTTGAAATCGACCTTTTCGAACAGGGAATGGATCATGTTCCCAAAAACCGGTCCACGGGGTATTTCCGCATCTCGATCCGGTCCGGGAGATGGAGACAGTTCACGCTCATGTGCCCAGCCGTCCGAATCGGGATCTTCGTCATCCCGTTCTTCCTGGTCCGGCAAAAAACCGGGCGGAACGCTCTCGAGCAGGCTCGATGGTGCTTCATGGGATTTCAGGCGGGCATTGAGATGGGAAAAGGATTCGAGCTCGAGTCGACGCGGCCAGAAAGAGGGAAGGTGTGAGGGTAATAACGGCTCGGGTATGTGAAATTCCGGTGTTTCAATCCTTGCCTGGGTTGGCGGGTCAGATATCTGATCAATGACTCGTGCATGAGGTAGATTGAGGACGTCCTGGCTCGCTGGTGTGACTAAAGTACAGATCGGTCCCGGTGAAAAGCGCGTCTTGAAAATCGGCACATAGAGTTTGAAAATCGCCCTGGTCAAGGCCACATAATACAAACGCTTGTCTTCATCAGTCTGCTCGATCAGAAATTGGTCCTTGAAGCGTTTTTCCAGATCGAACACAACGGATTGGCTCCCATTCGGTCCAGCCTGATGAATCTTATAAAACTGTTCACTACTCTTGCTCCGGGCATATCCTCCGGCCAGGAAGACCACGGGAAATTCGAGTCCTTTACTGTTGTGAATGGTCATGATCTGGACCTGGGCCTGCTCTGTTTCGAGTTGATGCAGGTTCGCATCACGTTCGAGATCGAGGCTGTAGCGGCGCTTATTTTCAAGAGAACGGCACAGCTCATCGATATCAGTCTGATTCGAGTCGGCATAGATGATCAGGTCTTCGATAAGCTGATAAAAGTTTGTCAATCGACGTTCACCGTCGAATTCCTTTATTTCCCGAAGGGCCAGGCCGGTCCGGTCGACTATATCCTTGAACAGTTTGGGCCATTGCCGTTTCCGGCTGAGTACATGCCAGTATTCGATATTCTTCAGGGCGAGATGTTCGGGACCGATCTGCTCGAACTTTTCCAGGTCAGGGGCCGTCCAGTTGAAAAATCGGGTGAGGAGTGCCTTTTTGAAGCTAGTCCTGTCAGCGGGAGCGGCGATAGCCTGCAGAAGGAAACTGAGTTGCAGGGCCTCATCTGATTGATAGAGTCCTGTTTTTTTATAGTAGGAAAAAGGAATCGAACGGTCTCTCAGGGCCTGTTCGAGGCTGAGTGCTTCCGAACTTTTCCTGATCAGGATACAGATATCAGACGGTGCCAGCCAGCGGGCCGAATCGTCAAAAGCAAAGTAGATCCTGTTTTCGAGTAGACGCTTGATCTCATCGGCGATAAAAGCGGCCATGAGGGTTTCTGCTTTGTGAGGACTGTTGGCTTGTGCCAGTTCAGCCCGTATGAAACTGACCGCCTCCCGGTCAGTCCGATCGATCAATAAGCGGGCCCGACGTTTTGGACCGGGTTCACGGGCTTCATAGAAAACAATCCGGTCCGTTGTTGGAGAAACAGTCTGGTTATCGTTCGAAAACCAGTGCTGCGAACTGAACAGCTTGTTGAGTGTAGTGATCATATCCGGCATGGATCGCCAGTTCACGGCCAGGCCATACAGGATTGCCCCATGTTTGGTGAGCAACTCGCGCCGGGCGGTCAAATAAGCCTGGACATCTGCGCCGCGGAAACCGTAAATGGCCTGTTTCGGATCGCCGATTACGATCAGCCGATGGTCGGTTTGCCCGGTCTGATCGACGAAAATCTTTTTAAAGATGTCCCACTGGACCAGGTCCGTGTCCTGGAATTCGTCCACGAGTGCGAACCTGAACCGCTCCCGGACCGAGGACAATAACAGCCCGGCATTCCTGTTCCGGGTCGGGTCCAGGGCCTGTTTGAGCAGGACGAGCATATCGTCGTAGCTGATCAGGCCGTGCTCACGTTTATATTCCGCGGCCCGCATTTTCAGTTCACTCACCGTCTGGGCCATGAGTCGCTTTTGCTGGGACTTTACCTCATTGTCCAAGTCTTCGAGCAGCTCGATCAATACCGGCAAACGTAGTTGGTTGGTAATAGTATCGTTCCCTGCATTCTCATCCTGAGCACTGATAAGGCACTGGAAACCGAACTCTTTATATGCTTTGCAGTTCTGGCACTGGTCTAGAAAAGCGATCAGCGTTTCGAACGGGATGGACCGCTCAACCTGTTGCCGACCCAGGTGCAAAACCTGCCCAAGCTCGAGCAGGGGCACGATGAGCGTAGCAAGGATGTTCTTTTTTCTATTGCCGTTCATTTTAAGTGAGTTATACTGAAGATAAAACGGATGCGTAGTCACGTCGTCAACTTCAACAGGTCCTATTGCGGCATCAAGATCGGTGCATAGTTGATTAAGCCGGTTGATCATGCTTTCCGGGTCGAGGAGCGATTCGGGCTCGGGCAGGAGCTTGTCGCCGGCTTCCGGCTGATAGCGGCTCACAATGTTCAACACATTCTCGATCCAGGTGCTTGTTCCTCGAGCAGTGGCCGCGGGAAAATCCGAGACAGTCAACAGAAATCCCAGGTGCTCTTTATAACGGGCCGGCCAATCCTGCCGGATGATGCCCTGTAACAATTTCCGATAGAGGGGTAGATCATCGCACAGCTTTTGTTCAAACTGAAGACCGTTCTCGAAAGCGTACTCACGCAGGACCATCTGGCAGAAACCGTGTATGGTCGAGATTTGGGCCTTTTCGAACGAAGTCAGAGCCTGCTCGAGCAGTGTCCGGAGGTCCGGATCGGTTTCGCGGTCGGCTTCCTGTTCGAGCTTGAGCCTGATCCGCTCCTTCAATTCACCGGTGGCCTTCTCAGTGAAGGTGACCATGACGATTTTTTCCAAGGGGACCCGGTTTTTTATCAGCCGGATGACCAGGTTCTCGAGGGTATAGGTTTTCCCGGTGCCCGCAGAGGCTTCAATGACAGCGTGATGATCGAGGTCGATCTGGTCGGGCGTCTCGATAAAACAATATTCCGACTGTCCAGCGGACTTGGTCATCAGCCCACCTGTCCCTGTAAGAGAGGTTTGTAGCGGACACAGCACTTTTTATAGGCATCGGTCGGGATTTGAGGAGAGACGAGTCGCAGTATTTCACCTATTTGCGAGTGATTCATGACATCCTCAGGCTTATCACTTACGAGTGAAGCAAGTATGTCATTGAACTCGGAACCCGAAGCAGAACATGCCTCCTCATTTTCCAGGGAAGCATTAATCATAGTCATGAGTTGGCTCTTTCCCAGAATCGGCTCGAAGGGCAGCAAATCGTAGCCTTGCTCGCTGAACATGGCCCGGACCAATTCCTGGAAATACTCGAGGCAGAAGTCTTTGCTGAAGCCGGGATATTGGACCCGATCCAAACCCTGCTTATGCGAGATATGTATGATAAATGGGGTTTGTTCCGGTTGAATGCCGGACAGAGTGGCCAACGCAATAAAGAGAAAAGGTCGGATCATTTCTTTCAAGATTTGGCCCCGTTTACTGCTATCGACTTTTTTATGAGTAATGATCAGGACATGGCTCAAGAAGCCGTTCGGGTCCCTCCAGACCAGGGGCAGATCACCGGACAGCCTGAATTCGAGTTGATTCGCTGGATCGGGGCGTAATCCGGCGATACAGACAGGCACATATGGGTATTTCTGGTCGGAAGGTAATCGTCGGCGACTCTCACCAATAGTAACATTTTCAAGGAGTGTTTTACCCTGCATCGAGTCGATCAAATCGAACAGGGATTGTTTGATCGGGCCCGTACCGTTCAAACGCTGGCTGATATTGTCTTGAAACCGTTTCAGATCGATGCTGCCATATGCTGCGGCCGGCAGGGCTCCGCACAGGACCCGGTGACGGTAATCCTCGGTTAGGTATGTCTGGACCTGCACGGTGTCGGCCCCGGTCCGGACCGCATGGGTCAGTGCCGCTACCGGTAATGAGTACAACTCGGGATACACGGCATAGAGCGGCGCATCTTCCTTGAGCGACTGATCGTCGGGCAGATCGTCACGAATCGCACAACGTTTCTTAAGAGTAGCCTCGATCGGATTCAGTATAAACTGGACCAGATCATCTATATGGATGGTCACGGGGCCGGTGACATCGGCAGGTTCCGAGCCTGTCACCGAATAATCGGGCGCAAAACCTTCGAGAAGAGGTTTCAGGGTTTGTTCGAGGTCGGTATACCGACCGGGATAGGTGTGGCTCAACTCGAAGAGGGCAAGCAGCCGGGCTTCGGTCGAAGCAGACCAGATGACATCGGTCTGAACAGCTTGGGGTCGCAGATAGGCCGGACTGCTCTCCCGTAAGGGTACCGTCTCGACGATCTGAAACGGAGCAGGTAAAAGAGATTCACTCGCATCCGGCTTGTAGAGATAATTCAACAAGTGCTGTATGATCGAACCGGGGAACTTTTTTTCATATTTTGCCACATCCTGGGAAATGTAACTGAGATACAGTTTTTGCCGGGTCGACATCAGGGTCTCGAGGAAGAGATAATAATGGGCCTCGAGTGGGCTGACATCACCGATCAGTCGTTTCCGGTTCCGCAAATCCATGGTCAGCCGTTCCTGTTTGCCGGGGAAGGAGCCCTCACCCAAACCAAGGACATACATGATTTTGAATGGGATGGGTCGTAAGGGTTGCAACGAGGCGATGGTCACGCCGCCGGTCAGATAATAGCCCCGTCCGCCGGATATGGACAACAGCATTGTGTCGATCCAGCTTGCGATCAAGTCCAGTTCGACCTCGGGCCGGGCCCCGGCCGCATCAAGCATCAGCCCGAGTGGATCAAGTTGATCTAATGCGGCGATCAGCCTCTTTTGCACGGTCCGTTCGCCTTTAAAGGCGGCTGGGACATCAAGATATGTGTTCAGAAGGGCAATGATTGTCTGACGCCACTCCTGACAACTGAAACGCGCCGCTTGGAGTTGGCCCAGGTCGAGTAGCAGGGAATCGATGAGGTGACACAACATGCCCAAGCTGTCAGTCTCGCTGCTTTTCAGGTCGGCATAGGGGACCAGGCCGTTATAATCGAGGAAAGTACCATCGCGCGGCTGGTCCTCCGGTGTGGTCATGATCCTCCCGAAACGGAGTCGTTCCAGGGCCTGGGTCCAGGTGAACGGCACTACGAGACCGGTATCATCCGGCCCCGTGCTCTCCTTGACCGACTCACGATAAACATGCAACCGCTCGACCCACTCGAGCCAGAGGTCCACATCGTCAGACCTGATACCGGCCCGGGCCTGGAAACAGGGGTTTCTCAACACGGCGAAGACCTCGGGCCTGGTAAAATCACCCTCGAACAGACCGAGCAGCGTTTTGACGGCCCGACCATACATGCTGTCCAGGGCTGCGTTGGAATCGACCAGATTATAAGGCACGCGATCGTCCCGTCCAAAAATGTGATTGAGTGCAGGTTTATACTGCGCGATATCCGGGACGAGCACCGCAATATCATTTAACATCAAATCCGGATTTTGGGCCATATTCCGGATGATACTGTCATAGACCAGCTCTACTTCACGGAAAAGGCTCGGGCAGGCCACGATCTGTAAACTAAGGTCCTGTGGACGGACAGGGCCCTGCTCGGTCCGGTGGACGATCTGGTCCTGAATCGAAGCCAGCACGCTCGGCGTTCGCTCGGCTACAGGTCCGGTTTCAGACTCGAGCCAGAATGAGTTTATTTCAACGTGATCGGCGTATTGTTCCTCGAGATTACTTAAAATCTTCACGATCTCACGGCCCGGTTTACCCCAGGCCTTCAGAAGCGAGTTCTCGAAATGCAGTTCTTCCAATTCATCACTCTCAGCAGCGCTGATCGTTTTGACCTGGTTCATCCGCTGCCAGCTCAAACGGACCCTGTCTTCGCCTGGTGTGGTCATGTCCTCCCAGTATTCCCGGCATACGTTCAGATGATATAAGCTCAGATCGATCAGTTGCGCCGACGCTAAACGAAACAGCAGCTCCCCATGAAAATGGGAGAAATGCGACAATCCAAAAACAGACCATGTGTTTTGATCGGGTTTGATCAAAGCACGGTCACGTGGATTCGACAGGTGTTTCTTGATCTCACGGGCATACTGAAAAAGGGTCATGTACTTGATCTTGAGCTGGTCAGCCAATACGTCCCTGATGCCGTCCGGACAGAACAAATCGTAATAGAGGCGGTGCTGGCATATTTCAAGAGCCGGACCAGAACCGGAAGGCGGACCGTCCAGCCATCTTTCGATCATGGCGGGTCGGTGATATTCATATTCCCGGATGAGATGGGCCAGGACCCGTGCTAATTGCCACTGTTTCCGGGTCAATTCCTTCTGGTTTGTAAAGGCGTCCAGATAATCGACCAGCGGTTGCAAGATCGGATCATGAGTGCCCGAAGTGCATCGTTGGAGCCAGGCAAAGACCAGACTTTGAAGCTCATGCTGGCTGATCAATTGTCTGAAAGAGTCCGGTTCGGACTCGAGTTCGGTCATCATCCGCCACAAGCCCTTTTCGAGAAACAGAAAATCGGTGTTGATGGCGATACCGGTCCGCTCTGCGATTCTTAAAGACAGCCAGGTTTGGACATTCAAGTTGGGTACGATCACCTTCTGACGGGCCAAGGGCCTGAAATCAGACCTTTCTCGCTCGTGGGCCAGCTTGTCTGCCAAGTGATCGGCCAATTCTTCCAGCATGTGACTGAAATACAGTTCAATCGACATGAGCTTCCGTCCCCGGGTCTCAAACCGATAGTTTCTGGGCCGGTCCATCCTTTCGAGTGCGAACCATGATCGTCTCGATCTGGACCGGGATATTGAAAACGGCATTCAGGTCATAGATTCTGATTGTGTTTATGGTCGGATCATCTTCGAGTATGGCCTCGAGCAGACCCGGAATATAGTTTTCATTCAGGACCGACATTTCCTCGACATAGGTATTGGCGATGATCATGACCGGTTCATATCTTGTCTCGATCTCGTGAATCGAGGCGTAATAATCACTGACACTCGAACCATACCAGACATATTTCTGCCAATCGATCAAGACATAGCGATAGCCCTGCGACAGGCACAATTCACGCATCTCGTCCAGCGTGGCCGGAGGATGGAGTGGAACGGCATCTCGACCGAACTGCAGCGAACCTATTGGGGACATGGTTGAAAAATGCTTGCCGTTGCTGTGCTGTCGGATATAGGCGAATGCTTGACGATAGCCGGATTTCATAGACAGGACCTTCAAATTCTGCACGCAAAATTGACTCAACGGTATGAGAATCAGCAGGACGGTCGATAGTCGCCACAATCGCTGGAAATCCTTGATCCGGTTCTGAAGCGAGACTATGGCCAAAGCTGCCATAATGGACAGAAAGGGCAGAATAACACTGATCGCCCGGGCAACCCGAGTCGTGTTGAAGCTGTAGAGTAGGAACGGGACCATGATCAGGCTGCACAGATACAATCTGGTCCGCTCCCGGGAACTGCCAGCCCAAACCAGTCCGAAACTGACCAGAATCAGGAAAAAAAATCCTTCAAACCGACCGAGCTGGAATACATAGTGGAACGGATGGGTCAGATCAAGATGGGTCTCACTGCTGAACTTGTAAAGCAGGACCCAGAAATATGAGCTGGGCTGAAATTGGAGATAATCAGGATAAAAGCAGATGAAATAACTCAATTCGGCGAAAGAGAGTGGAATGAGGAAACCGGTGAACATCAGCACGTTTCGCCACAGGACGGTCATGAATTTCTTTGAACGGAGCGTCACGGTCAACGTATCCATCAACACAAACAGTGGTATCAAGATGATCCAGCGATAACTGCAGATCACGGCACAACTGAGTCCGAGTCCGGTAAAAAAGAGTAAAACCTCGTCATGACCACGTGCTTGCTGGGGACGCAGGGCCTGGAGATGCAGGAAGACCGAACCCAGCACGAAAAAAGTCGAGCTGATCTCATGCAGACCGACGCGCGAATAATGGACATGACTCGGTGAGAAGGCACAGAACAGGGCCGCGATCAAACCGACCCGGCGCCCGCCACTCATGCAGCCGATCAAATAGACCATGACCAGGCTCAAAACCCCGAAGAGGGCGGAAACGGCTTGTCCCAATCGATCATCGACACCCAGGAACAGGGAGGCAACCGTCAATAAGAATACATGTCCCGGTTTTTGCAGAAAAACCGGATAGCCCTGGTAATGCTGAACATCACTGTTGAGTGAACTAAGCTTCCAGCCGAAGCGCTGGACATTCTCGCAAAGTTCGGTCATTCGCCACGAGACGAACTTGCTCCCCATCAGAAACAAACCTTCATCCCAGAAAAAAAGGCCCTTATCATTGATATTCCAAAGCCGAACACAGGCCCCGCCAAGAAGTATCAATACCAGAACAATGATGATCTGCTTTTTTGAGATCAAGGTATTCTGTCCTCGAAAAGGAGCAGGCACAGCCGCTCAGATTGGCAGGCCCTGCTCTCGACGGGGCAGAGGTCCCTCGTCCGGACCAGGCCCCCAGTCAAGATATTCAACAACCTGTTGCACGTTTCGGACCGGGATGCCACCCTGTCGCATTAAAAAACGATTGCCACTGGCATCTGTATCATAAACCAGCAGCCTTTTGGACATATTTAACGTTTTCATACCGGTTTCGATACTACCACCATGGCGTTGGGCTTCAATCACAAGGGTCAGGTCCGCCAGACCGGCAATGATGCGATTTCGGGCAATCAGGGTCCCGGCACTGGGTGCTACTCTCGGCATGAGCTCCGACATTATCAGACCGTTCCGGGCTATGCTGGCATATATGTCGGCATTTGCCGGTGGAAAAGGAATGAGAATGCCGTTTCCAAGAACGGCCACTGTGCTCCCGTTCACTTTCAAGGCCCCGACATGAGCGTTCCGGTCGATCCCTGCAGCCATACCACTGATAATGGTGATACCGGTCGCAGCCAGGTGCGTGGCAACATGTTCAGCAAAGAAACAACAGGACTTGGTCGGCTGGCGTGTGCCGACAATGGCGATACTACCCGCTCGAGGTTCCTGCCATTGTCTGCTCAAAAAGAGAACGGCCGGAGCATCGGCCTGACCAGCCATGTTGACCGGATAGTGCTCGGAACCCTTCACGCTGATGACAATACCCTGACGACGCCAGGTTTCCATCTGGGCCGCTATGGCTTGATGGTCCAACTCCTGAATCTGTTCATACAGTGTCCGCGCAAAACGCGGAATATGAGTAAAGGATGAATATGACGCTTCGAATACAGCCCGGGCACTGCCAAATGTGAGCAGCAGGGTCTCATACATCTTCGGTCCTATCCCCAGAACGGATGTCAGTGCTACCCGGCTGATTAACTCATTATCATCAATCACGAAGAGCCAGCCCCCTGATATTTTCCCGTTTCCCATACGTCAGGTTTCACTTGTTCCCTGTACAATAGCACATTTCACTGATCGTTGCTTGATTATTCAGAAGGAAGAATGAAAATGATGCCCTGATCGCCTTGGAGAGTCATGAGACCTTGAAAAGGAATTCCAGGGCACGAAAGGCGGAGACACAGTCCATGCGGGCCAAAGGGTGAATAATTGAAGGGGGACTTGTGAAATTGCAGGAGACTATGTTATACTATCCACTACCTTGCTAATGGAACCTTCTACCGTTGCAGAGAAGCGGTGCAGAGGACACGCGATCAGATTATGCTCTACACGGGAAATACAAAAAACCTTGATTTCATCATCCTGTTTGATGTGCTTTCGGTTACGGCACGTTCGGGAAGGCTCTCCATCCTGTATGATCAGGGGACAGTAACTTGCTTTGTCTACGAGGGCCGATGCGTTTTTTGTTGTTCCCAGAATATCTCGGATTATCTGACTGTAGACCTGGTCGATCAGCTCAGTACCGATCGAAATATTATCAACGAAATCAAGGTTTTTGCCAAAAGTCACCCTCATTTTTTAATGCAGGCCTTTATCGCTTCGGACATAAGCATGGCTTCTCTCGAGCGCGAGCTGGTCCGGACCGCTCAGAAACATTTGTTCGAGATGCTGCTCCAACATGAAGCGGAATATGAATTTCATGAGGATGAAAACATGCTGGAGTCGATGAGTCCGGACCCGAAGATGCGCCATCTTTTTGCTACCAGTATTGGGCCAGCCCTCGAGGCCAAGCAATTTGATCAGGTAGTACGAAACATCGAGCTGGTCCCGGTCCTCAAGGAGCAGGTCGATATTTCGACCTATAACAAGACCCTCAACATCTTTATTCTAACTGCGGTCGATGGACAGAGGACAGTCCGTCAAATCATCGATCATCTTTCCGATTCTGATTCTTTTACAATCTATGAAGGCATCATGCGTCTCGAAGCAGAAGGCATTATCACGCTTGTTCCCAAAGATCAGGGCTCTTCTTACCCGATATTGCGAGGCATGGAGACAATCAGTGCCATAATGCTCGAAATATATAAAGCCGTCATCCCGCTGATCTGTGCTGATGCTGTGTCCGAACGGGATGATGACCCGCTCCATCCGCTCGAAGCCACGCTAGAACGAGTGAAAAATCTGTTTCCCCAGCTCTTTCAGAGTATCGAAGGCTTTAAGGATATCGATACTTTTCTCAAGAGGGTGGAAGAGGGACTGAACACAATCGAATCACCCAAGAAACTGATGGTCCTTAAACAGGGCTTGAATGCTTATTTTATTGAACTGGTGCTTCATGCCAGGCTTGCCTTGGGGAAACTGAAAGGCCAGGAAAATGAAGAAAATGTCAGGGGTATGCTCAGTTTTATCTATCACCAGGGTAGTCCAAACCATCGGACCATAGCACTGATGATTATCGAGTTGCTATCTCTGGCCGGGCAACCATGCAACAACTTATTCATCGCCAGGAACGCCGGGGCTGAGGTGGCCGAAACCTCTGAAGAGACAATTCTCGATGATTTGGTAAAACAAGGTCTCTATTTAGAAGCAGTCGATGAATTATTTGATAGGCAACCCTTCCGTTTTCAAGCGGGTAATCCTCAGCATGACAGGATAGTGACACGCGCATTGACTGATCTCAAGAGCAGAATAGGAGACAAGTCAACCTTGGTCCGGTCCGTGATTGATAACAGTCATTTCCCGTTTGACACCAGCGATATCGATGCGACTGACGGTTATATCTTGTCACGACTTGATTCACCCCTGACCATCGGTCAAGTGATTATAGAAGCATGTCTGCCTGAAGTGCTCGTCTACCGTCACCTGGACCGGCTTCTGACGCACGGTTGCATTGCTCTTGTTTCTGAGAAAGAGGCCAAACAGCCTCCGGTCGGACCGCAGAGTGACAGTCCGGAACAACGTCCGGATGCTGCTCCGGTGCAAGAACAGGTCCCAATACCGACAGGAGCGGTCGAGCAGAATGAAGAAAAATCGGGACCCGGTCCGGCTGAAGCCGCCAAATTGCATGATCGGCTCAAACAAGAATTGATCCGCATGAAGGGAATGCTGCCCCATGAAATATTTGAACTCAGTCCGGATACGACGCGAGAACAGTTCGAGGCCCGATATCAATCGTTGAAAAGTCAATATACAGCAGAAAAATTCGAAGTTGGCCAGCACAGTGGTCTGGACTCGATCCTGGCGAAAATCAACCACTATCTCGATGAGATTGCCGAAACCGCTCGAGGGTATTTCACTGTAACCCGTGCCCCCCAGGCGGTCCAACCGGCCGAAACAGTTGCCGAGTCTGAAAGCGTGGCGGTGGATATCGAGCTGGAAGTCGAACAATCGACTGCCCCGGGGACATCACCAGTCAGAGCCAGCCCCAAGAAAAAACGGCGGCCAGCAAAACCGAAACCTGCCGATTATCCAGACGATTATGTCGATCGTGAACCGCTTTGGAAAAGGATCGTTCGCGAGCATAAGCCTGATACCGAACGTCTGAAGCGCCAGGAGGAATCGCACCTGCTTTATCAGAAAACGCTCAAAGCACAGGAGAGCGGTGAATTCTCTGAAGCGATCGCATTTTTGGAGCAGGCCATCCAATTGACACCTGATAATTATTCGCTGCATCGGACGCTCGAAACGATCAAAGCCGAGTTCGAGGAAGCGAAATCCAGGCATTATCTTCAGCAAGCAGACAAGGCCCTCGGACAGAATGACTTGGGGAAAGCCGTTCAATTGCTCAGGAAAGCCCTTGAAAAAGATGCGACCAAACCTGAACTGTATATCAAGCTGGCCACACTTCTCTCACAAAACCCGAAAAATACCAAGGAGGCAGAGTATAACTTCCGTAAAGCCATCGAAATGGAACCCGGCAATTCGTCATTTTATGTGGGACTCGGTCGCTTATATAAAACCCAAGGAATGCTCAAGGAGGCCCGGGATCAGTTTCAGGAAGCCCTGCGCTGGAATAAAAAGGACAGTGAGGCCCGTACGGAGTTGAAATTGTTACCGTAATCACTGAGATAAAGCCGGTCTTGTCATCCATGAGATGATACTGACGAGTGCGAGTAACACACGGACGGGCCCCGGGCGATCTTTGCTCTCCGCAATTCAGGTGAAAAGGACATGATCATCCTGAAAAAGTTCGGCCAGGAACCGGCAGAGGAAACGTTCATCGGGTCTGATGGTCTGGCGGCCTACATAATAGAGGCCTGTGCCGATGAGGGCCACATAGACAAAAAAAGATTTCTTGTATGGAGCAGGCAGAGGCAGGTCTAGCAGCAGGAAGCCTGCCAGAATGAGCAGAAAGAAACCAAAGACGATTTGGGCTGTCAGGCCGAGTCGGGTGGAAATATTGAGCCTGCAACCCTTTTCTTCTTCGATGATGTCAGCGACGAGTAGAGCGGTAAAGAAGCTGGGATATGTGCGGCGGCGCTTCAAGCAAAACCTTTTGGGTCCGAACAGGCCACTGATCCGGAAAGCGTTCGGTTTTGCCAGAGCAGAAAACCAGTGCCAATGGAGCGTATCCACATTTATTTTCAGTATGTTCAGACACTCTTCCGGACTGTATTTACTCAATATTTGCATCTGCATGGTCTGATTTCTCCTGATGGGGTTCAGCCGCGAAGAGTGGCACGCAGGCGATCAGGTTGGAGGAGCAGGTCCAGGGCATCGTCCGGGTCAATTACCGCGATGTCGGCAGCATTGAGTGTAGGGACGGCAGCACCTTCCCGGCCGATAACGCAGATACTCAATCGGGCTATTTCGAGCATGGCGTGATCGTTATGGCCATTGCCCATGGCCACGCAGAATTCAGGTCCCAGCTCCCGGATAAAGTCGCGTTTCTGCAGGATTGTGTCTCCTTCGAGTTTCATGATTGTGAGGGGTAGTTGGGCGAAGGTGTGTCGCGCCGTCCCAAAGGTATCAGCGGTGACAACAAATACTTCGAGTTGTTCGCTCAGAATTCGGAGCCGTTCCAGGGTCGAGGGCCGGACCTGGCCGTCCAGTGACAGCGTTCCGTTCATATCTGAAACCAGAAACCGCAATTCATATGTTGGGCCAGAGGGCACTGTGAGGGTGATCACCATCGACCTCGCCGGCATGGGGTCTGAATCGCTCTCGGATTACTGGGTCGTTCGGGTCGGTCTGTGTGGTCCCGATACTCATTCATCATGTTTGTCCTGATAGGGATTGATTTGATACTTTTTAATTTTATTATAGAGCGTTTTCACATCGATCCCCAGAATATCTGCGGCTTCACCCCGATTTCCACCGGTCTGTTCCAGGGTCTTGCGGATTATTTTCTCTTCCTCGAGTCGTGCCCCCCAATCACCCGCTTCCTTGAGCGATTTGAAATCGGGATGATCGCTTGAGATAGTTTCGGAAGTCTGGATCTGTGAGGGCAGGTCCTCGGGTTTTATCGTGCCTGAACAGATAAGCAAGGCCCGGTCGATGCAGTTCTTCAGTTGACGGATATTTCCGGGCCAGTCATAATTGGTCAAGAGACACATGGCTTCATCAGAAATAGTGATATGATCGCACGCCCATTGTGAAAGAGACACAAAATACTCGATCAGGAGCTTGATGTCGCCTATTCGTTCGCGTAGTGGCGGAATCTCGATGGTGAATGCATTCAGACGATAAAACAGGTCTTCCCTGAACCGGTTGTTTTTGACCATGTCCTCCATATCAGCATTGGTCGCAGCGACAATACGGGCATCGACGGGGATCAAGGTCCGACCGCCGACCCGATAGATTTTTTTCTGTTCGAGGGCCCGCAATATCTTTGATTGGACATCGAGGGTCATGTTTCCAATTTCATCGAGAAAGAGTGTGCCCTCGTGGGCCAGTTCAAACTTGCCCAGGCGGCGGCGTTCCGCCCCGGTAAAGGAGCCCTTTTCATAGCCGAACAACTCGCTTTCAGCCAAAGATTCCGGAAAAGCGCCGCCATCGACGGCAATGAAAGGCTTATTGGCCCGAAGACTGCTGCGATGGATCATGGACGCAAACAGTTCCTTACCGGTGCCGCTTTCACCGATCAAGAGCACGGTCAAGTCTGTTGGGGCGACTTTCGTAACTAATTCAAGGGCCTTCTTAACAGCCGGGCTCTGTCCGATGATCGGACCGGTCTGGACTGGCGGCAGTCGACCCTCGAGTCGCTCAACCGTGCTCTGTAAACGATGTCGTTCCAAACCATTTTTGACGGCTACCTTGATTCGCTCTTCACTGACCGGTTTAATCATGAAATCGAACGCGCCGAGTTTGGTTGCTTCCACGGCTTGACTCACATCACCGTGGGCGGTCAGGACCACCACTACCATATCCGGGAACTTTTCATGGATGATTTTCAGAAGGTCCATGCCATCCATACCCGGCATCTTCAAATCCAGAAAGACGAAGTCAATACCTCCCTTTTCGATGAGCTTGAGCCCATCTGTGCCGTTTTCCGCTTCGACGACCGCGTAGTTATCCTCGACCAAGATACGACGCAAAACCCAGCGAAGATCCGCTTCGTCATCAATCAATGCTATGGTGGCTTGGATTTGATTGGCCATGCTTTGCCCGTTCCTGTTCAGGGTGTCCGTGACTGGATGATGTCGATTCGCTGCTGTGACAGCAAGCCCGGTTCAATCTGACCGGCATAGGTTATGACTGAATTATACGCATCCAGTGCTTTCTGAAATTCACCGGCCGCTTCCAAAATCCGGCCCCTGTTATACTCACGTTGAGCAATACTATCCCATTGTTTCTTGATCGGTTCGATATACTCGGATTGGGACCATTGTTCAAAAAAAGTGCTGATATTTTCGAACGTCAAATGTTCGTCTATGATCGTGTCCATAACCTTTTCCAGCGTGTCCTGTTCTTCATGGCCTGCTTCCTGAATGAGTTCGCAACACAAAGACGGGTCTTTGATCAGGGGAAATAACAGTTGCAATTGTTCATCAGCCTTGTTCTTCCATTCGGAGTCGGTCTCGAGTGATTTCACTTTCAGTAAAAGTATGGCAGCCTCTTTGATTTCATCACTCAAACGATAGTTTTCAGCCAACCTTACCTGCACTTCGGGGACACGGGGATGGTCCGGATAATTTGAAAGGAACGTTTTGAGTAGGGGCATCTGGATTTCTTCACGATCGAGAATGCCCAAAAAACGGGGTAACGACTCGGTCCGCTCCTGATCAAGATCGGCCCGTTCCTTGAGAATTGTCTCACGCTGAGGGCTTTCTCGATGGTGTTTCTCGATCAGCTTCAGGGCCCGATCATACATTTTCAGGAGTTGGCCATAATCGCGTAGGCCCGAGGGGTTCTTTTGTTCCATGAGCCGTTTCGAGGTCAACATATTGTAAAGGATCAGATCAGTGTTATGCCCTTCGGGCAGGGCCTGAAAGGACAATTGGTCCAGAAACATCCTTTTCTCGACAAAAAACGTGTCGTCCTTATTGAGCTCGAGAGAAGCCTTGATCATGTCCGCCTGTATCCTGCGCCGATAAAAAACCTCGTTGGATATCTTACGTTCGGGTTGTTCGTCCCCGGATTTGGAATGGGCCCGTTCGATCCGCTCGTTAAAATAAGGGTGCGTCCGCCAGTAACCGATACCGGGCGTCTCGTAAATGTGATCGTGCAGTTTCTGCATCAAACTCTCGAGGGCTGAGTTTTTGTAACCGGCGTGCGTTGCATACAGGTAACCGTGATGATCGGCTTCGAACTCGAATTTTCGGCTGTATCCGAGTTCGAGCATGTTCCGGAAGAGCGTGCCGAATGTGGCCAATCCCTGGACCACAGCCCATTTACCGCTAGGCGATATTTCGACCGGGTCCCGGCGAGGATCGACCGGGCCCCGATAACTGGTCCCGGAATTCTGCATGCCAACAACGGTCCCGATCAGAAGAATCTGCTGCAACATAGCCAATAAACCCGAGCGGCGCTGCATCTTGGCCAGATGATTGAGCTTGACATGGGCTGTTTCGTGCCCGAGGAGCATGGCCAGTTCGTCATCGCTCAGATCGATCTTCAACATGCCCTCGGTTACAAAAATGAAACCGCCGGGCAGGGCAAATGCATTGGGCTCCTTCATCTTGACCACATTATATGAATAGACGATATCGGGTGATGAAGCCCAGTACGACACAGCATAACCGATATCGTTCAGTCGCTGAACAATGTTTTCGTCTTCGACCAGCTCGTATTCGCGAGCCAGATAGGAGGCGATTTCCAGGCCTTGCAAAAAGGCAGCATTCGCCTCAAAAGTCGATTCAACCTCACTGATAGCCGGTCGTGCCTGTATCGGCGTGGAACCGATGCTGCTCCAGAACATAACTGTGCAAACCAGCAACCAGCCGAACTGATACAAGGCTTTGCCGGAATTGGCGCTAGACATTCGATTCTACCTCGCCGGTTTCTCTGTTCATCTCTCTAACAATGCGACCTGATCGGAGTTTCATTTTCTTTCGCCTTCAGGCGTCATGATCGAGTCATCATGACGCATGGGAAGCTTCTGACATATATTAGTATATACTATACCCTCGCCCGGGTCGAGTAAATCTTCAATCGACGAAATCCAACCAAACCTTGTTGGCCAGCCAACGTCCCCGTCGGGATAATCGAATGATACATCCCGAACGTTCGAGCAGTCCGATCCGGACCTGCTCTTCGATCCGCCCAAGCAGGTCCGGTTCTATCTCAGATTGATAGTCCTGACACCATTTTTGAAGATCGAAGCCATCAAGCAACCTGGTGCCTAACAGGATAGTTTCAAGACTTGCCGCTTTCCGATCGAGTCTTTCGACCTCATGGTGGAACGGACGCTCGAAGGGGTCCAGGCTGTGCTCCATCGAGGTGTGGTCCGAGACCTGACTGTGGAGATAGTGCTCAAGCGAAGCAAGCGCATTACTCCTGGTTTCATTCCAGAAAGTGGCGGCTGCAGGGCCCAGTCCGATATAAGGGGTCCGCAGCCAATACCCCAGATTATGTCGGCAGCGCTGCCCGGATAGAGCATAGTTCGCGATTTCATAGTGTTCATAACCCCAATCATGAAGCTTAGCTTCCGCGGCTTCGAGTTGATCGGCCACCAGTTCCTCCGGGCTTGGGTCCAGTTCACCTCGCCGCACCCGCTCAGCCATGGCTGTCCCAGGCTCGAGACTCAACGGGTAGACCGAAAGGTGAGCAGGACCATAGGCCCTGACTTCGGCCAGGTCCTCGAGCCAACCCGTCAGGGTTTGCCCGGGAATGCCGCACATACAATCAACAGACCAGTTTATACATGGGCCAGCCTTGAGCGTTTCAAGCGCGATCCTGGCATCGAATGCCGAATGACAACGGCCCAGGAGTTTCAACAGCGAAGGTTGCAAGCTCTGGACCCCCATCGAGATGCGATTGACTCCCAATGCTTGCCAGCCCAGCATCAATTCGGAGGTAAAACTCTCAGGATTGGCTTCCATGGTCCATTCAAAGTCCCGCTCGAACCGAAATGATCCAAACAGGATTTCCCGAATACGTTCCAATTGAACGAGATTGATTAAAGAAGGACTGCCTCCCCCACAATACAGGGTCGCCGCATACTGATCGGCAGGAAGATAAGACGCGACCCAGTTGATCTCGCATTCAAGGGCCCGAATATAAGCATCCAACAGTTCATCGGTCACCGCGACCGAATAAAAATCACAATAGTTGCATTTTCGTCGGCAGAACGGCACATGAATATAAATGCCAAACGTTTTCGCTGGCTGGTCAGATGACGCATGAGCTGAAACTGGCTGGACCATCGGTCCTCCTTCTCGCTTATCCTACTCGAATAGCCCGCGACTTTCAAGCCCTGCCACGACCTCATCATGGTCCAGCCTGAACAATCCGCTTGATTTTCAGACCGGAATGATGCTAATAGTGGGGGCAGAGTGAACGAAACAAGCACGGTACACTTGAAGTGTTCGGGGAAGAACGGTATGAGTCAAAGACAGGCCTCCATTACTGGATTGGGCATATTCTGTGCTCTGGGAAAGAATAGACTGGAATTTCTGGAGAACATGACTCTCGGTCGATGCGGCATCGGGCAGGTCGATCTTTTTGATACTTCGAATTATAGGACGCATACCGGCGGTCAAATCAAGGATTTTCGACCCGAGGACCATTTCCCGGTCCGGATGTTGCGACGCATGTCACGGTGTGACCAGATCGGCATGATGGCTGCCCGGGAAGCAATCCGCGATTCCGGACTTGACCTGTCAGTCGAGAAACATGATCGGGTGTCCGTAATTATGGGTGCGGGTGCCGGGGGCATGTTCTCAGCCGAGCAATATCGTAAGCAGCAGCTTTTGAAACCGGGTCGCTTACCACGTCCCACTTTGTTGGTTTCGTTCGAGGCCTCGGCCTTGACCGATTTGATCGGTAACGAATTCGATTGTCGCGGACAGCGTTTGACAGTGACCACGGCCTGTTCCTCATCCGCAACCGCCATTGGTTATGGCCTGGACCTGATCCGGAATGATGAGGCGGATCTGGTCATCGCCGGAGGTTCAGAATCTCTGTCCGAGATAACCTATGCCGGATTCAACGCCTTGCGTTCCGTGGACCCGGAACCGTGCCGTCCGTTCGATCTGAATCGCAAGGGCTTGAGTCTCGGTGAAGGGGCCGGAGTGCTGGTCCTCGAGGAAAGCTCGAGGGCCCGTAGCCGTGGTGCGAAAGTGTATGCGGAACTGCTGAGTTATGCCCTGTCCGCAGATGCTTATCACATGACTGCGCCCGAGCCTGCAGCGACCGGGGCCGTCAACGCCATGAACTGGGCCATGGAACGGGCCGGTCTCAAACCGGACCAGATCGAGTATATCTCGGCACATGGGACAGCCACGCGTCACAACGACTTGATCGAAGCGAAAGCGATTCAACTCGTTTTTGGCGAGTTACTCCAAAAGCTGCCGGTCAGTTCGGTCAAATCAATGGTCGGACATTGTCTCGGTGCCGCTGGCAGTGTCGAGGCCGTGGCCCTGGCCCTGACCATTGCCGAAGCCATGGTACCGCCTACGGTCAACTATGTCACATCCGACCCGGCTATCGAACTCGATTGTGTGCCGAATACATCGCGGCTGATGCCGGTCCGTTATGCATTGTCAAATTCATTTGCCTTTGGCGGTAATAATACCTGTCTGATCATGGGGAGGTCCGATGCCTGAGCGGATATTCATCACCGGCCTGGGTGCAGTCTGCCCACTCGGCTCGACCATAGAAGCAATCTGGGAACGACTCGAACGTGGGACACCTCCTTTCCAGCCATTGACCATGGTCGATACAAGCCAGTACAAATCCCATCTGGGTGCTGAGGTCCGTGAAATCGATTCGGCCGACTTGGTCCCTGCGAATCAGGCCCGGCGCATGGACCGGGTTTCACTCATGGCCGCTATTGCTTCGATCAGAGCCGTCAGGGATGCGGGACTCAGCGACCGATTGGCGGAGAATAACCGGGCCGGTATCGTCATGGGGACCGGTGTGGGTTCGACTAATTACACGGACGATTTTTTTGTGGGTTTGGTCCAGAAAGGACCGGCCAGTGCGAATCCCATGCTCTTCCCCAATACCGTGCCCAACGCTGCAGCCAGTTCGGTTTCGATCATCCTGAAAATGCGCGGCTTGAATACCACTTTTTCACACAAGGAAATTTCCGCGGAACAGGCCGTCATCTATGCCATAAGGCAACTTCGTCTGGGCCATGCCGATGTAGTGCTGGTCGGTGGCGCAGAAGAGATATCACCCTTTTTATTCCATGCCTTTGCGGTGACTCAGAGTCTGGCGCCGCGTAATCCGAACCTACCTGAAATGATGTCACCCTATGATCAAAAGCGGAACGGTCTGGTCCTGGGCGAAGGGGCGGCAGTCATGGTGCTCGAGACCGAATCGCATGTCCGCTCCCGCCAGGGCAGGCCCTATGCCGAACTGGTCGGCGCGGAAATGGCCTCGGAAAACGTCGGTTCTCTGGGTTATCATCCGGAGGGCCATGACTTGCTGCGCGCCATTCGAACCTTACTGTACAAGAACCCGACCCTGATGAACAGGCTCGATCTGATTTCCGGCGGTGCGAATTCGACCACTCTGCTCGATCGGGCCGAAGCACACGTACTGTCGACCCTGAACCAGGAGATCCACCAGCATGTCCCGGTCCTGGCCCTGAAAGCCTATACGGGCTGCTTCCACGGTGCCGGTGTACTGCGATTGGTCATGTCAATCCTGATCATGAACAACAATTTCCTGCCCCGTATCCCCAATCTGACCGAACCGATACCGGACTATCAGCTCGATTTTCTGATGACTGAACGGCCCCAACAAGAGATCAACACAGTGCTGCATTGTGCCTCCTCCTATGGGGGGACCAGTTGCGCCATTCTTCTGAATAAGGTGAGTCAATCATGAAACAGCAGACCGTCATTTCCTTTGCAGATCGTTTGTTCCAGGCTATCGAACAAAAAAAGACGCCGTGTATTGTCGGGCTTGATCCCCGCTTCAGCAACATCCCGAGCCAGATCCGCGAGGCTGCCCGGGCTGAATACGGTCCCACGATCGAAGGCATTGCCCGGGCACTTTTCCTGTTTAATCAGGCCATCATCGATCTGGTCGCACCCCTCGTACCAGCGGTGAAACCGCAAATCGCTTTCTACGAAATGTACGGACCTGCCGGCATGAAAGCATATCTGGATACGGTCCGTTATGCCCGCTCACGAGGCCTGTTGGTCATCGCCGATGTGAAGAGAAACGACATCGGCAGCACCGTTGCCGCCTATTCCCAGGCTTATCTCGGGACAGTGCCCGGTTGGGATAACTCGAAATATACCCTGTTTGACGCCGATGCCGTAACGGTAAACCCCTATCTGGGCTCCGATGGTATCAAACCATTTCTGGACGATTGCGCCACGTACGGTAAAGGCATCTTTATCCTGGTCAAAACCTCGAATCCTTCGAGCAGCGAATTTCAAAATCTCTTGGTCCATGATACCCCCCTCTATATCCATGTGGCCCGCAAATGCCGCGACTGGGGAGATGCTTTGATAGGGAAATGCGGCTTTTCTGCCGTTGGGGCAGTCGTCGGGGCCACGTATCCCGACGAAGCGGTCAGGGTCAGACAGGAGCTTCCCCAGGCATTTTTGCTTGTCCCAGGTTTTGGAGCTCAGGGCGGCACGGCCCAGGATATTCTCCCCTTCTTCCGAGACGGACGAGGAGCACTCATTAACAATTCCCGGGGCATCATTCATGCCTATACTCAAGCACCCTATAAAGATACGTATGGCGAGCAATATTTCGAGAAAGCGGTCGTCGAAGCACTCGAACTCATGATCACTCAAGTCAGAACTGTCCTTGCTCAGACCTAGTGATTGATTGCATAATTGCCTGATGTTGTTTTCGACAGGATAACGGGATGTCCCAGATATTTTTTAATCCTGTCTGATAATTTCAAGCATTTTTGCAATTTGACGCGAGCATCGGCCAATCTTTTCATCAACGCTTTGTTCATTTTCGAACGCCCTTGACACGAAGCATTTGTTCGGTTCTGAACACACGTTGTCTCATTAGTGAACGATTTTTCCGGTCCAGAATCGCCACATTCATTGTCTAATAGATTGAGATACAAGCATTTTTTTTCTTTGGCATATTCTTTGCTCTTATTTCTACTGATTATTTCGTTTGTCGAAACGGATGAATCGGAATGTCAATGGGGAGAAATAGTATGTGAAAGAGAGGTGGCAACGGCACAGAATCGCAGTAGAAACTCATTCAGATTCAATTCACAACTATTGATCAGACAGAGGGGGTTATTGTATGACAAAGAAACTAATTCTACTGATACTACCTGTGTTCATGCTCACGTTCGGGTCATCTGCTCAAGCGGCGCTGACAGGTAATATATCGGGGACCATCGTCGACAGCACGGGCCAGCCGCTGCCGGGTGTCATGGTTTCCGTATCCGGCACCGGTTTCCCGGGAGACCGGACCGATTATACGCGAGATAACGGTGTTTTTCGTGTGGTCATGCTACCTCCGGGCAAATATGTGGTGAAAGCGGAATTGTCCGGTTTCAAGACCATCGAGAAGAACAATGTCGAAGTAACGATCAATCAGACCACAACGGTTGATCTGGCTTTAGAGGTCTCAACCTTCGAAGAAGTGGTGATTGTAACCGCTGAAGCGCCTGTGTTGGATACCAAGAGTACGTCAGTCGGGCTCAATGTCAAGCGGGAATTCTCCGAGAGATTGCCCGGCAGTGACCAGTTCCAGGACGTGTTTGCCATGAGCGGTGCCACGACAGGATCATCCAACCCGCATGTCGCTGGAGGGACGACCTATGACAACCTGTATCTTTATGATGGTGTCGATACAACTGATCCGGTGACGCACACGTTTTCATCGAATCTGAATGCCGATGCCGTCGAAGAGGTTGAAGTCCAGACCGGTGGATTTACTGCTGAGTATGGGAAGGCCATGGGTGGTATCGTCAACGTGGTCACCAAGAGTGGGGCCAATGATTTCGAAGGGATTGTTCGTTTCAAATACGAGACGGATGAATTTACCGCACCGGTCAAGGATGATCATCCTGAAACGATTCGGTCCGATCAATTCGAGCCTACCCTGTCTTTTGGTGGTCCGATCGTCAAGGACAAGGCCTGGTTTTTCCTGAGTTACCGTCGCACGGAGGTATCCGACTCATTTGATACACGCTATACCCGCGATCCGGTCGACCTGGAATATACCTATAGTAGTCTTGATTCGGACCAGTTGTGGCAGTACTATGTTGCGAAATTGACCTGGTCATTGACGGCTTCTCAGAACTTTGAACTGAACTTTTCAAGTGATCCGGCAGTCATTGACAACGCGTCGGATACCCAGCACCGACCCGAAGCACAGGAACGATGGAAACAGGGTGGTGACCGCATCGGTCTCAATTGGACGTACATCCACTCATCCAACCTCTTCTTTGACACCAGGTTCGGCTACTTCAACAGCTATATATATCAGCACCCCATGAATGATTCAGGTGAACCAGCCGTTGAAGACCGTCGGGCCGGTATCTGGTACAATAATTTCGAGCAGGATGACGACAACGATCGCTCGAAGTGGTCGATTTCGACAGCCGCAACCCTGGTCAAGGATAATTGGAAAGGGACCCATGAATTCAAGACCGGCTTTGAATACCAGAATCTCGAAGAACGGCGTGATGTGGATTGGACGACTGGTCGCTATTACCGGATCGATTGGTATGGTACTGACCAGGAACAACCATTTGAGCGTATCAATAACGTCAACCCATCGGTCGAGAAGAACAAGGGTAAAGTCATATCCTATTTCCTGCAGGATACCTGGAGCATTTTCCCTGGTTTCTCATTCAATCCTGGTCTGCGCTTCGATTGGGCGAGTTATATTAACAAAGAGGACACCACTGTCCATACCTTTGATAACATGATTGCTCCCCGGATCGGTTTTGCCTGGGACCTCAAGAATGACGGCAAGTCAAAACTCTATGCCAATTACGGCCGATACTACAATACCTATGACTTGACCATCGTTGGGGCCAATCCGGGTGCATCTGCCCGGAGCGAGACCTGGCGTTATGATCCGACCAATTCCGGCGCCGATGATGAAGGTTACTATCTCTTCTCCTGGTCAGGTGGTGATGTAACGCGTGATAAGATCGATCCGGACCTGAAACCGGAATATGCCGATGAATACATGGTCGGTTATGATCAGGAAGTCTTCAATCGTTTTTCGGCCGGGGCCCGCTTTATTTACAGAATGACCCGCGACATCATCGAGGATGTCGGTTTCTATGAGGATGAAAGCGGAAATATCCATTTAGCCACGGATGTGGATATCAACAATCAGGCCGCCGTTGATGAGTGGTATGAGAACTGGGCTGAGCAACGGTATTATTACACCAATCCGGACGATGCTTTCCGGGATTATCTTGCCCTCGAACTCCACACGACCGCCCGGACCGATAAGCTGTTGCTCGAATTCTCCTATACTTACTCGGAAGCAACCGGCACCGGTGAGAACGAACAACCGTCGAGTTCAAACCTGTCGCATTTTTCGGTCTATTATGACACGCCCGTGCTCTCGCACAATATCGACGGACCGCTCAGTTACGATGTGCCCCATTACCTGAAGCTTTATGCTTCCTACCAGTTACCCTGGGATTTCTCGATCGGGACACATATGTGGTACAAGAGTGGTTACACATACAATCTCTATGGCGATCACGGTGCGGGACCCGATGGTATCTTTGGGACCGATGACGATGTCGATAATACCGATCCATCATACGGTAGCCAGGTCACTTTACCGGAAGGACGTGGAGCTTATCGCCTGCCCGATGTCTTCATGGTTGATCTGTCAATCCAGAAAGATTTCAACCTGGGCAAATGGGGCATTCTGACGGGAATTATCGATATCACCAATGTCCTGGATAATCAGGTCAATACCGAACGGAATGAACTCGAAGGGGCCGATCACGGTCTGGAAACAAACTGGGCCGGACCCCGGTCAGTCCTGTTCCAGATGAAATACGCCTTCTGAAACAATTGACCGTTCACTGTTAGTCTCGAACCCGGAGCAGGGCACAGCCTGCCCCGGGTTTTTTTTGTGGTGTGCCAGGCATGGCACGGAGTGCCGATGCCTGGCACAGGTCGGATTACTCCTCAAAACACCATATTGTCCGATGAAAATTCCAGAGCAATACGAACCGGGAGTGTTCTCTTCATACTCTTTTTGTGATTTTGCTCACAAAAAAACCATCACCGCCTGTTTGTGAAGGCAAGAGATGTATCCAGCCCTGTTCCGAGCCGTGGTATGAGCAGCCATCATAGCGTGGGGGTTCGAGAGGGATGGTCCGGGCGGTCGGTTCATGTTCAAGCAGTGATTGGATGACCTCGGGGCCTTCTTCGGGTTCAAGGCTGCAGACCGCATAGACCAGTTGACCACCGGGAGCCAGATAATCAAAACTTATCTTGAGTAACTGCTTCTGGAGAATTGACAATCGGGTAATATCCGCGGGATTCAAACGCCATTTGATCTCGGGATGTCGCCTGATGACGCCGGTATTTGAACAGAGGGCATCGAGCAATATATTCGAGAAACGACCGTGCAACGCCGGCCATGTGCGGATAAGGTCCCAGCAGCACAGTCGGACCATATTAGATGACAGAAATCGGGCAGACTCGTTCAATCTTTGCCGGAATTGGACTAGCCGCCCGACATTGAGGTCAAGGGCCCAGCTTTCACAGGACAGGACCCGATTACTGGCGGATTGTCGAGAGGACAGGATGGTCAATAATTTGCCACCACGGCCACAGCACGCATCAAGCACACAGTCCTGGGCCTGCAGTTCGAGTTGCAGAGCGGTCCATTGACTGTGTATATCCTGGATGTGGAAACGGCCTGGGCATGAATGAGCGATGTGGGCCAGGTGCATGGGTCGGATGACACGAGCAGCCCCGGCAAATCCTTTGACAGGTTCGAGGCTTTCCTGACATATTTGTGGCCACACATCGATGCATTGGTGATCAAGATCGCGGACGAATAAAGGCGGGACCTGATTGTTGATGATCGGGACCGATTCATACAGGGCCGGTGGCATATTTTTTTGCCACCGCTGCAGCAGCCATAAGGGGTGTGAGCACATTATGGCCCGATCGTTTACTGAGTCAGAATCCAATGCTTTCGTCAGTTCTTCCAGGTCCCTGCCCTTGAATTTTCTGAGGACAGCATTGACCAGAGAGGCAGCACCACGATGGACCAGATGTTTCGTTAATTCGACCGTCTCGTTAACCACGGCAAAGGACGGCACCCTATCCAGAAATATAAGCTGAAAGAGTGCGGTCCGCAGCAAATAGAGTATTTCCCTTTGCAATTGGGCCGGTTTGTGCACCCTGGTATTGATCAGCCAATCGAGCAGGAGGCGGTGGCGCAGAACACCCAGGACTATTGTCTGTAAAAGGGCCCGGTCTCGGCCATCTGCCAGCAGGGAAGCACACTCATGCAAGACCTCCTGACTGCTCTCGGCACCGTTTTCAATGCGGACCAGGGCTTGAAATGCCATTCCCCGAACCGAGTTATTTCTGGGCACGATCATGTACTCCCGAACAGTTCGTAGTCAATCCATTACTATTATCATGCAAGAACACAACCTTGAAATTCAGGTTGACGGTTTCTATGGTAGTAGGTAACTCAATCAGTGATCATACTATAGTATGGTAACCTCCCGATTTTGACAAGACCAAGAGAGAATCTACTCATGGGGTTTAAGTGATGGTCCGCATTCCGGAATGGGTTAAGAAATCAGTTTTTTATCAGATTTTTCCCGACAGGTTTGCCTGCAGTCGTTTGCTTGAAAAACCGGGCCATTTAGAGCCATGGGAGAGCAGACCGACCTTGCGTGGATTCAAGGGTGGGGATCTGTTGGGTGTGACCGAGAAACTCGATTATCTTGAGGAATTGGGTATCAACGCTTTGTATTTGAACCCGATTTTCAAGTCGACAGCCAACCATCGTTACCATACCAGCGATTATTTCCAGGTCGATCCGCTTCTGGGCGGGACATCCGCCTTGCAGACCCTGCTCGAAGCCGCCCATCAGCGAGGGATTCGAGTCATACTCGATGGTGTGTTCAATCATACGGGTCGTGGTTTTTATCAATTCTGCCATATCATCGAAAATGGGCCGTCTTCCCCCTATCGTGATTGGTTTTACATTAATAATCTGCCCATAAAACCGTTCGATGCACCGATCGGAAAACATGGCTATTATGCCTGGTGGGACAATCCGGAACTACCGAAATTGAATGTGGAATTGCCAGCGGTCCGCGAATTTATTTATCGGGTGGCTGAATACTGGATCGGATTCGGTATCGATGGCTGGCGTTTGGATGTGCCTGAAGAGATCAAGGTCCCGAATTTCTGGCAGACTTTTCGCACTCGGACCAAAGCGAAGAACAGGCAGGCCTATCTGCTGGGTGAAATCTGGCACGAAGCCCCGGAATGGCTCAGGGGAGACCGGTTCGATGCAGTCATGAATTATCCACTCACCCGGATTTGTCTCGGGTACTTCCTCGGAGCACGGCTCGATCAAGCACTCCTGGCTCGCACATCGTTCCGGAGCATTCGGCCCCTGACCGGGACGGAATTTTTGACTGAGGCGGACCGGCTCTATCGGCTTTATGCCCCGGAGGTTAGCCTGGCCCAATTTAATCTGCTGGGCAGTCATGATCTGCCTCGTTTCAAGACCATGGCCGGTCGAGATCGGACCAGTTTCGAATTGGCTTTTCTTTTTCTGGTGACGTATCCGGGTACACCCTGTCTCTATTATGGTGATGAGATCGGCCTTGAAGGCGAGCACGATCCGGGTTGTCGGGCTGCATTCCCTTGGCAGGAACAGTCCTGGGACAAGGAATTGCAGGCCTATGTTCGCCGCTGCCTGAAACTCAGAAATAGTCATGAAGCTTTGCAGCAGGGTCTCTTTCAACCGATCTGGGCCACTTCTGACCTCATCTCATTTATCCGAAAAGCCGAGACTGAAACACTACTCGTCATTCTGAACAATGCCCCAAAAGCGGTCACCTTCCAATTGCCATCAGATTCAACTCTTCCACGGCATGCACTTCTGGTCCCTGTTTTCCCGGATGCTGGTCCTGCCCGTGATCGCATAGACGAGGCCTCACCCCTTACCGTCGAAATCGGACCGCGTTCCGGTCATGTTTTCCAGATCAGCATACCTTGTATTGCTTGAGCAAAATGCCCGAGGAGAAATAGCGCATGCATAATCATAATCATTCTTCGGAAACGCATAGGCACGATCGAAAGACCATCAGGGCCTTACAGGGTGCTTTCCTACTCAATCTCATCTTTATGATCATCGAAGTGGTGACCGGTATTCTCACGAACTCACTCGTGCTGCTTTCCGATGCGGGACATATGGTCTCGGATGTGGCAGCCTTGGCCTTGGCTTTGTTCACGGAGTTGCTGGTCCGACATAAAGCCACCCCATCCTTCACCTTCGGTTATCGGCGTGCTCCGGTTCTCGGTGCTTTCGGCAACGCTCTGGCCCTGTATATTATCGTTGTCCTGATTTTCTGGGAAGCCTGGGACCGGCTGTTACACCCACCCCAGATCACGGCGTTTCCGGTCCTGTTGATCGGTTGTCTTGGACTGGCAGTCAATGCTTTCAGCGCCATATGGTTGATGACGGCCCATACCCAGAGTTTAAATATAAAAGGGGCCATACTGCATCTATTCGCCGATGCGCTGGGCTCAATCGGGGCCGTGGTGGCCGCCCTGATCATGCTTTTCAGGGACTGGGCCCTGGTTGATCCCCTGGTCTCGATCGCGATTGGTTGCATCATCCTGGCTGGGACATGGCCCCTGATGCGGGACTCGGTCAGGATATTACTGCAGGCCGCTCCTGAACGCCTACCCATGGACCAAATTCAGGATTTCCTGTTAACTCATCCCGCCGTCGAGCGGATCGATGATCTTCATGTCTGGGAACTCAACAGCGGTGACTTCATCTTCTCGGCTTCTCTTGTAGCTTCGGAAGAAATCTGCTCCTTGCTCCACATTCAGGAAATAAACGAACAGCTCCACCGGGCATTGGCCGAGCGTTTCGCCATCAATCACGCGACGTTCGAATGGCGGACCCGGACCGGTTCACCACGAGGTTGCGAGAAGCAAACACGGCCCCGGCGATCTGCATCTGAAGAGATTGAGTAAAATAGATATCTACAGAGCGATGATTCATTCTCTCTCTTTGTATGCGCTGATGATATGTTCCCGAAACAAGACTTTCATCTCTTTGGTCAAGGCGACTATTTGCTCGTAGTACTGACCGTTTTTGGCCCGTTGTGCCGGAAAACCGATAAAAAGACCACCGGTTTTCGAACGAAATATTTTGAAGCCTTTGAGCTGCAGGACTTCATTCAGGACCACATCCGCATAGGCGAGAAGATTACTGTTCCGGTCACCAAAACCTTCCTGTTCAAAAGGGTAGATGATTACTTTGGTAATCTGTAACTGGTCTGACATAGTCTATACTCCCGATCAGGTCGTGACCGTATCGATCCAACCCAGGTAACTGTCCAGGCCCTTTATCACGGGAAGAGCAATGATTTCGGGGACTTCATAGTTATGCAGTGTCACAATTCTGTCCCTGATCGGTTCGAATTTGTTCAGGCTGGTCTTGATTATTACTAAAAGCTCCGCATCATCGCATAATTTATCCTGCCAGCGATAAAACGATCTGATCGGCCCAAGAATCTGAACACAGGCCGCCAGTTTCTCTTGGACTAATGCCCGGGCAATGTCCGTGGCAAGAATATTATTGGGGACCGTAACCATGATTGTACAATATTCAGTCATATTCTCCTCCTCTCATAGTTACCAGGTAATATTTCAATGTTCCTTTGCGCAGGGCTGACAGACTGGGCAGAAATGGGTAGAACGTCCAGCCAGGATGATTCTCTGGATAGGGGTTTGGCAACGAAAACAGGTCTGTTCTCGTCGACCGTAAACCTGAAAATGATTCTGGAACTCGCCTTCAGGATAGACCTCATCAAGCGTGGTCCCTTCATAATTCAGGGCTTTAGTGAGTATTGTCCGTATTGCTTTGTATAATCTCCTCAAATCGGAATTTGAGAGGTCCTCGAGTCGTGAGGCTGGATGCAATCCGGCTTCAAAACAGGATTCATCGGCATAAATATTCCCAATTCCGGCAATGAACTCTTGATTAAGCAAAGATGGCTTGAGCCGTCCCTTGTGTCCGCGACATAATCTTTGAAACGCATCCGGCGTGAAATGATCGTCGAGCGGTTCCGGACCGAGTTTACCGAGGATCGGTTTCGCATCCTTAAGAAAATAGACCCGGCCAAACTTGCGGGTATCTTTGAAACGAAGTTCATGTCCATTGCTGAGTCCGAAACGGGTCCTGACATGCAGGTGCGGTTTGATTGCTTTCGATTCGACCATAAGACGACCACTCATTTTGAGATGTAACAGTAAGAAATAACCGTTTGATAATCGAAACGACAGGTATTTACCTCGCCGATCCAGGGCCTCAATCCGTAAACCCGGTAACTCTCTCTGCAATTCAGATACAGGTGTCCGAATACTTCGTGGCCAGGTCACGGTCACGGAATCAAATGTTTGACCGATAAGCGACTGCTCGAGTCGTCGTCGGGTGGTCTCAACTTCCGGTAGTTCGGGCATATTGACTCGCCTCTTGAAATAGTGCTCACTGTCTTACGATAACATAATATCCGGCAGCGCAAATCTCAAGACATGAGAGTCTGCGAACGCTCAAGTCTTTATTTGTACATATAGCCCAGTTCGTTGAGCTGCTGGTCAAGTTCCGGATGCAGGGAAAAATCCAAGGTCTCGACCTCGTGCGAATCACGACTCAAATAGAAATGGAGAAGTTCCTGAAGTCTGAGTTCAGCCTCAAAACCGGTTCTTTTAAGAGGCCTGCGCTCGAGGTGATCATCCATGGAATACAGCTCGATTATCGGGCGATTTTTATTGAAAGGAGGATGATGATAGTACCTGTTGAATATCATCTTCCGTTCACTGTCGAATAAGGCGGTCAAATCATTATGATCAAGTTGCTCTTCGAGAAACATAACGCGATTCTGGAGTAGCGATTCATGCTTGAGCAATGAGACACCGTCGATTGTATGTGTGTGTTGAATTCCGTTTAGATCGAGCACTGTGGGAAACAGATCGATAAGCTGAATCCTGTCATGTTTAATACCCGGCTCAAGAGCATCTGACTTGATCATGAATGGGATAGTGATTACTTCATTATAGAGCGTAGTGCCATGGGAGTAACCATCATGATCCAGGAACTCCTCACCATGGTCAGAAGTAACGATAATTGTTGTGTTTTCATAAAGAGACTGTGCCCGTAATGTGTCCAGAAGCCGACCGAAAGCCTGATCATTGAATACTATCTCCTGATCATAACGCGTTTTGATGAACTCAAGTTGTGAATCGGTCGGCGCCATTGCTCCTTCCTGATATAACGGGATCAATGCCCAATCATAAGTATCGATCTCAGTGTATTGATCAATGTCGAGGAGGTCCCGCACGCTTTTGTCCGGGGTGTATGGTGCGTGTGGGTCAACTGTCCAGACCAGAATAAATAAGGGCTTTTGATTCTGACTGGTCCTGTATTTTGCTAAGAACTCGTCAAAAGCATGTCCCACAACATGGGAATCCGTGGGAGCATAAGTGATCGGTTCTTTATCGAGAAATTCATGGAATTCATCGAAGCCCTGGTCAAAGCCGAATTCTTTAACAATGTTACTGTTCGAAATAAAGGCGACCGTATAATAGCCATTGTTTTTGAGGACTTCGGCAAGTGTGGTGAACTCTGAGCTGAGAACGGCGCTTCGGACTGTTGCTCTATGATTGTGAGGTAATAATCCGGTCACAATGGAAGCGGCACTTGGTCTGGTCCAAGATGAAGGCGCGTAAGCATACTGATAAAGGGCACTATGTCGGGCAAACCTATCCATATGGGGTGAAGTCTTCCTGTCATATCCATAACAACCCAAATGATCATTTCTTAGTGTGTCTATGACATAGAGAACGATGTTGTTTTTAGGGAGTGCCGGTCCCGGCGTTATCACAGGCCCGTTCCCAGTTGAGATTGGGGTCGAGATCTGTATTTTTTTCCAGAGAGTCGAGCTGTCTGCACTACCTTCTGACGAGAAGCATAGCTTGCATACTTCCTGGCGGGGCATTTGAAAAATCTGAACGTACCGTGTGCCTTCCTGCGGCAGTTCGATTGATTCCCGATTATTATCCTCCCTGATAATATCGATGCGTGAAGAGGCTCCCAGAATATTTGTATACTGTATCTCAAAACGAAAACAGGTCGGTAGCTGTCCATACAAACAAAAAGTCGATGGTGATTTCTGGATCAAGCCCGAGTCTGCCCCGTATGTTAATGAGTTTGTTGTCTGAAAGACGATTTTTTTGAATTTCATCGTACCTGTCATTTTCTTCTCTGTATTTGGAAAACGCATGGTATAGGTAAACTGGAATTCAAGAAAGTTAACACCTGATCTGAGAAAGATTGCGGGAATAGTGAATTGAATTATCTCATCCTGGCCTGGTTCTATGCGAAATCGTGAACATTGGTTATCATTGACATAAACCACAACATCCTGGTCCTTGGGAATTGTCACTAAAGGCAGAGAACAATGGACCTCGACCCGAACATCCGCTCGGGTGTTATAGCCATGAAATAGAATCCGGCTTCTGAGGCCATTTGCCCAGATGAAAGTATCCTCTGGTTCGCCCCAACCGTTTAATAAATAGGGTTCGGGATGTCCTTCTTTGCTAAAATCGATTTCGAGTGTTTCGTTTTGAAAATTGGTCCCCAGTGATTGAACAATGTCAAATGTCGCCACGAACGACAGGAGATTGGTGTCAGGTTTTTCGGAAAAACAACCGATAACGATCAGGCAGGTTAAAAGAACAGAAAGACTCGAACATAATAAAATAAGTGACGAAGATCTCATAGCCCCAACTCGTTTTTCTTTCTGAATGAAGAGATATAAACGGTCCCCGTAGTCTTTAATGAACTCCAAAACTATCTTTTCAGAGGCTTTCAGGCTGCCAATCATGCTATTTATCCCTATAGTGCGTGTGTGGACATAGATCAAAACGAGATCACCCCACCAGAGGCATTCTTTGTGGACTGACAAACGCAGTCGCAGGTTTTTTAGTGTAGTTTTGAGAGAAAAGTGATATATTACTATGCTAGTGAAAGTCAGTTTGAAACTGAGCACCTCTTTTGGGACGGGATAATGGTCTGTTAGAGAAGAAAATGGATTGTAAAGACTAACCTTTCTCCGATTTCGTCTCCATGGAAAGGAACGGCTATGCGATTATCAGTCATGATCGTACTTTTTTTGTTTGTTGCGGTAGGTCCAAGTCAGGCATCTGATCGGGCTGTAACGATCACTCTTCTCGAAAACAGTCCGGATGTGGTCGTCATGGATTATCGTTTTTCTGATTTCAGTCAGGGCAAGGTCCGGATCGATGATCAGGAGTATGTCCAAATCTATTTGGGGCGGGAAAGTCTGATGCTCCAAAATGGTTCACCCTCATTACCGGATGTATCGCGAAGTATCGTGGTCCCGCTTGATGCCGTCGTGACGACCGAAGTCACCTATAATCGGTATTATGAACTCGAGGCCATTGATATTGTGCCCTCCCGGGGTTCAATTTCTCGATCGGTCAACCCGGCCACGGTCCCCTACACATTTAGTCACATCTACAATCAGAACAGTTTCTTTCCGGGAACACTGGTTTCCTGTCGAGAGCCTTATATCTTAAGGGATGTTCGCGGCATGGTCGTGACTGTCAATCCTTTTCAGTACAACCCGGCCCAGCGAACATTACGGGTGTACACCGCCCTGACCATAAAAGTGTCTTTTCGGTACGAACAATCCGGACCAGCATTCCATCAGGCAGTATCAGCAAAGAGAATTATCCGTCCCTTTCACGAGCTGTATCAGCACCACTTTCTGAATTATACTCCCTCGACACGATATAGTCCTCTCGATGAAGAGGGTGAAATGTTGATTGTCGCTCATGATCCCTGGTTGAGCGAGTTGAACACTTTTGCTGCCCACAAGATTGCCCGAGGTATTCCGACTACAGTCGTGGGAGTCTCGACAATCGGTAATAATGCCACAGCCATAAAAAATTACATCCAGGCCCTGTATGATTCGCCCGAACACGATCTGGCCTTTGTACTGCTTGTGGGCGATGCGGCCCAGGTCGCCCCGCCTTATGCTTCCGGCGGCGCTTCGGACCCGAGTTATGCTAAATTAGCTGGAAATGACGATTATCCGGACATACTGGTCGGGCGATTTTCGGCGGAATCAATCGGTCAATTGCAGACCCAGCTTCAGCGAACCATCGAGTACGAACAACTGCCCGCCACCGGACAAACCTGGTTTTGGAAGGCAACGGGTATCGGTTCTGCCGAAGGTCCCGGTGACGACAATGAATACGACTGGGAACACATCGATAATATCAGGACCGACCTGCTCGGACATGGTTACACCACCGTCGATCAAATCTATGATCCCGGCGCAACCGCGGCCCAGGTGACCGCCAGTCTCAATGCCGGTCGAGGCCTGGTCAACTATTGCGGTCATGGCGGGATTCAAAGCTGGTCTACAACCGGTTTTGATAACAATGATGTTGATAATTTAACGAATGATAATATGCTGCCCTTTATCGTTTCCGTTGCCTGCAATAACGGCGAATTTGACGATTATACTTGTTTCGGCGAGGCCTGGTTAAGAGCGACCCATGGGACTGAGCCGACTGGCGCAATCGGGGTTTACGCTTCCTCCATCAGCCAATCTTGGGATGAGCCCATGTGCGCCCAGGACGAAATAGCCGACCGGTATTGCGACGAGACCTACTCCGACCTGGGCACTTTGTTTTTCGCCGGTTCGTGCCAGATGATGGATGAATACGGCTCGGATGGGGTCCGGATTTTCAATACCTGGATCCTTTTTGGCGATCCCTCGCTTCAGGTCGTCGCCATGACCGGTTTGAAAGTATCGCCCGGGACCGCCTTCAAATCCAGTGGCCCCAATGGAGGTCCTTTCTCACCCGATAGTATCACCTACACCCTGACCAATCTCGACCAGCAGTTTCTGTCTTTCCAGATTTCCAAGAGCGCAACCTGGTATGATCTCAGCCAAATGAGTGGAACATTGGCCCCGGGAGCCCAGTTACCCATCGTAGTGACACTCAATGCCGAGGCCAATTCTTTGGCCAATAATGTCTATCAAGACCAGCTCCAATTCATCAATCTCAGTTCGCATGATGGCGATACCTCCCGGGCTGTGTCTCTACAGATCGGTGTCGAAACCACGATCTATTCTTTCCCTCTCGAGAGCGATCCGGGTTGGACCACAAGCGGCGAATGGCAATTCGGTCAACCGACCGGAAACGGAGGGGCGAGCTATGGCAATCCTGACCCGGATTCAGGCTATACCGGGACCAAGGTCTATGGTATCAATCTCAACGGCGATTATTCGACAGCCGTTGGCGGCCCCTATTACCTGACCAGCACGGCCCTGGATTGCTCCCAGATATTCAACACCAAAGTCCGCTATAGACGCTGGCTCAACGCAGATTATCAACCCTTTGTCATCTGCACGTTCGAGGCGTCGAATAACGGCACAGACTGGACAATACTCTGGCAGAATGGCGGCTCGGAAATGCTCGATGACGCCTGGGTCGCCCAGGAATTCAATCTTTCTGAAATCGCTGATGGTATGCCTACGGTATTTCTCCGCTGGGGTCATCGGGTCGGCTCTTCAGCCTGGGCCTATTCAGGTTGGAACATCGATGACATCGAAATCGTCGGTATCCCAACCGGAAATTCACCGGTCCCGACCCTGTCAGGCTGGGCAATGATCCTGCTCACTCTTCTGTTGGGTACAGTGGTGTTGGTCTCAACCCGATCCCGTTTGCTACACATGAAACACCAGGATTAATATCACGCCCTGGCTCCCCTATATAAGAGGCCTGTGTCATTTTCCATATAAGAAGTATGAATATGAAAATGAGAAAAAATGGCATTCTGAAGATTCGGCCCGGTCATCTGGCAAATTTTTCGGGAGGTGCAGGCTATATGCCCTTTGTTATTATATTCTCCGTGCCAGCCTCCCTGCTGTTTGCTATTATCGGCTCCCTATGTCTTTACGCACGCGGTAGATATTTTCTGAGCTCATCAGCCAGCCCCAAAACCGGACTGCATGAATTTGTCCGATACGCTCACTGGCACAGCCTGATCTGTATTCTCATCGCCATAATCGTGGGGATTATCCTCTTTTGTTTTGGCCTCACAATGCTCTATGGTAACAAACTGAAGTACGCCCTGGTGACGGCTGTTTTTACCATGGGACCACTCGCTGCATGGGTGTTGTCGTCCCTGGTCCTGGTCCGCTTGATCGAACATCGAGGTTCAACCTGGACAAACCTGTTCATCAGCGCGGTGTTATACATTATACTCCTGGCCGCCTGTATACCACTCCTGATGCTTGTTTCCACAATAACCGGAGCACCTGTGTGACCCTGATCTACAAGACAAGACGAGAGTGGTTCGGGGGAGTAGTCTATTCCGAAAACCCCGGTTTTACCGCCTTTGTCGATGAACGACGCGCGGATTCGCTTGCTATCCCCCAACGGGAAGACCTGACCCATGGACTGTTTTCAGCACCTCTGGACGTCCATATGAGCATCACCACGAGGTGCAACCTTCATTGTCGGGGTTGTTATACTCAAAACAACCATGAACAGGCAAAAGATTTACCACTCGACTTAGCCCAGTCGATTATTGACCGGCTTGCAGATATGAATATCCTCACAATCGCACTGGGCGGCGGTGAACCATTCCTCCACCCGCACCTCTTCTTTTTGGCGGAGTATATCAGAAATAACAATATCGTTCCGAATATCACCACGAACGGACTCGTCATGGATGCTGCCATAGCAAAGGCTTGCCAGGTATTTGGCAGCATTCATCTCAGTTATCATCAACACTCTGATCTGGACCATCTTACCGAAGCTGTCCATTTTCTCAACAAAGCGAAAATTGCTGTCGGACTCAATGTGCTGGTTTCGGCTTCAACTTTCTCGGAATTGCCCCATCTTTGGACATGGTGTTCAAAACAGGGTATCTCACGCCTGCTCCTGCTCAAATTTAAATTAACCGCCAACAATCAAACTTGCCAAGACCTGGTCCTGACTCCAAAACAGGAACAATCGCTTCTGCCGCTGATCCGCACTTTGTCACGTCGACACGATCTCATGCCCATGCTCGACTGTTCCCTTTTCCCGGCCCTGGCTTTCCATGCCCCGAACAAAAAAGACCTCGATTTCTTCGATGTCAACGGCTGCGTAGGCGGACATGAGATACTAGCCATTACGATTGATGGCCTGTATAAACCTTGTTCGTTTTACCCAAAAGCATGCGGCAACGCCTTGAATTTGAATCGGCATACCTGGAAAATGGACCAGGCACTGGCTGATTTTCGAAACATGAAATCACATTCTGCCTGCACTCGATGTGAATATGTGGATTTATGTCACGGTGGTTGTCGGATCAGCTCGACTCAGTGGTGCTACTCATCAACGAAAAATCTAATGAAATAAAGCCACTTCGGAATCTAAGGACTGTGTTCCTGTTCACCCTTTCGAGTGGGTCAAAAGTTGACCCATGATCAAAGGACCATAGAATAATGGTTTCGGGCTAGCAAATCTGCATTGTTACCGGTCAGGTGGGTCAAAAGTTGACCCACTGTTACCGCAGATTCTGCTCTCGACTCGAGCGTACGAAATCCCTCGAACATTTTCCACTCATGGTTTTTAGCCTCGAACCATTGTACCGATATTTCTGGCACACAGATTGCATATTACGAGAGTCAACGTCGCGATTTAGATAGAAAGGAGCCACAATGATCAGAATTGTATCAAGATATGGGTTGATCTTCACTTTATCCATAATGGTGCTGTTCATAACGAATGTCGCTGATGCATACACCTTCGAATCTGGTGATTATAACATCATGTTAGGCCTGGAAGGTTGGTCGACCAATTTCACCAAGGACAAGGATTACTATAGTGATACAGAATTCGTGTATGGAGGAATAATAGGGGTGCGCCATCAAGCCTTCATGCTTTCTTATCATTTCTATAACCGAACGGCTTTTAACGACTATCACCGGGAGGCCATCTTAAAAAGGGATACCGTTTACTTTTCATTTTCCTATCCGCGGTATTGTGAACTCTCGCTGGGTTATATCGATGGATATCAATCCAAGAATAAACATACATATCTAAACGACACAATTGATTATTATGGGATAGTGTTTGGAACAGATTTTGATGTGCCTTTAAGGGAGGGTGTCCTCTTTTTTAGCTTCGGCTGGGATATTGGTCAAGTCTCGGCACGGATGAAAAAGTATGGATATGCTTATTATCAGGACACATATCTGAGAGAGACAGAGGAAACGCGATCATTGTTCGAGTACGAGGTCGGCTTGAAATACAAGGATAAAAATATAACCTTTTTTGCAGGTTGGAAGAATTTCTCGATTTCAGAGGACAAGTTCGAGGGCTTTCAACTCAGAATACTCTACTTCATTTGATCCGATTGATCTTTATCGACCTTATCAAGGAGGTATTTCCCATGATGCAAGCGAAGAATGGAAACCTGTTTGTGGCGATTCTGGGTGTCATCGTGATGATTCAAGCCGGATTGAGCGGATGCGCGACCGGACCGGTCGCGGTCGATTTCAGCCAGGACCCGGCCCGGGACATGACCAAAGAAGAAGCCAGGCAGTTGGTCAATGAAATGGGTGTCAATACTTCTTTTGCTTATTATCGTGAGGAGCAGACTTCGAGCTGGATCACCAGTTATGATGGCACGAGGGTGCGCAAGTCGGAACACACTATGAAGACATACTCGACCACGCTCGAAGAGATACTGGCTGCACCGGACCATTCGTTCCAGTGCCTTTTCAATGAAAAGACAAGCAGGTATATTATTCAAGCGGTGTTTACCGACTCGATGAAAAAGAAGGCCGAGGTGGAAATCGTTTCTTTGGAGCAGCGTGAGCAAGCCAAAGAGTTGTTAAAGGCTTTGACGATGATCTGACCAGGTGGCATATTTACCCCCACACGAACGTGAATGTTCAGAAACGAGGAGAGGGTAAATGCTCTAAAAGTGGTGGGGTGTTTCAGGACTGATCGTCGCGCACGTAATTGAGAATGCCCTGGATGATGATTTTTTTGGTTTCCTGGGTCACGGTATGGATATTGTCGGGCGGGGCTTCCTTCAACTTGAATTCATACTCCCCATCCTTCCATTTCATGGCCCGGAATACTGTTTTGCGGTTCATCTCCTCGATAAGCGGATTCAGGTCTTTCTGGCTGATCAGGGCCATGAGCAGGGCAATTTTTTCGCGGGGCATCTTGCGTTCCTTGGACTGCTGATCGATATCATTCCGCTGGTCCTCGCTGATACGTTTCTTGTCGAGCAGGAGCTGACTGAAGAAATCATTGCGAATATTTGACTGGGTGTATGACAAGTTACCTTTGTTAAAAAAGAACTGTCGGACCATTTTACCGCGGGTGAGTTTCAGTAAACCGGTTTTACCGCTGGCGGCGATATTATTGAACAGTTTTTCGACTGAAATCGTTTTCAATGAACCTTCGGTTTTGAAACCCAAACCATCCGAAGAGACCTCGGTTCGATCAACCAGGCCCAGATTGATCTCGATCAACTCCTCGAGTTGTTCGACCGTAAACGGTTTTTTTAGATAATCGGCCGCCCCATATTTGATCTTGGCTTCCTTCTCCTGAAAATGCTGCTTGTAGACGCCGGTCATCAGAATAACCGGGATATCTTGTCCGGCCTTGCTTTCTTTGATCCTCTTACAGAACTCGAAACCATTCATTTTGGGTAAAAGCACATCCAGGATGATGATGTTCGGTCTTTCCTGCAGCAACAGGGCAGCCTCCTCGGCACTGGGCGCTGTCTGGACCAGGTAGCCCTTCTTGTCCAGGGCCTCCATGAGCAGTTCACGCAGGTCGGGATCATCATCGACAATCAATACTTTGTTTTTTTTTCCAGCCATAGGGGGTTACTGAGTTCCTTTTGAGATAGTGGATTTGATTTCTGATTATGTTTAATTAATAGTCAAAAACAGGAAAAAAAACAAGGGAAGTCTACCCGCTGCATGTCCAGTTGTGTTTCGTGGTCCGATATGGTACAAAGGTGACCAGGTGCATTCGGGCATCATTCTTACTGATACAAGTCTATCATGGAGTCGGGATGACTGATAACAGCAAAGCCATGCTGGACAAGATGAATTTTCTTCATGCTGTGTCCCAGACGCTTTCCGAACAGAAGCCTTTGCCCCGCTTACTGCATGAAATCATCGAAAGCAGTAAAAAGGTCATGAATGCCGAAGCCTGTTCGCTTCTCATTCATGATGCCCGGGAGAACAAGTTACGTTTTGTCGTGGTAGCGGGTGATCAGGCTGATTATTTGAAAGGCGGGACGGTCGAGTTCGGAGTCGGTATTGCCGGTTGGGTGGCGGCCCATCGCCAGCCCCTGCTCATCTCGAATTGTTATGACGATCCCCGCTTCAACCCCGAATACGATCGCAAGTCAGAGTTCGAGTCCCGGACCATGATGTGTGTGCCCCTGGTCCGAAAGGACCAACTGCTGGGGGTCATTCAGGTCATCAATAAAATTGGGGGCGATCACTTCGACCGGCAGGACCTGACCATATTCGAGACCCTGGCCGGACAGTGCGCTATCGCCATCGAGAATTCGCGCCTGCTGGAACAGCAGATCGAAAGCAAGGCCCTGGAACGTGAACTCGAAACGGCCCGGGAAATACAGCTCAGTCTTCTGCCCACGACTTTGCCCGATTATAGCGATCTGGACATTGCGACCCAATTGATCTCGGCCAAACAAGTCGGGGGTGATTATTACAACATCATCAGTGTATCTGATACACACTCGCTTTTTTTCATTACCGATGTCACCGGTAAAAGCATATCAGCGGCATTGATCGTCTCGACCATACATGCCTGTCTTCAAACCTTTTTGACCCTGGACCGCAACCGCTTTGACCTGGCCAGGCTCGTCTCGAGTATGAACGAGGTCCTGCTCCACTCGACCACGGGCGGAAAATTTGCCTCAGCCTGGTTCGGCTTGTATGATCATAATCGGAAAATGTTGATCTATATCAATGCCGGACATAATCCCCCCTTTCTTTTTCGTGAGAATCAACCCGGTCCGCTCGAACTGATGACCGGCGGATTGCCGCTCGGTTGTTTCTCCGAGCCCTATCAGCAGCAGGAGCTCCAGATGCAGGTGAGCGATATTCTCGTCATGTATACTGACGGGGTAGTGGAGGCATGGGACGAAAACAGGAACATGTTCGGGGAGGAACGACTTATTAAGAGCGTTGTCGAGTACAGGACCGGGACAGCCCATGATATTCTGAGTGGGATCGAACTCGAGGTGCGGCGACATGTGGGTCAGGCAACACAAAACGACGATTTCACCTGTGTCATCCTTCGCTTTGTCTGAGGAGGTAAGTTATGTTTATCGCCATAGTGACCATACTCTTATACTTCGCAATGGGTACACCGTGTATTGCCCTGGATCAAGCTCTGGAAACAGCGACGGTTGAAACGGTCGCAACCAAACCGACTGTCTTCGTCCATGTTAATCTGGTCCCCATGGATAGCCCCGGTGTCAAATCCGGTCAAACGGTCGTGGTTGCAGGAGACCGTATCACGGCTGTCGGTCCGGATGACGATCTGCTCCCACCCGAAGGGGCGACCGTCATTGATGGTACGGGGCTTTACCTCGTGCCCGGTCTGGTCGATGCCCATATGCATCTCGATACGCTCGTCGAAGCCCGCCCCAATTTTGGTGACGCTCCGCTCTATCTCAGCTATGGTGTGACCACGGTTTTTAACCTGCGCGGCCAACCTGCCCAGCTCGAATGGAAGAACGCTATTCAAGAAGGCCGTCTTGTCGCTCCCAATCTCTATACCTCAGGTGAATTCCTGAACGAACCACGGGTAGTAACACCTTCGGAAGTCGAACAGGATATCGCTCAACAGGCCCGGGATGGCTACGATATGATCAAGTATCGCCAGATAATCGATAATGACACCTGGGAAACACTCACTACAGTCGGTTTGAGTGAAGAGTCCTACTTGCGGATGAATGAAGCGGCCCGCCGCATCGGTATCCCTCTCATCGGCCACGCTCCCACGAATCTTGGACTGGAGGTCATGCTCCAAGCTCGACAATCACTCGCTCATATCGGGGAATTTTACTCGCTCTATTTTCTGCCCGTGGCCCCGGAGCACCGGAAATATGTTCTCGCGGCATTGGGCGGGTTTGCTCTGCTTTGTCTGGTGCTTCTCGGTTGGACTATGAGCTGGGTCGTTCGACGTGTATCCAAAAAAGACAGACCTTCACAGGGCTTCGCTTTTTTACGCATCCGTCGATTGACATCCCGTTTGACCCTCATGACCTTGATCACGCTCATCCTGTTTGTCCTGTTTCTGCCCGGTTCGTTCTTATGCGGTAATGTCCCGCTTCTGGTCCTGTATTCACTGGTGGCTATGGTCTCGGTCATACTGGCGATTCTGCTGATCGCCTGGACCCTTCAGCTCTGGCGTGAGACCGGGGTCCCGTGGGGCCTGAGAATCCAGGCTACGATAATTGCCCTTGCCTCCCTGGCCCTTATTCTGGCTGTGTTTCACTGGGTCCCCATTTCATGGCGTTCCACAGCGGGCAATATCGCCGAGATGTCTGAAAAATGCAAACAATCGGGTATCTTCATCGCCAGCACGCTCGTGGTCTACGAAACAGGTTTCAATCTTGAACGGGGACTGCAGCAGGCCCTCATCAATGACCCGGCCTTCCGGTACCTGCCCGAATCCGTCCGGGACCAGTGGCGCGAACCCATACACCTGCTGCCCGGTCTCTTCGTGTCCTTGTTTGAGAATTATCCGGCATTCACCCGCTCGGTCGCGGGAGCATTACATCGTGCCGGTGTGCCTATCCTGGCCGGAACGGATGCCATGGGCTTCAGTTTGATTATACCCGGTGAATCCATGCATCGCGAATTAGAGATGTTGATCCAGAGCGGATTCACTCCCTGGGATGCTCTTGAAGCCGCGACGCTGAATCCTGCTCGATTCCTCGGTCTCGAAAACGAGTTCGGCAGCATCTCTCCGGGCAAACGGGCCGACCTGCTCCTGGTCAAAGGTAACCCACTCGATGATCTCTCGTGTCTCGAACAACCTTTGGGCGTCATGGTTCGAGGTCTGTGGCTGGACCGGCACAAGCTGGACGAGATGCTGCTCCCCCTCGCACAATAACTTCTCCCGAAATTCGCCCGAGACGCAGGAGCATGGACGAAACGAATAGTGCCCGTATAATCAGCTTAAAAGCATGTTGTCGCGAGCCGGCAATTAACGATTTTCGAGTCGGGGCAGCTCGGCCAGGACTATTTCATGGGCTGGTCCGCCGAAACGCAAGCCCAGACAGGCCGAGGCATAACTGAAGGCTTCGAAAGGTGCCAAGCCCCACTCGCCGGTCAGGACTTCATACGCCTGATGGACCGCCAGACGCCGGGCATCGTCCATGGTCTCTCCCATCCCGACGCACAGGACCGTATTGTCCAGATGAATCCGGGGCATGACCGGTTTAAGCTGTTTTTCGATCAGGACCCGGACCGTGACCCGACCGCCACCTTCGAGCCCGACACAGAGCGGTTCACCCCGCCCCATTGCCCCGTGCAGGTCCCCCAGCGAGAGCAGGCCCCCCCGGACCTGTACGGGTAAATAGAGCGTTGCCCCGGCACAAAGCTCGGGCAAATCCATGTTGCCGCCCCAGGGATAGGTCGGAACATAGGCCGAGGATACTCCCTGGGCAGGGGCCAGACCGATACACCCGATCATGGGGGCCAGCGCGACCCGAATCGTCTCGCTGATCTGTAACTGCCCCTCGATAATGGGAATTTCCCTGATCTGGAGCCGGTCGGTCTTGAATCCCCCGTATTTGGGAAACCAGACCGCCCAGTTCCGCTCCATGGTTATGTCCATGATGTCGATCCGAAGCGCATCACCCGGTTCGAGCCCGTTGATAAAAACCGGCCCGGTGACCGTATTGGCCGGCTCGTCCTCGTTATAGACCGTATATTCCCGCTCGCCTGTGGCCAGGGCCCGATAAAATTCATAATCCGTCTCGAACGTGATCGTGTCGCCGGAGTCAACCCGCACCACAGGCTCGATCAAGGGATCGAAAAGCTTGTGACTGTGCTTTCTGGAAATAAAATGCTCGGCCATATGTTCTCCCTACGATCAGCTCAGGATTTTGAAAAGGTTCCTTTCCAGAGGTGCGATATCGAGCGGTCCGATGCCGAGAAAATCGAGCAGTTCCTCACCGTTCTTGGCGTAGCCGTGAATGTAGAGCTTCTCTTTGAACAGGTCGCCCGCTTCCTTCGAGAAGAACCATTCCTCGCCGAAGTTATCGATCAGAAACTGGCGGAGCTGTTCCTCGATGATCCAGGCCCGGATGTACTGCACGCTGTAGAAGCCATCGTCGAGATCGGTCACATAGGCCGTCGGACTATAGGGCACGCCCATACAACGCTCGAATATCTGCTGATAGGCCCGGTCCTTGCCCTCGAAACCCTTTTCATCGTGCAGGAGCAACTCATACTGGATTTTGCCGACATAACGACGCACGCCCCATAACCGTTTCAGGTAGCGGAAACGAATGATTTCTTCGGCGACCTTTTCGTCAATGCCCAGGGCTCGGACCAGGTAAGTCGGAGACAGGGTCAACATCTCGAACAGGTAGGCAAACGCTTCACTGACCGATTTGTCGCCGATCTGTTTGATCTCGAAGGTGTGGTTCGGGTCCGTGTAAACACGGTGCATGGCGTGACCGAATTCATGGAAAAAGTAGATGTAATCGTTCAGTCCGCCTTCCTGGGGCATGCAGACATAAATTTCGGTGGGGACACGGACTGGGCACGAGAAAGGTCGGGGCAGCTTGTTCGGCCGCGACTCGAGATCGTAGATCACCCAGTTGTTCCGATACATGTCAATGCCCATTCGCGTGGTGAATTCGCGGGCCTTGGCCACTGCCTGCGAGCCGTCAAAATAACGGTCATACTCGGGCCCACGCATCATCAGCCCGAGATCGTGCCGGCGAAGCTGGTCCAACGGAATGCCCATGCGGGACTCGGCCGATTCGCCCAGAACCTTCTTGTACAAAGCGTCGCTCCGGTCCGCGAAATCGAGCATCATCTTTTCAACCTCGAACAGATCGACTTGCTTCAACTGACTGAACAGGGGAATGTAACCGGGATAACCCAGAGAGCGGATGTAGTCGTACATGGCCTGGAGCATCTTCTGCCGGACCGGGATGAATTTGGCCGTGGCTTCGTCAACCTTGTCCTCGAGCTCGGTTCGCCGATCACGCTCGGGCAGATTGTTCTTCTGGGTCTGACCTTGACGATAGGTCAACGGCTCCTTCTGCCACGAGACCGGTATCTTGATATCCTTGGTGATCTGGGATATCTCGTCGACGAATTTCTCCGAAACCTTGCCCAGTAAAATCTCTTCAAACATGAACAGAAGCAGGTGCAGCATCTGCTTCTTCTCGAAACCCTCGCTCTCTTCATACTTCTTCTGGAGAACCGGGACAAATGATTCATCGACCAGATGCTCGTATTTTTTGTAAATAGCCTGCATATCGACCACGTCCTTCAGACCGGACCAGTCCAGATAACCTTCCTTCTCTTTCTCGGCGTAGAAATCCTCACCGTCGCGCCGGAGCGTTTCAATTGTCAACATTGGTCCATCCTTTCGATAATAACCGCGGCTGGAGCATGCATTGTTTCAGCCCGATTACAATTATGCACTGTGAGCTGCTCAGATCGGCCCGAACAGCTCGGCCCGGAGAATGAATGTCATTCTCCCCTCACGCTTCGAGTCGGCCCATATCATGTTCTCATTGAAACAGTTCATGGCAATTGTCAACTCCCTGTGTGACAGAACGACAGAGTCAGCTCCAGGAGCCTTTCCGGGACCGGGTCTCGCTCGAGATGGACACAACCAGGCAGGATTCTACATCCGGATGATTAACTTACGGTAAGGCTGTATAATCAAGATAAGAAAGCAGTATGATCAGATTTGTCCGGCGCAGGTGACATATTTTTTCAAGTGAACGTACGTTATGGTAATAGGAATCTTCCGCTCTTCATCTTCGATTTCCATGCATTCCCAAGAGATCACTCTGCGAGCTCCCGGGGTGTACTGCTTCCAAATGACCAGGTCCCGTGAGACGATGGACTTCCAGGGCTGCTCCAATCAGAGCGAAAGTTTTAGGATCCCTTTCCCCTTTTTTCAGACGTTCCTCCAGATTTCGCACAGTTACGCCCTTGAATCGGAGAAATAATCTCTAGCATTGCTGAAATCTGTGGTGCTTTTCTTTTCATTAATCAAATTGCGAAGCTTTGTTCTAATTTCGGCGAAACGTTTCCGGAATAGTATCAGCGATTCGAGACAAGCAGGTAGGCGTGGGTTTGGCTTATTATTCTGATCAGCTCCAGGGCTTGGACCAGACCCGGTTCCGCGATACTGTTTTCCGGTAAGTCGCTCTGCCAGCCATCAGCGTCGCATTCCAGCTCGAACAGTCGTCCGGCATATCGGACCTTTAATCGACAGGACTGTTCTGTTCCAATGCAGGCAAAGCCGCTATTCGTGCTTTCGAGCAAATCATCAGGATCGGCAAACACACTGAATTTATGCTGGGAGGGCCTGCCGTCCTGATAAGGGCAGTGGGTCGCACAGTTGCCGCATTCGTTGCACAGATAATCCAGGTGCAGGACCTGGAATGAATCACGAAAAAGGGTCCGATCCGGGGTCCGAATCAGGATATTGGCCCGGTTCGGGCAGACATCGACGCATTTGCCGCACAACAGATGACACTCGAGACAGCGTTCTGCCTCGTGACGGGCCAGGTCTCCACCGGAGAACTCACCAACTGCGCTCGTCATTTTTGCCTTTTTAGCGGTAATACGCTCGAAAGCGGGCTCATCGAGACCTGTTTGAAAGGATTGCTCCGTCTGCACTCTGGGCTTGATCTGAGTGCGTTTGAGAATTTGATCAGCCACGGTCCGGGCATCTGCGACAGCCTTGATCACGGTTGACGGCCCGCGGAAGGCATCACCGCCTAAAAAAACGTTGGGCAGGGCCGTCTCGAGTGTGTACGGATCGACCCGGGGCCAACCATCCGGGTCGCAGGGCAAACCTGCTCGGGCTAGCAATTCTCGGTCCACGTATTCACCAATGGCTAGAATGATCAGGTCCGCCGGCACAAGCCGGGTTTCGTTCGAGGGGTTGGGCCGAGGCCTCCCGGAATCATCGACCGGCCCGAGGACCATGGTCCGGCAGATCAGACCGTCCTTTTTCGAATACCTCTCGGGTAAGGTCAAGGGCACAAAATTGATCCCGTCGCGCAGAGCATTCTCGTATTCCTCGGGATCCGCCGGCATTTCAGCCCTGGTCCGGCGATAAAGAATGCTGACCCGTTCGACCCCGGGCAGGCGTTTGGCGGCTCGGGCACTGTCCATGGCCGTGTTACCGCCGCCGACTACCACAATGTAACGTCCCCAAGTTTGCCTGGCAGTTGATTGCTTGAGCCCCTGTAAAAAGTCGAGTGCTTGGACTTGGGGAACAGTATCCCCTCCGATTTTGAAGTGGTTCGATTGCTCAGCGCCAATGCCTATGAAAACATACGAAAAGCCCTCCTTTTTGAGCTCAGCTATCGAGAAAGCCGGCGATACGCCGAAACGGAACTGAACACCGAGCTTCTTGATCATATCCAGGTCTTGCTCGATCGTATTGTTCGGGATTCTGAAAGCAGGTATGGTGGAACTAACCACACCGCCGACCGATAATCGTTTTTCGAAAACCACGACCTGAACGCCGGCCCTGGCCAGAAAATAGGACAGGGCCAATCCGGCCGGTCCAGCCCCGATGATGGCGGTCTGCACATCGACCGGTTTGACATCAGTCCGAAAGCAGTGGTCCAATTCCGGGCCACCTAGCTCAGCCGCGATTTTCTTAATGTCTCTGATCCGGACCGGTTGATCATAATCGAGACGGGTGCAGTTGTCCTGGCACTGATGGTCACAAATCATGGCAGTGATGTGAGGCAATGGGTTACGGTCATAGATGAGTTCGAGCGCTTGCCGATATCGGCTCTGGCCGGACAGTCTGATATAATCGGGTATGTCCTGGTGGATCGGGCAGGCATTGACACAGGGTGCGGTAAAGCAATCGAACAGAGGGAGTACACGATCGATCCGGACCCGGGACCAGCCTCGCCAGCTCTTGTGGTATCGGTGGGAAAGCGGCGCTTGTTCAGCCAATCGTTCGAGCAGAATCGGGTCGATCAAACGCTTTGATTCCCAGTCGCCGGGCAATTCTTCAAGTGTCCGGGCCATTTGAGTAAGCCGATAATAGCCCCCGGGCTTGAGTAGTTCCGTAGCGACCGTCAAGGGCCGAACACCAGCCTCGAAGAGTGGACCGACATTATCCTGAGCCAACCCACCGCAATAGGACAGGGGAATTGTAACGCCGATGTCCCGGGCAAGACGGGCGGCCAGGGTCACGGTCAACGGATACAGAGCCCGCCCGGACAGATACATTTCATGCCCGGGCAGATGCGCTCCGGTATTGACCACGCCCAGCGTATTCGAGAGCTTGATCCCGAAGACTCGCCCATGGCTCCGGGCGGTTTCTGACAAATCACGGACCAGTTCCAGGGCTGTCTCATAGTGCAGGTCCTGCTCGAATGACCGTGCTTCGAGCATGATATAGTCAAAACCGGTCTGATCGAGGAGAGCGCGGGTCTTATCGTAACCGAGCAGGGTCGGATTGAGTTTGATCGAAGTGTGCAAGTGCTTTTCAGTCAGGAGGTACGTTGCAATGGCCCGGACCTGGTCCGGAGGGCAGCCATGCATGGTGGACAGGGTCACCGAGGGTGAAATGGCCGCAGAAGACTGTTCGATCCGTTCGAGCACCAGCTCCCGTTTCAGGGCAAAAACATGATCATTTTGGTGAACCGGCATGGTCCTGAATGAATCGATGAGTTGATGTCGGGTCCGCTGATAGAATTCATTGTCAGCAGCCCAGGCCATTTGGCGGATGAACGTGTCCATTGGCTGGCTCTGAATGCCTTCGAGATCGTAGCCCACACTCATATTGAACTGGAATGAGCGAGCCGGTGTGGCCCGAAGGTCGAAGACAGCTTCGAGCACATGCAGCAAGAACCAGGCTTTGATATATTCGGCGTAGGCCTGCTCGAGAGAAAGCTCCGTGGACCATTCGGTGTTGTAACCTTCATCGCGGACATCGATACATGGTTTGGCGATATCTAATCGGTCATTTTTCTGAACGGTCTTTAATTCGAAGAAACGCCCGCCACACAGAAAAGCGGCCACAATATTCGGGGCCAATTGGGTGTGTGGGCCTGCAGCCGGACCGAGAGCGGTATCGCAGGTCCCGTCAAGGATGTCAATCGTCCGCCTGGTCTGTTTCCGAAAAAGGTGGGGGTGTGCTATACCAAAAATGGACCGATAACGGGAATATTCCGTTATCATCCAGGACAACAAACGATCCAGGGCAACAGGTTTCATCGGTCCGCTCATCATTTTCCCCATTATGAGTTATTCTGTAGCGATTCGTCGAATGTATCGGCCCTGACCGGGCTGGACCATAATACCCCGATCATGATCATAGATCACGGTACCTCTCAGAATGGTCTGGGTGATCACTCCCCGAAAGATTTTTCCCTGGAATGGGCTAACTCGCCCTTTTGACTGAAAAGAATGGGCGTCCACTGTCCAGTCACGTTTGGGATCGATCAGGACGAGGTCTGCATCGAAACCCAGGGCGATGGCCCCTTTTCTGTTGTCCAGGCCGTATCTCCGGGCTGCGTTGGTCGAGCTGATCCTGACCAGTTGTTCGAGGTCGATTTTTCCGGCCAGATAGCCTTCGGAAAAAAGGTAGGGCAGCATAGTTTCAGTCCCGGCAATGCCAGCGTAATCGGTCCAGATCGAGCCGGTCTGCTTGGCTTCGGGCGGGCAGGGCGCGTGGTCCGAGGCCACGAAATCGATCGTGCCCTTTTTCAATAATTGCCAAAGTCGCTCACTGTTACCGGCAGTTTTCAGGGATGGTGCCACCTTGAGCGGAGCACCGAGCTGTTCGAAATCGTTTAGGTCAAAACAGAGATAATGTGGGGCTGTTTCGCAGGTCACTCGTGGGCCCTGGACCAGTTCGGCCGCTTCAGCCGTACCGACATGCACGATATGGAGCGGGGCATCACAGGCGTTAGATAGCATGACTGCATGAGCTACAGCCAATGTTTCCGAGATTTCGGGACGGGAATTGTACCAATCGCGTGGGGCTTTCCCCTGGGTCTGGGCCACGCTGGTCGCAGCCTTGACGTACCAGAAATCCTCAGCATGGAGCAAGACAGGCACACTCAACTCCCGGGCCTTGTGCAGTACCTGCTCGAACTGGCCGAGATTAAGATGCGAGAAGGTCTCCATGCCTGAAATAAAATAGGTCTTGAAACCGAGCACGTGCTCGGCCAACTCGGTCATGCATTCATCATAGCCCTGCTGATATGATTGCCCCGAAACACCGCCAAATAAACCGAAATCAACGACAGCCTGTGGACCAATCCGGCTGAGTTTGTAATCGAGGGCCGCCCGGTCCGTTACCGGCGGGTCCGAGGTGCAGGGCATATCGATCACCAGGGTGACACCACCGGCCGCCGCAGCACAGGAGCCGTGGAAAAAATCCTCGCGTTGCGTGTAACCCGGCTCGTTAAAATGAACATGAGCATCGATCGCACCAGGCAAAACAAGACATCCGCGGGCATCGATCAGGTCATACTCATCAGTGAAAGTCCCGATTCCCGAGATCCGACCTCGCTCGATTTTCAGATCGAGCTGTTCCGGACCCTTTTTGCCGGGCAGGACCACCAGACCATTCTTGATGATCATTGCAGGCCCTCTTCCTGAAATCTTCTGAATACTTTTTCCCGGGTGAATGGCGCTTCGAACAACCGGACGCCAGTCGCGTCAAAAACGGCATTTGCAATGGCGGGCAGGGGACCATTGATCGCAATTTCACCGACCGATTTAGCCCCAAACGGACCGGTTTCTTCATTCGAGCTGACTATGATCGTTTTTAAACGCGGCAGGTCACGAACACCATAAATCTTATAGTCCCAGAAAGTGGGATTAGTCATGCGACCCGACTCGTTGAAAAGATACTCCTCAACAAGAGCGTAACTCAGACCGTTGACAACTGCCCCCTCGACCTGGCCCTCGGCCAGCCTGGGATTGATCGGTTGACCGCAATCAACCACGGATACAAATTCACGAACTGCCAAAACACCGGTCCTGATATCGACGTCGACTTCGGCGAACTGGGCGATGAACGGTGGTGGCGACTCCGTGCCGTAATAAGACGCCTCGGCTTGTATCTGAAACTGGTCCGCCACGTACAGGGCCTGGCGACAAATCTCGGCGTAACTCGTTTCCCGGCCGCTCGATCGGTCCCTGACCGCAGCTTCGGTCAGTTCAAGCCCACCAGGGTCACTCTTCAAAAGTACGGCCGCCACTTCCAGTATCTGGTCCCTAATTTTCTCGGCACACCGCTTGACAGCATTTCCCGAAACATAGGTGGTCGATGAAGCATAGGCGCCGACATCGAACGGGGTCAGGTCGGTATCAGAAGAGAGCACGATCATGTTCCCGACCGGCACGTGAAGCACTTCCGCGGCTATCTGAGCCAGGACCGTGTCCGAGCCCGTGCCAATATCGGTTGCCCCCATGAGCATATTGAACGAACCGTCTTCATTCATTTTCATGGACACGGCGGCCAGATCGACCCGGGGAATGCCCGAACCCTGCATGGCCACCGCTACGCCTACACCCTTGACCCAATCACCGTTTCTGATCCGCCGGCCACGTTTGGCCGACCAGCCGATTTCACGGGCGCCTCGCTCCAGACAAGGACCGAGTTGAGCGGATTTGATATATTGACTGACACCTTCCTTGCCCTCGCCGAGTACTTCAAAAATGGGTGAGGTTTCGCCGGTTTTGATATGCCAGTGGCTGATGTAATCGAGCACATCCTGACCCGATCTCCGAGCAATCATATCGATCTGCTGATTGTAGCCGAAATAACTCTGGGTTGCGCCGTAACCGCGATAAGCACCCCCGACCGGCAGATTGGTATAAACCGAGCGACCCAGAAAGGAGATATTCTGGATTTTATTGAACAGAGGCAAGACCTTCGAGCCGGCATTGGATAGCACGGTCAGAGCATGCGAACCGTACGCCCCTGTATTCATTAACGCATCCATTTCGAGGGCCGTTATGGTCCCGTCGTCTTTGAAACCGGTTTTCAGGCGAATGCGCATCGGGTGGCGAGTCCGGCTCGAAACAAAAACTTCACCACGATTCAACACAATTTTCGAGGAACGCTTGGTCCGCGAGGTGCATAAGGCCACCAGCAATTCGAGAAACACCTCCTGTTTACCGCCGAAACCACCACCGATCCGCGGTTTGATCACGCGGATGTGCCTGATTGGAATACCCAGGACCATACTGACAATGCGTCGGGCATGAAAAGGGACCTGCGTGGTCGACAGGATAACCAGACGGCCCCGTTCATCATAATAAGCTGCAGCTGCGTGCGGTTCCAGAGCACAATGCGAGGCATATTGGGTCCGATACACATGTTCCTCGATATGATCGGCCTGGGCAAAGCCCTGTTCACAATTGCCGATATCGATCATGACCTCGGCGGCTACGTTCTGCTCCGGCCGGTAAGCCACAGGCAAGGGTGCATAAACGTCCGGTCTGGCGATACGGGGTGCACCAGGCTCCTGGGCCTTTTCCGGATCAAAAAGCGGTTCGAACACCTCGTAATCTACTTTGATTAAATCGAGAGCACGCAGGGCTGTAGCCTGATTTTCTGCCGCAACCATGGCTACCCGGTCACCCACAAAACGGACCGTGTCATCGAAAAGCACGTTGTCGTAGGGCGACGGTTCCGGATAACCCTGACCGGCTGTGGTGTGAAGCACGGCCGGCACATTCTGGTACGAGTAAATATCAACCACGCCCGGTAGAGACCGGGCTTCACTCTCGTCCAGGGAAACGATCCGGGCAAAGGCATGGGGCGAATAAAGCAAGGCCAGGTACAGGACCGGGCCGAGATCATAATCATCCACGAATTTTTCACGGCCCGTAGCCAGGGCCAGGCTGTCCATTTTGGGGACTGATGTGCCTACCGTTTTATAATCAGTCATGCTCTGCCATCCTTCGAGCGGCCAACTTGACCGCCTCGATAATCTTGACATAACCCGTGCAGCGGCACAGATTGCCGTCAAGGGCCGCACAAATTTCCGCTTCAGTCGGACTGGTGTTGGCTGTTAAAAGGGCATAACTGGCCAGGACCATGCCCGGTGTGCAAAAACCGCACTGGACCGCTCCGGTTTCTACAAAAGCCTGCTGAATGAGATGGGGATGATGAATGTCACCCAGACCCGCAATGGTAGTGATCCGCTGTCCCACGATCGTGGCAGTCAGGACCTGGCAGGCATTGACCGGCTTGTCTTCTAGCAGAACCAGGCAGGAACCGCACATGCCCTCGGCACAGCCCTTCTTTACCTCAGTGTAACCGTGGGCCCGTAAAGTATCGAGTAGAGTGGCCCGTGGATCGAAGTCTAAAACGACCGGTCGCTCATTGATGATGAAGTTACTCTCCATAGTGTCCCTCCTGCCCGATCCGGTCCAGGGCACGGGCCAGTTCGCGTCGGGCCATTTCGGCCGTGTAATCGGCGCTGCCCACATTCGAGCTACTGAACGGAAGTTCGAGATCACGCACCAAGGACTCACCCCGGAGTTCATCGATTCGCAGACCCCGCAGATACTGTTCGAGCCGGTCGAGCCGACGATACTTCCGGCGTGTGCCGACCAACACGATTCGAATGTCCGCTATTTCAGGGAAATTAACGGTCCGCCAGAGCAGGCTCACATTGAAACTCGAATGGTCACTCACTGTTCGCCCGCAGCGGTAATAATACGATTGCCAGGGAACACGTTTGAGACGCAATCCGGTTATTAGGCTAGCACGTCTCAGATCGACTGATGAAACATAGTCACTGACCGGAAATTCGCCGGAATGACGACCGATCAGTTCGACTGAAGCTTCGAGTGCCAGCAGCGGTCCGACCAGGTCGGACCAAATCGGAAACGAAGCCAGACTGCCGCCCAGCGTGATCCGGTTCCGTAAAGGACACGAAGCAGCCTGGCTCAACGATTTGACCAGGATCGAGTCCGGTTCGTATTTCAATAATTGAGACACAAGCCCGCCATAAGTCATGGTCGCTCCGACACGATAGAACTCGTCATTGCTTTCCCAGCTATGCAAGCCTAATTTGGTCAGACTGATCAAACCCTTGACCCGTTTTAATCCTGTCCGCAAAAGCAGTGTGTTGCCACCACACGGTACTGCATCTTCCCGATCCAGCAATGATGGCACCTGGTCCAAACTGTCCGGATAATACCACCGCAACTCATTCATTACTTCACCTGTTTCCCCCGTAGGACCCGAAAGGGCCAAACCGGCTTTCCGCCACAGTGTGCAATGCGTTTTGCCTGCGTTCTTCTCGGAATCTGTTACCATCATAACAGAACTAAGCCAAGATTGGAAGTTGAAGAAGAAACTCAATTTACACTTTTTTACATTTGGGACATAGTTCCGCAAAACCTGAAGCTTATGTTGTTAGCAGTGAAACCATTAACTTTAACCTTTTCAAAAAGGAGGTCAGTGATGACCAGAAAGAGAGTTTTACTGGGGCTTGGTGTTGTGAGTTTGGGATTGGTCGTATCGAGTGTCATTTATGCTTTTAATGCGTATCAGGCTGGAGGCCCGCATAGGCAGATGATGCGTGAATTCATCGAATTCAGGATCGACAAGGAACTCAATAGTCGTGGATTGGATGAAAATCAGCGGGCCAAAGCGGATGCGATAGTCGAGACAATCTGGCAGGAACTTGACCAGGGAATGGCTGATCATGAAGCAACCGGACACATGATCATGGCTGAATTACATAGGGACACTCCAAATCGGGAAGCTCTTACGAACCTGATCGACAACAAAATCGAGCACCATCGTCAAACAGCATTGAAAGTGCTGGACCAGGTCCTCGAATTCCAGCAAGTCCTGACGTCGGAACAGCGAAATCAGCTCATCCTGAGAATTGAGGAATTACATGAACAGCATCGCGGTCATGGACCTTGTATGATGGACAATTAAATCAGAACCGATTACCACTACACGGAGAAGGCTTGTTTTCTTGGCCCTCTCCGTGTTATTTTATTCCGGTATGGCAGGATCATCTTGTGAAACGAGAATCGCGGAACGATTGTTGCACTCGAAGAGTGATGGGTCGCTTTCATGACAAAAAACAAGGTCTTGATCATTGATGATGATGTGAGATTGCTCGCGCTGCTCGAACAATATCTGACCGATTATGATTTGGAGATCGTGACCGCTTCTACGCCGATCGAGGGTTTGCGGTTCTTCGAACAGCGAGGCTGCGACCTGGTGGTACTTGACATAATGATGCCGGGTCTGGATGGCTTCGAGGTCTGCCGTCGTCTCCGAAAAGTATCGGATGTGCCGGTGATTATGCTGACTGCACGGGGTGATACCTCAGATCGGATCGTTGGTCTGGAGTTAGGTGCGGACGATTATATGCCCAAACCCTTTGAACCGCGGGAACTGGTGGCCCGGATCAAAGCGGTGTTGCGCCGTCGTGCAGTCAGTTCCGGTGTCTCGACAGAAAAGAGTGCGAATCCACTTATAGCCGGGGACTTGGTCGTGCAACTCGAGCGCAGGACCGTAATACGGGCCGGTCGACAGCTTGAGTTAACCGGCGCGGAATTCGAACTCTTGACGTTTTTGATAAAAAACAAAGGGATCGTTTTGAGCCGAAACCGGTTATTGGATGTCCTGAGCGGTCGTGATTATCTGCCGTTCGATCGCTCAATCGATGTCCATATCAGTCGCTTACGGCAGAAAATCGAGGATGATCCCAAAAAACCGCATTATATTAAAACAGTCTGGGGTGTGGGCTATGTTTTCACCGAACGGTCAGAGGACATCTAGAAATGGCAAACCAGCATTTCATTGTAATTGTCAGGTTTAGAGATAACTCAGCTTCAACCGCCCAAATGGTTCATGGGGGAATACTGACCTTAGCTAACTCAGCTGGCCCTAAAAGAAGTTTTACGCTTGATGCGGATATGGTATGAAAGTGGATGATAGCATGAGCTATAAACGAAAACGCAGACTTCTCGTGCACCTTTTTTTTTCGTATACCGGATTGATCCTCCTGACCCTGATCATTCTCGCTTTCTCGTTTCATTTGACTATCGGCAAGAGGGTCCATCGGATCACGCGAGACCTCTATTCCAAGCAAATACAAAGAGTTGCAGACGAAGTGAGCAGTATGCTCCAGGCACATAGTTCCCCGGTAGAACTCGGCCGGATGTTACAGAAACTGGGTCCCGAGAACCAGGGTTGGTTCAATTTCTATGATCCACAGGGGCTGCTTCGGGCTGCTTCAGATTCCCACCTGGCCCGGTCAGTCCGGATCGATAAGAGGAAGTTGGAGTGGATTAGCCAACGGCCGCTGACTAATATGTATCAAGCAATGGTTGTACCGGTCCGGGACCGAAACGAGGTCTTGCAGGGTTACCTGTTCTATCGTCCACGTGTGCTCCACTACCGGGTCCTGGACATACACTTCATCATCCTGCTCCTGGTCCTGGGAATCGGGGTTGTCTTCCTGATCTACCGGATCAGTCACCGTCTGACCCGTCCCCTGTATCATTTGGCCGACTCGGTCGACCGGATCAGCCGGGGGGAACTCGATCATCCCGTGGCAGATTCTTCGATCTATGAATTCTCGATGCTGGCTCGTGAATTTTCGATCATGACCCGACGGATAAGTGAGTTACTGGCCGGTCAACGCGAGTTTCTGGCCAGTATATCACACGAACTGCGTTCGCCTTTAACCCGGATGAAATTGCTGGTCCGGTTACTGGATGAAAAAACAGAGGACCAAACAGTGAAAAGCAGAATGCGAGCTATTTCAGAAGAGATTGAAATCATGGACCGGCTCATCGGTGAATTGATCGAATTGTCACGGCTCGATTTAGGCCAGGAAATCCTTCATCTCGAACCGACAGATGCGGTCGAATTCGTTCAACAAGCCATTGACACTTATTCGAGAAATACCCAGGCTCAAACATCCGGAACCAATTGCCTGATCACATTTACGCCTGAGCGGCACGGTCCGTTGGTGGCGCTCGATCGCGAACGGATCAAACGGGTTTGCCTGAACCTGATCGAAAATGGATGTCGCTATTCCAGTGAACCTGCCCGGTTGGATATTTCAGTCGATTGCACCATCAGGCAATTGAGCATCAAGGTCCGTGATTATGGCCCGGGGCTCGGACCGGATGAACGTGAGAAAATATTCCTGCCCTTTTATCGAAGCAGTGACGAGCACAAGGCAACGGAAGGCAAAACCGAGAATCATGGGCTGGGTATCGGCTTGTTCATTGCCCGTAAAATAGTCGAAAAACACGGCGGTTCCTTGAACGCTATTGCTCCGGAAACAGGCTCCGGTCTGGTAATGGAAATATGTCTGCCTATTCGGGAGGGGAATTGGGAAAGGAATTGGGACAGTCAAAAGTCATCATTCTGAAAAACCCAAACTCATACTGTGACATGGAACAGGATGCTTTCGATGGTTTCAGCAGCCTGCCCGCCCCGTGTCTTCTGCCTTCGTGAAACAGGACCATTACTATTTTCGTTGAAGGCCGCGTGTCCTTCAACAAGGGGAATTGGAACAGTTAAACATAATATTTTTCCAAAAGATTTTTTGTCTGTACCTCTCTCCCCATGAAAAATGGATGGTTTTGTTCGAAGGTTTTGTTCGAAAAATCCACTCCATCGATAGACAGTTCAGTTAATGAGGACACACTTATACCTTTGTATTCGAATGAAGAGCATTTTTCGTTAATTATTTTGTGAACAGATAGCCGAGATAACGATTTTCAGGATGACCGGACGGAAAAGAAAAGAATGACTCAGGTCAGCTTCCGGAAGGAATAGATATCCAGGAGACCTCCCGACACTGCCGCCCGACAGGACTGGATCGGCTTGCCCTCTCGCTCCTTCTTGGTCTGAAAATACGACCGGAATTCACTGAATCGCTGCTG
>JAFGSJ010000144.1 GCA_016934675.1 bacterium | reverse complement strand
TGACTCTGTATCAGCAGTTGATTGGACCTTTTCCCTATCAGAAATTTGCTCTGGTCGAAAACTTCTGGGAAACGGGCTATGGTATGCCCTCCTTCACTTTACTTGGGCCGCAGGTCATTCGTTTTCCCTTCATTCTGCATTCATCCTATCCGCACGAATTACTGCACAATTGGTGGGGCAACAGTGTCTATGTCGATTGGGCACGGGGCAACTGGTGTGAAGGAATAACGGTCTATTTGGCCGATCATCTGATCAAGGAACAGCGGGGTCAGGGCCTCGAGTATCGCCGCACCTCATTACAGAACTTCAGTGCGTATGTCGATGATACGAATGATTTTCCGCTCGAGACCTTTCTATCAAGGAAAGATGCCGCCTCGGAAGCAATCGGTTACGGTAAAGCCATGATGGTCATGCACATGCTCCGGCGGCGTTTTGGCGATCAGCTTTTTCAAAAAGCCCTGGCACGATTCTATACGGAAATGCGTTGGCAGAAGGCCTCATTCGAGGACTTGAGACGTTCTTTTGAACAGGTAACCGGAGAGGATTTAGGAGACTGGTTCGCCCAATGGCTTACCAGAAAGGGTGCTCCCCAAATCGAACTGACCCGGATCGAGCTGGAACCGACCGCGACAGGGTCTGGCATGACTCTGACTCTGAAACAGGTCCAACCGGGACCGGTCTATCAACTCGATATTCCTGTGATTATCTATGGCTTCGATCAGAAGACCGTGATCACGCACAATGTGCGGTTAACGGAGCGGGAACAGACTACAACGATCGCTTTACCGGTCCAACCGGTCCTGGTCGAAGTTGATCCTGATTTCGATGTCTTTCGCCGGCTTGATCCGAATGAGGTCCCGCCATCATTATCGCAACTGTTCGGGGCTGACAGCGTCGCCCTGGTTTTACCACCAACAGATGATCCGCTCTACGGTGCCTACAAGGCCCTGGCCGAAACATGGGCCCTGGACCAAAAGGACACGTTCACGGTCTTTGAGGCCGAACAGATCAAATCATTCCCCCGAAATGAGGCGGTTTGGCTGTTCGGACGGAAGAATCCCTTTCAGGCTGAATTCGAGCGTGGTCTGGTCGATTATGATCTGACACTGACGAAGGAGGACCTGGTCTACGAAGGCAATACCATTCCCCGGCACGGTAACTCGATTATCCTTACCTGTCGAGTCCCGGACCGATCCGATCAAGTCTTGGCCTGGCTCTTTTCTGACAATCCTGACGCGCCGACTGGCTTGTCACGGAAATTACCCCATTATGGGAGTTATAGTGTCCTTGTTTTTGAAGGTGATCAGCCCACCAATATCGTCAAAGGGAAATGGCCCGTAGTCGGGTCGCCCATGATGGCCTATCTAGGCAATCCGGATGAGAGCAGATCTTTTCAGAAACCAAGCCGGCCACCAAGACCTGCTCTGGCTGAATTACCACCGGTGTTTTCGGAACAGAGAATCCACGACCATGTTCAGTTCCTGGCCAGTCAGGAAATGGCTGGACGTGGACTGGCAACTCCCGAACTTGATCGGGCCGCTGATTATATCGCCGCTCGTTTTAAGGAGTACGGGCTCGATCCAGCCGGCGATAAGGACTCATTTTTCCAGAGCTGGAACCAGCCTGTATCGGGAAAAACCGGCCCGATACTCATGAAAAATGTAATCGGACTGGTCGCGGGCAGCCGGTCAGATTGGACCGATCAGGCCGTTGTGGTCTGTGCCCATTATGATCACTTAGGACATGGCTGGCCCGTGGTCCATTCGGGTGACGAGGGTAAAATTCATCCCGGGGCTGATGACAATGCCAGTGGGGTTGCAGTGTTGCTCGAACTGGCCCGCCATTTCAGCCACGCGGGACCACCAGAACGGAACCTGATTTTTATCGCGTTCACGGCGGAGGAGTGCGGTCGGCTCGGTTCGCAACATTTTGTCGATCATTTGTCTGAATACCCATACCAGACAGTCACAGCCGCACTCAATCTCGACACGGTCGGACGGCTTGGTCAGGGCAAGGTCCTGGTCCTGGGCGGGGCTTCAGCTAGTGAATGGCGACATATTTTTATGGGTTGCAGCTATACTACCGGCGTATCGTCTGAGCTGGTGACCCAGAATCTCGATTCCAGTGATCAAACCAGTTTCCTGGAAAAGGGCATTCCTGCCGTTCAGCTCCTGACTGAGCCCCATCTGGACTATCACCGTCCCGGCGATACAATTGCTAGGATTGATTTTTCAGGATTGGTCCGAGTAGCAACCTTGGCCAGTGAGGCTATCCAATATCTCAGCCAACGGCCGGAGCCTTTGACCGGGGCGGGTCCATCGCCTGTGAGCACACCCACCGGGGCGAATGATAAGACAAGCCGGACGGTCAAAACCGGGACTGTTCCCGATTTTGCTTTTCACGGTCAGGGTTACCGGATTGGAGACATAACGTCGGGATCAGCAGCGGATAGAGCTGGTCTACAACCAGGGGACATCATTATCCGGGTAGACGATCAGATCGTTGCTTCGCTCACGGATTTCAGCCGTATTTTGAAAGAGCATAAACCTGGTGACACAATTGGCCTGATCTACCTGCGAGATGGGCAGCAGCTTGAGACCCGGCTTGTTCTCGAAGCATACTAGACCCATTGGTTTTGGAATGACAGGGCCCAATTACAATCGCCAACCACCGGCGACTTCGAGACAGGTCCCGGTTACGTAATCCTGTTGCTCGTCCAGAAAAAAATCGAGGGCTGCAAGTATGTCTTTGGGCAGGCCGATCCGTCCAGCCGGGACTTTGGCCGGGACGCTGTGCTTGAAGGCTTCGGAATAAGAATCATTATCCACGATCCCGGGAGCAATGGCATTGACGGTCACGCCATCAGGAGCCAGGACCACTGCCAATGATCTGGTCAGTTGTATGATCCCTGCCTTGGCGATGCAGTAGGGCGTCCGCTCGGGTTCCGCTCGCAGATAAGCGGCACCGGCATAGGACAGGTTGATAATCCGGCCCCAACCCGCATCCTGCAGGTAAGGAATGGCGTAATGGCAACAGGCAAAACAGCCATTCAAATTGCTGGCCATGATATAATCCCACTCTGATGGGGTCGTTTCGAGCACCGGGCGAAAAAGATAGGGACCGGCATTGTTGATCAGAATATGCAGGTTTCCAAAAGACTCGAGACAATGCTTGACCATTTCATGCACCTGGTCTGGTTTGGAAACATCGGCCTGAAAAACAAAGGCAGTCCCGCCACGGCTGTTTATCAAGTCAGCAGTAGCTTGGCACTCATGTGAACCTGAGCGACAATTCAGCCCGATTTTGAGTCCTCGTCCGGCCAAATGAAGGGCCATTGCCCTTCCAAGACCACGTCCCGAACCGGTAATCAAAGCTATTTTACCTGCCAAAAGCTCTGAACTGACACTATCTCTGTCGGTTTGCATGGGCTGTCGGTCCACTCTTACGTCGAGGGGGTCCTTTTCTTGAAATCAATGACAATGAAGCAGACTTTTTCGTTCTTACCGCTCGCGTGACACTTCTTGTTCATCCCAATATAGCGGGATTGACCGAGAGGTTCTCCTTGCTTGACTATTCGCCAGTCGGAAAATGAACGAATTTCGATATCAATACTGGTCCGGTGATAACGGAGTCTGAATTTGGCATCGTCCGGTGAGACTTCTTTTAACAGATATGCCTCATTCTTGATCCTGATCGGCAGAAAATAATAGGTTTTGCCAATACTGGTCACGATTGAACCATAGAAAAAGGGATCACCTATCTCCTTTAAGAGTGCATCAATCTGTATTTTCTTGGCAAAGTCATCCTCGGTGATATGTTGATTCAGGATGACTGTTTCACGATAGACCGTATCAGCTTTCTGACGAAAATCACTCTCAAGCAGTTCCAGAATGGAAACATCCGGATTGCTCCTGCCCTGATCGGCTTTTTGCGGTTGAAGGTCGTCCCCGGTTGCAGTCATGCCACACCCACCTCATTTTTTTCTGTTGGCCAGATCATCAATGATCGACCTACATAGCGTGATTGTAGCAGGTTTAAAACGGTTCGTCAAATAGCGATTGCCCGCATTGACCAGCCGGTCGGTTTGACATTAATCCGCATGTGTCCTATTCATAATACTCTATGTTTTTTCGTATGAAAGAGAATTCATCCCAACACGGGGGGGACCTTAACGTGGCTAAGGCCAGATGCTGAAACAGTATCACCTTTCCCTTCCAGGGATGTAGCTCATCACTTTTGTGCTTGCCCGCACAGGTGATTAAACCCATTTTTCAACATTACGGAAGAGAGGTTTTTATGACTCTGGTGAACGATGCCAACAAACTCTTCAAAGATATTCTGAAGAAGCAGGACCCCGAAGCGCAGATGGACCACCTGACCAAAAGGATGGCGGAATATGATATGACCATGAAGGGGAAACCCTTTCCCACATTCTTGAAACCATATCTGGTCGATCGTAAAGACAAGCCCCTTTTCAAGGAATCGACCATGATCATCATGTCCGCTATCGAAAAGGTTTCCAATGCCTTTTTCACGGACCCGACCTTCAAGACCCTGCTCGAGCTTAAAGGTCTGGTCGAGGAGTTTGCCAAGATTGATCCGATCTATCCGAATCGTCAGATCGTAACCCGGCTTGACGCGTTTTATCTACCTGAGTCGCAGGACCTGAAATTCATCGAATTCAATTGCGATTCACCTTCGGGAATGGGTTGGCATGATATGATGGTCGATATGTTCTGGGAACTGGAATCGATCAAGACCCTGGACAAAACTTTTAAATTACAGGCCGACAAATTTCTTGATACTCATATCAATATGCTGGCCAAAAAGTATCGTCAGTTCTGTGAAGTCAAGGGCATCAAGCCCTCATCAGACCCCTTCTTTGCCATGGTATGTGC
>JAFGSJ010000143.1 GCA_016934675.1 bacterium | reverse complement strand
TGGTGACAGATGTCAGCCAGGGGCAGAGCCATTTGTCGAAGTGAAACTCGACGAATGCGCCGCCCCTGGTCGATGAACCGGAAAAGATCGAGCTCTGAAGGAGCGGGAGATACGCACATAATCCGAAATCATGTCACCGATTGCGTTACAATCCCATTCCTATTTCCCGTCGTATTCCATGCAATATGTAATGCGAGTCTCTGACGCTCTTTACAGAGCTCAGATCATGGTTATTTTGAACCTGGGGCGGCGTTCGTTGTCACGGTGGTGACAACTCACTGTGCCCCAGGCTGACCTCTTTCACCACTTCGTGGTGTAGGATTAATCTGAATGTCAAGGGGCGTATAAAATGTACCACAAATGGAAAATGATATATTTCAGATCATCCGCAATCGCTCCGCTCCTTGGTCTAGACACACCGTACTAGCCTCTACAGAATTCACTTTTCGATGGAAAGCACGGGCAGGCAGGAGTGTTTCCTCCGGCCGGTTTGGTCCAGCAGTTCGAGCCCGGTCAGAATGAGGCCGGTATTGACCAGGCGAAACTGATTTTGGGCCAGGCTGTTCGTCCTGACACGCACAAGAGTGCGATGGCGTTGTCTTAAGGTAATGGGCAGGTCCGGCTCACACGAAAATGAAATGGTATTGTAGCCGTCGTCGAGCTCGAACGATGTGGTCTGCCCGTCATGTTCGATGAGTAATTGCTGCTTAAAGCATTGTTCCCAGAGAGGCGAACTGAAATCGAGCGGGCAGAAGAGTTCGAGTACAATCGTCCTGATGGTCGGATCATGAACGATCATGCTCAATTCCTCTTCGAGAGGAAAACCCTTGAGAAAATGCGGCTTTTCGAGTGATTGATCTTCGCAATGATACACGACGAGTTCGGGCAGGTCCGTGAGTCTGTCGAATGTAAGTATCGGTCGTGGTCGATCGATGAGATCGGGATTGTATTCAATGCCCGATTGAGTATAGATGGGTTGATTGAGAAATGTCAGCGTGCACGTGTACTCACCTGGCGGAAGGACCATCCCTTCAGGCAGGACCATGGTCATGGACCCGTCTCTGAAATGAAAGGGGGCATCGATGAGAAAGGTCCGGTCGGAATCCTGCAATTGAACGCGATAGTGGGGCAGAGACCACAGTCCTTCACGGGGAACACTGAGTTGTATTTCGAGTCTAGGGCCCCGGGTTGTGATCTGCCGGATGCGGCAACTATTGTTCACATACGGCGTCCGGATTGATTGAAACAGAGCATCGATCTCCGATGAATACTCGAACGGATAATACAGATACGACAGTATCTCCGGACGGATGACATGGTTGAAGGCGTAGTAGACAATCTCATCATTAAGCAATTTCTGTTTCAAGAACATGATCTTCAATTGGGCCAAGGTATTTTCGATCCGGTGACAGAATTGCTGAGTCGTAATCAAAGCAAAAGGCTCCTTTTCCAGGTGACGGGCAAGGGTGAGTTGATTGGGCAGGAACCTGATGATGAGCGGATGAAACGGATTCTCCCGTTCAAAAACATCGGCAGCCGGAACGACGAATTGGTCCGGTTCGAGGTCCGCATAGTATTTCATGGTATACCAATAGTCGCCGACGATGGTTTTCGTGCTCCCACTCAACTCGAGCAGCATGTCCCGGCTCCGGATATGCTCGAAATGAGATTTCTGCCACAGGGGAACATCCTGTTGCCAGAACAGGAGGGTCGATCCAATCCACAGGGCCAGGGCTGTCAACCGCAGGAGCATCCGGATTCTCGAGGGCTTGATTTGAAAGATCGCACAGATGAACAGGAGCGACCAGAGCGAATAGAGCTGATAATGGACCCGGTAGCGGACCTGATCGGGTCCGATCCCCGAAAACGAGAGCATTATCATCAGGACGGCATACAGTGCCGGCAGATACAGAGCTGACCGGTTTCGCTTGGACCAGGCCTTGTGCACGAACAGGCCGAACCCGGTCAGGAAGAACAGCGTGAAAATGATCATAACCCCTCTGAACGCCGGATCGTCATCAAGATGAAGCACGGGGGAAAAGAAAATGCTGATAAAATGTTTGAGGTCCGGCAATGCACCCGGCCCTGAGGTTACAAGCAATGCTTTTATGGTCAGACCCCGCGTGTATATTTCGGACAAAATCAGGGGCCAGGCCCCCACCAGAAATGAAGAACAGAAAAAAAGAGTTGTGTGACGCGGTTTTAGCCGGATTAGCAGTAGAATGACTACGAGGCCCGTCAAGGCGAGTGAAGGCTGATACAACCAGAACAACAGGCCGGCCAGCAGTCCGCCCAGGGACACATATTCCGGTCGGTCTTCGAACAGGGCCCGATAGACCAGCAGTAATACCGAACCCATCAGCACTACGCAGAGAGGAAAACCACGCAAGGGATCGATCGAGAGATAGATCAGCCCGCTTAAACAGGCTGTGCTCATCAGCAGGTAGAACCAGCGGTCAACCTGGAAAAACGTGGACAGTAACCGGTAATAGACCAGCACCGCGAGTGCAAACAGACCAAGATTGACGAGATACATGGCCTGTTTGATCGGGGAGACATAGAGACTGGCCAGGGCATAGAGATAGACATGCAAGGTGCCCTGATACGGTTGACCGTAATAAAAGACCGGCCTGGTCAGTCCCTCGAGCACATGTTTGACCATCAGGACCGTGATTTCATTATCCGAACTGGGGAAGGCCTGATGATACACCAGGACGTACCAGCGGGTCAGTCCGATTAACAGCACAATCGTACTCATAATGATCAGATTCTCGACGATCAGGACCGAACGACACAATCCGGTAATGACCGGCCAGAACCTCGAGACCAGAACAATCAGGAGTAGCGGCAGCAGCATGAGCCAAGGCAGTGTGGTCCCATCAGCCCAACGCGGGAAATGCGACCGGAACAGCAGGGTTATCAGGCCGATCGCCAGCAGTTCGAGCCCGATCTGTTTGAAACCGGATGACTGTTTCATAAAGGGTCTGCCTCTTTTTCAGGATAGGTGGTCTTGATCATTCTGTCGTTTCCGCTGCATTGCGGAGCCGGTAAAGCAACAGCAGCAGGATCAGGGCTCCGACAAATAGATAAGATTGGACCACATTCCATCTGCTCGAGGCCAGGGCCACGGGGAAATGAAAAAAATTACTGCTCAGGAAATAGGCCACAGCCATCAGATAATAACTCGCTTTGGGAAGAGAAGATTGGCCCTGGGCCCAGGTGGCGATGAAGACAAACATGACCAGCAGGATGCCATAATGGTGTTCCCAGGCCACGGGCGAAACCACAGTCAGGGTCAGGGCCGCCAGCAGGTATTCAAGTGTCAGGCCCGCATGCTGTCGGGATGGTCTCCAGAATAACAAGAGACCGATGAGCACCATACTGAACAATATACTGGCACCATAGACCCATCTGTTGAATGGTGCGAATTGATGGGCATACCATTCCAGATTGTTGCCGATAAATAGAAAACGATTCAGCAGACCGTTCAGCGATTGGTTCGGAAAATACGCTTCACCATGATGTGAAATAAAACTGATCATACGCAGGTAATCCATGTTGTTCTCGAGTCCGTAGCAGCCGAGCGCGACCAGCCCGCAGATCAATCCGAGCATCAGGCCACTGATCGCGAAACGCCACTGTTTACGCATGAGTCCCCAGACCAGGAGCAAGGCAAAATGCGGTTTGATCAGACAGCAACCACCAATCAGAAGGCCGGACCATGTTTTGTAGCCGTTCAACCAGCACAGGAAAGCCAGGGCAAACATCAGGGTTATCCAGGTTTGAATCTGGCCGAGAATGAAACCCTTCGTCACCGGATAAAATGTGAGTGCATAAAGAACGATCAACACTCCGGTTAACCAGACCTCACCGCTCGATCCGGTTTGTCTCGGCCGTGGAGGATAGAGCCTGGCGGCAGACCGATTGATCATGAGCACGATCCCGATCAGGACCCAGACCATGTACCAGGAAATCCTGTTCAGCAGGGCATCGCCGATGAAACGTTTTCCGCCCCAGCGTTCGAGCCCGTCAATCAGGAGGACACTCGTCAGGGGATACTGAAACTTGAGATAATGGTCCTCGAATATGGCCGAATAAAGCGGTTTCTCGTTTTCCTGACTGACGAGTTCCAGCGCTTTCCGCATGGGTTGCCACGAATCGCAACACGCCCCCCCGCGGAGAAAAGTCTTGGTACAGTCCCATCCGGTCAGACGATATGGATTGTCGGGCCAATATGAAACAGCCAGCTCGAGCACGACCACATTGACTAAAAAAAAGACCAGTACATTGCGATTGAACCTGCTTATTCTGCCAGACATCTGTCACCAGACTCCCTTGATCAGGCGTTCTTACAGTATACTGAAAAACACAGTACTCCATCAAGTGTTATTGGTCTGGGGGAAGGAATTGTTAAGCTCTAATAAAAACAATAAGATAACTTGACGAGAACCCCACCCACTGAATTCATCGTCAGCGAGGGACAGTGCCGGTAAGCGTTCCTCCCGATTTCAATGATATTGGTCCCGGCTCGGGTATATGAAAGGCGCATCGAGCCGGGTTTCCTGATCGCGATTTTCTAAGATAATGGGGGAACGTTTTGTGAGGGGGATTGTTGAAGAAAGGTACATCGAGCAGGAGTTGACTGGCAGGAAGGTCTAAGCATGAGGACGGTCGAACATAGAAATGGGCGGGGATGTATCGGTTTTACATTACTCGAAGTCATGGTCGCCGTCTCGATACTGGGTATTTCCCTGGTGATCATCATGCAGTTGTTCTCGATGGGTTTGAAATCCTCGACCATTGACCGCGATTATTCGAGGGCTTTGATCCTGGCCCGGACCAAATTGGGCGAGTTTATGGTGCAAAAGGACCTCGAGGAGGGTCAGGATTCCGGTTCTTTTGATGAGGTCGAGGAGGCGTTTGGTGTCGACTACGAATGGTTTCTCGAGGTCAGTGAATATGAACCGCCGGTATCCGAGGAAACGGAGCATTTAAAGGCCGCTCAGCCCGGGCTCGATCCGGATAACGACGAATTGCCGTATAAATTATTGGCTTTGAAGCTGCAGGTGCGTTGGCAGTCCGGCGGTCAATCCAATAAGAGTGTCAGTTTAACTTCCTTACGATTGGTCCAGAACGATGATGATCTGCTTACATCTCCCGCGTCTCCGGGGGAGGGTGAAGCCGCACCGGAGCCTGCTCTGGAGGCGAGCTCGCGGGGCTGAGGCTTTCACCTTATTGGAGGTCCTTGTTTCCATGACCATATTGAGCATGATCATGGTGATCATGGTCAGTGGTTTTCATTTGGGGCAACGGGCCTGGTCCAAGGGTGAGCGAGATGTGGGTCGGAACCAGCGGTTTCGTTTTGGTATCGAGACCCTGGTCCGGGATATTTCATCGACCTATAATGCTCGGACCCGGATTGCCAATGAATGGATAACGCTTTTCATCGGCAAGCCGGACAGCATACATTTCGTTTCGAGTATCGGTGCCAATCTGACTCACGGCTTGAATATCGGTCTGCACCAGGTTGCATATTATCTTGGTGAGGGCGATGACGATCTGGGACCGGGCCTGGTTCGCGAGGAGTTCCCGATCGATAATAGTAATCCTTTTGCCGAGGAGACCAGTTCACGGATTACCTTATTACCGAATATCGAGGAGATTGCGTTCGAGTATCTGTATCGTAAGCCCCAACAGCGGCGTGGCCGGAGTACCAGGATGCAGCTCAGCACAGCTGAAGAGGCAGAGGATGAGTGGGTCGAGTATTGGGGTGGGGCCGAAGGCGAAGGTCTCGATGACTTGCGCTTGGCGATTCATCCGGGCATGGACCCTGAAATTTCACGGGATTCGAGGCGTCAACCGCCGGTAGCCGTCAAGGTGACCCTGACCTTCGGTGTCGACCCGGATGATGAACTGAGCAAGCCTTATACGCTGCCGCCGATCGTCATTCCGATCCACGTGCAGACCGAATACTGAAAGGACGAGCCGGGTGGACCTGTTTCAATCAAAGATATCTGTCAAAGCGGGTCGATTTCGCCGTTGGGCGGGTCGATCAGACGGGATCGCCCTGCTGCTGGTCATGTGGGTCATCATAATTCTGTTTGTGATCGTGTCCGAGTTCTCGTACACCATGCGATCCGAGCTGAACGTCACCCGCAATCTCAAGGAAGACCTCGAATGTTACTATTTGGCGGTGGCTGGCGTGCAGGCGGCCATGCATGAACTGCTCAACCAGTTCGATAATGTCTACAACGATCTTGATGGTAATCTGGTCCTCGAGAACAAGTCCAAGACGCAACATGTCTTTCAGGACCCGAAGACCGGTGAACGGATCGTGGAAAATTTCGAATCGCCTCAGCCTCTCAGGACGGGCATTCCGCTCGGAAGCGGCTTTTTCAGTTACACAATCATCGATGAGGGCGGCAAGTTGAACATCAATCGGGTCACCAACAAGGACGATCGGGCGGGTTCTCCCTACCAGGTATTGCGAAAGCTTTTCCTGGATTCCGGAGTCGAGCCTGACGTTCAGATCGACATCATCATGGACTCGATTCTTGACTGGCGGGATTCGAATTCGGAGCACCATCTCAACGGGGCCGAGGACGACTGGTATGAGGTCAATTATGAAGAGCAGGGTTTTGATCATCCCTACAAGGCCAAGAACAATCCGTTCGACAGCGTCGATGAGTTGCTCATGGTCCGGGGCATAAACCGTGAAATCCTGTTCGGCACACAGAAAGCCCGCGATTTGTTTGGACCGGAAGCGGTCTCGACCGAGGCTGATGATGAAATCCTCTATCGAGGAGTGTATGATAATCTTTCGGCTTTCAATGTATCGCAGAATATCAACGAGAACACGGCCTCGACCGAAATGATCGAAGCCATGTATCCGGACAATTCGGTTGATATCCTGGACAAGCGTACTCAGAACAATGGTCGTTACAGTGACCGACAGGTCTCGTCGTATTTTACGATCGTTGCCACCGGTTATCTGGCCAACAGTGAAGCCCAGCATTCGATCAAGGCCACGGTCTGGCGCAATCGCCGGGGCAAGAATGCCCGGGTCCGCATCGATTACTGGCTTGACAACGAACTGAGTGAGACGGCCGGACGAGCACAACCCGGCTCCATTGAAAACGAAAAGCAGTTGCAATAGTGTAGCCGCGGAGGCGAATAGGGTATGTTGGCGAGTAGCATTGGAAAACGGGTTAAACACGGATGGATCGAGGCCGCGTTGATCGGACCGGTTGATAGTCTCGGCATTTTCGGTCCGTCCGGATCGAGATGGTGATCGCATATGTTTCTTTTTGAAGACAGTATGGCTGTTGATATCAGGTCGGATTTCCTGTACATCGCCCTGGTGGGCAAGTCCTTGTCCGGTTTTCATCTGATCGATGTCATAGCCGAGCCGTTACCGGACGAGAACGCTCCGAATCGCGACATGCTGATCGTCGAACTGCTCCGCCTCTTCTGTGAGCGAAACAAACGCACGGGCGGCGAAGCACTGTGTTCGATCCCGCGCAAGTTTGCCTTGATCAGGTTCATGTCCTTACCGGTCGTTCAGCGCCAGGATGTCAACAAGCTGATCCGTTTCGAAGCCGAGCGTCATGTGCCCGGCCATCTCGAGGATTACTGTTACGACACGCATGTCCTTGAAGAGAAGCTCGGCACAGGCATGAAAGTATTGTTTGTAGCGGTCCCGCGTGAGATCGTCTCCCGTTATGTCAGGTTACTGAACCAGGCCGATATCCGACCGTCAGCCCTGGATATTTCCGGTTTTAACGCTCTCAATACCATCACTTTTCAGAAAATATTGAACGGCAACGGTAATCAGAAGGTCACGGCCTTTGTCCAAATGGGTCGGAACGAGACCGAACTGACGTTGCTCCGGGGCAGACAACTCGAGTACATCCGGACGCTGAAGCTTGATTATCCGGCCTGTCTGATCGATACGCACTATTTGCCGGACCCCATGAAAACCGTTCCCGACCAGGAACAAGAGCTCGCCCAAATACAGGGACCCGGTCCGTCCGGCGAGGACCACGACCCGAGATCGGGACCGCTCGATGCTCCTGAGCAGCAGACCGTTCCCCCGAACGGGACCGAAACGGCGACCGCACTTTCGGATGATCGTCCCCGGACCGACCAGGGGGCCGAATCGTTTGCAGCCGAGCTCGCCAATGACGAAGCGGGGTTGTTTCGAGCCACCGGACCCGAGGGGAGCGGGCCCGACCAGCAGACCCAAACCGGACCCGATGTTGCCTTGGCCGGGCCGGAACCCGCTCCGGAGAACGGCCTGACCGAATCGTTCGATGGGGCCGAACTGGTTGCCGCCTGCCCCGCTTTTCCCGTTCTGGGGCCGGACGATGAAAACGCACTCGAACACTATGTCGATCAACTCGCATTCAACATTGATGATTCCCAGGCCAGCTCGGGTTTGAACACGACCGGGGCAATCGAACTGGACCAGCTTCTCCTGGTCAAAAGCGCCTATACCCGGGACGAACTTGTTTCGAGAATGGTCAGTCATATGAATACCTATCCCCTGGTGATCTCGAGCCTGGACCAGTTCAAAACCGCTAGGGTCAAAGACCCGCAGGCGATCAATGACTTTCAGGACCTGTCCAATGCCCTGGGCTTGACCCTCAGAAATTACATGAATACCCCCTTTTCACTCAATTTCTTACCGCCTGAACTACGCATTATTCATAAGAAATATGGTTTATGGATCAGCCTGGTCCTGATCGGCCTCATTTTCATCAGTTTACTCACCTGGAACGCTGTTTCGGCTTACAACGACAGTCGCCTGCTCGATCTGATCAAGGTCCGGACCCAGGAGTTGCAACCCCAGATCGAGCAACTGGGCCTGCTCAAAGACGAGATCAAGCAGATGCATGAAATGATCGACAGTTTCGCCGAACTCGAACAGAAGACGTCACTCGAGCTCGAAATCCTGACTGATTTGAGCGAACGTATACCCAAGAGTTACTGGTTGAATTATCTTTTGCTCGATAAGACCCAGCTCACCATGCATGGCATGGGCGAGTCGCCCGAGAGCCTGGTCCAGATCATAGACGCCTCGCCCTATCTCGAGGCGGTCAAACTCGAACGGGTGGTCGAGGACCGATTCACGATCGAGGCCCAGATCGAGGAGCCCAAGCCCGAAGCCGAACAGCCCAAGGACGCCGAGACACACGAAGAGGGCGCGGTCCCGGACAAGACGCCTGCTCCGACCGGTACACCCGTGCCTGTTGACCCGGCCGCACCGCTCAAAAGCGATGATGAAAAGAAAAATGAGGAAGAGAAACTGAAAGAAGAAGCCAAGAAAGCCGAGGAGGCAGCGGCGGCCTCTGACCAAGACCAGGCCAAACCTGACCACGCTGTCCCGACCCCGGCCCCAAACAAAACCAGGCCGGTCAAACCCCGACTCAATCTCGGGGCCGATCAGCTCGTGCCGCGTGGCCCCGAGCAGGAACGTTCGCACCGGACCCAGACCAGACCGTCCCGTCGGACCTCTGCCCCGGACCAGATCGAGGAAGAGCACCTCGAAGAACCCCCTGAACTCGGGACCGATCCCGACGAAGAGGAGTTCCTCGAGGAACACGATCTGATGCCCGGACAATCGGATGAAACCGGACCCGGTTCCGGACATGCAAATGTGTTCTCGCAGGAGGAACATGACCAGGACCTGCCCGAGAATGATCAGTCTCCCCAAGAAGTCCCGGAAGGAGAAATCGAGGAATAGCATGTTTCAAAACCTCAAGAAAAGTTGGAACGACTTGTCAGACCGCGACCGGAAAATCCTCACGTTCGGCAGCGTGGCCGTGCTCCTCATTCTCCTGGTCAAATACGCCCTCCTGCCTTACCTGACCTGGCGAGAGGACATCAAACTCCAACTCAAAAACGAACAGATGAAACTCGAAAAAATGGTCCGTTCCCTCAACAATCGCTTCGTACTCGAACAGGAAAAACAGAAACTGGATATGCGTCAGAAGCAGACCGAACGTGGTCTGATCCAGGCACGGGACGCGGACCTGGCTTCCGCCGAAATCATTAAAACCCTGCGTCAACTGGCCCAAAATGTCGGGATCAGCACCTCACGCATCTCGTCCAATAAAGCCAAAGACATGGAAGGGCTCTTCCAGGAAATTTCGCTGAGCATTCCTTCAATGCAATGTTCGACCAAACAATTCTTCGATTTTTTGCTCAGCATCAAGAAATCTCCCGAGATTTTCTCGATCAAGGAATTGCGCATCCGGGTGCCCAACATCAAGGAACCCGGTGATGTCACGATAAATCTCGATATCTCGGGTTTCATGGTCAAACCGACTGATCAAACCACTGACAGTGGAACAGAAAAACCAGGTAGGTCCTGATGTTTAAAAATTACATGTTGATCAATGCTCTGCTCGCCCTTATCCTGCTGATCATGGTGGCCCTGATCATCCGGGGTTTCACCAGGCCGGTCCAGGACTTGCTCGAAATGCCCACCATCCAGGAGGGCACACCGGCCCCGCTCACCGATCCTGAATCGCTCGAACAGCCGACTGCTCGCGATCTCTCCGAGCAGAATTTCGCCCTGATCCATGAACAGAACCTGTTCCATCCCGAACGGATCGTCCCGCCTACTGCCACTCCGGTCACCACAAACAAAGATGAAACACCCACACCCGAACCGGTCGACTGCAGCAATTCCCAGATCACCCTGAGCGGGATCGTCCGCATTGAAAATGACAAACCGTTCTGCTTCCTCAAACACCCCCAGGACACGGGCAATGAGGTCGCTATCTTTTATCTTGAACAGGACATTGGCGGTATGAAAATCACCGCTATCGATGATGATTATATAACCTTAACCGCTTCGGACGGGAAAACCTGCGATCTGGTCCTGTTCGATTTTTCGGAGACTGCCCAAAAACCTGAGCCAAGACCGGGAGACCAGCGGGCCCGACCGACTCCTCGAAATCAGCCACAACGACCGACACCGGTCAGACCGAGGCCGACACCACGGAGACATGGGGTATCACGCTAAACCTGGATTGCTTGTGTGCATATAACGGAGGTCCATGATGATCAAAATGAAAAACGGCCTGTTACTTCTCCTGACAGGAATAATGCTCTACTGCCTGTGTGCCTGCGTCCATAAAAAAGTCGCGCCGGAACAACCCTCGACTTCGCTTGAAACACCCTATACTCAGCCGGACCAGGTCGGACCATCCGACCGGCAGACCGGACCGGTCGCACCTGCTGCGATCGAAACGACCGGGCCGGACCAGGCGATCGTGACCACGACCGCGAACGCCACCGAACAGGTCGGCCCGGACCGGACCGCGAGCCCGACCCCTGTCAGTGATGATGCTCTGCCGCCCAGGCCCGAGCACCTGAAAGAGGACCAACAGACCGGTTCTTCGCTTGAAATGTCCCGGCCCGCTCGCCCAGGCAAGCCAAACCGCGGCCCGGACAAAAACACAGAACTGCAAACCGACATGACCTCCGGGACCCAACCGTCCCAACCGACCAAACTGGACAGTGCGGACGCTTCTTCGACCGCCGGACCGACCACAGCCGATACTGCTCGACCGGATCGGGACCAGGCCGACAAAGCATCGAGCTCGACCTCGATCGATCTGCCCGGGGACGATAAGAACGAAATCATTCCCCTCGAGTTCCCCGAGCCGCCGCCCGAGTACGATCCCTATGGCGACGCCATTAAAATCGCGGGCCAACCCGATGCGGACCAACTCATTTCACTCAATTTCAATAACGAGCCCATCGAGTCCCTGCTCAAGGCCCTGTTCGCCGACACGCTCAAACTCAACTACATCCTGGACTCGGAAGTGAGCGGTAACATCACCATCGTGACCAAGACGCCTTTCCCGAAAAAAGACCTGTTCGATGTGATCCTGCTCGTCCTGAAACTGAACGGGTTCGCCGTGACCCGGGCCGGCGACTACTACCTGATCATCCCGACCGGTGAGGTCATGAAATACATGCTCCCGACCAAATCGGGCGAAAAAGCCGAGGATATCAAGCCCTCGGAACGGATCATCTCCCAGGTTGTCCAGCTCAAATATCTCTCGACCGCGGACGTGACCACGATCATCACCCCGATGAAAAGCGACGACACCCAATTGATCACGCTCGATGCCGCCAATATCATCATCTTTACCGGACCGGCCTCGAATATCCGCCGCATGATGGAAATGATCGAGGTCATGGATATCGAGACCTCCCAGGAAGAATTCCGCATCTTCCAGATCAAGTACGCCGATGCCAACGATATCATGAGCACGCTCCAGACCCTGTTCCAGAAGAAAGTCGGCCGCAAGAGCGTGCCCGGTCAGAGCCAGTCAGCCGCCTCACACAGCCGCCGGACCGACCGCTCGAAAGCGACCGGACGTGCCACCAGCGAACCCGGAATCATGGCCGTGGGCGGCGGCTCCGACGAACCGGTCATCATCGTGGACGAACGCTCGAACTCGCTCATGGTCTTCGGCTCCGCACGCGATATGGAATTCATCCAACGCATCATCGATATCTTCGACGTGGACATGTACTCCCACCAGGAAATCTTCATCTATTATGTCGAAAACGCCGAAGCAGCCGAACTGAAAACCATTCTCGAAGACCTCTATAAAGGCCAAAAAGCAGATAGTAAAAAAAACAAGGGGACTAGTGGTGCTTCATGGGATCCAAGTGTAAATAGATATAGAGATGAAAAAACCGGAAAATTTGTTAAGGGTCCTGCAGAATCTTCAGAAGGTAGTACTACAATGGATACGCATAGCGGCGAAATCATCGGAGATTTCAATATCTCCGTGGACGAACGGACCAACGCCCTGATCATCCAGTCCACCTACCGCAATTATAAAATACTCGAAAACATGATCAAAAAGCTGGATGTGGTGCCCAAACAGGTCCTGATCGAGGTGCTCATCGTCGAGGTCACCCTGGACGACAGCATGAACCTCGGCTTCCAGTGGAACCTCCGCTCCGAAGGTACGGTCGGCGACAACACCTTCTCCTCGACCACTTCGACTAATTTTGGCGTGGGCGAAGGGACCGGCGTCAACTGGACCGTGTTCGAGCCGACCCGCTTCAACAGCATCCTGAACGCGTTCGCCGCGGACAGCCGGATCGAAATCCTGTCCAATCCGCACCTGCTCTGCTCGAACAATACCGAGGCCAAGATCCAGATCGGCGACGAAGTGCCTACCCTGACTTCACAGGCCGTGAACCAGACCGGCACGGTCCCGACCAACCAGAATTACAATTATTATACCTCCCAGGTCGAGTATCTCTCGACCGGGATCATCCTCGCGGTCAAGGCCCGGGTCAACGAGGCCCGCATGGTCTCGATCGAGATTAACCAGGAAGTCTCCGAGGCCCAGCAGAACGAATTGGCCGATATCAACTCGCCCACCATCCGCAAACGCGTGCTCGAAACCTCGGTCACGGTCCGCGATAACCAGACCATCGTCATGGGCGGGCTCATGTCCAACAAGAAAACCAACTCAGACCAGGGCATCCCGCTCCTCTCGAAAATCCCGTTCCTACGCTGGCTGTTCGGCTCGGAAAGCCGCGAAACTACCAAGAAAGAACTCATCCTGTTCATAACACCGCATGTCATCGGCACGCCCTTCGAAATCTACGAGAAAACCATGGAATTCATGGATAAACTGCCCCGGGTCGAGAAACTGCGTGAGAAAAATGAAAAATAAGCAGACATTAGCGAATGGTTGTACCAGGAGCCGGACCGCTCCGGACCAGCTCCCATGCCCGGACCAGCCGGCCGGACCATTGACGCACTCCCGGCAAAAGCTTATATTTATAGTATATGAAGGAGGTCTATCATGAAAATAACACATATCGTTGTTTTATCCGGAACAATACTCCTGGCTGCGCTCGCCGGCTGGCTCTTCCTGGCCTGCGACCCGCCCACCGAAAACGACCCCAACTTCATCACCGTTACCTCGGATAAATACGAAATGCCCGCGGACAAGACATCCACCGCCGAGATCACCGTTGTGGTTTACGATAATACACATGCCTTTGTCGAGGATGGCACGGCCGTATACCTGACCACCAATTGTGGTGATATTGCCCCAGGCGTGGTTACGACTTCGGGCGGCCAGGCCACAGCTACCCTGACTTCGAGCGAAACCGAGTGTAAAGCCATCATTCACGCGGAAGTGCCTTCCGAAAACCGCAATGCCAATTCGAACGAAATCAACATGTACGATACGGGTCCCGATTACATCGAGATGTACGCCGAACCGCCCAAGATCAAAGCAGACGGCGTTCAGACTTCGACCATTACCGCTTATATCACGCGTGACCTGGTCAACCCGATCGAGGATGGGACCGAGGTCTTTTTCAATGCCAGCGCAGGAACGCTCGCCGCAAACACGGCCACAACGACCAGCGGTTTTGCCAATACAACCCTGACGTCCGGCAAGGTCGAAACTTTCTGCGATGTGACCGCGATCTGCGAAGACAGGAGCAAGACCATTCAAGTCGAGTTTACCTCGGCTGATGCCCAATACATCGTTCTCTCGGCCAATACCAACAGTATCCGGGCCGATGGCACCTCGAAGGCGACCATTACCGCCGAAGTCTGGCTCGAATACGGTGTCGAACATGTCCCGGATGATACCGAGGTCTTTTTCACGACCAATTTGGGCTCGATCAGTCCGAGCACGGACACGACCGAAAATGGGATCGCTCATGCCACACTGACATCATCAAACACCGCCGGTATCGCCACGGTCTATGGGACTTCAGGCGGTTTTGATGACTCCATTCAGGTCTATTTCTACGAAGATGGTGCCGCCGGTGTGGACCTGCGGGCCTATCCAAATGCCATTCCCGCTGACGGGGAATCAGAGTTGACCCTCACCGCCCAGGTGCGAAATGGCAGTTATGAACCCGTCGAAAACGAGGTCGTCAATTTCTCGACGACACGCGGGACATTATCATCCAACACCGCCTCGACTGATGAAACGGGCACAGCCACCATTCGTCTGAAATCCTCAACCATGGTCGATGACAATGTCCTCTGTACCGCTGTGGCCGGCGCTTCGAGTGACAGGGTCACCGTCCGCTTCACCCAGGCCACCTCGGATGAAGTCGAATACGTCCAGGTTGTGGCTGAAGAAAGTGAAGTTGATGTTGGTTTCACAGTCCCAGAAGTACCACCTGATCCACCAGATTACACGCTTTATCCACGGATTATTGTTTTTGTGTATAACCATCTTGATGATCCGATTATCGATAAAAATGTGGTCGTAACATCAGAATGTGGATCTATAATCGATGAAACTGGAAATCCTGCGAGTGTGGGTACTACTGATTTCATTGAAATCGACCCTGACAACTGGCAAACCTGTTATGTCTGCTACCTGAAAACAGACACTTGTACGCTATCAGGAACTAAAACTATTTCTGCTGTCAGTGATAATGTTACGGGAACGGATACAATAAATTTTTTGGCTGATGATCCATGTTATTTGTCATTAACTGCTGATTCATACATGATAAATGGAGGACCTGATGGTGGTGGAACAACAACGTTAAGGATTGCAGTAACTGATCAATATCTTAACGCAGTCAGAAATGGGACTCCTGTCACATTAGATTATACTTGTAACTGTTCTGATTGTTCAAAAATAAGTATTAACAACCAAAATCTTACAACTTCATCGGGGATTACAACAACTTTATTATCGGTACAGGCAGACGCTGCTATTGCCGATTGTCAGGTTGTTATTACTGGAGTTGCTTCTGGCGCAGCTGCAGGATGTACACCATCTGATGATGCGACTATAAGTATTGCATCCTGAAAGTATGGCATTTGATATATAATACTTAAAAATTAAGATTAGATAATATTAAGAAAGTTTTAAGAAGTAAACATGAAATAGTCAGAAAGGACTGATATTAAGCGAATTTAAAACAATTTTTTGAAACCTAAAAATCAGTTCGTTCTTCAAAATATTTCAATAATAAGGCAGGTTAGCGGGTTGTGTTTCTTTGAGCTGTGGCAGGGCCCGAGGCTTCTGTGAGTGTCGAGCAAGGGGAGTGGCATGAGCGTCCCGCTCATGTGCAGATTTTCTCGCTCACACGGCCGGGACGGCCGTGCCACCCCCGATTCAGTTTTCTTTCACCTTGTTTTTTTCATGCACCATCTGATGTGGCATGAGCGTCCCGCTCATGTGCAGATTTTCTCACTGGTTCGGGTTGTGTCTTTTTGAGATGTGGCAGGGCCCGCGGCTGCTGTGCGTGTCGAGTAATGGGAGTGGCATGAGCGTCCCGCTCATGTGCAGATTTTCTCA
>JAFGSJ010000142.1 GCA_016934675.1 bacterium | reverse complement strand
GTTTCCGTCTGGCCCGAACAATTAAGTAGTCCTGACCCACGAGCATTGAGGTGGGCCTCTTCGAGCCGAATACATACAGATTCGGCGAGGGCAAGCTTTTTCCACCCCGGTGAAGGGGAAGCTGCACATGGACTGTCCTCTTGCATCGACTGCATTTGATAATTGATGACTTGGCTATGCAGAAAGTATGATATAGGTACATCCATGGACAAATTTTTTCCGACTCAAGTATTATGTGGTAGGAGCCAATTGCGACCAAACAAGGGAGGTTTGTCATTACAATGATACTACGACGCGGATTGCCGGTTTTCCTGTTAGTGCTCTTTCTGGCCCTGGGAGTTGAGGCCGGGAAGGGGACGATTAATTTCGTCGAGGTCGAGGTGGATTTGGAGCCCGATGGGCGGGCCACCGTTGACTATGTGGTGCAATGGCGTGTACTCCAGGGTGAGTTGCACGGTTTCACCTTTTCCGGCAACGATCGTTTGAAGATCAAGTCATTCGATCAAAATTCGTATGCGGTCGATGCCCAGGGCCGCAGTTATGGGCTCGAGATCAGTTCGGTGGGCACTGATGCCTGGGACATACTCCTGGCTAACGGTCAAGGAGTTGCTTCGGGCACGGTGACCTATTTTTTTACTTTTACCACGGATTTCAGTCAGGCGGGTTATCTGGTGCCGACCTTGGCTCGAGAAGGAGCGGAGCTGTTTGTTTTCAACTGGTCGCCTGTGCAATGGGATGAGGCCCACGAGCAGCAGCATTACACGCTGAAGATTATCACCCCGATCGGCATCGACGAACATGAAGAATATCACCAGTTGGTGGCTCAGCAGGGCCTTATTCTGACCGAAACATGGGTGAATGAGGCGTATCTGATTGATTATCGTCGCTCTGACACCGGTCGCCTGGTTGTGATTTTCCATCGAGAAAATCCGGGCAATATGTTTGCTCTGCGGACGCAGTTTTATATGCCCGCTTCATATTTTTCGGCTGAGGCGGTCCGGAAAGCGGAACGCTCGGGACAGAAGGCCCGGGGTCTCTCGGCCCACGAGTCTCCCAAGCGGGGCAGGACCGGGCTCCTGGTCGGTCTGATCGTTCTGGGGGGTGTCTTCAGCCTGATCGTGCTGGCGAAACACCAGTCCATGGTCAAAGCCCAGCGTGGCTTGGCCAAGGTCAGTTGGGCCAATTTCAACTGGGAACCGCCCCAGCTTATTCTGTCGGATTTCCAGAAACCAGGCAAAATCTGCCAGGATTTGACCGGGATCGAAGCCGCATTTTACCTGGGGATACCGTTCAAGCGGGTCCTGGCCGGTATACTCGAGGCCATGGTCAATGAGGGCTACCTCGAGGTCGTATCCAGCTCACCGCTGCAAGTCCGCGTCTTGAATCAACCGGCACAGGATTCACTCGATGAGTATGAACGGCTTTTTTTCGAGAGTCTGGCCGATGACGGTCGTTTTTCACAGGCGGAGTTGGAAGCCTTGATGGGCCGGATCGTCAGTGGTATTCAGAAAAAGGCCTGGGATGCGGATGTTGAAGCGACCAAGGCATACTACAGCGAGCAGATTCATCGCCAATATGAAGGCGTGGACACGGACAGGCCTGACGATCAACCTCACAACGATGATCGTGATTGGTATTACTGGTATCACTCTCGTCAGCCCTTGTATCATCGTCCCTACAGGTCTGAGCGTGATCCGTTCCTCTATGAAACGGCCATGCCGGTCGAACAGGACCATATTGTGTATCATACCGGAATGGGACTGGTTGGGCAGGACCTGAACGCCTGTCATAATGCCTGCCACGCAGCCTGTCATTCGGCGTGCCACTCGGCCTGTCACTCGGCGTGCCACTCGGCCTGCCACTCGGCTTGTCATTCGGCCTGCGTCAGTGGCGGCTCGAAATAAAACAAACGATACCGGAGTCAATCGATGAGAACACGTGTCAGACAATGGATGCAGAAGAGAAAAGGCGGTGCCGGGGCCCGGCACAACAACGAACAGGCTCCTTCTCATCGGGAAAGCGTGTGTCCTTTGTGTGACGATCTGGACTGGGTGGACATCTTCATCAACAATGTCAGACCCTATCTTTTCGTGCGGACCGAAGACAATATCCTGATCAAACGACCGAACCAGGCCCAGAAACTGAACGCTACGGGGGCCCGCTTACTGCATGACCTGCTCGCCGGACAATCGATTTACGCATTGATCGAACCGATCAAACACGATCCGGCTCGAATGAGGGAGATCGTTTTCTTTCTCGAGGCTATCCAAAGACAGATCGATGGAACGTTGGACCCGTTCAGTCCCAATCCTGCGGTCAAGATCACGCCTTTCTCAATGCATTTCAGCCGTTATCCGGTATTGTCCGAACTGGCTCTGACCTATCGCTGTAATCTGGCCTGTGACTTCTGTTACGCCGGGTGTAATCGGACCGTGAACCCGGTCAACAGTGCGGAGGAGATGGATTTCGCGGCCTGCCGGACCGTGCTCGACAGGTTGTTTCATCAGGCTCGAGTGCCCTCGGTCAGTTTTACCGGGGGTGAACCGACCCTGGTCGACTATCTGCCTGAAGCGGTAGCATATGCCAAAGCCCTGGGCATGCGGGTCAATCTGATCACGAACGGGAGCTTGATTACCCGGCAATCCGCACAAATCCTGGCCAGGAACGGGTTAGACTCGGCCCAGGTTTCACTCGAAGGAACGACTGCTGCGGTGCACGATCGCATAACCGGGGGCCGCGGTTCATTTGAACGCTCGGTTGATGCAGTCAGACATTTCCAGGATGCCGGCATATTGGTGCACACGAACACCACGATCAATCGGGCGAACCTGTCACAAAGCCCACTGTTCCCTGCGTTCATCAAGCATGATCTTGTGTGTGATCGATTCAGCATGAATCTGATCATTCCAACAGGCAGCGTCCGCTTCCACGCCGAGACCATAGTGACCTACTCCGAAATCGGGCCCTGGCTCGAACAGATCATTGCCCAGAGTCGGCTCAATGAAGTCGAGTTCATGTGGTATTCGCCCCTGCCCATGTGTCTGTTCAACACGATCAGTCACGGTCTGGGCAATAGAGGCTGTGCCGCCTGCGACGGGCTCATCTCCATCGGGGCCAACGGCGATGTGCTGCCCTGTGCCTCGTTCGATGATCCGGTCGGGAACATACTCGAACAGGATTTCGAGACCATCTGGCAATCGGAAAAGGCCTGTGGCTACCGTGCTAAATCATTCGCCCATGAACGGTGTCACGCCTGCGAACATTTCGCCATCTGTAATGGGGCCTGTCCACTCTATTGGAGACAGGTCGGCTATAACGAACTGATTGAAACACTGCAACCACTCGAAGCGGGAGCATAACTCGTGCAAAAATGCAGAATGAAAGGGGCATGTGCAGTATGATACCTCGATTCTTAGCACCAGACGATCAAACAACCGTGGTCTTTTTATGCTGGCAATCATTACCCTATAGGCAACGCTTTGTTATAAGTATCTGCCTGATCCTGATCGGCTTCGTGGTCCAGATCGGGCTTTATTCCGCTACCGGCCTGATTCTGGGTTTGCTCTTTATCATCGCGGGAAACTGCCTGCTCCTGGTCCGGGGCTATACCAATGCCCTGAAATTCGAAGCCTACAATCCGGCCGAGGTTTGGGAAAAAGTCGATCAGGCCACCTTTCGCCGCTTGCGCGACTTGCATCAAGCCATGAAAAAATGGGACCGCAGTCCACTTGATATTACCAATCAGTCGGGAGGCTTGATTTTTTTTGGTATTCTCCTGGCAAGCGCTGCCCTGTTCATTACGAGCTTGCTCACTCAAAGCTTTGCTCTCCTTATAATCGGTCTCGATACGATCTGTTTGCTCCTGCCGCACTGGTTTACCGGGACTCGCCGCATCGCGACCCAGACCGGACTCCTGGAAAAAATCGAAATTTTCGAAGATATGCTCGATCATTCACAAGCCCGGATCAAAAAGCATTCAATCGAATTTCTGATGCTGCTCCAGGGCAAGGACAGCCAGAAATTGCCCCGGGATGTCAAGTTCCGGGTGGATATCTCCGGGCAAAAGCAGGACTTCCTCGGGCTCTATGGTCAGTTGGTCATGAATTTGGTCCAGGGTAAATCATACCCCTATTTCTACACCGTGGTAGTCATGAAACCGGACAAGGTCGCACTGCTGAAAAAACAGACCGATCCAGTCATCGGTGTCGAGAACGACCAGTTTTGGGACGAGGATGTCCCTGAATGGCTGAAGAAACTCGGCGTAGCACCTCTTTCGGACGACATTATCCTCGAATACAAGGAAATGGATGATGTGCGTGTCCTGGTGGTCCGGCAATTCACGACCAGCAGCTCGGGCTACCATACCACATCGGCAACCCGTCAGCTCATTCTCGAAACCGGACTCCGCTTCGCCGAAAAAATCGCCCCTCTGGGCTAACAGAAACATAGCTGCAATAAAACGCAATAGGACTTCCCCATTTTACCCTTGACACTGGAACTTATAGCGGGGGCAAAAGAAAAGGAACGGTCTCGGACATTCTACTGAGTTCAGAACCGTTCCTTTCTGTTCAAATGGCCCCGCATAGCCTAATAGAAAACTATGGCTTTAAGTGAACGCCAGTCTAAGGAAAAAAACGGTTACTGTCCCCTGTTTTCGGCGGCGGTTTTCGGTGTATTCAAAGCCCTTATATCCATTTATTTCACTCATACAAGTGGTTGTAGCACATTCCCGTTCCGAGCGCAAAAAGTAGGGCTATTTTTTCATACACCTGAATGGTTACGTTTCATTCAATCCTTCATTGGATGGCCACTAATCAAGGCGGAGCAGGTCCACCCTGCTGACCTGTTGAATATTTGAAGGTCCATTGATCTTGGTAATAGTGGAACGGATCAAATGATCCCGAAAACAGGAAACTTTCTTTTCGGGCTTCGTGATAGACCATTACCGCCATTCTCACACCCGGACAGGTTTCGGTGTTAATTTTCTGCCAATTAGTGCCATCATAGACCCAGGTATCGTTATAACGCTCCTCATCGTAACTACCGAAAAAAATCGTCAGGGCTACTGCTTCATCGTGGACAAAACCGAAATTCTACGTGAAGAAGGATGTTTAGCTGGTGTTTTCTCTATCCAGTTATTTTATAGATTTAACCACCAGCACACTCGTCCAAAACTTTGGGAAGCAATCTATGAGAAAAGTTGAGCATATTCAGATGATGTTCGGTCAGGTCAATATTTCGAAAATCACCTTTAACCTAAGCTGCCGCGATTAGATTCCCAAGCTTCTCGTGGGCTTGCAGCAATTTATTGCACGCTTGCGCTGAAAGAAGAGGTCTTTCGCATCCTCGAGGAGATCATACCCCCGGGCACACGAAACGACACCGGTCGACCAGGTATGGATTTATGGAAGGTCCTGGTGTTGGGAACTCTGCGTCTCAATTGCGACTGGAATTATGACAAATTACAGGATATCGCCAATAACCACAGGACACTTCGTCTGTTGTATGAGCGACAGGTATCGCTCCTGTCAGTCCAGATTGAAGACCGCGCCGGTTTTATTCTCAATCATGTGGTGTTGGACCATGAAACCGATGAGAAGATAGCCCTGGCTGTTGTTCGAGAAAAAAAGAGCTCTATCCCGCATTGCACAGCTGCAGTTTCGATAAAGGGTTTTAGACCCCCGGAAATCTGAGGGAGCTGGAACAGCTCCTTGATCTGGTTATTCTGCCGAAGAAAGGCCGTCTGTCAACAGCAGATCACGTTCGGGAAGAGTCGCCTGTTTTCCGTCTGGGGCGAAAACGTCATGCGGCGGTCGAGTCCGGGATCAGCGCCCTGGACAATCATGGTCTGGACCGCTGTCGCGACCATGGCTTTTCAGGGTTTTGCCGCTATGCGTCGCTGGCTATCGTGGCTCGAAACATACAAAAACCCGGTCACCTCCTGCAACAGATAGAATTCAAACGGCAGCAGCGAAAAGAACGGTATCGCCAGACATACACGGCTCATCGTTATCAGTGTGCTGCTTGACTGTCGGTTAACGATCTGTCATACTCAAGAAGACCATGTGTGAAGAAAGGTGGCGAGGTTTGTCCGGAAAAAGGTTATCAGAAATAGTTTTTTCATATTTTTCGCACTTTTTTATTGCGACCATGGAAATTTGACAAATTAAATTGATGTACTATTAAATTATCATTGCGCAATTTCATCCGGGAAATTTTCTTTGGGGGTTTTCGGTCAGGCACTAAATAGTATTGACGGCAATGAGGTCTTGGTAAACACCGTCGAGTATTGGTATTTTCGCTGGTGGGACACGCATAAAAACACATTTGCCTGTCCATACCGTGAGACCAATCGTCAGATGTATATCCTTAAGAAAGAAGAAGAGAACTGGAAAGTATTTGAAGACTTACGTCCGTTACCACGAACTTCAATACCGCACAGATGGAGTAGGCGGCATAAATGAAAAATTCAAAAAGCTGAGTCAATTCAGGAGGTATTATTATGGACATCTTAAAAGAAACAGCAATAGAAACTATCAGGAAATTGCCGGATGGATGTTCCGTTGAAGACATTATGTACACAATCAATGTTGTGGCACAAGTCCTCGAAGGAATTGCTGATGCTGAACAAGGAAGGCTATTGAGCACAGAAGAACTCCTCAAAAGAGTTGAGAAATGGGCTCAATAAGGTGGACTGAAAAAGCGAGTTCTCATCTCCAGGCAATTCATGAATATATCGCCGTAGATTCAAAAACGTATGCCACACGGTTTATTAAAGCACTCATAAAGTCAGCTACAAGCCTGGAACACATGCCGTTATGTGGCAGAATTGTACCAGAATTCAATGATGAGAACATTCGTGAGAAATTCCACTACAACTATCGTATTATCTATCGAACACTCACAAAAGGTGATGTAGAAATACTGGCAGTTGTTCATGGTGCAAGGGAATTACCGAAAGCTTTTGAGGAGAAGAAATAGTGAGAAGTGAAACATGAGTTCTCAGAATATTCATTGTAGGAAATAAATTCAAGTAGTAAAATCACTGCGGTATTCGCTTTAAAATTTCATTCAAGGAATGAAGAACAGAACTTCAAAGAAACATATATCTTATCCGCCAAGAACTCGTCATTAATTCTTTCAGAGCCGGATTTGCAACTCTTCTGTAACAATCTACCGGCGATGTATACCTTGTTTCAAGTGCTCTTGATCATAACAGCGTCGAAACAACAACTCGCTATGTTCAATCGAATATCAATGATATTGCCGAAGCCATTGATAAAACTTTCAGGAACTAATCCAATCTGTTACATTATCCTTAGCGTACGTGAACGCACCAATCGGGGTGATACTCTGGGATCGATACTGCCGCTCGACGAAACTGGAGTGTCAGACTGTATCGTTCTTCGCGGGGGAATTCACCGGTCATTTTGTAGAATGTCACAACGAATTGATGTGCTTTCTGCCAGACAATCAAATCCTGAAATCGCCTGGATTTCTTCTCCATTATCAGTTATTTATCTCCTTTCATCTCCTTTCTTCTCTTTTCATCTCCTTACTCCTCTCTTTTCTCTCCTCTCTCTTTCATCCCCTTGCTCACAGGCCGCTATCCGGGCAGAAGCTGGACTTCGATCTCGGAAGAACCGATGCGAACAGTATCGCCATTGAGTAATCGCGAGGAACTGATCAGGGCCCCGTTCAGGTAAGTCCCGTTCGCACTGGACAAGTCCTTGAGGTAAGCTGTCTTATAAGTGACCAATTCGATCGCGGCATGCTTGCGAGAAACCTGTTGATCATCGAGGTTCATGTCAGCCTGATCGCCCCGACCCAGCACGATCAGGCTCTTTCTGAGCGTGACCGTCTGGCCCGCCAGAGGACCGGTTATAAAACGCAATCCGACCGCACCCGGGCTTTGGCCAGTGGGTTTGATGCTAGAGGAGACAATGGTGGACCTGGCGTCATACACCTGTTCGAGTCCAGGTGCGAACTGCTGTGCCTCCGGTCTGGTCTGGGCCACAGAGACCCTGCTTGTATCGGTCGTTTCTTCAGGCCCGCGCGATGCCTGACTGTCTGTAACTGCTTCCTGGTCCGCAGCCGTATGGTCCGGTTCAGACGGAGGCTCGGCACTCAGGTAATCCAGTTCAGTCACCAGAAAGAGCAAGGAGCACTTGCCCAGCCTGATCTCGTCCGTCGAATACAACCTCTGGCTCGAAACCTTGACTTTGTTGACGAATGTGCCCTGTTTGCTGTTTAGATCGCGGATGATATAGACCTCATCATAGATTTCGAGAGCAGCATGCTGCGGTGAAAGCGACGGATGATCTATCAGTATGTCACCGATCTTACGACCGATCCGGGTGAGCGGTGAGGTGATCTCGTAGCGCTGACTGCCGCTCTGGCTCCCGCTAAAGACAGTCAGTGAAATCTTCTTGTTCTCAGGTAAGGACAACTCTCCAAATTGATCCAACTTGATCGCGCCCATTCTGGACGTGTTCATGACCGCAGGAGCTGTCTTGGGCTCTTCCGACTTCAGAGGCAGCATGATGGGCTGATTGCACTGGGGACAGAATAATTGCCTGATCCCAACCAGGCTGGCCTCATCAATCGTAAACGAAAATGAACATTTGGCACACTCGAGACGCATGCTCTGTCACCTCCTCACGGTCAAGAGGCACGACGCCGTTTGAATAAGTATACCACCTCCTGCCCGATGCTTCAAGTAAAAGTAATTCGGCCGGAGAAGCGGACCCTTGTTTGAGGGGAAGGGTGGAAGAGAGAGGAGGGAGGAGACAGAAGGCAGGAGACAGGAGACAGGAGACAGGAGAAAGGGGACAGGAAAAAGGAGAGAGGAGGTGGTGATCCCTTAGCGGAAAACAATCTAACGGCCTCGGTTCCTTGACGGCCGTGTTACGGACCATACGCCGCAACCGGTCGATTGCAAGAATCTTTCCACATATTACAACGACCAGCCGACATTTAAGGCCAATAAGGTCTGAGATTCGGAAGTGTCGGCGGTTTTCCCCCACAGATAAACCGGCCCAATCTGTAGCTCGGCTGTAAACCCTTTCTTCATCGAAAATTTATATCCCAGGAAACCGCCCGCATGTGTACCGACGAGATATGCTCTGGGATTTTCAATTTCATCATCTAGGCCAACATATCCGAGATCCGCTCCTATCATAATGCCATGAGCGAAGGAGCCGAGAAGGTAGTAACGGAACTGTCCGCCACCTTCCCAGATAGTACACGTTGTGCCTTCATCTGTTATCCTGCCCGCACCCAGCATGGCTGCCACACCTATTTTGGGGGCCAAGCGCAACTCCCCACTTATATAGAGTTCCGGGTTTTCGAAGCGAAAAGGAGAAATGGTAAGAGACACATTGTGCTGTGAAGCACTTTCCTCAGCATAGATCGAAACGCACAATGTGAAGAAAAACATAAACGCAACGAATACAAGCCTCATAGGGTTTATCCTGGATTCCTTTTTGATGGGATAACAGCATGGACAGGATTCCGTTTTTCAGTTTCCGGGAGAAACCAGATCTGACCATTTGAATGGTCCTTAGATGTCCAACAAAAGGTCAACATCATCAAAGTGTCTGCTTCTTTCGTTTGAATTCCCAACCTGCATTCCTGCATCCTGTGTATCCTGTTATCCCGTCAGGTTTTTCTTCTTACAATCTATACAACTCGAACCTTCCCGATCAGACGCTCGTGCTTCTGCATTATCATTAAGCATACCATCTCAGCTGCTTCCGGTCAATGCACTATTCAGGTCCATCTTTCCTCGGTGATCTCTATGGGCTCTGTGGTGTATCTTTCAACCCATGAATGCACTCGAAGGCATCACAACACCGAACCTCCTGATCATGCTCGCAATAACTGCATCCCCGTATCCTAATTATCCCGAAAGACCTGTACCCTCAGAACGGATCACATAGTAATCCTCTATCGCTGATCTGCTCGACGCTCCGATCATCGTAGGCGGGCAGATCGGTCAGACCTGCATGACCAAGATGAATAAAGTATCGTGAACGTAAACGTAATCGTTATCAGATTTTTGGAGGAGTTATGCGTGATCATGAACAATTATGAGAGAAAAACCTCAACATGTGAAAGGAAAACTCTCCTGATCTGAAGAGTTTCTATGCTGACTGTATTGTGTCTTCAGTAATGGTCGTTCACGTTGGCGTTTACGTTTAGGTTGACGTTGACGTTGACGTTGACGTTTACGTTTAGGTTGACGTTGACGTTGACGAACACGTTTACTGAAAAACAATAAGAGTAAAGAAAGAGCATAATGCATGCCGATTGTGCTTTTTGGTCAGGTACCATGAGAATCTTTCTATGATCGAGCAACACAAGCAGTTTTTATGGACAAGAAGGTTTCGGCCGTTGTGCTGAGCGGAACTATTATGGTCCGGATCGGACTGCGCCTCGATCAACAGGAAAAACATGTCCCCTCAAACACATTCTGCCCGCTGAGCTTATCTTCTTCCATCAGCTTTTGGGCACATCCTTCTCTGTTCCCCTCTGGAGGTCAAACCCCTTCTCTGTTCCCCTCTGGAGGGGGCCGGGGGGAGGACTTCACCGGATTCTGCCAACTCTTCATGAATTTCCTCGAGCATGTCCCTGACTCCCTCGATAGTGGTCAAAACAGCTTTATTGGACAATCGAACGACGCGAAATCCAGCCCGGATGAGTTCTCTATCCTTCAGCCTTGAGCTTTGGTCATATTTTTTCCACAGGGCATTCGCGTGGGGACGCAACCGAGCAGTATCCATAATTATTGGTGCGATCTGCGAGCATGTTTGATCAATCCTCCAGAATTCCACCCCCCCGACCCCCGCCAGCGGGGGACAGAGCCGGTTCAGGGGCCACACGAGAATAATCATCGAGTTCAGAAATTGATACCTTGCCACAGTCAGAGCGGTATGTTAAGCCGGACCGACCCGCATGGGACCGGCCCGGCTATAGGTTCATCATCCGTTCAGACGCTCGCGATTCTTCATCAAGCAGACCATCTCAGCGCCATCCGGTCAATTGCTGCTTCCATTCGGTTTATTTTCCTGAGGATATTAATTCCCCTGAGATCAGATTATAAAAATAAACACTATCAGGATTGTCACAACATCCATGAGATGTTATTATTACTTTACTCCCTTTAATTTGCCATTCGTGACCTTGTTGTTCGATAAACCAAAGTTTTTTTCCAATATTTTCATCTTCTAGTTTCCATGCGGTTAATCGAATATTCGACTTAGAAATCTCATCCCCTCGATGCTGTGATTCTTCTATTTCCTCCAACAAAAGGATAATCAATGATGGATCAACGCCCGTTGCTTTGATAAACTGATATTTCCTGCCCCCTCGTATGATATTCGACCACACCTATCTTGTCCTTTACTATAGAGGCTTCAGAATTAACGCCGGGCATTGTGGTTGCATTTACTTCATCGCACAATACCACAGAGGATAGAAAAAGAAACATAATAAATGAAATTCGTCGCATTTTTTCTCCAATCCGAAAGAATTCTATTCATTAAATTGGTTCCAACGAAAAGGACACTCTAACAACTCTTCTTTCGTGCCTGTCTCCAGGATCACTTTATAACAACCCCATTTCTCCGCCGTGTCCATCTCACAACAGTCTAATTGCTTTCCGATCCCGTGCCCTCGTCTCGTATCCAGCACGACTACATTCTCGATTATGGCAAACGGACGACAGCCCTGTCACAAACCTTCTATTCTTCCGAGTGTGCAGGTTCCCACTATCCTGCCATCCTGCTCATATCCAAAAACCTTCATATGCTCACGTTGAGCCAGAGCTGTTATTTGAATCCTGATCATCTCCACCCGCTCATCGGTAATGCTCACACCAGACGGGTCCAATTACCTGATCAATTCAGCCATGTCTTGAGCATCTTCTTCCTTTACTTCTCTGATCATCTCTACTCCCCAACTCAGCGCGGCATCAGCGCGAACACGCCCCAGCCCAGGTATTCACGCGTGTAAGTGGCGTATCGCTCGGGTTCGGAGGTCAATGTGGCGCGAACATCTCTGGCGTACTCGTCGTCGGGATTGTCTTCAAGCCATCGGCGCATGGTGAGCCATTTGGCTGCCTCGTATCTATCCCAGCCGTCCTGGTCAGCCAGGACCATTTCAACGACGTCGTAGCCAAGATGGTTAAACGACGCAAGAAGTTCTGGAAGCATGAGAAAGTCGGAGATCGAGTTGGCCAGACACCCCTTGGCAACATCTTCCGTCGGCGGTAATCGCCGCCAGTAGGGCTCGCCGATGAGGATGATCCCGCCGGAGCGCACACTCTGCGCCAGTAGCTTGATAGAGCCGGCGACTCCCCCGGCGATCCACGTGGCACCGACACAGGCTGCCACACTGACCTTCTCGTCAGAGACATAGCCGGCTGCATCGTCATGGATGAACGTGACTTGATCGGCGACGCCGAGTTCTACAGCACGGAGTTTCGCTTGCTCGGTGAACAACTGGCTCATATCGATGCCGATGCCGGTGATGCCGTGATCGCGTGCCCAGGTGCACAGCATTTCCCCCGAACCGCTGCCGAGGTCGAGCACTCGATCCCCCGATTCCAGACGCAGCGCTGCGCCGAGAGTTGCGAGCTTTTCAGGTGTGATCGGGTTGTGGATGCGGTGAGCACTCTCAGTGATGTTGAATATCCGTGGAATGTCCATTTTGGAAAATCTCCATATTGGTGTGAATAGATTGAGTTACTGCCTAACGCCAGAGCTAACTGGCGTCTGCTGTAGGCGTCCGGTGCAGTGTTCTTTAGACATTTTTCTTTTTCTTCGCGCAACAAACATACCAAGTCTATCGATCCACATCAAGAAAGTCAATGATTGCCAGACAACATCTGTCTCCTGATCAAGCTCGACCGGGCTCGGGTCTGGCTGTTCTCAGTCATGATGGTTGATATTTCGGAAGAATTTGATTTATATATATAACTGAATTCATGATGAGGGGTTGACTACCAAGCAAGCGGAGGATTCAGGCATGTTACCATATTATCAGGTTTCGGGATGTTCGGACCGTTGCCAGGAGGTGGTCCAGGAGTTAGCGGACCAGTTCAGGAAACGAGGTCTGGAAGTCGCAGTCTTAAAGATTGGTGAGACGGGTGGTGTTCCGTCTGTGCGGTTGGAGGGTCTGGATTGGACGTTTCAGGTGAACCGTGCCATGACCATTTCCTGTCGTTCGGAGTTACAGCAATTCGTCAAGATGATGCCCGCCGGTGTTGATGTTGTGCTGACCATGGGTTTGACAATCAGTGACTTTGCGGTGATCGAGGTGAAGGAGGATGATTCGCCGGGTCAGGGAATGACAGGTCTGCGGATCGAACTGATCTATCCGGAGAATGAAGACACAAAAGCCCAGGTAATCCCGTTCGAGCGACGATCCGTTTCGGAGTTGGCGGACCATCTCTGGGAAAGACGTGATGACTATGCTCTTCAGCCTGAAATGGTTTTGTGGGTGAATGGTCATTCCATCGGCATCAAGGATTTCGTGAGACAGTTTTTCATCAAGGGAATAAGTGGCATGATCAGTACACTCAAGGGTGTCGGATCAATCGATCGGGTTCTGATCAAATATGAGCACACATCCGATCGGTAGCACAGGGAAGAAGAGACAAAATCATGGTGATCAAGCCACGCCATTTGAAAATCGGGGATACGATCGGTATCTGTGCGCCGAGCGGGCCGCCGGACCCTGAAAAACTTACGGCCGGGACGACTTTTCTCCGCAATCTTGGCTTTGAAACCGTATTCGGGGAGTCAGTCAGGAAGCGGTGGGGTTACCTGGCCGGACCGGATGAGGAAAGGGCCGAGGACCTGCATTGCATGTTCGAGGACCCGACTATCGATGCCATTTTTTGTGCTCGGGGTGGGACCGGGTCTTTGCGGGTATTGTCGCATCTCGATATGCAGCGTTTGACCGGCCATCCCAAGATTCTGCTGGGATATTCCGACATAACCAGTCTGCAGTTGGCCCTGTATACCAAGCTGAAATGGATTTCCTTTTATGGTCCGCTCGTGGCGGTCGATCTGGTGATAAAATCACTATCAGGTGAAGAAACCGGGCCCGATTGGTTCAATATGCTCATGGGTACGAATGCGCAACCGACCGTGATCGGAGGAAGCCCTCTACTGGGCGGTCAGGCTCGGGGCCGGTTACTGGGCGGATGTCTGTCATTGGTCCGTTCGTTATGCGGGACTGAATTTGTACCCGATGAGGATGGCATCGTGTTCTTCTGGGAGGACACCAAGGAGGATCCCTATCGAATCGATCTGATGCTGGCCCAATTGCGCTTATCAGGTTTTCTCGACAGGATATCGGCCATGTTGATCGGGCAATTGGTCGATTGTGTGCCCAGGGACCAGGAGCCGAGTTTATCCATAACCGATATTGTGCTTGATTATTGTCGACCGCTCGATATTCCGGTGATCACCGATTTGCCTTTCGGACATGGTCCGGGTCATGTGGTCATGCCTCAAGGGGCCCTGGTCGAGGTCGATGGTGATCAGGGCCGGTTCACTCTTCTCGAGACGGTGGTTTCCTGATGCAGTATCTAATGATGTCTCGCAATAAATATTATAACCTCGTTCTGCAGAAATGGGTCAATTTTCTGGTGGGCATATTTTATCATGTTGCCCCGCATCTGCCGCGTTCTTTCATGGGCTGGACCGGCGCCGCCCTGGTTACGCCGCTCTATTACCTATGGCCTAAATATATCCGGGCTATGCATCAGAATTATCGGGTCATCCTTGGTCAGGACATTTCAAAGCGTGAGCTTGACCGGACCAGTCGGCAAACCCTGCGCAATTTTGCCCGCTACTTTGTGGATTTATTCTATTTCAGGGGCAAGTCTCATGACGCCATCCGCTCCTTTCTCGGAGATGTCAGCGGTGTGCCGGAATTCGAGGCCGCGCTGGGATTGGGTCGTGGTGCGGTCCTTTTGACGGCCCATCTCGGGAATTGGGAACTGGGGGGCTATTTCCTGGGACAGAAACAGTTACCGATCAATGTGGTCTATTATCAAGACCGATTCAAGCAGCTCGAACTGCTCAGGAGTTTGACCCGCAAGGACATGGCCGTCAAAGAGATCGGGATCGGCTCCGGTCCTTTGGCCGGATTACCCATCATTCGTGCTCTCAAAAGGAATGAAATTGTGGCCATGCAGGGTGATCGTGACTTCCGGGGCGATGGCCTGAATGTGACTTTCTTCGGCAGACAGGTCCGCTTCCCGGTCGGACCGGTTATCTGTGCCATGATAGCCAATGCACCTATTATTCCTGTTTTTATTCTGCGAAATCCGGACAATACCTACAATATAATCGCACAACCACCACTGTTTGTCGAGGGTGACAGCAAGGACCGCCCTGCTGTCGAACGTAATCTTCAGGCCGTCGCTTCGATGATCGAGACCATGGTCGAACGCTATCCGTCACAGTGGTATTGTTTCTATCCCTTTTTTGACGGCTCCGCGAGAAATGATGACTGAAAAGCACACAAAATATCAAACGCCCGGTTTTGGTCCTGTGCAGGACAGCTTTACCGGTGGTCGGGGCGAAGAAGAAGTCGTTGCGAGCGATCGGGCCGGGGCCCCTTTGGTTGTGACCAAGTTCGGCGGAACATCGGTCGGCGATATTGTTCAAATACGGAAGGCGGCTGATCGGATCAAACAGCTCTGGAGTGAGGGGCAGCGGGTCATTGCGGTTGTTTCGGCCATGGGCGATGAGACCGACCGGCTGATGGACCTGGTCAACAGCATCACCCGCAATCCCAATCGACGTGAACTCGATATGCTGCTCACCAGCGGGGAACGTATCACCATGGCTCTCTTGGCCATCATCCTGAACGATAACGGTGTGCCGGCTATTTCTTTCACCGGATCGCAGAGCGGAATTATCACCGATACGGCTCATACCCGAGCCAAGATCGTGACTATACGAGCTTCGAGGATCGAGGCCGAGCTGGCGAGTGGTAAAGTGGTTGTTGTGGCTGGTTTTCAAGGGGTGAGTCGGACCAAGGAGGTCACTACCCTGGGTCGGGGAGGCTCGGATACGACCGCCGTTGCTCTGGCCGGCACGCTCGGGGCCACTCGGTGCGAAATTTATACCGATGTGCCCGGTATCTTTGCGATCGATCCGCGTCTGCGTGAAAGCGCCTCGAGAATCCCGGTCATTTCCTTCGACGAGATGATCGAGTTATCCGGGGCCGGTTCGCAGGTTATGGAGACACGTTCGGTCATCTTCGCCCAACGATTTGATCTGCCGCTCTGGGTCGGCTCTCTTGTGTTTCCAAACGCAGGAACCATCATCAATAGCCGGGGTGGAACTTCCGACCGGCCGGTCCTGGGCGTTGCCCTGAGCAAGGGTGAGACCATTTTCAGCCTGATCGGCTGTCCTGACTGCCAGTCCGACTTCACTCGACTCCTGAGCGATTTTGCCCAAAACAACATCCCGCTCGAATTACTCTATCAGAACCTGCCTCGGACAGATCGGATCATCTATACAATTATCATCCCCGATGCCGAAACTCTCCAGATCGAACAGAATATCAACCGATTAATCGGGAATCGTGAGGTCAAACAGGTCGTCAAATGGGACAATCTGGCCCGGGTCTCGATAATCGGCCAGGGCATGAAAGGGGTGCCCGGCATCACGGTTACGATGCTCGGCGCACTCTATGATCACAAGATACCGGTTTTTATCACCAGCACATCCGATGTGCGTATATCGGCCTATATTCCCCGTAAGATGGGTCAAAATGCTGTCAACTGTATCGCGGACGTCTTTGGACTCGCCTGAGGAGAAGCAACCGTGCAAATATTCCGGAGAATGATTGAATCATGAACGAGGATAAAGACACCATTCTCGAGCATATCACCATCGAGACTGTTTCGACTTATCATGATTACGCCCTGGTCAGCATTACCGATGTCCCGGTTGGGCAGGACAGCCTGGTCACAGTACTCAGTCGGCTGGCCGAGAGGGGTATCAATGTCAATCAAATGGCCCAGATTACCGATCAGCAGGGCCTGGCCCAACTGCAATTCACCGTTCATGCCGCAGATGCACCTCGCGTTTGCCAGGAATTGGAACAGATCAGCGAACAGCATCCCAACCTGGGCTATAGTCTGCTCGAGCCGATTTCCCGGATCGTTCTGTCCGGGTCCGGTATCAGGACCTACTCGGAACTGGTCGTCCGCGTCCTCGAGGCACTCGAACAACAGAAAATCACCGCACACCTGATCAGTACCTCGGAAATGTCGCTCTCACTTTACGTGGACTATGATCAGGCCAACCAGACCAGCATGTTACTCGAAGCACTCTTCCTAAAGCAGCATTGAACAGAATAAATCCTTATTCCGCTGTCTGTAATTTTTTGAGCCCATACACTCATTATATCGCGATAATATGAGTGTGTCATGTCATAAAATTGATGAGATGCGTGCTTTCAGGCCGAGGGATTAGATTGGTCCAGCTTTCGCTCCGTCGAGGTGGGTCGCTTATCGATACGAGAGCATGACTTCGGCGGTGGCTTTCATACCGGGCAGGAAGGGGATGCGTTTGCCTTTCTTGAGTGTATAACTGCGTTCGAGAGTGCTCGAATAGAGAATATAAGGTTGGTTTGGGTCTTCCTGAACGGTTAGATCAAGTCTTCTCTTGATAGTCCCGAACAGATCGCGGTCCTCGGGAAAAGCGTCGAAGCGGTATCTGACTTTCATGCCAGGCTGGACCTTGTCTTTGTACTGTGCGGGAATCTTCAACGACAATGACAAGGGCATGTTATCCGGCTGGATAATGCAGAGTTGCTCATCTTTTGTAATAAATAAGCCTTCGCATTGGGTCAGCACCGAGCTGACGCATCCGGATTGCGTCGCCAGAATAAAGGAAATTTGCGATTTCTGGGCCAGATTATCTTCGAGGAAGCGTAGCTCTTCTGCCAATGCCGGATCAAGTGCATCGAGCGATGGCGGTCGATGCCGGTCAGATCTGGCAGTTTGTTTGATCTGGTTCAGTTCGGACCATTCATTGAGCTTATTCAACAGAACGGTTTTGTGCAGGATCATTTCTGCAATCAATAAGTCATCCAGTCGATCGAGTTTATCGATTTCGAGATCATACTGGGCGATGCACTGCATCTGCAGATGATCGTCATCAGGCAAGCCGGACCGGTCTGATACGGGATAGGTCGGGATTGGTTTCTCCTGGGGGTGAGCCTCATCCTGTACTCGTTGCTCGAGACAGTGTCTTCGTTGTTCATAGAGCTGGTTCCGCTGGCGATCGTTATCACTCAAACTATTTGTATGGTCGATCATGATCTGATTATAGCGTTCGATAGCCTGATGCAGACCGAACAGTGTTTTCTGCTGATCGGATGCGGTTCGATCCAGTCCGTCATTATCCGGAGTGAGTTCTGGGTTCATAGCGCCGATCGGATCGAGCTCAATCACCGGTCTAATCACGAACAAGGGGTCATTGATAGCGACAGATTGGCCTGGTTCGACCAGGACCTGTTCGAGCAGACCGCTTCGGGTGGCTTTGACCGCAATCCCCTGTATATCGGGTCCGACCTCAGCCTGAACGGTGACTGCTTTTTCAGGGGGCTGGCATGCCAGGAGCCATAAACAGATCATACTGCTCAATAACAGCGTTCGAGGTGACATTATCGTCTGAAACATAGGACCAGTCCGGTTTGAGGTGATTGGAATCACACCGCACCTTTAGCAATATACCCTTTACGAAATTCCGCAAGAGAAAAATCCAGATATGACAATGTTTTTGCTCGATCTGTTTCGTTTAAAGCCCGGTCGGGTCTCAATCGCCCAGGCAGATGCCCAGATCGCGGGCGGTCATAATCGTGTCGTTATCAAGCGGGACCAGCTTGGTCCGTTCGATGGCGTCTTTTAGGGGCACGGCTTTGATCTCGGGCGGGTCCAGGGCGACCATGTGCCCGAACTTACCCTGCTCGACAAAACGGACCGCCGCACAACCAAATCGTAGGGCCAGCAGCCGATCGAACGTAGTCGGACAACCGCCCCGCTGTAAATGACCCAGGACCAGGGACCGGCAATCCTTACCGGTAATTGTGTGAATCTCGAGGGCTACCTTTTCACCGATGCCTCCGAGATGGATTTCCTGGCGACCGAGCTCGATTTCCGACGAGACCGTGGTCATTTGGCCGCCTCGCGGCATGGCTCCCTCGGCCACGACCACGATTCCGAAACGACGACCCTGCAATTCGCGTTCCATCAGCTTTTGACAGACTTTTTCGATATCGAAGGGGATTTCCGGGATCAGGATGACGTCAGCCGTGGCGGATACACCCGAGTTGAGCGCGATCCAACCGGCATATCGCCCCATCACTTCGACAACCATGATCCGCTCGTGGGCCTCCGCGGTCGAGTGCAGTTTGTCCAAAGCCTCCGTCGCTGTTGTGACCGCCGTGTCGAAACCGAACGTTATGACCGTATTGCACAGATCGTTATCGATCGTCTTGGGTACCCCGATCACCGGCAGACCCAATTCGAGAAACTTGTGCCCGATCCGCATCGAGCCGTCGCCACCGATCGAGATGAACGCATCAAAACCGAAACGCTTAAAATTCTGGAGGACCTTGTCAGACATGTCCATGGTCTGAAACCCATCCCGGGTCTTGACCGGATACTGAAAAGGGTCTCCTTTATTGGTCGTGCCCAGAATGGTCCCGCCCAAATGGGTTATGCCTCTGACTTTGTCCCGATCCAGATGCACTAAATAATCGCTGTCGATCAAACCTCGATAGCCAAAGCGGCTACCATAGACTTCCCAACCTCTCTGAATCGCCGACAGGACCACGCCCCTGATCACCGCATTCAAACCGGGCGCATCGCCTCCACCGGTACTCACCACTATCTTTTTCATGTGTTCATTCCTCCGCCCCATATATCTGTGTTTGTTTCTATGGGATGCACAATTGTAACCATTTCAGTCCGAAATTGCAACTGTGCCTTTCGGAACGGTTCACTTTTCGATGGAAAGCACGGGCAGGGAAGAGTGCTTCCTCCGGCCGGTATGCTCCAGCAGGAGAACAGGGACACACACGTGTGTCATCATATATTCGGGGAAATGAAAACATGTCCGCAGATGTCGCGGATGTCGCAGATAAAAATCGGCGGGTCGAGTTTGACTTTCCCTAGATATCTCTTCACCACAACGTGGTGACAGGTGTCAGCCAGGGGCAGAGCCATTTGTCGAAGTGAAACTCGACAAATGCGCCGCCCCTGGTCAATGAACAGGGTCGGTTTGAGTTTGACTGTCCCTATATCTCTCTTCACCACAACGTGGTGACAGAGGTCAGCCTGGGTCAAAGCTCTCTCCGTGGCAACCGACACGGAGAGAGCGACGGCCCAGGTCACTTGTGCGCATACAATCGAGCTCTG
>JAFGSJ010000141.1 GCA_016934675.1 bacterium | reverse complement strand
GAGACAAAGGTAGTGCCAAGAGATTATTAGTGTCTCTTAACTCATTATAAATAAAGAATTCTAATTTTTTTACTGTAGAAGATCAGTTTGTGGCTTGGTAAATAAACCGGTCTTACTGCATATCGGCAGACGATGCACAATCATGTCCCAGGACAGCCGCAATACCTATCTGATTGCAGTGCATACCGTCATAAAAGGCATCACTCCCCAATCCCAGCGTAGCTGGATTAAAGGAACCCATGATCGGAATTTTACACTGTGCTGCATATCGCTTCAAATAACGTTCTGTTTCAGCTACCATACGGAAATCCTCATTACTTTGAAAAAGTTCGTAGACAACCGGATGATAGGGCATGAGGATAAATGATACTGTACTCCCAGTCTTTTGTAAATATTCAACAAACCCTTCGAAAATGTGTCGCCTGTTATGAGATAAGTTACTAAACTGATTAAATGAAATATTTGCATCTTTGGAAATATACTCATGGGCACTAGCCATTACTTCATCCCGAGTCCGTGATCGCATTTTCAGATCGTAACAGATAGAGCCGTCATGCTTTCTGGTAAACTGCTCGTTACATTCGTTTTGAGTAGGATAATACTGCTGATCTTTACCTAAAGACTTGTAAGAATTACGGAAATAGTTGAAAGCAAACAATTGTCTGAAGCGTTTAAATGCCAGGGATTGAACGTGTTGGTCCTCTTGATAGTGCATTAGATTAAGCTCTTTCAGAAAAGAAAAGTAATACTGCTGGAGAATCTGCCAACGGATATTTTTATAGTTATCGTTAAATAGCCATGGATCAGTTCCCACGAGTACTGTTTTCAGTTTGTATCCCTTGATTCGATAGAGAGAATAGATTGCGAGGACATCTTCAATACTGGCACCGCTCACACCATTGTTGATCACTGTTCTTCCAGGGAAATAACCCGAGTCAATACTCATAATTCGACTTGAACCCAGGATTATCAGTTCTGGTGCATTGGACAGTATCTCGATGAAATAACGCTGTAAGGACCGCTCATCACAATTCATTACATTAGTCACATTGAAACCTTGAACCAGATATGTCGCGATCCCCTGTTCATAGCCTGAGTTTTTTAGAATATGTGCAGGATCTATATAATAATTGATACTAGTTATTAAGACCGCAATGGGTAAAAGCAGCGTCAATTTCCAAAGGAATCTTCTCAAGGTGTATTCCTAGAATTGAAAATAGAGAAATGGATTGGTTGTTGAAGCACCGTACAGTACTATTGCGGCAATGAGCGCATAGTAAATCAACCAGCGCCAGAACAGACCAAGTTGGCCATCGTTAAACTCCAATCCATGCTGTTTCTCCCGTTGGATCCATTCAACCACAAAGTACAAGAGCCCAAAGAAAATACAACGCTTTGAAACGACGCTCATACATGATGAGATCATAAGAGGACCGTGCACAATACCATTTAAATAGGCACAAGCTTCTGCCACATTGTCCGCCCTGAAAAAAACCCAGCCGAGTAGTATCACAGCAAACGCAAAGAAACGGTCACATGTCGCGATGAGTATTTTCTTGTTTTTGAACTGCATCGCTTTCACCAAATGTTTTCTGGGCTTTTGGAAAATATGAACAAGTATCAGTGCAAAACCATGGATCAAGCCCCAACAAATGAAAGTATAATTATCACCATGCCACAAACCGGTCAGGAACCAAGTTACCAATGCACTGATAATGTAAACTAGCATATCAGCCATAGTAATCCCGAATATGCTGACCGGAATCTTACGTGAAAGCGAATACGCCAGTGGTAAAAAAAGATAGTCTCGAAACCAGGTCGTCATGGATATATGCCAGCGCCGCCAAAAATCCGTTAGAGAAGAACAAAAGTAGGGATACCTGAAATTCCGCATCAGGTTGATACCCAGAACCTTGGCCAAACCAATAGCCATATCTGAATACCCCGAGAAGTCAGCATAAATCTGGATCGAGTAAAATAACGCCCCCAAAATAAGGACACTACTCGAGTAGTCCTGACTCTGGTTAAAAATAGTATCAACAATTCTGGCTATGTTATCGGCAACAACAACCTTGGCAAACAATCCCCAAAGGAATTGGCGTAACCCATCAACGACTTGATTATAATTGAAAACACTTTCCTTTTTAAACTGGGGCAATAAGGTGATGGGACGCTGGATGGGTCCGGATAATACAATCGGGAAAAAAGCCACGCTCAGAAGCATGTCCACAGGATTATGCTCAGCCTCCATTTTACGGCGATAAATATCAATCAAGTAACTCAGTGAGATAAATACCTGAAAACTTATGCCAATCGGGACAAATACACTCATAACGAGACCCGATGTCCCAATTCCAAAAAGTGAACAGAAATGTTGAAAACTCGCTCGGAAGAAATCGAGATATTTGAAATAGAATAAGGCTCCAAGAGTCACCACCGCACCCAGCATTAACCATTTCTTACCCTGGGTGCGATTGACTCGCCCTATCCGAAGTCCAATGAGATAACTTGAACCTGAGACACCAATAAGCACAGCTAAAAAACGCCAATCCCACCATCCATAAAAGAGATACGAAGTAACTAACAGGAAAAAATTTCTTAATTTTACATGCTGTGCTAATATGAACCAATGAAGGGAAAAAACCAGCGTGATAAATAAAGCAAACTCGAGAGACTGAAATGACATGAGGAGTTCATTCCTGAAAGAGTATTGTTAATAGCCTGTTCCGCTCTGGTATAGAATCATCACCCAACTGATTCAAGAGGACTCATATTTATGTAATAAAGACGATCAGGCAGAATCAGTCCGGCAGGCAGTCAATTGGTCGATAACCTGATTCAAGCCCCAAAGTTGTCGTCTTTTAAAGGTCAATTGGTCAACAATCCCGATCAAATGTTCATCGAGTTCATTTAACTGGCCATCTAACTCAAACAGGCTTTGATAGGCAAAGAGTTTCAGGTCCAGGCTAAATGTGGCGGTTCTGATCGAGGCCAATGCTGGCCCCCTATCGGATCCAATCCGAGAGGGCAGAGAGCGTTGGCGATCATTCGGGACTTCACCCATCAAGACTGGTGTCGTCTGATGCGATATCTGGCACGATTGTTCGCCTTCATTCTGAAGTTCAGGCATGCCTAACCACGGTATACTGTCCTTTTTGAATGTTCGAACAGCCCCTTTGCGGATCGCCCTTCTCAGAAATAATTGGACTTCACGACGGCCCGTGGTGTCATTGGTAAAACCGAATTCAACCAAATGTTCCTCGATAAAACGAGGAACAGGTAATGGTCCTTTCTGTCTCAGAATATTGACCAGTAATTGTACCCTTTTTTGATATTTTTTGAGCTGAATTTCCTGATAGGATTCAGGTCTGTTCTGGGGGCCTGACAAGAGATCAAAATACTCCTGGATATTAGCGCTGCTGAATTGTTTGTTTATTAAATAAAAAGTTTTATTGTTCATCTTCGTCTTGATAAGAAGCTTCTGTTGAACAAATAATGACAAAAAATTACGTAGATAGGCCCGTCCCTCTTCTGTGTTGTTTATCCCGAGTTGTTCGATCTCATCGAATAACAACTCTTTAAGACCAATTGATCCATTCCGGTCTTCTATCAGTTTCAGTAAACGCTGCCCTCGTTCAGACCAGGTCATTTCCTGGAAAAGTTCGGTTGGCGTCCCATCAGGTGACAAAGTTGCTCTTGCTTCTTGACGCTTATACTCGGCAATCAGTTGATCAAGGTCTTTTTTCATATAATCGATCACATCTTAGTTTCGCAGACTTGATTCACACGCAAGACTCATGTTGTCTGTCGAGATGTACTTTTGAGATATTCCCAACGGTCTTCAGTTATGGCCTCGAGAGAAAAGCCTGTCTGTACTTAAGGATTGCGTTAGGCATTAGAACAAAACGATGTGAAATTCAAATAGAATGTCTCTGGCTTGGCACGGATGTTCCTTATTATGGGATTTCATGTGTCATGGAGAAAAAGCATTGTTACAGAATCATGGTGGTGTTCTGGTTGTTGTTTTTCCGGTCTGTTGAATGTACCTTGACAGGAGTTACTCAGAGCAATATAAAGGAAACAGCCTGATTCATGAGTAGAACGGGTAGATTCAAGGAATGGTAGGGGTTGAGATGGGGCGGACTTTTATCGCGATTGAAGAATTCAAGCTGGAAGAAACCGAGCTGCTCTTTCATTTTGGGCCTGAACTGTTCGAGTCCTTCAGTGACGATGGTCTTTATTTGAAAAGCCCGGTCGATTTGAAGATCAAGCTTATTACAACTGGTAATGACTATTATATTAGGGGTCAGTTGCGGACAAGTCTCTTGATTGAATGTTCGCGTTGTCTTACAGAATTTGAAATCAAGATCGATACGAGTTTCAACAATATATATACTCAGAGTAATGGTGATATTTCAGAAGAAGATGAAGACATAGACGAGAGTGATCTAGAGACGAGTGTGATCAGGGACGACCGGATCGACTTGATTGAACTCATTCATGAGCAGCTCATTCTGCACACGCCGCTAAAGCCGCTCTGCCGGGAGGATTGCAAGGGACTCTGCCCGCAATGCGGTCAGGACCTCAATCTGAAACAGTGCTCATGTGTCCTTCAGAAAGATACACGTTTTTCTCAGTTGAAGCAGTTTTTCAACGATTATGAAAACCCTGGCTTGGAAAATGATAAGGATTAAAGTATATTATTCATGTTTTAAAGAAATAAGGAGAAGATGATGGCTGTCCCAAAAAGAAGAAAATCAAAATCAAGATCTCGGCAGAGACGTTCTCATAATGCATTGAAAGAACCAAATCTGTCCATATGTCCCGAGTGCCAGGAACCGAAATTACCTCATCGGGTCTGTAAAAATTGCGGTTATTATGGCAAGACCCAGGTCCTGGAACTGACCAAAGAATAGCGTTTTTGCTCTTCAGTTCAGTTCATGTCCACGGTCCTTGTGTCCTGAGCGTTTATTCCGGTCGATTTGCTTGAGGTATGAGTAGTGAAAACAGCCTTCATATTCCCGGGTCAGGGATCACAATATATCGGTATGGGCCACGAATTCAGCCTGTCATCAGAGCAGGCCTGTCAGCTATTCGAGCGTGCGGATGTGGCCCTTGGATACAGCCTGTCTCGTCTGTGTTTTGAAGGTCCTGCTGAAGCGTTACAACTCACTGAGAATACGCAACCCGCGATTTTGACGCATTCATTCATCTCTGCACACGCGCTCATGCAAACAGGGCTCAAACCAGATTATATTGCCGGCCATTCTCTCGGAGAAATTACCGCTGTCACGGTCATGGGTGGTATGAGCTTCGAAGCGGGAGTTACTTTGGTCCGAAATCGGGGGCGATATATGCAGGAAGCGGTCCCAGCCGGGCTGGGAGCTATGTCTGCCATAATCGGACTCCCTCTTGAAAAAGTGGTCGCTTTATGTGCTGAATACAGCCCCACTCGGGTATGTGTAGCCAACATCAACAACCTGCAACAAACGGTTATTTCAGGGCTCCGGACCGCCGTGGACGAAGTCGGTGAAAAAGCCAGGGAGGCTGGGGCTTTGCGGATTATCCCCCTGTCAGTCAGCGCTCCCTTTCATAGTCCGTTGATGGAGCCTGCCGCGGAAAGACTGGCACATGATCTTGACCAGATATCTATCCAGGATTTACCCGTCCCCCTGATTACCAACGCGGATGTTCTGCCGATCTTCAAGTCCGAGGATATTGGTCAAGCCCTGATAAAACAGGTCGTGCAGCCGGTCCGTTGGCTGGAAATTATACAGTATCTGATCGGACAAGGTGTCACGGTTTTCGTTGAGTTGGGTCCCGGCCGTGTTTTATCAGGTTTCATGCGCCGGGCCAATGTCCCGCGCACGGTTTCAACATATGCAGTCCAGGACCCCGATTCTCTGGAACAGGTTGTGAACCAGTTGAGCCGGGAGTAGAATATGTCGGAGAGTAATGGTAAAGTCGCATTGATAACGGGCGCAGCACGAGGAATTGGACGGGCTATCGCCCTGGGGTGTGCCCGACAGGGATATCGGTGCGCCCTGGTTGACCTTGATCGCGAAATGCTCGAACAAACCTGTCTTGATCTTGCCGGGAACAAGCATGATATCCTCGCGGTCGGGGCCGATGTTTCGAGCGAAGCTGAGGTCAAGGACGCTGTGGACCGCATCGAAGGGCATTTCGGCCGAATCGATATTTTGGTCAATAATGCCGGTATTACACGCGATGCGCTCTGCCTGCGTATGAAAAGTGACGATTGGCACCAAGTACTCGATATCAATCTGACCGGATCTTTCCTGCTCTGCAAACACGTGATCAGGGGTATGATGAAGAGACATTGGGGACGAATCATCTCGATTTCTTCAATTGTAGCCACAACGGGTAATGCCGGCCAGGTCAATTATGCGGCTTCAAAGGCCGGCCTGCTTGGCTTGACCCGGTCCTTAGCCAGGGAAGTAGCTAGTCGGGCCATCACGGTCAATGCTGTGGCACCAGGTTTTATCGAGACTGAAATGACCGCCCAATTACCTGGTCCCCTACGAGAGCATATGCTGCAGACTATCCCGCTCAAACGCCCGGGTAGTGTCGCTGATGTCGTGGCAGCCGTCCTTTTTCTGGCTTCACCGGATGCAGCGTATATCACCGGTCAAACCATCAATGTCAATGGCGGTTTATTCATGTAGAAATGTGAAGTGAAAGGATCGCACGAAAAAGAAAATGAGTTTCAAGCAGGAAATGCTTGAAAGATCAATCGAAAAAGAATACAACTACATGTACTCGGTGGATCATGATGATAACATTCATAGTGTCCTTTACAGAGGGGGTTCACTCATGGAATTGCAGGAAAAAGCGATGGATTTGATTGCACGGCAACTCGATGTCGACCGGAATCAGGTTACCCTGGAAGCATCATTCTCAGATGACTTAGGCGCTGATTCACTCGATACGGTTGAACTGATCATGGCATTCGAGGAGGAGTTTGACATCGAAATCCCGGATAGTGATGCTGAACAGATCAAGACGGTCAAAGATGCCATCGACTATTTGACTAAAGTAGTCGACAAGTAAGCTCGACCTCAATTGAACAGCATAAGAAACGGGTGGTCATGAATCAGGGCAGGCAGCGTGTTGTGGTGACAGGCATGGGCGTTGTTACGCCCCTCGGGTCGACTGTGTCGGACTACTGGTCTGCTTTGACACAAGGCAAATCGGGTATCAGACGGATTACCATGTTCGATCCGACAGATTTGGCTTCGCAGATTGCCGGTGAAGTCCAGGGCTTCGATCCCGAACAATGGTTCGATTCTAAAAAAGAAGTCAGAAAAGCGGACCGATTCATCCAATATGCACTTGCGGCGTCATTAATGGCAGTGCACGATGCGGGTCTGGTTATCCATGAGCGTAATGCGGCGAAGGTAGGTGTTCTGATCGGGTCCGGTATCGGTGGGATCGGCACGCTCGAAGACCAGATCGGGACCCTGATCGAAAAAGGTCCTCGACGTATTTCACCCTTTATGATCCCGATGGTTATTGCCAACTTGGCCGGTGGCCATGTTTCCATCCGTTTGGGAGCGAAGGGTCCCAACCTGGCCATTGCCACTGCGTGTGCTGCGGGTGGTCATGCCATAGGAGAAGCCGCAGGACTCATCCGACAGGGTTATGCTGATTGCATGATCGCGGGTGGGTCCGAAGCATGTGTGACCAAGATCGCCATCGCCGGTTTTAACGCTATGAAAGCACTTTCGACCCGGAATGATGAACCTGAACGGGCCAGCAGGCCATTCGACCGTGAAAGAGATGGCTTTATTGTCGGTGATGGGGCGGGAATTCTGGTACTCGAACGGCTCGAAACTGCACTCGATCGTGGGGCGACCACCATTTATGGTGAATTGATCGGTTACGGTCTATCGGCAGATGCCTATCATATTTCCGCGCCCTGTCCCGATGGAACGGGAGCGGCCCTGTGTATGGCCCAGGCTTTGAAAAATGCCGGGATCGAACCAGGGGATATCGACTATATTAACGCCCACGGCACCTCGACACCATATAATGATAAGACCGAAACATTGGCCATAAAAACAGTCTTTGCTGAACAGGCCAGGCACCTGTGTATCAGTTCCACAAAATCGATGACCGGACATCTGTTGGGTGGAGCAGGCGGCATCGAGGCCGTTGCCTCGCTGAAAGCAATCCAGGAAGGCATCATTCCACCGACGATCAATCTTGATTATCCCGATCCCGAGTGTGATCTCGATTTTGTGCCCCACCAGGCCCGCCTCCACCAGGTCCGGACGGTCATGAGCAATTCATTCGGTTTCGGCGGGACCAATGCCAGCCTGATCTTCAGAAAATATTCTCCCTAAGACTATGGATGTGTCCAGCGAAAGGCAGAAACAGCTAGACGAATTGCAGCACAAGCTGCACTACTCTTTCAGGAATCTGGACTATCTCGAGCAAGCGACTTGCCATAATTCCTGGCTGTTCGATACTCCGGACAGGACCGGGGCCTCTTTTGAACGTCTCGAATTTCTGGGGGATTCCGTCCTGGCTTTCTTTTTGGGAGATTACCTGTTTCGGACTTATCCGAATCTTACTGAAGCGGATTATTCCCGGGTCCGGGCCAGGGTAGCCAGTAGTGACTTTCTCTTTCAATTGGCCCATGATGACCTGGACCTTGGTGCTTATATCATGATGAGTCGGGGTGAAGAACAATCGGGCGGTCGTCATAAAAAATCTATTGTGGCCAATGTCTTTGAAGCTGTACTCGCCGCCATTTACCTGGATAGTTCGCTCGAAACGGTCAATCAAGTTATTGTTCGTCTTTTAAGGGCTGAAATCGACCGGGTCGCCAAAAATCCCTTCGATCAGGATTACAAAACCCAGTTACAGGAATATCACCTGAAAAAATATACGAGCCTGCCCCGTTATACGACGGTGGCCGAAACCGGTCCGGCTCATAAACGTTCATTCACGGTGACAGTCAATCTGGATGATGGTCAATCTTTCAGTGGGACCGGTCGCAGCAAAAAGGAAGCTCAAAAACAAGCCGCCGAGCAGGCCCTTGCCTGCCTGACCGATCTCGAACATATTCTGAAACAACCAACTCCGACCCCGGACTCCAATAAAAGCAAAGGGAGAACTGAACTGGACACTACCTGATTGTCAAACCATTCGTATTTCTCTGACAATAATCATTCATCTCTCGAAGAGGTCACACATGAAGAAAATCGTTCTGGCCATCAACCCCGGATCAACCTCGACCAAAATTGCCTGTGCAACCGAGACGGACCTGATCACTGAGCTGACCATCGAACACCCTGCACAGGAATTGCGCCAGTACAATCTGGTCACGGAACAGATCGATCTGAGAGAAAAAGCTGTGCAAGCGGCCCTACAGAATATTGATTTCAAAACAATGAAATTGGTCGCCGTCGTCGGTCGAGGCGGCATCATGAAACCCATTCAGGGCGGGACTTATCTCATCAATCAGAAAATGCTCGATGATCTCCGCACTTGCACCTATGGCAATCATCCCTCAAACTTGGGGGCCATACTGGCCCATGCTCTGGCCGAGCAATACCACATTCCCAGTTACGTGGTCGATCCGGTCACTGTGGATGAGCTCATCCCCGAAGCTCGTATCTCTGGTGTGCCCGGTATCGAGCGTATCTCACTCTTCCACGCACTCAACGTTCGAGCCACAGCCCGTAGAGCAGCCCAAGACCTCCACCGGGATTTTTCGACCTGTAATTTCGTGCTGGCCCACCTGGGCGGCGGTATATCTATCGCAGCATTCAGACAGGGCAAAATCATCGATGTCAACAAGGCCCTGCTTGGGCAGGGACCCTTTTCCCCCAATCGGGCCGGCTCTACCCCCATCGGTGATATCGTCAACCTCTGTTTTTCTGGCACACTCTCTCAGGCTCAAATCCTCAAACTCCTCGCCAGCGAAAGTGGTCTATACGGTTATCTCAAAACCGCAGATGTCAAGCAGGTCTTACAACGAATAGATGATGGTGATGATCACGCCCGCTTAATATATAACGCCATGATTTACCAGATCACCAAAGAAATCGGGGCCATGGCAGTTGCACTTAAAGCACCGCAAATCGACGCAATCGTCCTTACTGGGGGCATGGCCCACAGTACTCGGGTCATCGATGATATCACCGGCCCTGTCCGCTTCCTGGCTCCCATTATGATCTATCCAGGTGAAAATGAACTCGAAGCCCTGATCCAAGGCGCGTTTCGCGTTCTGAACGGTCTCGAAATACCTAAAAATTACCACTGAATCTATACCTGATAAAGGACTTCTGTTTCGTTGCATTAATGTTTTTTTCTTGTTACAATAAGAGAGTCATTATTGGCCCTTTCTCGACGCAACTTTGAATATCAATTGGTATCCAGGTCCGCAATTTCTCGAGAAACGCTGCTTGGCGAGTCCTGGTAAACACGTTTCTCTCTGTCAGGAGGTTTTATATGGCGAAAAAGCCAAGTGATAAGGAAGAAGAATTTTTTGCCCAGCAGGAAGCCAAAAAAAGAAAGCAACTCGAACAAAAAAAATACGAGGAAATGAAGGAAATTGAACGCCGACAACTCAAAGAACTCCATTTTATGAAATGCCCTAAATGCGGCATGAATCTCGAGGAAATTAACTACTTCAATATTAAAATCGACCGCTGCACCCATTGCCATGGGGTCTGGCTCGATCACGGCGAACTCGAAGCCATCAGCAGATACCGGGAAACGGGTTTTTTAAAAAACCTGTTCAATTTTTCCCGTGATAGTAATCACAAGAATAACGATCAGAGTCCATGATCCCCAGTTTTTCATACTACCTGACCTTGAAAAATCAGAAAATCAACAGTGTCAATTCGACCCGGAACATAATTGGAACAGTGTAAGAATGACAAGAAATTTGAACACATCAATACTGAAAAACATAGTCTTTGTTGCCTGTCTCTCACTTTTTTCCGTATGCCTCACCCTCGCTGTATTTCAACCGGACCTTCTTCAAAATAGAGTATCCATCCTGGAAAAAATACTCTATCTTTCCTTGGTGTTATGCTGTCTGCTGATCCTGATCCAGGTCGATCATAAAAACCATCTTGATCATATCCTTGTAATCGCCTTGTCGTTCCACTTTATTCAAACACTCTTAAACAACAATGTGCCCGATTCGCTCATCCATCAATTCAGTATTGTAGGCCAATATACCCTGCTTCTGGCTTTTATCTGGGCATTTTTACATTCTTACCGGAAAATTCCACCCGGACTGCTCTGGGGAGGGATTGCTTTTCAATTCATCTATTATATCGGGGGACTCATTCTTTTATCCGCCGCCCCCCAAAAGTATCTCTTGATTAATCTGCCCGGTCTTCATGAAATTGAACTCACAATAGTCGTCTTTTCAGTTTATAATATCATTCTCTCCGCGAGTGCCCTTATTCCAATGATATTCATAATCGTGGTGGTCTTTGTCCAAAACCGTCATTCTTCCGGGATAAATAATCGCCACTTCCTCGAATTATTAGCCATTTCATGTTATTTTGTTTATACTTTATTTACAATCCTTATTACTTATATAATGGATTGGTACTTTTGGGTTCATAAACTGATGGAATTGATGAGCTTTTCTGTCCTGTTTATTATTTTCATCGCTATCCGGCTTTCGGTCAAGCCGGATAAGACTGAAACCAGTCAGATGCTGTTTGGGGTGCAATGTGCTCTTGTGCTGCCTGTACTGTATGCGCAATACCTCTTGGGCGATCCACAATCATTCCTTATCACACTGGGAATAATATGTTTTCTGGAATTGTTTTTTTTCTTATTTTACAGTCTGATGAGTATTCGCACGAAACTGGTTCAGCAGGGGGCGTTATTGTCCGAGATGGCCGTTTACCTGATGTCGTTTTGGGATCGGACTGAGGACAATCTGTTTATTACTGATCAATACGGTGAGATCATCTCCGCGGGTGCGGGGCTGGGGCGGATGCAATCCATGGATGTTCAGGGCCGAAATATTCATGATATTCTGAGTTGCATAGGGAAAGAAGGGCCAAATCATTCTCAATTCCGGCAGGACCAGGCCTATTCTCAATCAGGTCACGATGATGACCTGCCGGCCATCGCTTATTTTCATAAGGAATTGATGACATCATCCGGTCCATTATCTTTAAATATCATTCACGATATCCATAGATATCAAGAGATCATGAGGTTGCACCAGGATATGCAGAATAAATTACTCGAACTGAAAAAAATGGAGAGTTTACTCAATTTCAGTGATGATATTTCCTCTAACATGAACACTTTTTTAATGAGTATTCGCACCTATTGTGAAATGTTACGCACCGATACCCATGCTCCACAGAGAATCAGGACCCACATCAGTGATATCGTTGAGGAAATCAACCGAATTGCTGCTTATATTCAAAAGACCAGCGAACATACGAAACCTGCGCCACGAGAGATGCAACTGGTCGATCTTTCTATCGTCTGTCATCAGGCAATTGCTCAAATCAGAGAAAAACTTGATCAGGCAACCATAACTTTTCAGTGTGATCTTCCAGAATATCTCCCGTACATTCCGGGCAATCAAGTTGATCTGCTCGATGTTTTCCAGCATCTGATCATGAACGGTATCGAAGCCATGCCCCAGGGTGGGACCATTACTGTCTCAGCCAGTCATATAATCACCAAGGAAGAATTCATCAGCCTGAAAGGTATTATCAAGCAAGAATATGTCTCGATCCAGATCTGTGATACCGGAGTCGGGATCGCTGATGAACATAAGACTTTAATCTTTGATCCCTTTTTCAGTACCCGCAGTAAAGTTGGTAAAGGTTTGGGATTGAGTATAGTCCTCGCGATCGTCAAGTATCACCAGGGGACGATTTCATACCGAGACAACAAACCCGGACCCGGCACGACCTTCACTCTCACGCTGCCGACTTTCCTCAAAACGCCACGATACCTGTTCAATCAACGCATCGTTTAAAATGTAAAGGGGTCCATCTTGTTTCTTTCTCAAGATGGTTTATTCTCGGGGGCCGCTGCCAGGACCATGAAGGCATTCCTATTGTGTTCGCTGCCAATGATTGCCACCAGATCATGGGGCAATAGTACGAAATCGGCATCAGGATTAGGTTTGAGTGTATTGTCCCGAACAACCCCGACGATTGAGGCACCTGTTTTCTTGCGGATTTGAGCAGCTCCGATCGACTGATAGGCGATCGGGCTCGCCAAAGTCAAGCGAAGCCATTGCAGATCAAATTGCTGTTCGGCATTACGCATTTGGGTCAGTACTCGATAATCGCTCTCCTGGTCAATGAGACGGGCGTAGAGCTCCTGACGGACTGTATCCGTATATCGTTGCACATCAGCCGGTATTACCTGAAGTCTGAGCAGGGCTTGTCGAGTCATCTCGAGACTGGCCTCAAATTCCGGGAGAACGACCTCAGAAATTCCCAGTTCTTTAAATACATCGAGATAATCCGGACCTGCTGCCCGCGCTACAATCTGAATATTCTCGTTCAGGCGTTTTGATAAGACGATGAGACTTCTGACCGCCACAATTCCCGGTATGGTTAAGATCAGGAGCGCGGCTTCCTTCACACCGGCTACTTCGAGCACAATTTCCTGTCGGGCATCCCCATAGATCACGGTCATGCCGGCTTCCTTTGCCTTTTCAAAGCGACGATGGTCGAGCTCGATCAGCACAAAAGGCAGATTGAGCCGTTTCAAGACCTGAGCTATCTGAAAACCGACCCTGCCTCCTCCGGCAATCACGACATGACGGACGAAGCAATCTGCGGGCAGGTTTGATGTTTCCAGAGTCTCATGCCGAAACAATCTTTTTTTTAAAGCATAGAGACGTGCTGTCTGACCGGAAACGAGTGGCGTGAGAACCATGGTTACAATCGCCGTAGTCAGGACCAGGGAATACATATCCCGGTCAATGGAATGCGTCGACAAGCCCACTCGGGCCAACACGAAAGAGAATTCTCCAACTTGGAACAGGCCCAATCCTACGGCTAAGGGGATTACATTCCCGTAGCTGAAAACGCGGACGATGCCGGAAAATAGTAGCCCTTTGCCAATACTGACGGCCAGAACCAGAAAAAGGATCTCACTCAGATTATCGAACAGAAAGTGCGGCTCTAAAAGCATGCCCACCGAGGTAAAAAACAACAATCCAAACAAATCCCGCAAGGGGATGATGTCACTGAGTGCCTGATGACCATAATCTGACTCGCTCAAGACCAACCCGGCTACAAATGCGCCAAAGGCAAAGGAAAGTCCGACCATATGGGTGAGATAACCGATACCAAGCCCAATAGCGGTAATCGCAAGCAGGAACAGTTCCCGTGAGCCAAGTTTGGCGATATGAGCCAGGAGGCGGGGCAATAATCGGGTCCCGAGCAGGACCATGCCGATGATGAATGCTGCTGCCTTTAATGCTGCAATGCCGAGCGCCGGCAGGCCGACAGTCGGATTGTTCAATTGAGGCAGAATGATCATCATGGGAACGACGGCCAGGTCTTGAACAATGAGCATGCCGATCATGACTTTACTCGAAAGTGTTCCAAGCCAGCCTTGATTCATCAGCGTTTTGAGAATGACCATCGTGCTCGAAAGTGAGATGATCGCGCCCAACCACAGAGACTGTTTCCATTCCCAACCCAGCAGTTGTCCTATCCCTAATCCGATCCCTATGCTTGCGATTATCTGCACAGGTGTTCCAACCAGGGCAACCATTTTGACCGGCTGGAGGTCCTTGAGTGAAAATTCAAGTCCGAGTGCAAACAAAAGAAAAGCTATTCCTATTTCGGCAAGCAACTCAATATCGTGAATATTCGAGACGGTCATTCCGCCAGTATGCGGACCAAGGATGATACCTGCAGCAATATAACCGAGTATTATGGGCTGACCTAGCCGCTGCAATAAAAGACCACAAAAAAATGAAGCGATAACCAGGAGAATAATATCGGTTGCTATGCCCATTGTTATTCCCTCTCCATTCTTTGGATTGAAACAAGACCTGGTATCAATTGAACGTTTCTTTCATTCGGAATAAGATAGTATCGTAACCACAAAAAAGTTCAGGGATTGATGACTTTTCCGAAGCGTCGCTCGCGGGTTTGATAGTCGATTATTGCTTTAAGCAGGTGTTGTTTCCTGAAATCGGGCCAGAGAACAGGGGTAATGACAATTTCGGAGTAGGCGAGTTGCCAGAGGAGGAAATTACTGATTCTCAGTTCGCCGGAGGTGCGGATGAGCAGATCTGGGTCCGGTTGACTGGCAGTATAGAGATGGTCTGAAATAAGGTTTTCGTCGATCTCGGCGTAATCGAGAGTGCCCTGTTGGATTTTACGGACGATCGTCCTGCAGGCATCGGTGATTTCCACACGGCTCCCATAATTGAGGGCGACATTAAACCACATGCCGGTATTGGCTTGGCATTTATGGATTGCTTCTTCGAGTCGCGTGCGGACATTCGCGGACAATTCTTCCATATGTCCCAGGACCTTGAATCGTATATTGTTTTTGCTGAGAGTATCGAGTTCTTTCAGCACGAATTCTTCGATCAGGCCCATAAGATAGCTCACTTCGCCGGCCGGTCGTTGCCAGTTTTCCTTGGAGAAGGCATAGAGGGTGAGATACTGTATGCCGATCTGGGCGGAGGCTTCGATGATTTTCCTGACTGAGGTAATGCCGGCCCTATGTCCGGCCACACGGGGCAATCCGCGTTTCTGGGCCCAGCGACCATTGCCATCCATGATCACCGCTACATGGACAGGCAATCGCTCGTGATCGATCTGCTCGAGCAATTCCCGTTCTTTTCTTGTTTGCATGCTCAATTTTGACAACATCAATCAGGTCCGGATTAGCAAAGCAGATACACTCATACAGTGCAGCTCGAGATTTGCTCTTGGTGTGATACAACGATCTGAGTCACCGTGCAGTGAATCAGACACTCATGACTTCTTTTTCCTTGAGTTGCATCTGTTTATCGACTTCGACGATGTATTCTTCGGTGATTTTTTGAATTTCAGCCTGGGCTTTAAAGGCCATGTCCTCAGAAATTTCTTTTTCCTTTTCGAGTCCCTTGATTTCTTCGTTACCATCGCGTCTGATATTGCGTATGGCCACTCGGCAATCTTCGGCGAATTTTCTGACCGATTTGGCCAGATCACGTCGGCGTTCTTCAGTCAGAGGAGGGATATTGATTCGAATGAGTTTGCCATCACTGAGGGGGACAAGTCCCAGGTTCGCTTTGTTGATGGCTTTCTCGACATCAGACACGATCGTGCTGTCCCAGGGCTGGACCACAATCAGATTATGTTCGGGAACGGTGAGGGTCGCAACCTGATTCAACGGTGTTTGGGTCCCATAATAGTCAATCCTGATGCCGTCGAGTAGGGATGTTGAAGCCCGTCCGGTCCGCAGGGCCTTGAAGTTTTTTTCGAGTTTCTCGAGGGCCCCATCCATTCGCTCTTTAAGATTTTCATATACGAGATCAAGCACTGTGTTCCTCCTTGTTATCGGAAAGAAAGAATTAACAGACTATTGTGCCGATATGTTCGCCTTGAATGACTTTGAGCAGGGTCCCTTTTTGTTTCAGATCACAGACGATAATGGGGAGATCATTTTCCTTGCTGAGTGAGACAGCGGTCATATCCATGATCTGCAGACCCTGGTTGAGAACATCCATATAACTCAGACTTTCGTATTTTTTCGCATGAGGATAGAGAACGGGGTCCATGTCATACACGCCATCGACTTTAGTCGCCTTGACGATGACCTGGGCCTTGATCTCGATTGCCCGCAAGGCAGCGGCTGTATCCGTAGTAAAATAGGGACTGCCTGTCCCACCGGCACAGATCACCACGCGTTGCTTTTCGAGGTGACGAATGGCCCGCCGCCGGATATACGGTTCCGCAAAATCATGCATACTGATCGCGGTCATCAGGCGGGTATCGACCTTCAGCTTTTCGAGTGATTGTTGGAGAGCAATCCCGTTGATGATAGTAGCCAGCATGCCCATCTGGTCGGCCGAGACACGTTCGATACCCTGGGCATATAATGATAAGCCCCGAAAGATATTACCGCCTCCAATAACCAAAGCAATCTCGATTCCATTTTCGTGGATTTGCTTGATCTCGTCGGCGATAGATGCGACCACCTCGGGGGAGATGCCGTATTGGGCATCCCCCATCAAGGCTTCACCGCTGAGTTTTACCAGGATGCGTTTGTACTTCGATTTCATAACTCCTCACCAACTTGAAACCGGACAAAACGCATGATCTGAATGTTTTCGCCAAGTTTGGCAATAGTCCGCTTGATCAAATCCTGGATGGTGATTTCCGGTTCCCGGAAATAACTCTGGTCCAACAGGCAGTATTCACTGTAAAATTTGTTCATTTTGCCATCGACAATTTTCTGGAGGACATTCATGGGTTTTCCAGATTGTTCGGCCTGGGCCATCAGAATCTCCCGCTCCTTGTCCAGGATTTCGGAGGTGACATCTTCCTTACAGATAAAGCGAGGAGACAATGCGGCCACATGCATGGCTATTTCTTTGAGCAGGCCCTGAAATTCATCGGTTTTGGCCACAAAATCCGTCTCACAGCGCAAGTCAACGAGAACACCGATTTTGGCTCCAGTATGGATATATGAGCCAATCTGGCCTTCGGTTGTAGCCCGACCTGCTTTTTTCGCGGCGGTATCGATCCCTTTTTTACGAAGGTACTCGATCGATTTATCGATATCACCGTCACAGGTGGCGAGGGCCTCTTTGCAGGCCATCACCCCTGCACCACTTTTCTCTCGTAATTTTTTGACCAATTCAGCACTAATATTCATGACATTCAACCTCCCAGGTACATCCACAATGGTTGCGTATCTCCGCTCCGAGAAACTCGCGAGACACTATTTGTCTTTAGAAGTGTCGGCTTCAGGCCCGTTAGCTTCAGCGGTTGTAGTGGCGCCCACCTCCGCTTCAGCGGCTTTCTCTTTGGCTTCCTCTTGCTCAGCCATCTGAGAAAAATCTGTATCAGTCAGGATCGGTGTCGCTTCTTCTTTTTCCTGAATGTCATGCTTGGAGCGATAAATGGCGTGACCCTCGATCACAGCGTCGGCTATCTTCGAGGAGAAGAGCCTGATTGCTCGGATCGCATCATCATTGCCGGGGACGACAAAGTCAATTTCATCAGGATCACAATTCGTGTCAACGATGGCAATAATCGGAATATTGAGTTTTCTGGCCTCCTTGACGGCAATTTTCTCTCGTCGTGGATCAACGACGAAAACTGCAGAAGGAGTCTTTTGCATGCCCCGGATACCGGTCAGATTTTTTTCCAGTTTGACCCGCTCTTTTTCCAGCTTGAGAATCTCTTTTTTGGTCAGATCGGCGTAATCGTTTTTCGCCTTCATTTCATCATATTTATCGAGTTTTTCGATACTTTTTTTAATAGTAGCGAAGTTGGTCAGCATGCCTCCTAACCAACGATGCGTAACGCAGAACATGTTGCAGCGTTTGCTTTCGTCTTCGATGGCTTGCTGGGCTTGCTTCTTTGTGCCGACAAACAGGACCGATCCACCATCCGAGCAGCTATCCCGCACGAAATCATAGGCCACATTAAAGAGTTTTAAGGTTTTTTGCAAATCGATAATATAAATATTGTTCCGTTCACCAAAGATGTACTTCTTCATTTTGGGATTCCATCGCTTCGTCTGATGACCGAAGTGGACCCCCGCTTCGAGTAGGGTTCTCAAGGATACTATTGACAAGCAGATACCTCCTATGAATGATGTTGGTTGTTATACAACAAATTTTAACGTTTGGAGAATTGGAAACGAGCCCGTGCTCCACGTTGACCGTATTTTTTCCGTTCCTTGACTCGTGGATCGCGTCGGACAAAACCGGCTTTTTTAAGGATAGAGCGTAATTCCTGATCGTATTCGAGGAGTGCCTTGGTAATACCGTGTTTCAAAGCACCCGCTTGACCGGCGATACCGCCGCCTTTGACGGTGGCATAGACATTGAACTTACCCTGGGTCCCGGTCAGTTCAAAAGGTTGCTGAATCAGCATTTTCAATGTTTCACGCGGAAAATAATCGTCAACAGTCCTTTTATTGACCATAATTTCACCCGTCCCACTTTTTAACCATACCCGGGCGATACAGGTTTTTCTTTTACCTGTGCCATAATAGCGATTGACTTCCAAAATACGACCTCCTCTCAGAATCGTTCAACCTTCTGGAATTCTGACATTACCAGATTTTCAGGTTGCTGAGCTTGATGTGGATGATTGGTAGTGGTGTAAATCTTCAGTTTCTTCAACATACTCCGACCGAGTTTGTTTTTCGGTAACATCAGCCTGACTGCGTTCTTAATCACGAATTCAGGCTGTCTGTTCATTTTTTGGTCGAAGGTCTCGATCGAGATACCACCGGGATAACCGGAGTACGAGATATATTGCTTTTGGTCTCTTTTTCGTCCGGTCACCCTTATTTTATCGGCGTTGATCACGACGACATGGTCACCCGTATCGAGAAAGGGGGTATAATTGGGCTTGTGTTTTCCCATGAGAATGGTGGCAATTTTACATGCCATGCGACCGAGGACCTGGTCTTTTGCATCGACCACAAACCATTTTTTTGATATGTTTTTTTGGCTTTCAATAAATGTTTTCATCACTTCACCTGTGGAAAAAGAGTCTGAACACACTAAAGACAACGAAACGCTGATATAGGATCATTCCCGGAGCATGTCAAGTTCATCGAAATATTTCATCTGTATCGGAATTTCAAAATAGTAGAGGAAAGACAAAAGATCACCACAGATTTCACAGACTACACAGGTTTTTTATCTGTGAAATCTGTGGTGCTTTTCTTTTCATTAATCAACGTGCGCAGCAATGTTCTTTCTTAGGTTGATCTCGATTGTGCGTGGTCCCCTGTCAAAAGTCACCCGTTCATACCGGATGTGTTCGAGAGCCAAGCCCTTGGCCGGTGCGGTCTGACCTGACCTGGTCCGGTCGCGTGCTTCGAGCAGGACGGTCATATCCTGGGCCGGGCGCTTGCCGGAACCGATTTCGATCAGGGTCCCGGTTATGATCCGGACCATATGCTGCAGAAAGGAGTTCCCTTGGAGTGTGATGGTCAACAGTGGCCCCGATTGTTCGAGTTCAGCCTGATAGAGAGTGCGGACCGGTGATTTGGCGGCACAGGAAGCGGCTCGAAAGGCACTGAAATCGTGTTCACCTTCAAGCTGTTTCAGAGCTCCAGTCATGGCATTCAGGTCCAAAGATTTGAAGACGGAGTGACAGTAACGTTTCAGCAAGGGATGTTCGACCCGATCGTTCCAAATACGATAACGATAGGTCTTGGCCCGAGCGTCGTAGCGAGCATGGAACTCGATTGGGACCGTGATGACTTCAACGATCGAAACAGCATCGGGCAGTAATGCGTTCAAACCCCTGAGAAGGGCCTGGGGATTACACTCGCATTCCGGGCTGAAATGGGCGACCTGGGCCAGAGCATGCACACCTGCATCTGTGCGGCAGGCCCCGTAGACTCGGGTATGGTGCCCGGTTATGAGGGCCAATTTCTGTTCGATAACCTGCTGGACGGTCACAATGCGCTCCTGAAGTTGCCAACCGTGGAAATGGGTGCCCTCATATTCGACTAACATGGCCATTTTCTGAGACGCCGCCATCTACCCTCTCCTGATGATCTGGATGATCTTGCCGGTAGCGTTTTGGCCAAAAACCGGATAGGCGTGACTGAGCTGGACCAGACCCAAGTCGTTGAACAGGGCCATTTCTTGTTCGAGTTCACGGGCACTACACGGGCCCCGATGAAGCACAAATCGGCCCCGATCTGCCAGCAGAGGCAGGCCATATTCCAGAATCGTCTCGAGCGGGCCGAAAGCCCGGGCCGTAATCAGGTCGAATTGCCGGTTGATCTGGGAGGCAGGGGCAGTCCGTCGATCGAGCCGCAGGTTGAGCACGGTACAGTTTTTCAGTTCAAGGGTCCGCACGACCGCTTTCAAAAATTCGGTCCTGATCCGGCGTGAATCCAGGAGGGTCACTACCAGTTCGGGGGCGATGATTGCGAGGCACAGGCCCGGGAAGCCGGCCCCTGATCCGAGATCGATCAGTGTTTTGGCTGGTTCTTGACAGATGATGGGCCAGGCGGTCAGTGAGTCGAGAATATGTTCGTTGACCAGGACCTGTTCGGTCGCATCTCCGACCAGGCGAGTCCGTCGGCTCCACTTCCGTATTTCCCGAATATACAGTTCATACTGGTGCAGTTGAGGCATAGCCGGGGCGATACCCAGTGATTGCAGGCCCTGTTCGAGTAGTGAGCGCTGATCAGACATGGCCACTCCGACCGTGTGTTTTAAGAAAAATCATCAGGATGGACAGGGCGGCCGGGGTCACCCCGGAGATGCGGGCGGCCTGGGCCAGGGTCCGCGGCCCTATTTCGGTCAACCTCTGCCGGATTTCACGTGTGAGTCCATGTACCGTATTGTAATCCATGTCATCGGGAATCATGATCTTTTCAAGGTCCTGCAATTTGATGGCTTGTTCACGCTGTCGTTTGATATAGCCTTCGTACTTGATGTCGCTCTCGACCGTCTTGATCAGTCCCGGAGCTAATGCGGGCCAATCAGGTTTCAATTCACGTAAGCGGGCATATTCGATTTCCGGACGGGCGATCACTTTTCGTAACGGCTGGGCCTCGGTCAAAGGGGCGGACTGCATCTGCCGCAAGCACTCATTGACCTGCTGGTCGGGAGCCAGGACCGTATGTTCAATCCGTTCCTTCTCCTGACCGATCTGCTCCCGGCGCGACTCGAGTTTCAGCCAGCGTTCCCCCTGGAGCAAGCCGAATTCCCGTCCGTAATCGGCCAATCGTTCATCGGCGTTATCTTCACGAAGCAGCAAACGGTATTCGGCCCGAGAGGTGAACATACGATACGGTTCGAGGACCCCGCGACTGCACAGGTCATCGATCATGACTGCGCAATAGGCTTGATCACGCCTGAGCACAAACGGTTCGCCCTTGTGCAAATTGCGGATAGCATTCAAGGCCGCGATCAGGCCCTGGGCCGCCGCTTCCTCATAACCCGAAGTCCCGTTGATCTGACCGGCATGAAACAAATTGGCCAGACGCTTGGTCTCGAGTGTGGGCTTCAATTGAGTGGGTTGAAAGAAATCATATTCGATCGCATAGCCGGGTCGGGTCAGTTCCGCATGTTCGAGACCGGGTATGGACCTGACCATGGCAATCTGAATGTCAAAGGGCAGGCTGGTCGATATGCCGTTTGCATAGTATTCCGTAGTAAAACGGCCCTCGGGTTCGAGAAAGACCTGGTGCGATTCCTTGTCCGGAAACTGAATGATTTTGGTCTCAATAGAAGGACAGTAACGGGGACCGATACCGACAATAATCCCACTATACAGAGGCGAGCGATCGAGGCCGGAACTGATGATCCGATGGGTCTCGGCAGTTGTCTGGGTCAGGTAACAGGGGACCTGTTCGAGTTCCAGCTTGTCTGTCATGAATGAAAAGGGCAGGGGCGGATCATCGCCTGGTTGAGGCGTCAGTTGGGCAAAATCGATACTGTTTCCGGCTATCCGCGGCGGTGTTCCGGTTTTCAGACGCCCGATCTCGAAACCAAGCTGTCGATACGAGTCCGAGAGCCGGGTAGCGGCGAATTCACCATCACGACCGGCCGGGAACTGTTCGAGTCCGATATGGATCAACCCGTTCAAAAAGGTGCCGGCAGTATTGATCACGCAGCGACTGCGATAAAAAGCATTGGGAAAGCAGATGACCCCGGCTAGGGCATCGTTCTCGAGCGCGAGTTCGAGCACCATGGCCTGGCGGAGATGCAGATCGGGCTGGTTTTCCAGGGCGGAACGCATGTATTTATGGTAAACCAGACGGTCGGCCTGGGCCCGTGAAGCCTGGACGGCCGGACCTTTACGTGTATTCAACCGCCGAAACTGGATGCCGGTCGCATCGATGGCCAGGGCCATTTCACCTCCCAGGGCATCGATCTCCTTGACCAGGTGTCCCTTCCCAATACCACCGATGGACGGATTGCAGGGCATCCTGGCGATGGTGTCCAGATTGATGGTGAACAGGCCGGTCTGGAATCCCGACCTGGCAGTGGCCAGGGCCGCTTCACAGCCGGCATGTCCCGCACCGATCACGATCACATCGAATTCTTCGAGTGCTTGTTTCATGGTCAGATGGTCCCCAATCCGATCAGGATTGAAAGGATGGTTTCAGGGTCGGATTATGTAATTCGGCCAGGAAAGCCAGTATAGTCCCCTCAACCTTGTCCCAGGTGTAGTTGGTCTGAACATACTCCTGACCTCTCAAGCCCATGGCTTTCAACCGCTCCGGCGTCGAAAACAAAGCCTCGATCGCCTGAAAAAAATCCACATCAGTCCTATAAATCAACCCGCCCTGACTCCGTCTCGTGTGATCGACCAGTACATCGCACCGGGCATTGACCAGGGTCGGCGTTGCCAAGCTCCATGCTTCAAGCACGGAGAAGGACAGACTCTCGAAGGGTGAGGGATTCACAAAACAGGCCGCGCCTGCCAGGGCGTCCCACTTGTCCTGGTCCGGGACATAACCGGTATAAATGATGTCAGGGTGCGTGCTATGTTCGCCTTCAAGCAGCATTTTACCCATCAAGACCAATTTGAGCGGACCACCTAACTCTCTCTTATAATTCAGAAAGGTCGTGATGAATTCCTGGCAGCCCTTTGATCGGGCTATCCGTCCCACATAGAGCAGATACGGTCCATCCAGCTTGTATTTGGCTCGGAAACGGTCGGCCTCGTAGTTGGCCGGTTGATCAATTCCTATTCCCGTGACTACTGACGGCACATGGTGATTCTGATATAAACGCAGCACAAAATCACGTTCGGCTTCAGTCAGGTAGAGCAGACCACGCGGCTGATGAAATAATTCGGCAAAGGGCTTCAAATATATAGCCGGCTCATTGTGGGCCGTGGGGACCAACACAGACTTGTCTCGGACAAGTGGCAAACCATAAAAGGTGGTCGCATACAGATAGGTAAAAAACAGGAAAAAATCGTAGTCGGCATGGTGCTCCTGAATATGCCTGATCAGATCGCGGGCACGCGGCCCCTGCAAACGCATCCAATCCATGGCTTGATTGAAACTGATCGCCTGCACACCACCCTCGAACAACTTGCGTGACATCGAGGTGAAACGCGACATTGTCCGCGGTTCATGGACCGGGAAACGATGCACAGGAATATCGTTGATCCAGGACAAACCGGGCGGATATTCGTTTTGCCAGCTATGGTAATCGATGGCACATGTAGTCAGGACCTCGATCTCGAAATAGCGGGCCAAATGCTCCGTCAGTAATCGGCACAGATACTCGGCACCACCGGCCACTTCGAGCCCATAACGTTGGACCACGCACGCTATTCGCGGACGATGAGCCGGACGGGCCAAACGGGGCAAAACGAGCTCGTCGAGCCGGGTCTCGAGCGAAGCTTCCGTATAACACCGGGCATGCTGTTCTGCTTTTTGACAAAGTTCATCATATCGGGCCCGGTTTCCGAGATACGGCCCTACTGCCTGGCGAAAACGGGCCGGATCGTGATCATCGAGTAAAATACCCCCATCGCCCAAGACTTCCGGGATTGCGGTTTTATTGAGACCGATGACCGGTGTGCCCAGATACATAGACTCGATGATCGGAACGCAAAAGGTCTCCCAATGTGACAGGTATACCGAAAAAAGAGCGTTCTGAAAAAGGGCTTTCAAAGCACGAATGTCCTTGACTTTACCGGTCAGAATGACCCGACCGGCGAGGCCTCTGGCCTCAATACGCTGTTCGAGCTCCGCAACATATGCCCGCGAATAACTGTATTCACCCACCAGGAGCAAATAAAGCCCGTCATGACCCCGAGCCAGTTCGGCAAAAGCTTCGATCAGTTCGAGCAGACTTTTCTGTGGCGTGATCCGGCCTACAAACAGTAAATATTCGGACTCACGTAACAATTGGGCCAGGCCGTTATGCTGGGACTGGGCAAAGCGGGTCGTGTCGACGGCCAGAGGTACCTTGACCACTGACTTGAAACCGTAATCCTGTAATTCCTTGAGCGTGTAATCCGAGTGGGCCACCGCCAGATCCACACTATCCTCGAGTTGCCCGATCTTTTCCCGACCCATAATACAGAGTTTCTCGAGATGGTCTGAATAGCCGTGAAACAGGTCAGGCGGCGTCACACCATGATAATCGAGAATGGTAAAGACACGGTGTCGCTCGATGACCTGGATGTTCTCGGAATAGATTGAATAATGATACCATAATATATCATCGGGAGTGCAAACCTGATCGAATTCCTGCGAATGGCTGCACAGGCTGTATTCATCCCACAAATCGGCATACAATCGGACCCGATAACCCTGACGCCAGAAAATTCGCTGCAAAATGCGGCTGTAATTTCCAATGGCGTCGCCGGCAGTCAAAGTCGCAGTCATGATATGGATCGTTCTGGTCATGATGTATGCCCGATTGCCTCGATAAAGCGGTCAATAACCCGGTCCCAGCTACACTGCTCACGTGTATAATTATAACCTCGCCGCCCGATGTCCAGGTCCTCAGCTTCAGAACGGCCGAGGATTTCTTCGAGAGCGGTCCCGAAACTTGGGGCATCATGGAACATGTCGCCACCTCGGCAGTGTTTGACCGGCAGGGCCGTGGCCAGGCAATCTCTCTGGACCAGGACCGGTCGTCCGTGCGACCAGGCTTCGAACATGGTAAAGGAAAAGCTTTCACGCGTCGAAGGAATACAGACTGCCCGTGCACAGGCATACGCACACGCTAAAACCGATGTATCGATAAAACCGAGGTCCATAAAGCTTCCCGAGCAATGTTCGGGAAACTCGATCCTGCCCGGTCCGGACAGGACCAGCTTGATCGGGGTGTCCGGATTTCGCTGCAGAAACTGCTGAAAATAATCAAGGGCCAGACTGGTATTCTTCTCGGGCTGTTTGCGACCCGGTAAAAATAAATATGGGACCTCCAGGGCATACCGCCGTCTGAACTCCTGCCGAGCGGATTCGGGCACAGGTCCCGGCAGGTCCAGACCTAATCCGATCACCCGTTCCCGACCATTGTTCCGGACCAATTGCTTGGCGACACGGGCCTCGCCCTCCGAATAAAAGAGCAGGGCCCGGACCGATTCGAGCATGGTCCGGTAGCGGGGCAACTTGCTATACGGCTCATCATGCAGACAGGGAATGATGAACGAGTCCTCGGGTATAAGCCGGCTCCCCCAATAGGTTGTCCCGAACATATAGGGCGTGAAAATGGGAATAATCCCATCCCGCTCCCTCCAAATACAACGACATAAATCGTCACTGGCAATAATATTGTTCAAAAAAACGGACTCGTCCCAGGCTGAAATCGCTCGCCCGTCCAACAGTAACCGGTTCACCCGATCGAATTCCGAGGAATTGCGCATGTTGGGCATAAAGCGATGCAATTTGGTCCCGCTTTCCTCGACCTGTCCCGGTGGATAATAAGCAGCCCAATCGTAAAAGTCATGGGCGCAGGTCGTGAACACTTGGACCTCGAGACCTCGCTCGCTGAGTTGATGCACTAATTCGCGGACCGCTCGCTCCGACCCTCCCGGGATGCCTTGACCATACCAGGGACAGATAAATGTGATCGTTTTGGACATGCCTCTCTCGTCTCCTATACACCTGATACCACTTATTTCCGCCGTTTTTTCCCCTTGGGCTGTGTCACCGGAGTCTTACTTTCAAGCTCACTCACTCTCTTCTGCAGGATGATCATGTCTTCTTCGAGCACGGACAACCTGGTCAGATAGGCAAAATAATCATCAAAACGTCGCTCGAGCCCCTCCATCAAACGATAGTGATCGATGGTCCGCTCGCAGAACTTGATCAGGTCCATGTTGAAATCACGCTGATTGCCTGCAACCTCGAGCAATCGATTCAACAACTTGACCAATTCACCGTTGAATGAGCGCTGACGCTCGAATATAAGGCCAAGCGCATTCCGCAGCACCGGAAACAACGTTTTCTTCATGGACGCTTTCAACGGATTCTTTTCGGGTCCGGTCAATTCGCTGTCCGTGACCGGGCGATCGAAGAAAAAGTTGTCATTGAGAAAACGAAGATGCTCGAAAATTTCAGTTTGGCTCGTGGTCAAACCAAGGGTATAGGTCCCGGTCATCTTCTCGATCCGGGCTATCATGCTCCGGACAATCTCCTCACGAGAGGGTGGTACCGCCAGATCGGCACCCTCACTCGAAAACGCCAGATTATCCGTATCAGTATCTTCCGACAGTATTTTCTTCAATTCAGGCCCAAACCCGCCCCCTTGTTCCGGACCTGCTTCTGATTTATTCTCGTGCATCGGCGACCTCCTTGCCAATAACTCTGTCCATCTCAGGGCTATCTCCTGTCCTCATCCCCGACAGTATACCATAATTATCCGCAAATATGAAACATCTCTTCACCCTGAAAATTCGATGTTCCCCTTGGGAGTGGCCCGGCCGACCTGGCCGTGTCGGAGAAAAGCCACCCATGAGCGAGGACGCTCATGCCAACTCAGGCGGCAGCTATTACCAGTCACTTCTTTTTACCGTGTCTTTGTGTTTCCGTGTGAACAATGATATTTCTGTTCGGGTTTCTTCTTCTTTGAGTATTGTGTCAAACTAGAGCATCTGGTCAAGGATGATCACTTGAGGAAGAGACGTTCACAGTCCTGGGCAAAGGCGGCACTGTGCATATAGAGGTTGGTCCGGCATTCACACAGTTCGGCCCGAGCTAAGACCGTGCGCATGCGCCGGATATTGTGGGCGACATGCAGAGTATCGCTGGTCGAATAGGCGATGACAATGGGGACGGTGACCTTTTCGAGACCTGGCCAGACCTTGTACCGAAAAAACGAACGAACTGTCAGTTTCAGGCGATACGGGTCCGCCTCCAGTAAGGTCCTTTTATATCTTTCCATCTGTTCCGGTTCCCTTCGCCGGTCAACTCGGAAATGCCCGAGATACCAGATAATGAAATGCTTGATCAGATGATAGCTCGAAGCAGGAAGACAGAGCAGGATTTTACTGAACCAGGGTCCCCTGAATTCCGTATTGGGTCCGATGAGCACGACCAATCGCGGTTGAAAATGATCTTCTTTCAGTGCTTCCAGCAGGGCGGTTGCACCCAAGGAACTGCCTGCAACCATTGCCTTTGGGACCATAATTCCCAGTTTTTGACAGACAGAGATGATATCCAGGCTCATGCTTCGGATCGAAAAATCAGCGGGCCCGAGCTTGCCCCTGTTTATGACCGTTGATTGCTTCTCCCGTGATTCAATATAATAGACGGGTCTGATGGGAATGATTTCCTGCAGAAAGTCGGTCCAACCCTCGACACTCGAGACACAACCCGCCACAAAGACCAAAGGTCCGTTCTCACGCTTGGATTTGGAAGCGGGTTGCCACTGATAGACCATCAGGCGGATGCCCTGTTCCACTTCGACCTGATGACAGGTATAGAGGGCATCGAGTCCAGGTAGCGGGTTGTCTCTCTGTTCTGACATTGCGCTGAATTCTCGCTCGGATTGTCGTACTTATTACCATGAGTTAGCCAGAGCCTTGATGTATTATTATCAGGAAAAGCGAGTTTTGTCGAGTCAGAAATGGGCTTACTCAAACCCGATTGGGTCAGAAAGCACGATGAAGAAGGCGGCGCCCATTGCTGGTCACAGGTATCCCCCACCCCAGAAGGAATAAGTACAATTGCAGATGGACGAGTCATCGTTTGCGCTTAACTTGCTGGACCATCTTGCTAAAGCATAAGGGGAGTACTAAACCTTGTGTATTAGATTGAAATGGCAATAAATGTTCTTGGAGAGTATGGTTTACCGGGCTCATTGGTCCTCATCGCACCGGCAGTGGGAAATGAAAGTCCAGTCAGGTATAGCATGAGCAAGAATACCGTCAATGGTTGTGGTAATGGAAATGGTCAGAACAATCCTCTGGTTAACGATAGACTTGAGCGACAGGTGTTTATTCTGGCATGGCCGACCATGTTGGCCATGGTGCTCCAGACCCTGTTCAGCCTGATCGATGCTTTCTGGGTGGGCAAATTGGGTGCCGAAGCATTGGCAGCCGTGTCCGGTGCCAGTTTTATACTCTGGGCCATCTATTCCGTCTGTCATATTTCGGCAACCGGGATCACCGCTTTGGTTGCACGTTATTGCGGTGCGGACAGGATGGACCTGGCCCGGTTATCAGGGAGTCTGGGTTTGCTGGTCAGCGCCCTGATCGGGATTGCGGTTGGTCTCGTGGGTATCGGTTCGATGACCCCCTTATTTCGGATCATGGACCTGCCCATCGAGGTGGCTGTTCTGGCCAGACAGTATCTGGGTTATTATCTGGCCGGGATTCCTTTGGCTTTCATCTATATGGGGCTGGAATCGATATTCCGGGCAAGCGGTGACACAAAGACCCCGATGGGAATACTGGCGATGACGTTGATCGCTAACGCTGTTCTGGACCCATTACTTATCTTTGGTTATTTGGGCTTTCCGATCCTGGGGGTCAGGGGAGCGGCCATTGCTACGATCATGTCCTACGGCCTCGGCTTAGTGATTTCTCATCCGATCCTGAAGCGACGGGCTCTCTTACCTCGCTTGTTCAGTCGAGAATGGTTGGTGGTGGATTTTAGCCTGGTCTGGTCAATCATCAGGATTGGCTCACCAGTGGCGATCTCGGGTGTTTCATTCAGTCTGATCTATATTCTATTGACCCGGGTCATTTCCCATTTTGGCACGGCTTCATTGGCGGCTTTAGGCATGGGACATCGTCTCGAGGGCATAGCCTATCTGGCCAGTGTCGGCTTTGCCATCGCGGCTTCGACGCTGGTCGGCCAGAATCTGGGGGCTGGAAAGCCCGACCGGGCTGAACGTGCGGCTTGGTTGGCCACTTTATATGGATCCATAGCCATGGGCGTGTTTGCTCTTATCGCTGTCTTCTTTGCGCCCCAGATCATCGCCTTGTTCATCAATGACCAGGAAGTGATCATTCTCGGTAGTCAATATCTGTATATTATTGCATGTTGTGAAGTTTTTCTGGCGTTCGAGATCATTCTTGAAGGTGCATTTTCCGGGGCAGGCGATACACTTCCGCCCATGCTCATTTCGATTCCCCTGACCGCCTTGCGTTTCCCGGTTGCTTATCTCTGTGCGATAACCTGGGGAATGGGGCTGCTTTCGGTCTGGTGGGCAATTTCCCTGTCAACCCTACTCAAGGGCATCATCTCTGCGTATTGGTTCTATCGGGGCAAGTGGAAAACGAGAAAAATCAGCAGGGATAAGCCTGAATTGCCTCTGGTCGAGATGCCGGTGGTAACAGTCGGACTCTCGGCAGCAAATGAGCATTGATCAGTCCCACGGTTTTTTCAGAGAAAGGTTTGTTCGATTAAATCTGCCAATTCAACTATTTGGTGCGGTTGAAAGCAGGGCACATCATGTCTTAAGGCAGTGTCACTGACAAAGGCGATCAATTCATCGCTTTTCAAATCGAGTGGTTCTTGGTGAATATCAGGCCTGAACACTTCGATTTTTGGTTTATCCGCTGATTTATAACCCTCGGTGATAACCAGGTCCAGTTCATGACAGTAGCGTTCGATCAACGTATCGAGTGGGACTGTATCCGACAATTGTTTGACCAGGGCCAGTTTGTGTGGGCTGGCGATCAGGACCTGTTCGGCCCCAGCCTGATAATGGCGATGGCTATCCTTGCCCGGATAGTCGATCTCAAAATCATGGGCATCATGTTTAATCGTCCCGATCCTATAACCGCGTCTTTTCAGTTCAGGGACCAATTTTTCGATCAGAGTGGTTTTACCGGAATTGCTTTTGCCGACAATGGACAGGACTGATTGCATTGACTTTCTCCTTTATGGTGCTCGTGCTAACAAATGTCATTGATGGCACAGGAATTAGACCTGGTTACAATGGACCACCCGGTTGCGTCCAGTTTCTTTGGCTTTGTAGAGGGCCTGGTCGGCGAGATCGATCAATTGTTGTTTATCGGAGCAATTATCGGGGAAGGTTGCCACGCCGAGGCTGACCGTGACCTGGAGTTCGAGTGCTTCGATGGTCAGAGTATCCTGGGCCACGGTTTGCCTGATCCGTTCGGCCATTTGAATGGAGCCATCCAGTTCGGTATTGATTAATATGACGGCGAATTCTTCGCCACCATAGCGAGCGACCGTATCGATATCGCGACAGGAATCCTTGAGAATTTTTGCGACGCGCTTAAGGACCTGGTCGCCGATGGGGTGTCCGTAGGTATCGTTGAATTTTTTAAAGTGGTCGATATCAAGCAGGATCAGCGAGAGTGGGTGAGGTTCCCGTTCAAGTCTCTTGAATTCATTCCCCAGCATCTCCTGGAAATGACGGTGGTTAATCAATTGGGTCAATCCGTCGGTAACAGCCAACCGTTCGAGGGCGTGATACATTTGCGCGTTGATCAGGGCGAGACAGTATTGGTTCGCTAATATGGACAGGACCTCATTACTGATCGTGAGGGACTGTTCGCTATCTGACCAGAGAATGACCAGGCCGAGGACCCGATTTGACGATTTCAAGGGCAGAAACAGGAGGGATTGGGCCTCGAATTCCGGTTCGCCATAGCCGAGGAGTGGTCGATCAGCGAGCATTTTTTTTGCTTCACTGAAAAAAACAGCTTCGTTATGGTGTTGCAGAATATAACCGGCCAAGCCTTCAAGCAGATCGAACGTTGTCCCTTTTGACTTTTCCAATCCGGATTCAGAAACCTCGACCAACTCGAGTCTTTCGGTTTTGGGGTCGAAGAGCACGATCAGGTCATGTGGAAAAGTGACGATGGCACGCATCTGATTGAGGATTTCCGTCAACAATTCATCGAGTTTCAGGGTCTTGAGCAGCCGATTTCCGCCTTGTTGGAGCGATTTGAACAGCTCGGCTTTCTCACTGATCGAATGAGCCTGGTCCTGGACTTCATACATCAGGGCCAGTTGTCGGGCAAAGACCGTGACAATTTTTTCATCACGCGTATCGAATGCATTGATTTTACGAGAATCAAGCACGATGCAACCGGCGACTTGATGGCCTTCGAGCACAGGCACGATCAGCATGGATTCGACCCCGACTTTGTTAAGATAGTATTCTGGCTCATTCCCTCCCAGAGAACGGTTCCAGTAGTTGGGCGAATCATTTTTCGCGGCCCAACCGATCGGTCCCTTGCCGAGTCGTATGGCCAGGTCTGTTTTCAGTGCATCCGGGTCCGAGACTGACCAACAGGTTGGTGAAAGTGTGCCCTGGTTCCGATCAAGTTCGAAATACAGTGTACTGAAGGATCCGATAATATCATGGACCATATCGAGAATCTGCTGGACCCGGTCTATTCGTTCTCCGGCCATGGCCTGTAATGAATCTTCATTGTCATACAATAATGGGCCATGATTTTCAGTGTCCATGTCGCGAACATCATTCAGTGAAACAGGAGCAAGGTCCTTTGAATCTCGGTAACTCGAAAAGACGGGAGGTGCAGCCGCTATCTTCAAATATGATAAAATAACAGCTCCAAAAGAGAAGGCAAAGGCAACGACCACATTTTTATCCGGTGAGATAGTAGACAGGGGCGAATGTAGAAACTGGGCCTGATAGAAGATGATCAGTCCAAACTGTATGCTTATCAGTTGGATGGTCCGACGCGGAAAGGACATGACCACAAGGACCATCATGAGCAAGTAAAAACTGATCAAAAGGTGCCAACCTCTGACCAGAGAAAAAGCCAGATTGACCAGGGCAAGATAGAACTGGGCCAGACTGATTTGGTCAAAACTATTGGTCTCACCCGCCTGGAGATTTAACATGAGCCAATAGGTTATACCGATAATCAGCACAAGGGTCCAGCAAATACTCAACCAGGCGTGATGAAGCAGTAATTCACTCCAACCAGCGAACACGAGCACAAAGGCCGAGAACGGAAGCACGGCCCTATAGGGAACAGGCGTCAAAAACGAAGCAATTACCGGACTCGATCCGATCGAGCTGATAATCCTTTTCCATTTGATCATTGTCCGTTGACTTCCTTCCGACGAATGCATATAGATTCAATAAGGATGTTGTGTCATTCTATACTCATCTCACAAAAAAAATACAAGGGTCTGATGCCGGATTATGAAGAAGATCAATATCCTTATTGTCAATCAGGACCAGAAAAGTATGGCCCTGCTTCTTTCAAGCCTGATGGGCGACTGGAATACGATCAGATTGGCCTCGAACGGGATCGATGCCTTGCAGAAAATCTCCGAGGACATTCCCGACGTTGTGCTGGCGGATATCGATCTGATCGGTATGTCGGGGGCCGATCTGTGTAATGTTCTCAAAAGCAGTGAGGACTTTCGCAAAATACGGATCATCCTGATCGCAACACACGTTGATGAGTATGCCAAAATTCACTGTTCTGAAGTTGGAGCTCAGGCACTTTTGAGTAAGGACCAATCACCAGAAGATATTATTACCCAAATCAAGGCTGTGGTACACGAGCAACAGAATCCGGAGTTGGATGAGTTTGGTGGTTTGACCGGATATCTAGCCCAGATGAATCTGGTCGAGTTGGTCCAATCCATGGATATGAATGCCAAAACAGGTCGACTCTCACTCCAATCGGAGGAGCAGCGGGGCACCATTTTTTTTGAGCGGGGTAAGGTCGTGGATGCCCAGACAGGGCAGTTACGGGGAGATCGGGCTGTTTTCAGAATGTTGTCCTGGGAAGAAGGGTCGTTTTCATTCGCTAATGGAATCACTACACCTGAAAAAAGAGTGCTTATGAAAGCGCAATCACTGGTACTCGAAGGACTCCGGCAATACGACGAAAAAAAGAGATTGATCGAAGACTTGCCCGATTTGAGATCGGTTTTTAAACCGGCACAACCACTCTCGCACCTCATCCAGGACAGCCAGCTCGATCGATATGAAAAACAAATACTGATCCAGTTTCGGGGGACGAAAACCTTGCAAAAAATACTTGAACGGAACGAGATCGGTGACCTGGAAACCCTGCAGGCCTTCTATTCACTTATTAAACGTAAGATCGTCATCCCGGATGAAGACTGCGATGAACAAAGCCGGGCCCGGATGAATATCGCACCTGAGAAAACGAGTCAACCCGGTCAAAAAATAAAAACAAGTCAGGGATTTTTCGGTAATGTGGACGAACAGCCTGATCAGGCTGATGACCACAAGAAATCCTGATAGGGCCAGATTTGATACCTCATTCCGAACGGCTTCCAAGTCGAGCTCCGGACGATTTTCTGATCATCATATTTCGTGCTGTTGCAATCAGGACTTGATTTTTGTGCCGAGCTCTCATAAAGTATATTCAGCAGTCGGATGATATGCTCGTATGAATGTCTCATATCACAAGCTATAAGGCTGTTGTGTCATTTATACCGGTGTGATTGCTGTCAACCTGTAGATGAGGTCGTGCATGGTCCTGTTTAATTATCAACGGCGCGAGATTACGGGAAAACTCGTTTATTATGGCCCGGGACTCTGCGGAAAAACGAGTAATCTGCAGTATATTCATGATAATGTCGATCCCTCGGACCGAGGCAAAATGGTCTCACTTTCGACCGATGCCGACCGGACCCTGTTTTTTGATTTCATGCCTATCGATGCCGGTTATATCAAAGGTATGAAAATCAAATTCCAGTTATACACGGTGCCCGGACAGGTCCATTACAACGAAACCAGGAAAATGGTGCTCCGCGGTGCGGATGCGGTCGTATTCGTGGCTGATTCCCAGGAGTCGTTACTTGATTCCAATGTGTTCAGCTATGAGAACATGGTCGAGAATCTTAAGGAAAACGGACTGGACCCTGACCGAATCCCGATGGTAATTCAGTACAACAAGCGGGATTTGCCCGATATCCTTACACTGGATGCACTCAACGAAAAATTGAATACCCGCGGGGTGAAATGGTTTGAAGCAATTGCTATCAAAGGTCCGGGCGTCATGGAGACCTTTCAGGAAATCGGGCGCCTTCTCCTGGTCGATATCGGCAACAAATACAAGGTCGAAGTCACGGCGGAACGTGAAAAAGCAGATGAGGACAAGGGGCGTAAACCTTCAAAAAAGTCAGACCCGCTCAAAGACGAAACCAAAGTGAAAGAAGACCAACCTCACGGTTCACCGGATAGTCCCACCACCAAGACAGATGACTACGCTTTTATGCACTATGCCATGGCCAATGAGTTTGTGGTTGACTTCAATGAAGACGGTCAGCTTGATTTGACCCGACAAATCCCCGATGAATCCGAGGTCGTTTTTCATACGCTCAAACCCACGACCAGTGCCAGTGATGACGCCAATTCAAAACATACCAAGCCAGACGGAAAAACAGGTCCGAAAGCGACCAAGACCGCAACAGGCGATCTTTCGGTCAAACATTTAGAAAACCAGATGGACCTGAAAATCATCATGCAACGCCTCAAGAAAGTCATGGAAGACAATTACGATATCCTCGAACGGCAAACCCAAATCACCCGGACCATGGACGAAATCAAAGAAGAACTGCGCAAACTTCAGAAGTAAGAAAGATGTCCTACTCTTTTTCTATCTTGTTCGGTCGCTGAATGAACGTCTGGAACTAATTCGGCGAGAGTTAGAGCCATTACACCACGGCGACAGCATCGTTTTACCTCAAGCAGCGATTCCCCATCCAAAGCGGATCCAACGAGTCGAAGGGAAATTCCCTTGCCTGCCCCTCTCTAAAATATTTGGGTATTACTTGAAAAATTACTGGTATGCTCTACAAACACACTTCTTTGATCCATCCAGATGAGACAAGCAATTCTCCTGGAATGAATACTGTCTCGAAAGCAGTTCTGATTAGAGTTACAGGATCAGGAGGTGATCATGAAACTCGGATTAATAGGTGTACGTTCTTGTGGAAAAACGACTATATTCAATGCGTTGACGAACGGGCCGACACCGCAGAATAGCCAGGCAAAAGCCCGGCATGTCCTCAACAGGATATTTATCCCTGTCTCGGATAGCAGGATTGATCAGCTTGCCCGAGTTTACCAGCCCAAAAAAACAACGTATGCCTCGATCGAATTGGTCGATTTCCCGGACTTTCTGGAAAAGGGTCCGGGCATGGGTGAGAATGTCGCTGAAATTGTGCTTCAGATGAAAACAACAGATGGTCTGGCGGTGGTCCTGAGGAATTTCGACAACGAATTAGGAGAACCGATACACCCCCTGAAAGATTTGGAAAAAATTGAAGCAGAACTGCAGTTGAATGATCTGATAATGGTAGAAAACAGGCTGGCCCGTATCGAATGGTCACGCCAGCGCGGCAAAATGACCTCGGAGATAGAGCGTGAGGAAAACATCCTGCGGATACTGGCCGAGCATCTGGGTAATTCACACCCGATCCGTGAAATCAAGCTAAGCGTTGAGGAACAGAAATTACTACGTGGTTTTCAATTCCTCAGCCAAAAACCTTTGATGATCATTCTCAATTCTGATGAAACTCGATTCAATAAATCGGGACATTTCTTTGAACAGCTCAATCTCAAGGGGAACTCGGTCGAATTCTCCGGTAAGTTCGAGATGGAACTGGTCGCTCTCACGGACATTGAAGAAGCCCGGCTTTTTATGGCTGATCTGGGTATCGAGATGTCCGCCCGCGAGCGATTGACCCAAATTGCATATAAAACGCTGGGCTTGATCAGTTTCTTTACGGTCGGTCCGGATGAAGTCAGGGCCTGGACCATCCATCAGGGTGATACAGCCATCGAGGCTGCTCGGGTCATTCATTCCGACCTGGCTCGTGGCTTCATTCGGGCGGCCTGCTTTGCCTACTCTGACTTGACCAATCTCGGCTCAGAGAAAAAAATTCGCGAAAAAGGGCTCCTCCGCCTGGAAGGAAAAGATTACATCGTTCCTGACGGCACGGTCATGGAAATCAAGTTCAATGTGTGAACAAAGACCGCGTTGTCACTCAGAATCCGTTTCACCCGAAAGCTTCTCACTTTCTCTTTTCCAATAACGACGGCCGGCACGGTCCCGTTCAAGATAACCATAGTCAACCAGAAAACGCCGCAGTAAAGCCGGATCATCAAAACTGTGAAAGGCGAGCAAGACCTCATTCACTTCGCGTTCCGTGTAATGACGATGAGGCAAAAACTTGACGGACATGAATTCGACCATGAACAGTTGCTTCTTGTGTTTGGCCGGCCAGGCCTTGAATTTGCCTTCAGCATCCAGAAAGTGCCGTAATTCCCGGAGACATTTTTCACGCACGGCATTATCGGTTTTGACGAATTCGAGCATCTCAGTCCAGTTCTCAAAACCATATTCACGGGCCAGACAATGTTGCATTTCCTGGAGGGTCACCTCCTTTTGAAAATTTGTCTCCGGCTCATTATCATGGTATTTATGCTCATGATGCCGTAACAGGGCCAGGATTGCATGATCGTTCTCATGGCACCGTTTCAGGAAATCTTTGGCCTGTTTGCGAAGATAATCCGGGTCCGGATGCAATGGAAATTGTAGCGGGAAAGACATAAGGTCCTCCTTTCCAATCGTTTCCTGCTGTCTGCAAAACCAGGAAGAAAGAAGGTCCGTTTCTTCGATCAGTCCAAAGACTTCATTGGGGTGGGTTCAACCCTTCCCGCAGACGAGTGGCTCCCCTATGAGCCACTGTTCTTATAGACCATGGGTCCTGAAATTGCAAATCGGATTAGTTCGAATTGTGAATAAACTTATTCTTCACATGGTTCATGATGGTTTGACCGACGCTTCTCTGCTATCATACATGGCGATGACCATCTGTGATTAGTCTCATGATAAATGAAAAGGGCCGAGAAGAATGATCTTCTCGACCCTTTTTCTATTGATGACTAACTCTCGAACATACTAATCTGTATAACTGATATAACACAATCCGGTATCGTTCACTTGGCGTTCACCGGCCGTGGCAGACCCGGCTGTACCATTGCCGTGACTATTGACTCCAACGACCAGGTAATAGTAGCAATCGCCGAGTGTGGTGGTTTCGGTCAAACCGCCCGCAGAGGTATCACTCGAGCTTGTTCCGGTCCAACGAATACAGAAATCCGGATCACTGTTCAGCAGATTGGCCAGATTTGCCAGTTCGCCCCGATAGAGCACATAGCCGTCAGTGGCTGTCACTTCCTCGGACCAGCTGAGCGTGGTTTTATCAGTCCAACCAATGGGCGTGATTTCCGGAGGCACAGACGGCGTTTCCTCATCAGTCGCCGCCATGGTGTTCGAGTCGGCAGAACAGGCACCGTTTATCGCCCGAATCACATAATTATGGCTGTTGGTGTCACCTGGATCATACAAGGCCCCGGTCACATAACCGGTAACAACCTGAATGCCGTCCCGCCATAAATCATGCGACATCGCGGGTGAGCCGTCCATGTAGTATATAAAAATGCCGTCCTGGACCAAGGGATCCTGGTCAACAATGCTCGTAATGACTGGTGCTGTGGTGACACCGTCGTTGAAATCGGTCCCGGCCATGGCGTTCGAATTGGCATAACAACTGCCGTTGATTGCCCTAACCACGTAACTATGGCTCGAAGTATCACCGGGCACATAGGTATACGGACTGGTTATGCCCGTGGCTGCCTGGGAACCATCCACCCACAGGTTGTGGCTCGAAGCACCAGAACCGGCCGTGAAGACGATCGAAACACCGGTCGCCGCACAGGCGTTCAGATCGGTCACCGAAGTGATCACCGGTGCACCCGGCGTGAGTTCCCAAGTCCCAATCGAGTTGGTTGCATCGACAATATCGACACAACTGCCCGCATCGGACACCTTGCAATTATAGGAGTGGGATTGAGCTGTGCCGTAGTTCCGGGTCAGAGTGGCATTGGTCGCCCCACTAATGTCCGAACCATCTTGGGTCCACTGATAGCTGTACGGGCTGGTCCCACCGGTCGGCGTCGCCGTGAAGACAATATTCGTGCCGCTGCAAACCGTAGTCGTCCCATTCGGGGTCACATCCACGGTCATTGTGCAACCACCCTCACACAGGGTCATATTGCACGTGCCCTCTTGAACACCTGAAACCAACACATTATCAAGGTCCCAGTTCCAACCGTTGTAGCCAACATAGCGGAATCTTAGTTCACAATTGGTGTTACCCGCATAGGCCAGCAATGAAATCGTGACATGGGCCATGTCCGTGGTCGTGCTCGAATAGGTCACCAGATTGGTCCAGGTCGGGTTCTGGGTCGAACGGAAATCGACATAACCATACTCACCACTGCTGTAGACCCGGAAATAATGGTCATACTCGAGGTTGACCGAGGTCGCTCCGGACGGAATGGCAAATGTCGGAGTGATCAACCATTCGTCCTGATTTTCGAGCGGTGAATAATAGACCCGGGCGATGTATGAATTAGCCCCACCCTTGGAGTAGCGATACCAGTCGTTGGCATTCCAGGTTGGGGTGCCTTCATCGCCATAGTCCTCGATGGTCCAACCCGCGGGTGGATTGTCACCATATGTCCCCCAGGAACTCTCGAAATCCTCATCGATCAGACTGAAATTACCGGGAATGACTTCGCCAACATCCATGCTGAAATAATCGGTCCAGCTATCTCCATTCGCGCTGAATTCGATCGTGAAATCCAGCGTCGTCCCGCAAGCAACCGATTGACTGACCTGATAAGTGAAATGATTGGCCAGGGAAACCCCGGTCGAATAGGCCGGAATATCCGGGAAAGCTGCCCAATTATCCGATACGGTCACACCCGGAGTGCTGCTGGATAACACCGCTGAGACGCCCGTTGCCGTTAATGAGCCTTCATTGGCAGCCGTGATGATCACGGTCACGCTCTCACCGGCATCGATCAAGCCATCGCCGTCACCGGTCCCGCCGACTGAACAGTCATCGGTAAAAGTGTTGGACTCATACGCCAGATAGGCACCACACGCTGCTGGCTTCGAGATCGAGACATCATCGATCATCCAGCCCGTATACGAGTTGGAAACACTGTCTACACTGTTGAAATAGAAACCGAGATTAACGGTCTGACCGGCATAAGCGGATAAATCATAACCGGCATATTCGACCCAGTTATCAGTATCGTCGCAGACTTCCTCGAGTGTATCCCAATTCGATCCTCCATCGGTTGAAATCTGGACAATGCTGTCGTCATAAGAACAACAGCCACCACACTCCGTGTTGCGGCGATACCAAAATTCGAGAAAGGTACCGGGATCCACCTCGAAAGGTGTCGAATAGAGTCGCCCACTCGTCGTTGAGCCGGTGTTGAAGGTACAATCACTGTCCTGACCGTAATACCAACTCGTGCTCGGTGATTGTGCTGACGGTGTACAGGTCGGTTCCGTGACCTGGTGCCAGAGCCCTGAAGAGGTCCAACCGTTGATGCCCGACTCCATGTCGTCCTGGAAGCTATACACTCTGCCCCAGGTCTCGAATGAATAGTATGCCCCGCTGTTGTCATCCGTAACTGAATTCGCTGCGGGATCGACCGAGGTGACACTGAAATAGTAATCGGTGCACATGGTCAAACCGGTCAGCGTGATTGCATGACTGGTGACATAACTCGTCAGGTCATCCTCGATCATGGCCGGAGGAGTGGAAGTATCGTATGTGACCCGTGAGTTGGCTACCTCATTGGTAGTCCAGGTAATCAAAGCGGTGCTGTCGGTTATATCCGAGATCTGAACATTCGAGATGATGGGCGGTTGACAGTCAATCGTGCTCGTGGCCAACACTGACTGGCTCCCACCACCGCAGTAATCGGGGTCGGTGTATTGCACGTAGAGCGTGTCGCCGTCCGAAACCTGGACCTGGTTCGAACCGGGCGTGCCCGTCGTCAAGGTGAACGAGCCGGTATAGGTCGAGGGAATGCCCGTTACTTCGATGTATATGTGGGTCGAGTCGGTCGTTGACCAGGCCTCCACGTCGAACGGTGATGCCGGTGCCGTGGAATCGAGTACGGTCACATTGACCGTCCCCGCACAATTATACTGGGGATTGTCTAATGTCACTGTTCCGGCACAGGGTTGGGGCGTGACCTCGACACAGTTACTCATCGCGCTGACACAGGAATCATTGTTCGTCGCCGCCTGTATCCGGTAATACGAGGTGACACCGTTGATCACCGTGGTATCAGTATAACTGGTCATCGGTATGGTGACTGTGGCTATCTTGGTGAAGCCCGAATCACAGGAAGTGTCGTTCCGGTATACAAAATAACGAGTGGCATTCGTGACAGCTCCCCAGGTCAGGACCGCCGAGTTACTACCCGCCACGCCTGATAAGGTCGAAACGACCAGTGGCGGACAGGAAGTCTGGTTCTGGTTTGATTCATCACCTGCCGCTCCGCAGGCGATCATGTGACGCTCGAATGCCTGGAATATGCCCTGGGCATGAGGCGTCCCATTGGATGTCCCGTCCCCGTCATCGTCAAAGGAGCGGAACAGATTGAATAAACTGGTCGAGCCACACCCATTCGAGGTCGGCGGGGTACAGGTATACATATCACCAAGCTGCGGCATGGAACTATACCACAGGCGGTCCACCAATTGCCAGGCCGAGGTGATATCCATGGAACAATACGTGGGCAGGTCGCGATTGACCAGGTCCCAGAGGGCCTGTGAAGAAAAGCCCGCTTCACAGTGGTCTTCCCATCCGCAGGGACCCTGATACGACCCGGTACCACAACTACCCCACACACTGCCGCCACCATCGACGTTGTTCGCTGGCGTCCAGGGCGTATTGGACGCATGTTGGGCCCAATCCGAATCGCGTATACCCGAACAGTCCAGACAGCAATCTCCGTAACCACCGCAGTTATGATACTCGCTGCCCTGCGAAGGAGGATTACCGCAGCCCATATCATACGACATGAAAAAACCGCCACCGGCACAGGACTGGTGCGTCTGCAGTATTGCCGTCCAATCGGCCCGCGTTTCCACCGGAGGACTTTGACCGCCGGAACCGTCGTTATCATCCATACCGTGGCCCCACTCATGCAGCGACACGCCCGGAATCTCTCCCGTATTACCGCATCCGCCGCCAGAGCGATAGAAATTGATCGTGGACCCGCTCCAGTAGGCATTACACGTGCTGTTTATGTTCACATTGTCCGTCAAAACACCTTGCAACCAGGTATTACCCGTTAAATAGGTGTACGCCTTGATCTTGATCCAGGCCACATTGTAATACTGTGTCCGGGAAGCGTGCGTGTTGCCCGCCCCTCCCACTCCGGGCGTGGTACAGTCCGTCCCGGTCGAAGTCCCGAAGTCAATCAGGCCCTCTGCATCCGATACCAGTGATATGGCTCCGCAGTTATCCGAGATGTCAACACTGCCCACATTACCGGAACTGCCCGTCCGACCGGTCATGGTCGAGGTCCCGGTCGTCCCGGAGAACAAACCGCCCATGTCCGCAAAACTGCTCGTGCCGTAATCCGCATACGGGAAGGTCATGGTCACTTCGGTCTGGGTCGGGTTCTTGTCGGTTTTATACACACCACCCTGAATCTGACCATACCGATTGGCATCGACGAACCGTAACAACTCACCTGTATGAGCATTAATCAGGGCTTCCCACGTCCCGATCACCCCGGAACGGCGAAACGTGATCCGGTAGCATAAAGCAAAATCATGCATCGTCCCGATCGGGCCCTGATACACATTGGCATCATATCCCCGAACCGTGATCGGCACGATGACCAACCTGCCCGGTTCAACGATCTCGTCCCGCTTCGTCACACCCTCTTTGCCCAGATACTCCTGTAGGATGTCCCAGGCTATTTCCAACGGCAAGGACGGCTTTGTGTCCAGCTTCCCGATCGAGGCTATATTGGTCGATGCCACCTGGATCAGATTACCATTGTTGATCCTGAAAAAGAGTGAGCCCCGCTCAACCGGTATGTTATCGATCACCCATTGAAAACGAAGCAGGTATATCGACTCACCGATGGGCAGCGTCCCCTCGGGGTCCATGACCAGTTCAGCCTGGCTGACCGGAAAAAGACCCGGATATATCTCCAGAAATTCACGCGCCCGCGACTCGACTTCTTCCTTGGCCAAACAGCGAATTGATTCGCAACTTGCCCCAAAATCCAACCAGGACAACGTGTTCTTCACCCCAGGAATAAAAGGAATCGCGCCCCCATCGATCAATGATGGCACTCCTCGTCGCTTGTCCACGATGACATGCCAGTTGTCATCATTATCACTCAAAAACAGGTCTATCCCTGTCTGGGTGACGAATGACTCCTTCAGCTCACGAACATCCTGATTCGTTTCCACCACCCTCAATTCGGACGATAGAAGCGTCAAGGCGTCAAGTGCCGATTGCCCATCTTTCACCATCTGTGAAAAAACCGGGACTGCACCTAACAGCACCACGATAACCAGACTGCAAAACAGCTTGTTCTTGCTCAAGACCATCTATTGGCCTCCTTCATTTGGCATTGCTCTCTGCTTTTGATAATGCTTGTCCATGGATCGAAATCTCATGGCCTCTCCCACTCGAGGTGTTCATAACCCGAACATTTGAAAGGATCCCGTGTTCTAACCTTGCCCTCCTTTCCTCATTTTCTTCCCGTTCTCTGGTTATTTCAGTCCCCCCGTTTCAATGGAATAAACATTAAAAGGGCTCGATTTCACCCTGACAATTCGCTCTAAACACAACGAAATCGATCGCATTATACCCAATGGTCCCGCCGATGAGAAAGAGGTCCGTTTCGGAGGGAGTAATCTTCAGGATTCCTTCACTTTCAAACCAGCCAAAAGCCTTGTCCCAGTTCTTATTGCCTTCTGAATCAATACTGGCAAGATAATAGTCAGACTGATACGAACCCACGGCGAGGATTGAACCATTTTCAAGCTCTGTGAGATCATTGAGGCGTGCCCTCGCGGAACCGAACTTCCTTGACCAGAGAGTGTTCCCAGCTTCATCATAGCGCATGAGCAGGGGGTGGCTCGATTCACCAACCTGAGCAGTATGGCCGAGGGCCAGACAACCGCCATTTTCCAGGGTGATTATGTCGCTCAGTTCATCATCTGTCTCCGCCCCATCGTGCAAATTCGTCCAGAGTTGCTGACCATCTGCACCAATTCGCCAGACGATCGGATCAGATCTTGATGTATCGGCTCTTTCGCGATAGCCTGCGAGATAACAACCACCATCAGCGATTGCTGATACAGCCCGAGCATTACTCTGGGCAATATCATCGCCAGTAACCCGCCAAATTTCATTGCCCAGATAATCCACTTTGATCAGCAAGGCATGATAATCATGAGCAACTCCGATCTTATCAACACATCCGGCGATATAGAGCTGCCCATCGGCGCTGCGAATCAAGCTTGAGAAATGCTGATTATAGCCCTGTTCACATTGAAGGTTGACTTGCCATATCAGAGCGCCATCCGGATCGAGCTTGACCAATGCGCTGTTGTAATAACAGTTTCTCAAGAGCAGATAACCGTCATCGACTGCAACGACCCCGTCGAAACTGATATTGTCAAATTGGACACTGTCACTGACTTCCCATTGGACCTGACCGTCCTGATCGACCTTGAGAGCATACCCTTTGGTATCGGCATAGTTATATTCAAGACTGCTCGAAGAGAGACCAACCATTACACAGCCACCATCGGAAGTCGACAACAATCCCCTCATTTCGTCATAGTAATCACTGCCATAATGATAGGCATAGACTTCCTCAGGACTGTACTCATCATCCCAGTTACATGAACCGGATATGACGACGAGCAGCAAAAACACGAACACTATGTAACCTTGCTTGAACAAGGATACGCTTTCCTCCTCGAGGGGCATAGTATATTTTTCTTATCTTATAGAAGATTACCCGAGATCACCATAATTGTCAATACAAAAAACGAGATTGAACGAGAACCCGATTTGAGATATACTGGGTACCATCACAAAAAAAGATGACATTCCTGTCAGATTATCGTGCATTTCATGAATGTCGAGTGTATTGATGAGGGGAGAAGATATGGCTCGGTTAATATGCCGCAACAACATCAGGAAGACCGTGTTCTGGCTGTTTTTTGCAGTGATGCTTGTAAGTTACAGTTCGGAAGTGAACACTGAAGAAATAGGTCAATTTTCAGGTTGGGATTGGGGATTCTCGCTCTTTTACGGTCAGGGTTTTCCGAACAAAGATGAGACCCTGGCTGAATATACTGATCATGATACATCTGATCTCTCGTATGATCACCTGACATCATGCAGCACACTGACTGCTTTCATGGTCAAAAAGCAGTATCGTTTGGGATTGGGTCTCCTTGTTCAGGAATGGGGCGATGCTCTTCCCTTCAATGATAATGTGCCGAGAGGACAATTACAAATGAGGGCAACAGCCGGACTCATCTCTATCTCACGTTCATTCGATTGTAAACATGTCCGCTTCAGGGCTGAATTCGGTCTGGGGCGAGGAGAAATAGTCCTGAGTAGACACTTCGAGCATCATGGTTCCTATCTTGATGAGCAGATATCGACCATAAATGTAATTGAACCGGGCATATCACTGGCTTTTCCTGCACTGTCACGTAAGATAGCGCCTTTTGCGTTTGAAATCGTACTTTCGACACCCGCTTATTTTTTTGACCATAGGATTACCTTGACCAATTACACGAGTTCTGCGGAATATACCGATTATTACCTGGATGGACGCATGGTAGCCAACATCGGCTTGCGTCTGGTCCTGGATCACAGTTCTCTGACGAATATGAAGAAGGGGCGATAATACAGTATAGTAGTGATACTCACCGGGTAGTTTTACGATAATTATCACAGACATCCAATAATGAATTGACTTTTACTGATCCCGAACTCAAGGGAAGGAAGGTCTGCCATGCCAGATTTTGAAGAAAAAATAATCAGCGAAGCCTGGTCGCATGACCAGATCACACGGAATTTTCAAACCTTATGTCTGCGATATCGGGGCAGATTCAGCGGCTCGGAACAAGGCCTGGCTGCCGGGAACTTTATCGAGCAAACGCTCAAGGAATATGGTTTGAGTCAGGTCCACAAACAAGTGTTCACAAAAACAAACTGGCAACGAGGCGAGCTTGTTTTTGAGATGATCGAGCCGGTCCAGCTTTCATTGCCCGCGATTGCTCTGCCCTATGCACCGGCCTGTTCTGCGGAATTCGAACTGATAGACTGTGGCATGGGAATGCCCGAGCAGATCAGGGCAGTGGGTGAAAAAATCCGTGGCAAAGCAGTCCTGATCGATGATAGTAATCCGAGCGATGGCCCAAAACTGCACCGACTCCAAAAATATGTCAATGTCCTTGAAGCGGGAGCAGCCGCTTTTCTCTTTGCCCATGGCAATGAAGGCATGCTCGCCCCGACCGGATCATTGGCTTTTCACCATGACCGGGACATAAACCAGGCTTTGCCCTCACTCGGTATTGCCCGCGAAATTGGCCAGGAACTGCGATACTGGCTCGAACAGGGACCGGTCCGGATCAGGCTACAAATGACCAATACGCTCGAACCGGGTCAGGATTGGAATATCGTCGGGGATATTCCCGGGAAGCAAACAGACAACTCGCCCTATCTGATCATAGGCGGTCATTATGACGGTCATGATATTGCCCACGCCGCTTTTGACAACGCCACCGGAACCGTGGTCGTCATGGAAGTCGCCCGCATCCTGGCCCAAAACCCTGATCGCTTGGAGCGATCGATCAGATTCGTCCTGTTCAGTGGTGAAGAAATGGGACTCATCGGCTCTCATTACTATGTGAAACACAAAAAACATGAATTGGACACTATCCTGTTTGTGTTGAACCTCGATTGCGTCGGCGCAGCCTCAGACCCGGTATTGTGCCTGCAAAACGCACCTGAATGGGAGCCAATTTTGAAAAATTGTATTCAACACATCGGTGCGCCGATACAAATCGAAAACCACCTTGTCCCCTTTTCCGACCATTTCCCGTTCGTCCTGCACGGTGTTCCCGGCGCTTTCTGTTATACACCCATGAGCACGGGCCGGGGTTGGGGACATACCATCGCCGATACATTCGAGAAGGTCAGTATGCCCATCCTGCAGCGGATGGCAATGTATATGAGCAGGATCATGTATCGATTGGCCAACAGTCAAGAACTGCCTCGGCAAAGAAAAACGGCCGGGCACGTACTGCAATCAATAAAGGACTTCCATCTCGAACAGATGATGCGCTATGAAGGTCATTGGCCTTTCTGAGAGTACTGTTCAAGTGATCATCACTATCTCCACACCGCAGTTTGACAGAGTACGTATAATTGATTAGACATACTATCTGACAAGTCAGTTTTTCTGTATCAGGAACAGTTCTCATTACTCATAAAACAATCATGTGGAATGAACATATGAAACTGCGTGCTTCTGAAAGGGGATTTTGATTATGGCCTCGCGAAAATCGCGGACTGAAAAAAGGCAAAGGGCCAAAGGGAGGAGGTCGACCGGTTTGAATCCAATGATTAAAGTTTGGGGTATAGTGATATCAATTGTTATTTCACTGGTTTTGCTGATCATCTTCATCGATGAATATCAAATCAATCAAGGCTTCCCCTCACTCATTAAAAAGCGACAGTATGATCCGTATATCCCTCAAAGAGGCACTGAAGCAACCCCTGATACGAATAAGCACCAGGTCCGGGCCTCCCAAATCGAACAGGGGCAAACCGACTCCCCCCGGAACAGTCCTTCCCAGAAACCGAATATGTGCGGTGCGATCATTATCGATGATCTCGGCTTAGACTGGGCTATAGCGCAGGAATGTATCTCGCTCGATCTGCCCATCGCCTGCTCGATCCTTCCCAATATGCCCTATTCGACTAAAATTGCCGAACGAGCTCACCAAAACGGGAAAATTGTCATGGCCCATATTCCCATGGAAACGATCGATGAGACCAAAATGAAGCAGAGCCTCCCCTGGTTACTGGTCGGGATGAGTCTGAGCACCATCGAGACTACTATCGATACTATCATAGCAGAAATTCATCATGCTCAGGGAGCAAATAATCACACCGGTTCGCGGTTTACGGCTGATCGGACTGGCATGAAAGATGTACTGAGCTGTCTCAAAAAAAGGGGCATGTTCTTTATCGATAGTCGCACGACCACGGAAACACTGGCTTTTCAAATCGCACAATCCATGGGTATCCCCAGTGCAGAGCGTCAAGTCTTTTTTGACAATATGGATGACGATGACAAGATACGCGATGAATTCGAACGTTTTATCCAGCTCATTATCAGGGACAAATCGGCGATTGCCATCGGTCATACAAAACCAAAAACACTCGCTCTCTTGAAAGAATATGGTCCGATCTTTAAACAAAAAGGTATTACCATTGTTCCCGTGACATCTCTACTGTCTCCACCTTATTCTACGGACCAACTCGCACGAAAGCGCTAGATACTTGGCCCTATGACATCCAAGATCACCCAAAAAGCATTTGATCGGATCGCAGCTTCATACGATCAGGATTTCGGAGCAAATCCCGTGGGATTGAAACTTCGAGAGCGCTGCCATCTGCTTTTTAAGAAATATTTTCAATCACCCGGTCTTCTCTGGGATGCCGGTTGCGGGTCTGGTCTGGACGCACTTGCCTTGGCCCGCTCGGGATACAGGATTGTCGCAACAGATCAGGCAACAGCCATGCTGGCTGAAGTCGTAAAAAAAATCGAACAAAACCAACTGCATGATTCAATTATGACAATCCAGAAAGCTCTCGATTCGCCTGATCTGGGGCGACTTCTGAGAGAAGTGGGCCCTATCTCGGGAATATATTCCAACTTCGGCGCACTTAATTGCCTTGAAAATCTGGTGACTTTTGCCCGGACCTGTGCCTCACTGTTGCCCAAAGATGCCTTCCTGGTTCTGATTTATATGGGCCGATTCAGTCCGCTCGAATCGTTATATTATTTACTTAAAGCCAAACCCGGCCCCATGATCAGACGATTTTCCTCTTCGAGCCAAACTGCCCGACTCGGCAATTGTGCAATCCCTATCCGTTACTACTCGTCCGCAAATATGTACTCGTACTTTCGTCCATTTTTCTCGATCATCGAAATAGTACCCCTTGGGATCATACTGCCTCCGCCTTTTCTCTTCCCATGCCCTGCCCTCGAAAAACATATCGACTGGCTCGCTCGTTGGGACCGCCTTATTGCCACGTGCAAACTGTGCCGGGAATGGGGCGATCACACCGCCCTGGTCTTACAACGAAACGATAACGAGTTGCCTCATGAAACGTAACCATGCTACAAAACGAGCGAGGCTGAATATTCCCCGCTCCGCCCTTATCCGTAATCGTTACCAAGGCCGGATAGCGAGTCTCCCCCTGGTCACAATCTCGTTGACAAGCCACTGTAATTGCCGCTGTATCATGTGCCACTACTGGCAAAACGAACCGGTTGACTTTCCGACCACAAATCTCGACGCCCTGGATGAAGACCTGACCAGACTCGATTGTCGTGTCATCGGACTCACAGGCGGAGAACCATTGCTTCATCCTGATTTCAAGCATATCATCAGAACATTGAAACATCCGAAACGTCAACTCCTGCTGATGACCAACGGGACCCTTATCCCAACAATTTTCGATCCGGACCTCTTCTCTTTATGTGACTCCTTCTTTATTTCATTAGACGGACCCGATCGTGAAACTCATGAACGCTTCAGAGGTCCTGACTCATATACCCCCATGGTCCAGGGCGTCCACTTGCTCAAAAAACACCTCCCGGAACATATTACCGTAGCACGTTGCACGTTGCATAGATTCAATTGGCTTGAATGCGCTAAACTGGTGCATCATGCCGAGGAACTTGGTTTTGATTATATTTCATTTGTGGCGGTCGATACGCAGAGTCAGGCTTATGGTCGAGACAGGTCTCGAGTCGAAGCAGCGCCGTGTCTGATAGATCAAAAGCAGTCTTCGCTCGAGTATCAACACATCATAGAGCGAATGATCAGCGAATTAGGTCCATTTTTCAGGCGTGGCTTTATTCAGGAATCACCCAGCAAGCTTCGAGAGATAGTGCAAGAAGTGGTGTTCGGATCACAAGGACACAAAAAGCGAGTCAAGTGTAACACGCCCTTATTTTCGGTTTTCATCAATGAGCGGGCTGAGGTATTACCGTGTTTTTTCCGACCCGTGGTGATGCGTCTCGAGCACGGTCGCCTTCTACCGCAGCTTTTCTCACCGGAACTCTTCGAGCGTTTACAAATCAAGGACCGGGTATATGCGGATTACTGTCAGAAATGCACATGCCCGTTCTATCGGTCTTGGTGGTGATGGACTGATCAGACCATGACGTTTTTGGGGTTGCTGTTTCAGTCCAGGTTTGCTAGGATGTTTTGCAGAGAATGTGATGTGTTACACATGGGCATGGTGGCCTAAAGCAGGCTGTTTATGTGATTGTAATTGGGGCTAATGAAGACATTTCAGTGAGGGGGTAAGAACAGTGCGGATAATAACGGTATCATCCGGAAAGGGTGGCGTTGGCAAAACATCTTTTGCCATCAATTACGCCTTGAATTTATCGCGTCAGGGCAAGACAATTCTCATTGATTTGGATACTGGCACATCGAGTATCCGGAACACATTAAACGTTCAGGTGACCAGGGACTTATATCATTTCTTCAGGAAGGGTTATCGTCTCGACGAGTGTATCACGACACTTGATCGGACCATCGATCCGAAGAATCGTTTCGCTCATTTCGGTTTTATCGCAGGTCCCAAGCGGATGATTGATGATATTACCAATTTCAATCAGGAGCGTCGGAATCTTTTAATCGATGCCATAAATGGCCTCAAGGCCAAGTATGTCGTCCTGGATTTGAAAGCTGGTCTTGATGCCAATGTGATTGATTTTTTGCCCTATTCGAATACAGGTATTCTTGTTTTTACGCCTCATTTACCCGCCGCGACCATGGCCGCTTCTGACATGGTAAAAGCCGTGCTGTTCAAGAAATTGAGGCAGATTTTCATCAAGGGTTCGCCGATTTATAGTGAACTGGGTATCGATGCCATGTTTTGTTATCGTTTGAATGAGTTGATCGATCGGGTCGAGGATGTCTATGATGAAGAATTCGAAAACCTGGATTCTCTCCTGGTCTGGTTACATGAACAGCTTGGTGAGCACCGTGTCGTACAATTGATTGCCCATACTCTGGAGTATTTCAAAACGTATTTTGTACTCAACATGTTCAATGAGGTCCGCGAATCGTATGACAAGGCTGTTCAGCCCTTCGTCGAAAACATTGTTCGGAATGTTTCCTCGCGGATAAACATAATCAACCTGGGTTGGATCATCAAGAGTGAGAAATTACATCAGGCTAATTGTCAGGCAGTCCCTTTGCCCCTCTATGATGACGTTTTCAAAAAACCGGACAAAACAGCCCGGGCCTTACAGAAACTTGATATTATGGCCCAAGGACTCCGTGCCGAGAAACGGGGACGTGTCACGATCCCGAAAGAATATACGAAGCCGGACCCCGGCCGTCAACTTGAACGGCAGCTCGAGACTCTGCATCAGTTGTATACAAGGACCAGAAACATATCAATCGAGCAGAATTTCGAGTACATCACTGAGCGATCGTTGTATCTTTTTCAAGGTCGTCGGGTCAGTGATTTTGGTGATAACCGACTCTTCAAACCAGGAGAGATTCTCGAAGTTTTATTCCAACGAGCTGAATGAACCGTTCGACAATACTTTTAGGCATATGCTCGATTTGTGCGACTTTTTATTTTTCTTCATGCATGCCTAATAACAGGTGACAAAAAACCTGGGCATCGCCGATCATATTTCGGATGAGACAATACTCGTCGGGTTGATGGGCCATTTTGTCATGACGACTCCAGACCGCGGCGGGGATGCCTTGTAAACGCAGGAAATTTGCGACTGTACCGCCACCAACGCCCAGGGGATAAGGCTCGACCTGATAAATGGACCTGATCGCCTGGCTCAGATGCTTGACAATGTCTGCTTGTGGAGAGGTGGCAGGAGCTGATTGTGTTTTTTGTGCGATCTCGACGGTGACAGTCACTCCATAATCATGTTCGATTTTTCGGCAGACGGTGTTGATCTGGTTCATGATTTGTTCGATATTTACTTCCGGCAGGATGCGACAATCAAAACAAAACACATCTCGACCGGGAATCGTATTGATGTTCGACACATTCTCCTCGTGCAGGGTCGGTTCAAAAGTGCTGACCGGTGGATCGAAAAGCTCATTCTGACGGTCGAAGCCTTTGAAAACAGTATCAAGCTCGACCACAAGATATGCCGCGGCTCGCATGGCATTGATCCCTCCTGATGGTCGACTGGCATGGGTCTGCTTGCCCAGTGTTGTGAAACGGAGCCACAGGATCGATTTTTCAGCCACCTGGATCATGGTCCCTGTTTCATTACCTGCATCGGGAATCAGGACCAAATCCGTGGGTTGAAACAGATCAAAATTTTTAACCAGGTAATCCAAACCGTATTGGCTGCCCGTTTCTTCGTCGGCAACAAAGAGTAGGGCCACATCAGTAGCCGGCTCAAATCCGTGTACGATTAGACTTTTCAGGGCAAACGCGGAGGCCACCATAGCCTGTTGATTATCTTCGGTGCCTCGTCCATAGACTCTGCCATGTTCGACCCTGATTTGCCATGGGTCCGACTGCCACAAGCTTACATCTCCTGCCGGAACGACATCGAGATGGGCAATGATCCATAAAGTTCTGGACCTGTTCCGGCCGGGATATCGGACGCAGATATTCGGTCTCAGACCATGATCGGCACGTGGATCTGGCGCATGGTACGACTCGATTTCCGGAAAACCGTTCGCTTTCAGCCAGGCCGTTAGCGCTTCACCTTTTTGCCATTCGCCAGTTCCACCGCAGTCTGGGCTGAGGGCCTGTTTCGAGGTTAAGATCGCCTGCAATTCGATCATATCCTGCGTCTGCTGTTCAATCCATGCCAGAGCTGTTCGTTTTGTGTCGTTCATAAATATCCTTCCTGTAGAGATTATCTGGGACCGCCCCATTCTGAGGGCCATCATACTCGATCTAACGCTCATGGTATGCCATTTTCTTTCGCAATGCAACGAAGAATTGACGACAATTGGTTGAAATTATTAAGAAAGAACACTAATGAATGTATCTTATGGTAACAAGAACAGGGATAGGGATTTCGGTTAAATTATGGAACCGTGACCGTATGTTCGCCGGAAGTAATCTTCATCCTCACCAGAGGGAGGTCTGATTCATGAAATCAAGGCATAGTGTTGTTATCATAATGGTCCTTTCTATGCTGGCTGTTATTGCATGTTCAAAAAAGGATGAGCGAAAAGAGCCGAGCAATAATAAGCAGCTTTCCCAATCGAAACAGAAGCCAGTCAAAACAGAGTCCGAGCTGCCCGAGGGTATTTTTCTCCTCAGTCAAGCCCAATTTGTGTATGAAGATGATGGGGTTGGCGGTCAGAAACCGCTCCCCGGACCGGCCCGACTCGAAATAATCTCGACCCGGTCTGGCCAGGTCACATCTGAAGTGATCGAAGACAGTCAGAGCAATGTTTTTCATAAGACCATGTCTGGCTCTTGCCTGGGTTTTCCGGACCGATTGGTGACGATAGGAGCAAATGAAGCTTTTCTGAAACTGTGGCAGCGTGATCAAAGCGGAACATGGACCGCAACATCGCTCTGGAACCCGGTTTTTGGAGGGAAGCACAATCGATTGCGCGATATTGAAATCGGGGATGTTACCGGTGATGATAAGCCTGAAATCGTCATGGCCACACACGATCAAGGTGTCATTGCCGTGCTCCAGGGGGAGCAAACGACCTGGCAAGCCACAGAATTAGGTCGGACTGAAAAGACCTTTGTTCATGAGATCGAAATAGGTGATGTGAATGGGAATGGGACCAATGAATTCTATACGACACCGAGTGCACCGAATAAAATGGATGGAACGCCCCAACCGGGTCGCATTACCGGTTATGAATATCGGGACGGGCACTATGTCAGTTTTAGCGTGGAAGAGTTCCCTGAACGACATGTCAAAGAAATCCTGGTGGGTAATCTAACGACGAATTCGGCCCATCCCGTGCTGTTTGCTGCGATTGAAGCGGAAACGACCAAATCCGGCGATAGTGAGTCCATCGTCGATCCGGTCAAAATCAAGCAATATTGTTATCGCGATGGAACGTATCAAGGCATAGTTATTGCCGAATTATCGGACCGTCAATGTCGTTTTCTGATGTTGGGCGATGTCAATGGCGACCAGACAATCGACATGATCGCGGCTGGCTTTAAATCGGGCCTGTGGTTACTGGAACAACCGGACGCCGATGCCGGGACAGAGCAGTGGACCAAGACGCTGATTGACGCGGATTCCTCTGGTTACGAGCATGCGACTGTCCTGTTTGACCTCGATGGTGATGGCACTCAGGAAATATATGTTGCCGCTGATGATCAACGTGCCCTTTCCCAATACCGTTGGGACGGTCAGCGTTTCGTGAAAACCACAATTGCCTCGATCAAGGACCATACCATTACCTTTGGTTTGATGGTCCAGAAAAGCAAGCCCTGAACAATGGATATAAGAAAGAAAGCGGCATTAATCGTCACACTCATGAACACGGCTCTGACCGTAGCCAAGTTTGTTCTGTACAGTTTCACCGGCAGCTTGGTCATTTTGGCGGAGGCGTGGCATTCTTTTTCGGACATAGCCACTTCGGTCTGTGTATATTGGGCGATGAGCAAGCGGATCAAGGAGGAGAGCAAACCAGGTTTGACTCCTGACACATTGGACCAGGTTGAAGGCTCGACGGGGAGTGGTCGGGAAAAATGGAACCTCGAGATGAGTGTTTCGCTTGGGATTGGAGTTTTTTTACTCATTGTTTCCCTGATGTTGATTCGATCGGTGATCTGGGGGGAGCGGGTCATTGTGGCTAAACCGGTCCTGGCAGGCTTGATTTTTATAGGCTTCGCCCTGGGCTCTTACCTGATTTCCCGCTTCGAGGGTAGTGTCGGTGCACGGTTTCACTCGGTCGGTCTTATTTCTGACAGTCTGCATGCGAAAGCTGATATGACCGCCTCGCTTCTGGCAGGTTTTTCACTCATTCTGTATGGCCTTGGTCTAGACCTTGATCGATTTGCAGCCTTGATAATCTCTCTCTTTATTCTCTCATTTGCCCTCGAGGTATTGGTCAATGTCATCTGGGCCCGATTACGCGGTGACGGTCAAATCCTCTTTCAGATCAAGTCGTATCAAATCATGGCTTTTTTATTCAATCCCCGGCAACTAAAGGCACTGTTTATCGAGGTAGAATCTCGATATGGTTGGGGATTACTGCGGAGATCATGGTTGCATAAATCGTTGCGTTATTTGTACAGGTCCATTCCAATCATCGTCATCCTGATCTATGTATCGACCATGTTGTACACGGTCAGGGCCCAGGAACAGGCCCTGGTGTTACGTTTTGGCCGTGCGATCCAACGGCAGCCGGTAGGACCGGGGCTACATCTGAAATTGCCCTGGCCGATAGATAGAACAATCATTGTCGATGTCACCTCGATCAACAGTAAGTCAGTCGGCAATATAACTGATGCACAGAGTGCCGCCCTGCTCTGGACACGGGCTCATGGCACCGAGGAAGCATTCCTCTCGGGAGATAATTATTTCATGTTTCCCTATGTCATTGTTCATTATCGGATAAAGGACCTGTATGCCTATATTTTTCAATTTGATGATCCGGTCCAGATTTTGGAGGATATTACCAACCAAGCAATTTCCAAGCTCTTCGCTCGACGGAGTTTTTACGAGATCGTCACTTCGTATCGGGCAGATCTGGCCGATGATTTGATTGTGTATGTTCAAAGTGAGTTGGACCAGATGCAGGTTGGACTCGATGTCGTCAGCGTTCATTTTAAGGACATCCATCCGCCGATTTCTATCGCAGATTCCTTTGAGCAAGTCATCGCTGCTCTTCAAGAAAAAGAAAGGACGATCAATGAAGCCTATGGCTATCGGAACAAGAATGTGCCGGAATCCCGAGGTCAGGCACTGCGTACGGTCGAACAGGCCCAGGCTTACGTGGTCGAGAAGGTAGATCGGGCCGAGGGTGATGCTCGACGTTTTTTATTGCAGAACGAGATTTATCAGACGCATCTGTCTGTATTGAAAAGAAAATTACATCTTGAAACCATGAAAAACGCATTAAGCGCTACCGGTAAGGTCGTCTATGATCCGAAGGCGGGAAAACCATCCATTTGGATGGGCAAAGCCGGATCGGATGCGGTCACCTGGCAGGGAGGCAATGAATAACCATGAAAAAAATGACAATCGGTCTGCTTCTAGGCCTGTTTTTGGTTGGGCTGGTCTATTTTTCGGTCTTCACGGTCAGTGAAAGCGAATATGTCATTGTTACGCGTTTTGGCAATCCGAAACGGGTCATCACCGAACCGGGCCTGCATGTGAAATGGCCGGCCTTTCTGGAAAAAGCCAATCGCATTGATCGCAGAATCAATGTTTTTAAAACATTGCCTATTCAATTGCTTCTGGGTGATAAGAATCCCATTATTGTGACGAGTTTTATTGCCTGGCGTGTTTCAGAGCCGCTCCGTTTTTTTCAATCCCTGACATTTGTTGACAATGCCCGGCAGAAACTCTCGGATATGGCGACCTCACAGTTGGGGAGCGTTTTAGGTGACTTTACCCTGGAGAATATCATCAACACGGACCAGAACATGATCAAACTTGTCGAGATCGAGGAAAATATCACCACGAACTGCAACGCCCGAGCGCGACAGGAATATGGGGTCGAGGTGGTCAAAATGGGTTTTCGACGGATCAATTATCCCGCGATCGTAGCGGATGCTGTCTATAATCGAATGCGGGCCGAGCGGGAGAAAGAGGCGAAAAAATTCAGGGCCGAAGGACTGGAAGCTGCCTCGAAAATCGAGGCGGAGACTGATCGAGAAGTGTCTGAAATATTGGCCCGGGCTTACAAAGAATCTGAGATCATCAAGGGCGAGGGTGACCGGGCTGCCATGAAAATTTATGGCGAGGCATATGGGCAGGACCAGGAATTCTTCGAGTTCAAAAAATCTCTGGAAACGTATGAAAAAATATTACAAAGCAAGAGTACACTGGTCCTTTCAACGGATTCGGAATTATTCAAATATCTGACCGATTACAATCGGAAATAGCTTATTTCCTGAAGAGAAAGAAACAAAGAGATGGAACAACCATTTGAAAGCGAATTGAGAACAAGCCTGAAAAAGACCCGCTCTTTTTTGAATTACATACTTGGGGCCTTGTTACTGATATATTGTGCTTCGGGTATTTATTCGATTTCGACGAACGAAATCGGGGTCCTGCAGCGTTTTGGGCGAGTGGTCGATGCCGATGTCAGACCCGGTATTCATTTTCGGTTGCCCTGGCCCATCGATCGGATTAATCGAGTCCCTGTCAAGGAAGTCCGTCGTATCTTTATCGATGATTTTTTCGAGCAGGGCACGAATGCTGATCTGTATTACCGTTTAACCGGTTTGAACTCGAATTGTATCACTGGTGACAACAACATCGTGACCTTGAACTGTGTTTTACAATATACCATAGCCAATCCGCATGATTATCTTTTTAAGGTGGACCAGATTGATATCACGTTACAATCGCTGGCTTCCAACACGATAATCCATTGTCTGGCCGGTCTGGCCGTCGATGATATTTTAACCTCGGCCAAGGCCCAGATCGAAATTTATATCAAATCCAATCTTCAGGAACGTTTGGACCAGATCGGATGCGGGATCAATGTGACTTTTATCGAACTCAAGGATGTCCAACCACCCAGTATCGTGCAGCATTATTTTGACGATGTCATCAACAGTACAATTGATAAACGTAAGATGATCTCGAAAGCGGAGTCCTATCAAAACGAGCGTCTCCCGGCCGCCAATGGTCAGTACACCCGCATGTTGCAGGAAGCGGAAGCATATCGGAACAAGGTCCAGGATGAGGCTTCCGGGGAGGCCCAACGTTTTCTGGCCCAATTAAGCGAATATAAAAGAAATCCCGTTGTCACCCGAAAACGTCTGTATCATGAATTCATCGATTCATTGTATCCCCTATTAGACAGCAAGATTGTGGTCGAGGGCGATTCGATAACTCTCCGATTGCTGCAGTCGGAGAAATAGACCGGACAAAACCGGACCTTGTTTGACAGCAGTCAGAAAAAATTTTCTACCGGACTGTCATCCCGGAGTGCAATGGAGCCCGGCTCATTTTTGTATCAGAGTACACAACAAACTGCCCCTCTGTTGAACTCACTCTCATTGATGACTATACATCATAAGATAAAAACCCAGGACAAGTACGATGCATCGACATTTACCCTATAATGAAGAGGACGAACAGAAAGCCCGAGGGATCAGTCTCGATCTTACCCGGCTATTATTGCCTCTGGCCAGGCCTCATGTCTGGGCCTTGCTGGTATGCGCCTTTCTTCTGGCCGGCTATTCAATCCTGTCCATTGTCGGACCTCTGTTGATCAGACACGCAATCGATGTCAATTTTGTGAACAAGGACATACGTGGCCTGGCTGTGACGGTACTGGCTTTTTTCTTCACCCTGCTCGGCTCTTTTGTGTTTGCCTATTTCCAAAGGATACAACTCGAAAAAGTCGGTCAAAAAATCATCCAGATGTTACGGGAGTCATTGTTTGAGAAACTGACCCGTTTTTCACTATCGTATTTCGATCGCAACTCGGTCGGGACCGTGATTTCGAGGATCGAGAGCGATACGGAAGCCCTGCGAATGCTCTTTACCGACACGGTTGTGACCCTGCTGGGCGACCTGCTCATGCTGCTGGGCATGTTTGTGGTCATGTTTACCGTTGACTGGCGATTAGCAGCCATACTCTTTACGATCATGCCCATCGTATTTCTGAACATTTACCTCTATAATCTCAAGGGGGCACCTCTGTTTCTGGCGGTCCGGCGACAGATGGCAGTCATTTATGGTTTCCTCGAGGAATATATCGGCGGTATGTCCATTGTCCAGGCATTCAGTCGGGAGGCACCAGTCGCTCAATGGCTCGAAACAGAGAATGAGAGAAAATTCCGGATCGATTTTCGTGCCGAGCTTTTAGTCATACTCTTTTTCAATTTCATTTTTTTCATGAATACGGTTGGGACCGTGCTGGTATTGTGGTTTGGGACCAAGTGGGCCATGGACGGCTCGATCACGATCGGGACGTTGATCATGTTTCTGGCCTATATCCGGCGGTTTTTTGAACCCCTGTTCCATCTCAGTGAACAGATAAACGTCATTCAGCGTGCCTTTGCCGGGGCGGAACGTATTTTCGACATACTGAGCCGAGAAGCAGCGGTCCATTCGCCCAAGCGACCAGTGCCACTCAATAATCATCCGACTTCGATCACTTTCGATCATGTTTGGTTCGCCTATGAAGCGGAACGCTGGGTCGTCCAGGACCTGACCTTCACCATCCCTGAAGGTCAACGCTGGGCCCTGGTCGGCGCGACCGGTGGTGGTAAGACTACAGTCATTAACCTGTTACTCCGCTTTTACGATCCACAACGTGGTCGTATTTTTCTCAACGGCACCGATATTCGCGAGATCGCACTCGATGAACTGCGAGCCAGGATCGGACTTGTTCTCCAGGATATTTACCTTTTTCCCATGAATATCCGGGAAAATCTACGTCTCGAGCAGGGAATGATTGACGATAATCTTCTGTGGGATTCACTGAAAGCCGTCCAGGCCGCCCCTCTGATTGAGAACCAGGAGAAAAAACTTGACACGTACATTGCCGAACGGGGCAGGAATTTCTCACAAGGTGAGCGTCAGTTGCTCTCGTTTGCCCGGGCACTGGTCCGTGATCCGGAAATACTGGTCCTGGACGAGGCTACCTCTGCTGTTGATCCGCTTACTGAGAAAAACATCCAGTCAGCCCTGCAGGTGCTTCTGAACGGTCGGACCTCCTTGATCATTGCCCATCGCCTGCAGACGATTCTCAACGCCGATCACATTCTGGTCCTTCATCAAGGACGCATCGTCGAACAGGGCACCCATCCGGTCCTGCTTGAACAAAGGGGCCTCTATTTCAAACTCTATCAATTACAACATCATGACACTCAATACGCACTCAACAATTAAACGGAATACATTGTGGCTCTGGCGTTTCTGGCGACCATATCGGAAATGGCTCGGCCGGATCATTGTCCTGTCGATTTTCCATGCCGGCGTGTCGATTTATGTTCCTTTTCTCTACATTGCCATAATCGACGGCCTGAAGAACAACGAGTCTATCCGCTCAATCCAGCATGATATCGGCTTGCTGCTTCTGCTGGGAGCAGGCATCTTTGTTTTATCCTCTTTGTTGACAGCGGCCCGGGCCCGTATGAATATGGTCCTCGAGTGGGACCTGCGTCAATATATCTTCGAGCATTTACTCAAAATGGGGCCATTTTTCTATAACCGGTTCAGGACAGGCGATCTGGTTACCCGCATGACTGACGATTTAGGCCGAAAATTGAGTTGGTTCGCCTGTTCTGGTATTTTCCGCAGTTTCGATTCAGCGTTGAGAATCGTATTCAGTTTAATCGCAATGGTCCTGATCAATCCGCTCCTGACACTCCTGACCTTGTTGCCACTGCCCTTGCAATTCTTTACTTTCATCAAGACCGAGGGCCTCCTGCACAAACGTTTTTCAAGTCTGCAGAGCCAAATCTCCCGCGTCTCCGAGATCATCGAGAGTTGCTTCTCGGGTATTCGGGTCGTCCAGGCTTATACCATGGAAAAGATGCAGATCAAAAAATTCAAGGAAGCGGCTGCGGATCGTGCCGCGGCTGAAGTTTCGGCCGAAAGTGCCCATATCATTATTCACTCTCTCTACGGCTATTTCTGGCAGTTCGCCCTGATTATCGTCCTGCTGGCGGGAGGTTGGATGGTCATCACCGATCGGATGACTCTCGGTGAGTTCGTCGCTTTTGATTACTATATCGGCTTACTCATCTTCCCCATGTTCGATATCGGAAACCTGATGGTTAGTTACCGCCGAGCTTCCGTTTCAATGGACCGGGTCCGTGATATCGAGCAATCCGATCCGGAAATCATCGAGAAAGAAGACGCCCGAACCCTGCCTATCTGCCATGGCAATATCGAGTTCCGACACGTGAGCCTGACGCTCGGGGTCCATAAAGTCCTGAATGAGATCTCTTTTACGGTCAAACCGGGCGATATAGCCGCCTTCGCCGGGCCGGTCGGTTCCGGTAAAAGTATGATTTTCAACCTGTTGATCAGATCGTACGATCCGACTTCGGGCTCAGTGACTCTTGATGGCGTCCCTTTGGCGGAAATAAAAATCAGCGAGTTGCACCGACATATTGGTTATGTCTCTCAGGAACCAGTCCTCTTTTCGAAATCGATTCGCGATAATATCGTGTTCGGTCGGGACAATATTACCGATTCAGATATTGACCAGGCCCTCGAAACTGCTCAAATCCTGGATGATGTCCGGGCTTTGCCTCGAGGTCTGGATACCCAGATCGGCCAACGAGGACTGACCCTGTCCGGCGGCCAGAAACAACGACTGGCTATGGCTCGGGCCTTGGTCACTCGACCCCGAATTCTCCTGCTCGATGATGTCACCGCCGCACTCGATGCCGATACCGAAGATGCTCTCTGGGAACAACTATACACGATACTGCCCGGGACCACCTGTCTGGTTATTACCCACCGGCCCTCGACCCTGGAAAAAGCCAACTGTATTTTTGTTCTCGAGGCCGGGTCTATCGTCGAAACCGGTCCACACGCGGAACTCATGACCAAGCAGGGCATCTATCATCGCATCTATTCCCGACATAAATGGCAACAGGAACTCAGTCAGGTCTGACCACATCTGAACGCTATCCGACACCTACTGTGGAGGATACTATCTACTCAGTTCCGGATAATCCGGCGTGTTGACCGGGATGATAGGGAATCGGTTTGCCCTGTATGTCACCCCTGCCGGTATCATTCAAACGATAATAGGCCCGATGGGGAAAACGAGAAAACAGGAGTATGTTCTCACGGTCGCCCCGATCATTGGCAAACAGCAACTTGTTATGCAGAAGCGGATCGTTCATCACAAAAGCATAAGCCTGTGAGAAATAATCGCCCTTATAAAAAACAATACCCTCAGTGATTCCGGCCCGTTTGACGGCCTGCCCCATGGTATTAGGCTTAATCTCGCGGTAGTAGCGATCAATCTGGGCCGGCAGAAATAGCAAGGCACTCGAAATAACAAACAGGACCAGGCCCAGGCTCGAAACAGGGACCAGAAGGTCATGGATCAAGGGCCTCCCTTCGGTTCTGGTTTGGATTACCTTGACTGTCCCTGACATGCCCTGGGCCAAAAGCAAAAGATAGAGGGGTAGCCATTCAAAATAGTATCGGGCCCCAAACAGAGGCGAGTTGATCGGATAAGCCATGAAGAGGCCCATCAGGACCAGACCGGATAGCAGAAGCAGGGTCGGTACGGTCCTGGCTCTGGTCAAAATAATGCCCAGAATCAGAAAAATGACGGTCCAACCACCCCAGCCCAACGCATCCCGGACCAGTAACTGCAGATTTCCTCGAGTATTACGCAGTCCACTTGCCAGCGAGTGCCCCGTAAAACCACCGCCGGGGAGTGGACGTCCCACATCGGCACCAAATCCGAGTTTTAAACTCGGTGAAGCAATATCACGCGGCGAGACGAAATAATCACCGGTGAGCTGTTTGTTATAAAAGAAAGAGCCGGTAATGGCCAGGACCAGGGGAACGATTATCAGGACAACATGTCGAGAAGACACTCGACCCCGCAGCAGGAACCAGAGGTAATAGAATCCGAACGGAAGCAGGACCGGTGCAGCGCTCTGGGGTCGGGTCAGATATAAGATGGCTATACTGAAACCAAGAAACAAGGCCCGTGATGCTCTGTTCTCTCTGAAATAGTGGAAAAGGACCACCAGGGCAACAAGTATCCATAACGTCGCTGTCGGATGGGCCATGAATAGCGAGCATTGAAACAACCGAAAGGGTGAACACAGGGCCAAAATCCCAGCCAACCGACCGGTCCCTTCAGAAAAGAGCACGGTTCCCAGCATATAGATCAGGACCACGATCAGGCCCCCCTGACCTGGATTGACCAGCCAGGCCACACCCAGGAATTCACCGATGGCTAGGAAAAAGGGATGACCGGGGAAGCTCGAACCATATCTTCGTCCATCTGTATCCATGATTGCCATGAAATTGAAGAATTTTTCCATAGTGGGTTCACTCGGCACCCAGATGCGGCCCTCCTTAAAAATCCGGGCTTGAAAATAATAATTATGACTGTCGATAATCTGCGGGGAGCGGTGAAGGTAGTGAGCATTCAAGAAAGCCGAGCCGGCGCAGGCACCTCCAAAAAGGACCAAACAGAATAACCAACGAGGCATGATCAGAATGACCTGATTGAGTTTTTTCATCCCCGTCATAAGCTTCGAGAAGCCACTGAGCCCCAGCAATGCCAAAACAACGGCAGGAAAAACCAATCCGAGCTGGTAGAGTTGAATCTCCCGGGCCACCTTCTCTTTCTGATCAGGATTGTCTGCCCAGTCTATGGTCGGAATGCCGTGAAAGTGTTTCACAAAAACAAACAGGATCGCCACACTCATCAACAGAAACAGAATAGTACGCAGGACTTTCAATCAGAGCCTCCCCCGCTCGCTACCCGGACCGGTTTCTATTTGTTTTTCTTCAATCCGTGTTCCATAATCTAATGCTGATAATATCTGGTGTTACCATCCTTGTATAATCTGTGAGAACATAACTGTCAAATGGAGAATAATGGTGCACGACACCTTTCAGACCGGGCGATTGAAGCGTTTCATGTCTTTGGGCTCACTGAGTGGTCTGGTGGGAGCAAGTTATCTGGGACATCGTTTGAAGTCAACGATAGTTTCACCGGATAAAGCCGCCGAAGACCTGCAACAGACCAATATCCGCAATGCAAAACGCATTGCCCGAACATTCGGGAACCTCAAGGGGGCGGTCATGAAGGTCGGCCAGATGATGAGTCTGCAAGCTGGACTTTTTCCCGAGGAATTTACCGCTGAATTGAGTACCCTCCAGCAGGACTCACCCTCAATACCCTTCGAGTTGATACAGAATCAAATCGAACATGAATTGGGCGCTCCCATAAACAAACTCTTTAAATCTTTTGATCAGACAGCCTTTGCCTCCGCCTCCATCGGTCAAGTCCATAGAGCGGTCCTGCCTGAAGGGACTGAGGTCGCGATCAAGGTCCAATATCCGGGCGTGGCGGCCATGGTCGACAGCGATATGAAAAACCTGCGCATGTTATTTCGCTCGATCGCTCGTTATAAATTGAATATGGATGTCCTGATCATCTGGTCGGAAATCAGGGAACGCCTCGAAGAAGAACTCAATTACGACCATGAACTGCAGAACATCCTCGATTTTCGAGCTCGCTTTCAGGATGATCCGAAAATACTCATTCCTGAACCGATCCCCGAGTATTGCACGCGTCAGGTTCTGACTCTCGAATATATCAGCGGTCTGAGTTGGAGAGACCTGATTGCACCGTCATTTCCCGAGACAACTAGGAATGAACTGGCCCTGACCCTCTTCCGTTGCCTACTCAGACAACTGTTCGACTTTCGCCTGCTCCATGCTGACCCGAACCTGGCCAATTTTAACTTCCGCCAGGACGGACGGTTGATCCTTTATGATTTCGGATGCGTCAAACATTTCAGTCAGACTTTCATGGACAACTACAAGCAACTGGTGATTCACGCAGTGCGGGCTGATTATCAAGAACTCATGAACGATCTCAAAAAAATCGGTTTTTCCTGGACGCCCGAAACTGCAATCGATGAAAAACTGATCAAGCAATTCACCCAGACCATCCTGCGGCCATATCTCGTGGACCAGCCCTACGATTTTGGCGAAGCAACCCTGCATGTCGAGCTCTTCGATATTATTTCTCAATACCTGCCCAATGAGGTAAAATTCACTATCCCGCCCGATATGGTCTTTTTGGACCGGGTCATCGGCGGCATGTACGGCAATATGATGAAACTACGAGCTCGAGCCAACTGGAAAAAGGAGTTATGTGCTGCTCTCGGTCTCGAAACATGACCAGGCCTGGGCGGGCCCTATTCGATGTAACCCAGTGATTTGAGTCGCTGCTCGACAGCATCGTCACAGGCTTGACGTTCCGATCGTGCGGATATGATGACATCCGTTTCATAGGTGGGGATGAGCGGTCGCTCCTCGCGTCTGGTCTCTGAGCTGTCTGCCAATGGCACAATAGTATGCCCGGTCATATCCATGGCCTGCGGCAGATCGAGCAGATCGAGCAGGGTTGGTGCGATATCATAAACCGAACAGCGTTGCCCGAGATAACATGAATGAATACCGGGTCCATCGAGTAACAACAGGCCCGGCGGCGCGTAATCATGAACACCTTGGACCCTCTCGGATTGAGGGTTTAACAGTCGTTCATGCAGGTATATTGTCCTAAAACCGTGATCCGAGACAATCAGAATGTAAGGCTGATCGGTCAGAAACTCGAACAAACCGGCAATCTGCGCGTCAATCGCCATGATCTGCTCCTCGATGACCCGATAAGCAGATTCGAAGGTGGACCCTGAACCTTGAGTATTACCATTTTCCCGCAGCCCGTACTGCCAGAATAAATGCTGAGTCAGATCAAGAGTATGCGTGTAATATAAGTTGAGCGGGACCGGCCATTTGGCACAACCATACTGAAAGATATGCCAGGCCTGGGTCATACGATACCCCGAGTCCGAGACCAGGGCCAATGATGATGACAGGACATCGTCAGGTGCAGGGCCCCTTTGTGCTAAAATCGGCGATTCAGAACCTGACAGGATGTCCTCACCGAAAGAACGAGGGAAAACCGCCTCAGTCGGTTGAAGGCCATGAAACAGATAGTAATCGGTCTCAGCGGTCATGAATCCCCGGACGGGGTTGACCGGAACTGAGACAGGCCAATTGCTGACCGAGACCGGAACACCACGATCGTTCGCTATCTGCCAAATCGTTTTGCATTGAATCTGGGCTGATGATGCCGGATAAAACTCCCAGATACCGAGTTTCTGAAAAAATGCAGCGATTTTACGTAAACCGGCACCTTTTGGAAGGACCGATATCCAACTGTCTAAAGGTTTGAGGACATGTATGCCGAAATCGCGGATGCCGTGCTCGAATGGGCCTTTACCCGTGGCCATGGTCGTCCAGATCAGGGGTGACGAGGTCGGGTCAAAGGTGCTCAGATAATCCACGGCACTATTCCGAAACAAACATGATAAACTCGGAAGCTTACCCATCTTGATCAAAGGCAGCACTACCTGCCAATCCGCCCCGTCTATACCCAGAACGTAGATCGGATGCGGATATTCCAATTTCAGGGGAGCCATATCCGCGACCGACTTGCCCGGTGATGGCTGCGCTAATGGATTGTTGAGACTGTTTATGATCAGGAACAATAACACCAGAACACTGGCAAAAACACAGATATGCTTTTTCGCAGATACTGTCCAACCCAGAACTATAGCCCGCAACACCAGAACAAACAGAATGAATAACAGACCCAACTCCACCGCTAAAATGAGTTGTTGCTGCATCCGCAGCATTTGCCCGAACAGATACATATTCCAGCCGTAAATACCCAGAACAGTCGCTACAATCAAGGGAAAAATCCAGATCCCCTTCGGCCATTCCCACAGTAAACGCCAGAAAAAACCTGCTCCCAAAGCTGCCACACACATGACACATGCAATACCCAACCCCAGCGTTACCAGCACATGCATCAATCCGAGCAGTGTAATGGTGTCGTTACTGAAGAGCATGATCAAAGCCGTCAGACAGAATCCCAGGAACATGCCACTCAGCCCGGCCCTGAGAGGAAATGTATAAAATCTTCTATCCGGATTTCGCATGAGCCCCTTCTCCATGCTTGTCTGTGCTTCTTATACCCAACCTCATGAGGGAGCTGTCGCCTGGTTTACGATTCTAGTCTTCTCATGATCCTGATAACCTGGGTATTATTCTCCCTTTATACCAATCGACATGACTTCTTCAACACTTACAGTTTTACATAAGTGGGTACATGGAACTGATGAAAATCATAATAGAGTCGGCCCAAAGCATCAAAATCCTGTTCAGTAGCTTCTCGGATGGTTATTTTTTTCATATGAACTCCTGTAACAATATGATGACTCTCTCACAAGCCGGTAATAGGAAAGCATAGCACAGATCGAACACTTTGAACACCGGGGAGAGCGTATCAGGGGCCGGTCAGGGGTAGGAGCACTGAAAACGTGGAGCCCTGAGGTTGCCTGTTTTCTACCCAGATATCACCGTGGTGGGCTTTGAGGATGAGTTTACAGAAATAGAGCCCCAGGCCGGTGCCGGCGATGTAGGATTTTTTAGATTGCTGAGCCCGATAGTATTTGTCGAAGACAAAGGGCAGGTCCTCGGGCGGAATACCGGCACCATTATCCTGGACTCGAATGATGATTCGGGATGATTCTGGATCGGCTTTTTCGGCAAAAGCCCGATCACCCGATTCGAGTAGAACATGCTCGATACTGACCGAACCTTTCTTGGGAGTAAACTTGAGAGCATTGGTCAACAGGTTGACGAAAACGCGGACCAATTTCGAGTGATCGGCCATGAGCCGACAGTTTTTGTGGGGAAGATCGGATGAAAGCTCGATCAGTCGGTCCTGGGCCAGGCTCGAGACCTGGTCCAGACTTTCACTGACCAGGTCTTGAATCGTGGTCGGCCCTGTGGCGATGGGCAGTGTCCCATCTTCGATGGTCTGAACATCAAGCAGATCATTGACCATATCAAGCAGAAATTGTGAGGTCTTTTTACCCAATTGACAGGATTTATAGAGATTCTCGGACAGACTCTCCTGGGCATTCTTCAGGAGCAATTCGAATGCAGTGAGAATACCAGCCATGGGACTACGGAGATCATGCGTGATCATGCGGCTTAATTCCTCCTTCATTCTATCCAGTTGCATCTGCATGGAGATATCATGGAATACCCAGACGAAGCCGACTGATTGACCGGTTTCATCGAGGAGGGCTGAACCATACTCATCTTTGATGCTGGTAATGACAATCTCATAGCAACGTTCCCCCAGGGTCTTTTTATGGCTCCCTTCACCCTTTGCGAACAGAGTTGTGAATACCTGATATAATTCCTGATCTGATTTGAAAAAATCAAAAGAGCAGGGTAGCTGACTCGGGTTGAACGATGGGAAAAAACTCGGGAAGACCCGGTTGAAGCGGGTAATGGACCTGTCCTTATCGATCAAAATGACTGCATCGGAGATGCTCTCCAGCAACGTGTCGGTTTTGCCGGTTTCGAGAGTCAGGGCTGCTTCGTGTCTGCGCTGCTCCTCCCGCTGCTGTTGGGTGATCTTATCAAGCTCGACCCGAAACAAGCGACGGGTTGACTTATAGGAAAGCACGACTTTCTCGAGAATCGGGAATAGATCGGATTCGGTCATCAGGTAGAAAATAGCGCCCTCTTGTTTGAGTATGCCACTGTGGGACCATTGTGCGAGAATAGGAGTGATATCGACAAGTGGAATGCCGGACCAGATCGCCAGACTCTCAGCCGTATCCATGGTCGAGGGATTATCATAGAAGAAGACCAGTAGTTCGAGTTTATGGAGAGAATCGGCATTTTCTTGTATGAAGCGTGTTTCGTCCATCAGCGTGCGGCTATACAGGTTGTAAAGAGAGAAGTAGCTGTTTCGAACACTTGATTGTGGTCGAGTAAATCGTTGATCCAGGCAAAGGGTATCTGGACAAAGCCATTATATGCTCCAGTCATGAAACCGGTCAAGCCGGCAATACCGTGTCGATTACCGGTGACATGTTTACTCGAGCCGCGTGAATTCACAGCCAATATTACAGCTTCGCTGAAATTATCGTGATGTTTGAGAAAACAGAACAGGGAGGCGAGCAGAGTTTCCTGGGCCTTATCGCTGATGCCGACTGTATCAAAAAAGCGTTCAGAAGGCATGGAGGAATAGATCAGGAGTTCTCGGATTTGGTCAGCGGTTTCCAGGTCATAATCCTCGACATGTTCGCTGATTGATTTGATAAAAGAGGTATTATCCCACAGGGGTATGGGCACAGTATCGCCGCCGATCATGGCGCTCGCACCTTTCAGGGTCGTGTTCCGGTATTCCAGGATGGAGGCCAAGGCAAAGGCGACAGCCATGCTGCAAGCCAGGACCTTTTTGTTTCGATGGGTCATCATGACCAGTGTTTTGATGTTCCTGACCATTTTTTCCTGGTCATGGAAAGTCAAAGTGGCCATGAGTGCCGACCGATAGAGAGGTGAAAAATCATCTTCCTCGACCAGGACGGCATCTTTCCAGGCGACGCCCTTCCTCAGATTATTCAACAGCGTATCGGTACTCTTTTCCAGGGGGGAGGCTATTTTTTTCTTTTGTTTGATCATGGTATGCAATACATTGCTCGCCTTGAGAGTATCACCCTGAAACAGGAGCAACATGGTCTTGAGGACCAGTTCCAAATCCCCGCTGATCTGCCCTGGTTGTATATTTCGGAAGTGTCCGATCGTATTGGCAACATAATGAGTGATGTCTTCGATATCATCACTCCGACGGACGACCCAGGAGTTTCCCAAACCCAGAGCATCACCGATAGCACCTCCGATAATGGCCCCAACGACGTATTCCTGGATGTCCCGTATGACAGCGATTTTTTTCCGTTGTTTTTTGAGTTTAGCTTTTTGCCCGGCTTTGAGTAACGACTCGGCTGCCTGGGTCGAGATAATCGTGGGCACAACTCCCTCGGTTTTCTTTGATTCAGCCAACATCTTTGATCTCTGGATGATCAGTTTCGCCTTAGCGATATAATCCAGGGCCTCAGCATGGTCCGGCTCGATTTCAAGGACTTTTTCCCATTCTTTTATCGCAGCCGAAGCGCCCCAGATTTTTCGGGAAGGGTCGTGATGTTCCTGTTGATAGATCAAGAGGCCTTCCTTGAGCAGTTTTTCTATCCTGCTTTCTTTTTCCAGTTGTTGTTGGGATTTGAGGATAAAAGCCAGAGCATCTTTCTGATACGGTCCCTCGAATTTGCGGACATCCTCGAATTGAGCGATGGCATTTTTCCATTGTTTGTCTTTAAAATGGACCAAGCCAATCCGAAAAATTTCTTTCACTTTGATTAATTCATTGATCCTGGCTTCGGCTTGGATGATATAATTATGGGCGTCCTTATTATCCTGATCAAGATCGGAAATTTTCCGCCAACAGGTTATGGCCTGCTCATATTCGTGATGATTGTAAAGAGCAAGGCCCTCGGCCAAAAGATTATTAATAGTCTCGGTCTCTCGTAATTCATCGAGCTTGATTTGCAGGGCAATATTCTCCGGATCCAGCTTCAAGAGTTGTTCATAACATTCGATGGCCTTGGAATATTCATGGTGTTTGATAAAAATTTCTGCCTGGTTCTGCAGATTCAGATATCTGTTTTCAGAGTCGAGGAGCACTTGTGTTTTCGAGATATAGAAAACGGCTTCCGGGTTACGAGGGTCAATTTCGATCACTTTCTCCCAGTATGAGATCGCTTCTTGATAATCATTCTGGTTGTATGCCTGCAAGCCTTTACTGATAAAGCCTTTAATCCGATTATACATACCCTGGGCATCACGGGCTTTGACCAGAAAATCGTTCCATTCGGTCCGGTCCGGATCAAGTTGGATAATTTTCTCCCAAAGGGCCAGAGCATCATCATATTTTTTGTCCTGAAACGAAATCAGGGCATTCTGATGGTAAAGATTGATTTTCTTTTCGAGCCTGATTTTGGAGTCTATGACTTCGAGCATACGCTGTGCTTTAACATTTTCCGGAGTAATGGACAGCAGGTGTTCGAGATGATCTTTGGCCTGTTGCAAGTCGTGCCGTTCAAAAGCGGCGGTAGCCAAGCGCATCAATCTTCGTTCTTCAGCCTGGACCTCCAGAACAGGCAATGTTTGAACAGGTAAACTCTGCTCTGACGGTGCTTCCTTGATCAAAAAGGACTGGCAATTGGAGCAGGAGGAATTCGAGGCTGGATTATGTTTGCCACACTGGGCACAGACCACGATATCCGTATCGGTGATTCTGCTGATGTGGAGACCGTGGACAGGATCGATAATATCGATCACTTTCTGGAACCTGTTGGCCGGGTCTTTTTCCATGGCTTTTAGGATGACTTTTTCGACCCAGACCGGAATATCGGGATTCAAGGATGAGGGCAATGGTGGTGTCTCGTTCACGTGTTTCAAGGCCGTTGCGATCGGTGTATCGGCCAGGAAAGGGATGCGACCGGTAAACATCTCAAACATGATTACTCCCAGCGAATAAATATCGGTCCGACGGTCAGTATCTTTCCCTGAGGCCTGTTCTGGTGACATATAGACGGGTGAGCCGAGCAACGACCCTGTTTTCGAGAGATCATCCGAGTCGGACAGACGGGCAATGCCGAAATCGAGAATCTTGACGTCACCGTTTGGTTGAATCAGAATGTTCTGAGGTTTGATATCGCGATGAATGATATCCAGATCGTGGGCTACCTGGAGGGCTTCTGCGATTTTTTGAATGATCATGATGCCGACGTTCAGGGGCAGACCTCCGCCCTCCGCCCGGATCACTTCTTTCAAATCCTTTCCCTGGACATATTCCATTGAAATATATCTGATGCCATCAACTTCACCGATATCATAGATATGGATCACATTCTTGTGATTGATCTTTCGGGCCAGTTTTATTTCCTGTTTGAACCGGACCACGATTTCCTTATCAGAGCTGAACAGTGGGTTAAGCAGTTTGATGGCGACGGTCTCGTGCAGGATATTATCCTTGGATCGATACACGATGCCCATGCCCCCCCGACCGACCAGTTCCTCGATCTGATAGCGGTCACCAAAAGGTGTCCCACTGGGAAGATCACCTGCAAATAAGCGGGATATGAAATCTGCGCCCAGTTTCTGTTCGATTTTCTTGGGTAAGGTCGAGCAATAGGGACACGAACCGAGTTCATCGGCAAAGCTTTTACCACACTGGGAACAGATCATCAGCCTTTATCCTTATCGAGTCAGCCCGTTCTCTGTCTATCTGTACGAGGATAATTCCCGGACCGGGTCATGAGGGCAGGGTAAGCAAGCCCTTTCCTCATTCTGGTTCAATAATATTCTAGATGAGTGCTTTCGTCAATATTCGTGCTTGAGAATGGTGCACTTATTTGAGGCCGAGACGAAGGAGGTAGGATTGGATCAGCGGTTGATCAGGGTTAATTTTCAGCGATCTCAACCAGATCTCTTTGGCAACGTCCCATTTTTGCTGATTATAATAGATCAGGCCGAGATTGGCCATAGCTTCGGCATGATCAGCCTCCAATTCGATGGCCTTGTGATATTCCTCGAGCGCCGCTTCGAGGTCATTATGAGCATGATAGGTGACACCGAGGCTGAAATGGAGTTTAGCACTATCGGGATGATATTGCAGGGCCTTCTGGTAATAGGCGATAGCTTCTTCATATTTTTCAAGTTTCAGGGAAGCAGTGCCCAGCTCGAGATACACATCGAGATCTTCAGGGAAGCGTTCAATAATGCCCAAATATTCATCAATAGCCTGCTGGTACATTTTCAGACGATAGAAACATCGTCCCAGGAAAAGCCTACTCTCGACTGACTGACTATCCAGGGCCTTGACTTTATCAAACCAACGAGCCGCTTCCTCGAACTCACCCATCATATAATAACCCTTTCCAATACTTGTAAGGGATTTGGGAGTGTGATTCTTGATTTTCTGAAAGGTTTCGATCGCGGCGTTATAATCACTGACATCCAGAAAAGACTGTCCCATTATAATGAAGTCCTCATCTGGGATTTTGGCCGGACCGAGTTCCCGGGCTGATTGAAAATGCTTGATGGCTTGTTGTGGATCACCATTTTGATAATATATTTTTGCGAGACCAAGAATGGCATCAATATTACCCGGCTCAGCCTCGATAATGGCTTCATACTGTTTCTGGGCCTCGAGGTTATTGCCGGACCGAACATAGGCTTCGGCAAGCAGTGTCCTGGTTTCGGAAGGGGGATTCTTGATCTTGGTCAAAGCAGCCAAAGCCTGCTGATATTTTTCAATTTTCAGATATGATTCACCCAGTTTTCCAAGAGCAATCAAGTCATTAGGTTGTTTGTCCAGATAACGTTGAAAATGAAGGACAGCCTGGTCGTACTTGCCCTCGGTAAAATATTGTGACCCCAGCGTCTTGTTCCTCGACGTAGAATAACTCGACCAGCCCCAATAAGCGACACCGGTCAAGATCAGACATAAAGCCAGACCGATTATGCCAAACATCAACTTCTTCGGTGAAGTCTTTAGCTCGACGCCTTTTGAAGGCTCTGCTTTCACCGGTCCCTGTTCTTCCATCCGCTTTTTCTGGGCTTTGACCAACAGTATTTTCGTTTTTGTATGATTTGGATTAAGACTGAGGACCCTGTTCCATTCATTGATCGCTGTGTCGAAATCCCCACGCTCGAATGCAGAAAAACCTCGTTGAAAAATGTCCTCGACATCATCAACAGACGCGCCTGTTTTCTCGACAGCCGGAGTGAATTTTGTCTCCCTGATCTCAGCAGTTGACGGCAATTCTTCCACAAATGCAATTTTGTCCGGACCGGTCGTTGCCTGAGCCCCGGTGTCGTACCCTTCCACATCCAGACTGTCTTCGACTACAGTATCTGCGGCATCAGTGGTTACTGTCCGTGACTCAGAGGGTAATTCAGCATAATCCTCAAGGATTTCAATATGATCGCTTTCCAGAGTAATGGGCTCATCAAGTTCAAGTTCGGGCAGCTCCTCATCATGCTCGATAGCCAGATCCTCCCCGGTTGCAGGTCTCTCAGTCCGTGGTAAAGAATAACCATCAGTCTCGCTAGTGTCCTGATCAATTACTTCCTCATACTCTGTCGGTGCAAATTCAGGTGTTGAATCTTCAAGGGATAATTCGACCTGTTCAATGGCGTTTCGGTCGACATCGGGTAAGGGCGTATTCCCCATCGGCAATGCTGTGGTTGCTTCTTGAACGGTTTCAGGAGATATCGGCGACTCTTCTATCTGTTCGACCTCTTCGCGAGCGAGTTCGATATATTCTAGAGCTTGTTCATGGTGCGAATCGAGTTCAAGGACTTTCGACCAGGTCTCGATTGCGGAATGAAAATGCCCGTCGCCGTACTCCTGCAAGCCCTGTTCGAGTAACTGACGGATTGTGCTTTGATCTGGTGTGACTGAAGTTATCGCCTCATCCGGTCCCGGGAAACGAGCGGTCTCATCTCCCTGAACATCAGGACCCTGGGTATGGTCAAGTTGGCTTTTCTCGGACGCCATTTGAGGCAAAGAATCAGACAATATATGAGTCGAATCGCCATCATCAGACCCTATAACGACTTCCTGAATATCCTCGATTTCTTCGATTTCCTCGATCGTTTCCAGTTCATCACTGCTCAAATCAACCGGGGTTGTTTCCGGCTCTTCTGTTTCAATCTGCTCGAATCGAACGGCTTCTTTTTCTTCTTCGGGCGATTCGTATTCTTCGTGGATCACCGGTACTGCCTCTGACTGAACAGATTTCGCGATCAGTAACCGGGTTTGCTCGATTTTCGCACTATATTCAGTTCGTTCAGGATCAAGTTCAAGAATTGTGGCCCATTCCTCGATCGCTTTATCATAGCGTTCGACTTCAAGAAAAGCATTCGCTTTATCAGCATGAGCTTGAATGGTGGTATCGCGTTTCTGAACGGCTTGTTGCATTTCATAGATATAATCCTGGGCTTGTTGATTATCAGGATCGAGGCCAAGGATGCGCTGCCAGGTATCGATTGCTTTCTGAAAAAACCCGGTTTTTGCTGCAACAGAAGCGTCATCAAATAATCGCTGGATGACCTGTTGCTGCTCGATCAGTTTGGCTTGAGCCTTCTCGATAGCTTCAATGGCCTGAATGTGCCCTGGCTCTCCCATTAAAACCTTGGTCAACTCCTGGATAGCCAACTCATAGTGAGAGTCCTCAAGATATTTCATGCCCTGCTGATAGGCAAACTGCATTTCCACCTGCTGATCGATTATTTTGATGGCCTTGTCCTTTAATTCTTTGACCTGACGAAATAACGTACTCGAACGTGGAATTGTATCAAGCAGCGAAATTGCATCATGATATTGCTTTTTTTGGAAATACTCTAAAGCAGAATGCAGGGTTTTTTCTTCCTTTTGGGTTTTACTATCCTGACTTTCAGTTACATGACCGGCATATTGTTGTAACATGGCCAGGGCCGTGCCATTTTCCTTCTCGATACTCAAGACAAGCAGGTAATTGACAATCTCGTCGATGGTATCGCCCTTGGCTCGGGCACTTTCCGCTCTGTGCAGATGCTGTGAAATCTGATAGTGCATACGCATCTTTTCCAGGGTATCATAGGCAGATTTGATCAGTTCCAGGTTAGTAGGTTTTATTTTCAGTGTTTCCCTGATACTCTTCAACAAAGAAACATATTGTTGAATACCCAATGCTTTATAATCCAGGCAAGGAGCGGTTTGAGTCGGTTTAGGCCCCTCAGGCCCGGTTTCTCTCTCATCCGTTGCTGATTGAATGGTTTGGACGGGTTGTTTTTCAGGCTCGACCTCGATCAGAGGGTCCTCGATATTGATGGCATCAAGCGTATCCTCGATCTCCTCCTTAAAATCCTCAATGATGTCATGGACCTGGTCCTGCGAAACCTGACCGTAGTAATCACTCAGGATCTGTTTACTTTGCTCGATTGTGGGTAATTTCCATTCTGTCCGAAACAGGTCGGCCATCGTTGAAAAATTGACCAAATGCTGAACATCGAAAACATCGATGAGTTTGGCGATCATGTGGTTAATATGCGGTGGGAATCCGGCATTTGGGTCATTTTTTATGGGGATTTTTCTTCTCAATTCCGAATTCAGCTTCTCTGCGCCATCGATATTTTTCAGGAATGGCTCGAAATATACCAGTTCATACAGTAACAATCCCGCTTGATAGACATCAGAATCCTCAAGGACTGATTTGTTTTGGGCCATTTGAGGTGACATTCTGTCCAAAGCCATAATATTGAATTCACGTAACAAGTCCGGACGAGTGAAAGGAGGTCTGAAATCTGTTACATAAAGCTGGCCGGTGTTATCGATGATAAAGTTCGTTGTCGAGATATTACTGTGGGTTATGCCTTTCTTCTTGTCAGTAACGTTGACATTATTCGAGTAATCCAGAACATCGATCAGTTGACTGAAAAAAGCGAGGACCACCTCCTGGCCCAATCTGACATTGCCGCGCAAGGCATGATCGATCATTTCGCTGAGTGAATAGCCTTTAATATACTTTCTGACGGTGAAGAACAAACCATTGATCTGACCATGATCGATGATGGGCGGAATGGCCGGATGCGAAAGAAGAGACAAAACCTTCATTAAAAAACGGAAGTAACGGCTATACTGTTCATCAGAACTCAGCTTGCGCCGTGTCCGTCGGAGTGTATACAAGGTCTTGTCCGGATCATCCGAACGATAAGCCAGAAAAGTTTGAGAAAAACCGGTATCACCCAGAATTTTCTCCAGAGCATAAATCCCGTACGATTTTTCGATGATAAGATCGTTCTGCATTAGCCTCAGTATTATTCTTCTTCGAGTTGTTCCATGATTTTTTCATCAATATCGAAATTGGCATAGACCGCCTGAACATCATCATGTTCTTCAAACTTTTCCATCAATTTCAGCATCTGTTCAGCTTTTTTACCTTCAAGTTGAACTGTGGTTTTCGGGATTTTTGTGATCTCGGCGAAGGTCAATTCAATGTCCATAGCCTTGAACTTCTCCTTGATCTCCTCGAATGTCTCAGTTGAAGTATGAATTTCAACGACACCATTCTCAACCTTGAAATCATCAACTTCGAGTTCCAGCGATTTTTCAAGGAGTTCCTCCTCGTCACGCTCACCCAGGTCAAAAATCAGTAATCCCTTTAATTCGAAGAGCCAGGCGACGCAATTGGTATCACCCAAGTTGCCGCTCGATTTGGAAAAAAGATACCTGATTTCAGCAAGTGTTCTGTTCTTATTGTCCGTTAAGGCCTCGATCAAAACTGCCACGCCGCCCGGGCCATAACCTTCGTACGTCACTTCCTCGTAACTGGTCCCCGGCAGTTCACCGGTTCCCTTTTTAATGGCCCGGTTGATATTGTCCGCTGGCATGTTGTTTTCTTTGGCTACAATGATCGCCTGACGGAGTCGCGGATTCCCCCCGGGATCACCTCCACCTAATCGGGCCGCTATTGTGATTTCTTTTATGAGTTTTGTGAAAATTTTGCCGCGACGGGCATCTGCTTTTCCTTTTTTGTGCTTGATACTACTCCACTTTGAATGTCCGGACATATACCATCCCTTTCTATACAGACACAGTATCAAAAAACCTAGTCACGGAAATGAAACTACCAGATCTGATAAACAATGTCAAGTCAGTTCTTTTTTAATACAATCTGTTGCGTGATGCAAGATACAAGGGGCATAGGAGTTGGTTATTTTGAACAGAATCCCTGCCCGAGTTCCATGGTCATGCCTCCTGAAAATGAGACTTTTCAGATAATGTCCTTTTGCCTGCAATGTACTGGACCTGATCCGAGGGAAAAAAGAGAG
>JAFGSJ010000025.1 GCA_016934675.1 bacterium | reverse complement strand
TAAAATGGGTCGAAGGGAGAAGTGTGCCCTGAAAAAGGCAAATATGGGCTTCTGAGGGGGTGTATTGGTGAATATACCCCTAAAACCCTGTTTTGCTTCGCTCGAAACTCCTGGGGCCTTCTATGTGCCATCATCCAGAAAATCAAAACCGAGACATCGCACATAGCTCATGATCGGTCATTATTTACATTTTGACCGCAATGTGTTAAAGACAAGAGAAATTATGCAGGTTTGTTTATCGAACAGGGGGACGAGATGATGAATTTTCTATCTGTTTTGTTCTATTCTGCCGTTGGTGTCGTTATCATGGGTATCGCATTCAAGTTGTACGATATGATTACGCCATTTGACACGAGTAAAGAACTTGAAGAGGGTAAGAATGTGGCCATAGGGATCGTTGTCGCATCTGTCATCCTGGGCATTGCGGTTATTGTGGCTGCCGCGTTGATTCGCTGTCATTGAGTACTTACGACTTTACGGGCTGAGGTGTCAGGTGCAATTGGAAAATACATGTGGGTGTGAGAATAATCTTCAATCCTATTCTCACGATAGAATTATCAGTGTCAGTTTTCCTGATGTTCTCCGATTATCCTATTTCAATGCTGGAAGTACCAGCCTGAAGACAGGCGATTATTGTCTGGTCCTGACTGAGAATGGAATAGGCATGGGGAGGGTCCATTCCACCCGTATCCCCGATCTGATTCTGAGATATCTTCATTCTATTCAGCCCATTCATCGAAAAGCTACGGAAGAAGACATACAGCAGCATATGAAAAATCTCGAACTTGAAGAACAGGCATACAACCTCTGTATTCAGAAAATTAAAGAACGACATTTACCCATGAAACTGGTCAAAGTCAAATTCTATTTCGATCGGACCAAATCCGTGTTTTACTTCACTGCTGACGGTCGCGTTGATTTCCGGGAATTAGTCAAAGACCTGGCCTATGAATTTAAAACTCGCATCGAGATGCGTCAAATCGGCGTTCGCGACGAAGCGAAAATGATTGGGGGCTATGGTTGCTGCGGTTTGTCGCTTTGCTGTTGCACGTTTCTCCGTGATTTCGAACCTGTTTCGATCCGAATGGCCAAGGAACAGAACTTGACCCTGATCCCGTCTAAAATTTCAGGACTGTGTGGCCGGTTGATGTGTTGTTTGATGTATGAATTCGAAACCTATCGTGAAATCAAGAAACAATTCCCTAAGGTCGGGAAGAAAATAATGACTAAACACGGTGAGGGAAAAGTTGCCCGAATCAATATCATTCAGGAGTCATTATTGGTAGATATTCCCGAGAAGGGCTTGATTGAACTCAAAAAGAATGAAATTCAACATAGTGCACTGATACCCAAGAATGGACCCAAGGTTGATTCTGGCTCTGGGGCCGATAATCATGATGAAGAGGATGATACGAACGAATCCTGAGGATCGAACACTCAGGTTAGGTCGCAGGTCGATTTTTCACCGCTGTGAAGGCGAACCGGCCCAAATGAGTGCGGTTTTTCTTCATGGGGCTGGCTCATCGCAACATACGTGGACATTCCAGTTTAATCAATTTTCCCATCTTCTTCCCTGTCTGTTTCTTGACTTACCCGGCCATGGACAATCGGGGGGAGAAACATTGGATACCATTGCAGCCTATGCCGATCTAATGGCGGAATTCCTGACCGCTGTTCAGGTTACAAAACCGATCGTGATCGGTCATTCGATGGGCACAGCTATCCTGTTGCAATACGCTCTGATCTCGCCCGCTTTTGCCGGTATGGTCCTGATCGGAGGCGGCGCACGCCTCAGGGTTGCCTCGGCTATTATCGATCTCATCAGAACCGATCTGGCCAAAGCGGTCGAACTGATCGCTCATAATCTTTTCTGTGAAAGCAGACTCGATCTTTTTTTTAGGCAAATGAAAAGTGATATGCTTCGCTGCGGACAAACGGGCTTACTCAACGATTTCCAGGCCTGTGACAATTTTGATCTGATGCCTGATCTCGATAAAATTCAACAATCGACCTTGGCTATCGTCGGCTCCAGGGACACTATGACCCCACCGAAATATACTCATTATCTGGCCGGGCACATGCCACGTTGTAGAGCACACATCATCGATCAGGCAGGCCATATGGTCATGGCCGAGAAACCGGCTGAATGTAACGCTGTTGTTCATGACTTCATCCAAACATGCATTGAAGAAGGTTCCAGCAATTGAAACTCATCATCCAGATTCCTTGTTATAATGAGGCTGAAACTCTACCGATTACGTTGACTAACTTGCCACACTCATTACCTGGCCTCGATACGGTCGAATGGCTCATTATCGATGATGGCAGTACTGACAGAACTGTTGAGATCGCCCAGGAATACGGTGTCGATCACATAATCCGCCACACCCAAAACCAAGGACTGGCTCATAGTTTTATGACTGGCTTGGATGCTTGTTTGCATTTGGGCGCTGATATTATTGTCAATACCGATGCTGATAATCAATATAATGCCAATGATATTCCAAGCCTGATCGCACCAATTCTTGAACAGCGGGCTGACATTGTCGTTGGCGCCCGTCCCATAAGCTCAATCAAGCATTTTTCACCAATCAAGAAATATATGCAAAAAATTGGCAGTTGGGCAGTTCGTGTTGCCAGTAAAACAAATATCCCGGATGCTCCCTGCGGTTTTCGGGCAATGAGCCGCTATGCCGCTAAAAACCTCATGGTGTTTAATGATTATACCTATACTTTGGAAACTATTATCCAAGCCGGACAGAAAAATATGGCTATTACTTCGGTCCCTGTCCGAGTTAATGAAAACCTTCGTTCGTCTCGGCTTATTAAAAGCATGCCCCTCTATATTAAAAATGGTATCATCACTATTTTACGAATCTTCATGATTTATCGTCCATTTCGTTTCTTCGGTCTGATTGGTGCCGCCCTGTTCAGCACAGGTTTTCTGATCGGCCTCCGATTCCTGTTGAAACTCATGCTCGGTGAAGGAAAAGGCAATGTCCAGTCATTGATACTGGCTTCAATTCTCATGACTATGGGCTTTCAAACATTATTGGTGGCGTTACTGGCTGATTTATTAGCTGCCAACCGCAAACTGATCGAAGAAGTCCGAACCAGATTGAAATCAGGAGGAAGTACCTTATCCCTGAACAGGGATCAAGCTCCACAAAAGCAGAAGCCTGTTGAATAACTGTTACAGGAACTGGTTTGAATCGAGAGTATTACTGTAATTCCACGATAACACTTTGTCCATCATGATAAATGATTTTGGATTGACCTGAAATTTCGTGAAGATGGTCAAGCAAGAAACAAGCATACTGCCCGATCCTCTTACGAACGATGTAGGGTGATTGACTTAATTCTTTATATCCCCAATATTTTTCAATGAACCTACTTCGATTTTCCCAGATGATATATTCGATTTCATAACGCTTTAACCACTGTTTTAGCTGCTCTGTCTGCATTGTTAGTTCCAAACCGAGCCATCTTGCTGTTAATCCGGTACCACCTCCAATCATAAAAATCCTATTCCGCCGAAAATCAAGTGCATAGGGATCAGAAGCCCAATAGAGAATTGTTCTCCCCGGAGGTACCTTTTCCTGAAGATTGATAACATCATGACATCGACTCGGTAATACTTGAAGCAATAATTTCCTATCCGACCGCCAATATTTATAAGGAAATGACAGTATCGTCTTGTTTTCCACTACTCCATCCAAACGCTGTGAGAATTCTGGAAGAAAAAAATAACTAGTGAAAAAAAGGCTGAACACGATTAAAACAATGATTATTCGATCGATTCTTCTTTTCCAAGTTAAATGACTCATGACAAGTATCAAAACAAGTGAAACGACCGGAATAAATATCGGAATCATATAACGTATCCCCAAATCAAAGGGCATCACAAACGGGTATACAAAATACAGTCCTATCAGTATCATTGAACCTAAACTTAAAGGAAATACTTTTGGAGTCAATAATTGCCGAAAATACTTTAATACTAAGAGTATCAATGACATCAGAGTCAAATAGCTATAAATCAGGGCATGACCTCCATAAAAGAGAAATTCATTCGAGAAAAGATGTAAAAAATTTTTTGCTGCTCTCATCAATGAACCACCATACATAATCGAACTTATTTCAGCTGACCTTCCCCCTGCAACAAAGATTTGTTTATTCACCCAAAGCCATGGTATCATGCACAGAATCACTATTATTATATAGAAACTTACCAGCCAATACTGTCGCTTAATGAAATAATAGATAAATAATCCCAATGTGTATAGAAAAAGAAAAAATATTAATGTATTTTTAAAGGATAGGGCTGCTGAACAACAAAGTGCAGCGGGCAGGATTTCTAGACAGTGAATAGATCGAGGATACAACGGAATACTATTTAACCTGATCATGACCAACATGAAAGTCATTATCATTAGGACCGAGGAATAGAGTGAAGAAATGTTAACTTGTTGTGGAGGAATCAAAAGACAAAATAAAGCAGCGATGCATCCAGACCATACTGGACACCCGAGAATAACAGCGGCATCACGGAGAAGTAATAGACATAGGATCAAACAGAATATTGCATCAAAGTTATTAAATAACTCAAGCCCACCAAATAAAAGGACAAAAGCATTAAAGAAATCATGTCCACCCAGTGAATCCATACCTTGAGCATTAAAGGGATCACCCCCCAATGTACCGGTCTGAATCATTCTTAACGGTCTGGCAAAATATTTCAACAGATCATCGCCAGAATTAAAATATTGAGAGATGCAGATTCCCTTCAACAGAACGATCATGGTTATCAAAACGAGAAAAAACATAAAGATATCAGCAGGTGTAAATCCACGAAATGAAATTTGTCGTTGCGGTCTTCTAGGTTTAAGCAGTGTCTGGAAAAGCATGAGACAAATGCCGAGAATTAAGATCAGCCAAAGATTCATGAGGGATGCAATTCTTAACGAATTGAGAATTCCACCAAGAAAACAGATTATCGCCAGGCCAATACTTGTAGTAAAAAATGGAGTACGCCATTGATCGGATCGGTAAATCCAGAATAGTGTTCCCCCCCAGCCGAAACAGCATAATCCACAGAATACATAAACGGATAGTTGAGAAATCAGTGTGATGTCGATCATAATTACCTGATTGATTATCCGCAGTGTTTTGTAACCAATCAGACCATTTCCTTTTTCAGGTTGAAGACATACCATTTACTAATCATTAATACCTATGGAGATGATAGACAAAATCTTTTAAAAGTCAATTTCATGGCTTACAACCAGATTCAGATGTTTTCCGATTTGGAACATGACCAGTTGGACAGGTCACCTGAATATTTATATAGTAATTTGCATTATAATCTGTTAGAAAAGAGAAATGTAAGAATACTGTCTATCCAAGGAGTCTAGGATGAATGGAGAGAGAGGGAGCTGGGGTAGCCGACTGGGATTCATATTGGCTGCATCCGGTTCGGCGATCGGTTTAGGCAACATCGTTTTTTTCTCTGCTAACGCCTACAAGTATGGAGGCGGGGCCTTTTATGTGCCCTACCTCATCGCTCTCTTTGTAGTGGGCATGCCGATCATGGTCTTGGAATTCGGTCTTGGTCGTTACACCAGACGGGCTTTTCCCGAAGCGATGGCTCAGGTTGGTGGGACCAGGGCAGAAATTGCCGGCTGGTTTGGTATTTTCAACGCAACAATTATCACGATTTACTATATTACCATTTTGGGATGGGTGTTCGGCTGCTTGATTGGCTCATTAGGGCCATTATGGAAGCCTGCTCAGCTCGAAGCTTTCAATCTGCCCGCTGGCGCCCTTTCAAATGCAATGGTCTTTTTCTTCAACATGATCAGCCGGATTGATACTGTTTTCTGGGTGATCATCGTTTGGATTTTCAATCTGATCATCGTCTTAAAGGGGACACGCTCGATCGAAAAAGCAGTTAAATTGTTCGTGCCACTCATGTGGCTGATGATGATCGTTCTGATTGTCCGGGGATTGACGCTGGAAAACGGAATTCAGGGCATCTTCCTGCTGTTCACGCCTGATTTTTCGATCATGCGTGACGCCGAAGTCTGGAAAGGAGCATTTTCTCAAATGTTCTTTACCTTGAGTCTGGGCTTCGGGATCATGACCACTTATGCCAGTTATCTGCCTGACGACGCTGACGACATCAATAATGCCAGTACGGTCAGTTTCATGAATTGTGGCTTCGAATTTATCGCTGGCCTGGCTTTCTTCAGCCTGCTGTTCACCTTCAGCATCATACCCAAGGCCAGCACCTTGTCAATGATGTTCTTTGTCGTACCCGAGGGGATCGCCCACTTCCCTTTTGGAGTGATGATCTTTGGCTGCATTTTTTTTCTGTTACTTCTTTTTGCCGGTTTGACCAGCTCAGTGTCCCTGGTCGAAGCAATTATCTCGAGCCTGATCGACAAATTCAATTGGTCGCGCTTTCGAACAACACTGCTCGTCGGTTTTTTGGGAGTATGGGGCAGTATCGCCTTTGCTTTGCCTCAGGTGGTAGATCCGGGCCTTGACTCGAATGGGACCTTGGGCTTGAGTCTGCTCGATTTATTCGATCATTGGGCGTTTGGCTATGGTTTACTTATCGCCGGTTTACTCGAGTGTATCTTCCTGGGATGGCTGTTTGATCTGGATACGCTCCGCGCTTTTATCAACAAGACTTCCTGGTTCAAACTGGGCCGTTGGTTCAATATCCTGGTCCGATACGTTATTCCCATAATTATTCTCTCTATTCTCGCTGCTTCGGTATTGGAGGAATACCAATTGAAACTCTATGGTTCGACCATGAACAACACCCTGTGCCCGAAACTCTATCTGATTGTTTTTCTGATCTGGCTGGTAATCTGTATACTGATACCCATCACAATCAGTCATTGCCGGCGTCCGAGGCATCGAGATAATCAGATCGAAACCAGTCTGTGAAATGAGGTTACGGATGCACCTGAAAAGGTTTATACCGAATGCTCTGTTCTTTATGATAATGCTTCTGGTCGGACCTGCGGTCATGTCGGCGGAACTCATCTGTGATCAGGACTATCCGGTCGTTGACCAGACGGTACTCGTTCAATTGAAATCTACGGAGAACATCGACTACAATATGGTGAGCCTGCTGGCAGAATACCGTCCTAATTCAGCCACGAACACGACTCGCGAAATTACCGACCGTGTTCGTCCCGGCGTCTGGCGTTTCACACCGCAATCAGCCGGTCTGGTTCAATTACGGGCAATCCAAAATGCCGACAGTGTCAAAGGTCGTACCCAGAACATTCTGGCTTCGAAGAATATTTCAGTCAAGTTCAATGGTCTGCCCGGATATGGTTTATTGGTCCTGTTCACCGCCGGGACTATTCTTTTTGGTGGCATCATCATCTCGGTAGCCCATGCCTTAAAGTTTAAACCGTCTGATAACGTTCCAACCACCTGAATCCCAGGTCGGTCTGTCGGCTTGTGTTTCGGAGATCGCTATGTTTCTGGCTAATATCGGGGAAATTGAGTTTATTCGCAAAATCAGGGAGCAGTGGGCAGATGCTGAATTACCGGCTGGCTTGATTGGGATAGGCGATGATTGTGCCGTGTTTCCCCTCAATAATCAGTTTGACGGTTTGGTAACGACTGACCTGCTGATCGAAAAAATACATTTTACCTCAGAAACCGTGTCCATGTGGGAACTTGGGGCTAAAGCCATCGAAGTAAACGTATCCGACATTGCTGCCATGGGTGGTCAGCCACTGTACGCCACAATCTCACTCGCTGTCCACGCCGATACTGAAATTCTCGATCTCGAGACCCTCTACCGGGGACTGTTCGAAACGGCACGCGCTCACTCAATTGTCCTGGTCGGTGGTGATACCAGTAACTCACCTGGATTGATGTATCTTAACCTGACTTTGATCGGCCGGGTCGAAAAAGGCAAGGCCCTGCTTCGTTCGAACGCCCAGGCCGGCGATCTGGTCTGTGTATCCGGATCGCTCGGCGATTCGCATCTCGGCTTGAACTGGCTCCTGTCCGGTCTGAAAAAAAGTGATGTCTGCTCGAATGGCCAGGATAGTCTTGCCGATATGATCGATTACTGTTGCAAACGTCACGCTCTGCCTCAATCGCGGGTGGCACTGGGACACCTGCTCTGCACAACCGGGCTGGCCCGGGCCTGTATCGATCTCTCGGACGGTCTGGCTACGGACCTCGAACATATCTGCTGCGAAAGCAAGGTCAGTGCCCGGATCGAACTCGAACGCTTACCCATGCACCCGAAAGCTCGTGAAATGGCCCGGATATTGAGTATTGACCCAATCAAAGCCATGACCACGGGCGGTGAGGACTACGAATTGTTATTCACTATCCCGGCTGAACGACAAGCTGAGTTGTCTGCTGTTGCTGACAAGATCGGTACCAATCTGACTGTCATCGGCTCCATTACCGATAAACCTGGCCCCATCGAATATACTCTTGACGGTCGGGTTTTCGATTACAATCTGACCGGTTACGATCACTTCCGCACCGTGTAAGCTACAGCAGGTCCTCTTCAGTTTCCTGTGCTGTCTGCCAAAAAAGTTTCAGGAGCTTTCAGATAGGACGCAATCGTCCGGGCAATGATTCTATTCCCCAAAGGCGTTGGGTGCACATCATCCCAGAAGAGGCTGTTGGGCGGCTTCGCTTGATCACCTGCGGTTATGAGGCGTTCCATTTCCCGATCGAACAGTGGGACCAGATCGATCACGCGAATGGACTGTTGCGAGGCCAGTTCAAGCAGGGCTCGGTTGTAACTGTCCGTTACCGGTTCACGATTGACTCTCGGCTCTGTCAGAAAAAGGCAGTGCCCATCATGATCTTCAACCTCTTTAGCTAATTGGATCAAATGGAACATGTATTCCTCGACTGAACCAGGTCGAGCCATCTCGCTGCGAACATCCTTTCCAAACAGTACAGCCATTTTGCCCACCAGCTTCTCGATTATTCGCTCCAGCAAAAGATAACTCTCGAAATGTCGTAAACACATTTTAACTGCACCGAGTCCGGTCGTCATCCGTTGCACTTTGGCCCGGGCTGAGGGATATCCCCTGATACCCAGATGATGATCGTTGTGACCACAGGCCACGATGAGCAGATCAGGCCGATACAACCTTAACTCATTCTGATAAAAAAGCAGACATTGATAAGAGTTGAAACCCGGCTGGCCTGCATTGATTACATCATACTTCAGGCCGTTCCAGGACCTCAACTCCTGTCCCAATAACTGCGGATAGGACTCGGTATTGTCAGAACCCCAACCGAAGGTCACGGAATCGCCCAGACAGATAAGTCGATACTCGTCCACTCCGGCTTCAAGCGGGATTTCACGGTCCTCCCGGAAACCATGGGTGTTGGTTATTACACGATACTGTCCGACCTGCTCCAGGGACCGAGCCGATGCACTGGTAAGCTCGAGATTGGCGTAGCGTGGTACCTCACAATCCAGATCCGGCCTGACCCGATGAACATATATGCTGTCCTCCTCGATCAAGGCAGAAGGATAATTCCGACGATACGATTCATTGATGCCGGTCGACCAGATTATAAACTCGCTGATCATAAAAAAAATAATTGGTGAACCTAATAAAACAACGATCTTATTCACTGTTTTCCTTTGGAGCATCCCTTCCCTTCCTGACTATCTGACTACCTGTCTTACGCTTTTTCCATATGCAATCCAGGTTTGTGCCTGCGTATAAAAAAGGCCCCCGATAACTGTGGAGGGGTCAGCTATCGGGAGCCAATAAGTAATACTTATTATATCATGTCCGGACAGTGTATGCAAGAAAAAAAGCGAATCCGGACTTCACCCGAATATACAGAGAGCGTCGAATCGTAATTCGAACCGACTGCGATATCCTTGATCGAGTCTTGATCATAGTAAATAAAAACTCTTCTGATCTGAAGAGTTTCTCTGCTGACTACATTTTTTCTTCAGTAATGGTCGTTCACGTTGACGTTTACGTTTACGAACACGTTTACGGAAAAACAATAAGAGTAAAGAAAGAGGATAACGCATGCAGATTGTGCTTTTTGGTCAGGTACCACGCGAATCATTCTGTGATCGAGCAACACAAGCAGTTTTCCGTGAACAATAATAAGGTTTCGGTCTGTGTCCTGATCGGAACGAATCTGGTCCGGATTGGACAGCGTCTCGATCAACAGGAAAAAGAATCTTTACCCGAACACATTCTGCGTGATGAGTTTGTCTGCTTCCCATCATTCTTTGGGCACATCCCCCTCTGTCTTTTATTCTCTTTTTCACCTAACTCCACCTCGATCGGGCTCGAGGCAGGCTAGCCCCAATCCACGACTAGCCCCAGGTGACGCGAGTTAGCCATGTTCTTATTATTGATCCTCGATTTGGTTCGGAAAAAATCATTGATTAATGCTGTGAAAATGCATATTCTTTTATAGTAAGAACGAAAAGTTGATGAGCAGGTAAGCAAGAACCATATGATTGGCCCAAAATAGTGTTTGAGAAAATGAGTAAAACGATGTCTGAACGCTTAGCGGTTGACCCGAAAATCTGTCATGGTCAGGTGTGCATTAAGGGAACTCGTATCCCGGTTCATCAAATCGTGCGTATGCTGGCTAACGGTGATACTATTGATGATCTTCTGATGGAATATCCTACGATAGGCCGTGAAGACATTCTGGCCTGCCTGGAGTATGCTGCCACTCTGACCGAGGTACTCATAACCCCACTCGAAGCCGTCCCCGAGCTGTGATGAAGATACTGGTCAAAGAAAAAATTCCCAGCATGACCGTTACCACTCTTCGTGAATGCGGGCATGATGTCACCGATATTCGCGGAACGACTCTTCAAGGTCTGAATGACGACGAATTCTGGCAGCTTGCACGGCGAGAACAACGTCTGTTCTTCACGACAGATAAAGGTTTTACTTTACATCGACCGGAGGCACATGCGGGGCTTATTATCATCCGTTTACGAAAACCAAATCGACTCGGAATTCACCAGAGGGTGATCAAAGCACTTGCCACCCACAAAGAGGACGAATGGTTTGGCACAACTGTGGTCATGCGTGATTCTGTGCAAAGCGTTTGGCGATCAACTGACTTAAAAAGAATGCTCTGCCCTGTGCTTCATGTACTCATTATGGAAAGTTCATAGTTCGCATTAAGATAAGGTGAAAAGAGAGGCGTCACACAGTCATCCTCGTCGGTACCGTGTCCGAGTAAAAGTTGCAGCTCGACCGGCTCATCCGGGTAGTCCAGGGCATAGAACGGTCCATTGATATGGATGTCCTTGCCGAGGATTTTATCGTTTCTGTCCCCCTCTGGAGGTCAAACCCCTTCTCTGTCCACCTTTGGAGCGGGCCGGGGGGAGGACTTCCCGGTGCTGCCAACTCTTCTACAGAATGTACCTCCCGGAAGATGCCGTTCTTCAACAGTGACCCGCTCCGCCTGGTACAATTGTTCGTAGTTCCACGTTTACGTGGGCTCTTTCCCGTTCAACACCAAGAAGCCTCACTGACGCGGTTGTTATTGTATTGTTATTCAATGCTGCGTCGCAGCACGCACCGCAGATCCGAAGAACCAGGTATCAGCCTGGTTTCGGTTAAAACAAGAATCCTGAGCTGCGACGCAGCCCGGATCACCACTATCATTATCCCCCAGGCTGAAGCCAGGGGCTTCGGACATACGTTAACGCTGCTTCGCAGCCTTTGTAACAGCTTTAACCATTTTTATCGTATTTTTTGTCATTTCAGGACGAACGCCTGAAGGCATTACGAAGTCCATGAATGAAATCGACAGCCCCTGACCTGTCCCGAGCTTGTCGAGGGAATGTGGAACTCGAATAATTGTACTAAGGTGTGTGTTTAATCAATCCTTGAGAATTCCACCCCCCGACCAGCGCCAGCGGGGGACAGAGCCTGTTCATGGCCCACAAGCGAATGCTCATCGAGTTCAGAAATTGATAACTATTCACGCTCACAGCGACATGCTCGACATGGCCATTTCTCACAGGACTGGTTCGGCTTCAGTCAATCATCCGGTCAAACATTCGTGCTGCTTCATCAAGCATACCACCTCCGATTCATGTGGTCAATTGCGCTGACAGAATTTGCCTTTCTCCGTGTTCTCTGTGAACTCCGTGGTAAAAATCCAGCGATCCACGCACCTCAATGCAACGCTTTCGCCGAACGTAAAAGTAGGGTCAACGCGTAAAAGCAGAAATGAGTGGTCAAGTCTGCTCTTAAGTGCGACATGAAGTCGCGTTGTTTAGTGTATCCAGCGAGAGCTGAGATACCTGGTATGTTCCTACCAGTTCCCTACGTGAGCGTGCTTGCCACGCGATGTGTGGTCGGTGCGAAGCCTCACGGACAAAGTACCGAATTGGGTTTGAATGGTGAAAGGAGAACCCCTCGGAGAATCCTCCTCCGTTAAGGGCGAGGGAGGGGTGATATGGTGAAAGGAAATGAATATTCGGTGAGGCAGGACACTTGTTATGTAAATAACTCCCTAACAAGATGTCCGTAGCGTCGTCAAAGATTACAGACCTACGAGGATTATCAGGTCGAGGACTGCATCCCCATGTATGCGGCAGGTGGCCAGGTTGCAGGACTTCAAAATGCCTGTACGGAACTGGCGAGCCACCGGCGTAGAGAGTACACCTTCATCACCTTTTTGATGAACAATGCGGAACATGGAAACCCCGTTACTTCGCCAGGCGCAAGGCTTGGCAAGCCAACCGCGCGGCAGGCCCAGGGAGGAGCGGGAGTAACAGGAAAAACGGGCAAGGTGAAAGCCTTGCAACGCATCCTGACTCACTCGTTCCACGCCAAGGTGCTGGCTGTCAAACGAGTGACATCAACAAACCAGGTGATCAGACTTTCAAATATCGGGATAAGAAGGTACATTAAAGTACGAGCACAAGCAAATCCCTATTTGAAGGAGTTTGGCGGTTATTTCTACCAGCGTCGAAATGACAAAAACGCCAAAATACGGACACATGGTCAGATGTCATCAGCCGGGTCGCACCACAAGGTGGACCTTTGAAATGCTTGAGCCGTATGACGGGAAACTGTCACGTACGGTTCTTAGGGGGGAAAGGGGCTGAGAGGCCC
>JAFGSJ010000024.1 GCA_016934675.1 bacterium | reverse complement strand
TGGGGGTCCTGTCCTTTAAACGGCGGATACGTCATTTTAGTGATGGAGTTTTTCTGGGTGGCAAGGAATTCTGTCAGCAGCGATTCAATGAATTCCGGTCGTATTTTCAGACCAAGAAGGAACGCGAGGGCAAGCCGATCCAGTCCTGTCGGGCGGCCGTGCCGGGAGGTCTCCTGGATATCTATTCCATCCGCAAGCTGACTTGAACTAGCCTACTTTCCTGGACATCCTGAAAATCGTCATTTTGGATATCTGCGCACATATAATGTATGTCAATTTGAATTTGGGCATGTCATCAACAGACTATCTATCTCTTGAAATAGTGGACTTTATCGAAGAATATCTACTCCTTTGCCCTGTTTTCTGATCTCCATCAGTTTCGATAGACCAATAAAGAATATAGCATGTTATCATTTCTCATTAATTATCGTTTCATTATAATATTCGAATGTCCCTCTCTGTTTCTGAATTATAGCAAAAGCGTTTCGCATTTCATCTATGGGTGTTGACTCGGGGGGATGAATATGAAAAAGGCGGGTCGGAGGACCCGCCTTGAATGAACCGGTTTCTTTTAGATGTAGAGATCGGTCTTGTTGTTCATCATTTGGGTCAAGAGTGGCCCGAAATTCAGTTTGTTCCGATCGGCCTTGTTCTTGAGATGACCGATGATCAATGGTGCAACTTCAGCGCCTGATGAGATATTTGTGAGCAGAGAATTCCCTTTTTCAACATCCGGACCGCATTTGACCGAACGTGAGATACCAGACAGAAAAACCCATTTCTTACTATCGGGTTGATAGAGCACGTTAATGCGGGTGTCATAGACGAGTTTATTGCCATCATTGAGGTCACGGGCGTCGATCATGCGGAGCTGTTGCAGGGAAGCATCTTCCTGGTAATTGTTAAATTGTTCGAGCGATTTCTTGAGTTGGTCCCCGCTCAGGATTTCCATATGACGACCATCATAGCGTTTGTAAAGATATTTGAATGCTTTACCGGCATGATCGTTATTGACGTGCAGAAACACACCCTTGCCTCCCGTACTATTCCACTTTTTAATGACAAAGCCGCCCCGCCTCGCTTCTTCGGCTACAGATTCCGGCGTTATTTCCGAGCCAAGTAGCGTATGGCCTCGGGAAATGACTCTACCGGTTTTTTGTTCCCATTGACGAAAGCATTTTTCTTCGATGGTTTTGGAACGAAGATCATCGATTTCCCATGGATTGACCCAGATGGTCCCAGGTGTATTTTCGATGATTTGTTTGGCCAAATTGTCACCATAGAATTGAGGTACATGGATGCGTTCAATACGACGGTAGATCAAATCCATGGGTTGACCGCTCACCCAAAGCTTGCCGTCTTTCACTTCCGGTTTCTCTTCGGGAGTGATCCGGTAGGCTTTGACATAATTCATGAGCAGTGTGGAATGAATGAGTCTGTGCCCTGTTTCTTCTTCGCTTTCAGGGTAGGGGCGAGTGAAAATACCGATCCGGGGTCTGCCCTGACCACCTTTAGCCTGGTAAATCTTGATCAGGGTCTCAGCCATAGTTTGAGCGATCTGGGTCGGATGGGTCGGGTACTCGACCCTATCGGGATTCATACCTTTCAGGGTGGCTAAACGGTAAAGACGGGAGGAATCGATATTGGGACAAGCCGGATAACTGTTGCAGCATGGCCCCTCCATAATGGTCGGCCGAATATCCACGATGTGATTTGGATCATCCGGGTCCATCTCTGCGGTGATGAGTATATCAAGACCAAGCAGGTAACTGTGCGGCATTTTATTTTCTTGAGTATAAAGCATATAGGCAGCCAAAGCGTTCTCACAAACTTCCTTGACCCGGTCCCACGCTTCATCTACAATCCAGGTCGGCGACTCGTCATACGGTTTGATCTCGACCTCACAATCGAGGCCACCATCCAGCAAGCGTAAATCTTCTTTGATCATCGATTTTCCCCTTGAAAAGGTTGTGTTCTCGTTACAAGTCCGGCTTTTTTCATCAAGAAACATAATGAAGTATATCTATTAAAGCATTTTATGTCTTTGATCAAGAGCCCGAAGCGGAAAAGATAAACAGTACCCATGCCCTCATGAATCAGGGAAATAGGTAATCGTATTTTTCTTTGGGCGAAGTGTGACGCTGCACTGAGGAGTATCAATTCACAGAAAGAGTCTTGACTTCATTCAATGCTTAAGAATTGCGAGAAAAGCGTCCAATCACAATGTTTTTCATTTCCGGAGTAATCCGGTTAAAAATTGGTAAAGTTGCTAGTTTTTCAGGTTTTGTCTCTCCGTTGATGTTGATAATGATCAATCGTCCGTACCCTCGATTAAAATCATTCCGGAAATCATAAATTGCACCGATGACAACCAATGATCCCTCTCGAATCAGTTTTGCGTATTTTTTCCGGGCATATTCGACCTGATAATCGACATTTTTCTGGACATTCTCGATCAGACATGTTTCAAAAGGCTCCCAATCGGTTAAAGGGCCCAGAGCTTCTTTTAAAGGGTTCAAACTCGCTTTTATCTGCTCCGTTTCCCGTTCGTATCCCTGCATAAATGCTTTGATCGCCCCACAATCTGAATGTCCCTCAATCAAGAGAATTGGTGTTTTCAAATGATAGATACCGTAATCAACAGAACCTTCACTCGGACTGATCTGATTGCCGATGTTTTCAATCTCGAACACATAGTTTGTCGGTTCGGATATGATCACATTCGGTTGAACACGACTGTCAGAACAACTGATCAGGGTCACCATCGGGTTCTGAGCTTCCCTGATTGCAGAGAAAAATGTTGCCGGCTGATCCTGAACATAATGATCATTACTACTGATAATTGTCTGCACTATACTCTCGGGACTGGCTTTTTTCTTTCCACCATTCATCGTTTGTTTCTCCTCTTCCATCAATTCAGCATGGCCTTCTTCCATTTTGTTAAATTACTTCCTTATCTTATAGAGCATCGAACGTTTAATAAAACAATCACTCTTCAAAATTATAACTCGGACCAATTTTTGTGAAGAGACAGGCAATATGGAATTTGGAATTTGGGATATCATTTGACTGTCCCTGGATAGTCCCTAGATATCACTTGACTGTCCCCCCCCCAATCTAGTGTAGGTATTGCCTGTCAGAAAAGAAAATGTTATACAGTAATCAGAAAGAGAGGCGATGATGATAGATGAAAGCTTGTATGGACAGGTAATTCGGGCAGGTGACTATTTGACCGAGCGAACCGGAATGAAGCCTGAGATAGGAGTTATACTCGGTTCGGGTTTGGGAGGCCTTGTTCAACGTTTGGCCTGCACGCATGAATTTTCCACAGGGACGATACCGGGATATTCGTCGTCGACCGTGGAGGGGCATGCGGGCAAGTTATTGTTTGGCAGCCTGGGGGGCAAAAATGTCGTCATGAGTGCAGGCAGAGTGCATTATTATGAAGGCTATTCGATCCAGCAGGTCACTTTTGGGATACGAGTCATGGCTTTATTGGGATGCCGGGTCGTGATTTTAAGTAATGCAGTTGGAGGGATCAGATCGGACCTGAAGCCTGGTGATCTGGTTGCAATAGAAGATCATCTCAACCTGATGGGGACCAATCCACTGATTGGGCCGCATGACCCCCGGATGGGGCCTCGTTTTCCTGACATGACCGCTGCCTACTCCCCACGTTTGAGGTCACTTGCTTTCGCAACAGCTTCAGGATTGGGTATCACTCTGAAAGAAGGTGTGCTTGTAGCCACCTCTGGGCCGAGTTATGAGACAGCAGCCGAAATAAGGATGATGCGTCAGTTGGGGGCCGATGTCGTTGGCATGTCGGTCATCCCGGAGGTAATCGTTGCCACTCAATCAGGTTTAGAGGTGTTGGCGATTTCATGTGTAACCAATGCCGCTGCCGGTTGTTCAACTACTCCTTTGGAACACGATGAAGTGTTGGCTACTGGTGCCCGGATAAGCCAGACCTTTCAAGAACTCATTGAAAACATAATAAAACGTTTATAGTATAATGGCGATGGGGTGATCGCCACACCAGCTTCGCTAAAATGCTATAATATCGAGAGGCTGCTTGCCAGGATCAGTAAAAACAGGCAGATAGGTCAAAGCAATTATGAATGAATTGTCAGGAAAAATTCCGGATAAAATCTGGAACATCGTGCCGGGTGATCCGACCAAAGAGGCCGTTCTGGTTCGAGAATTGCACCTTTCGCCTCTGCTGGCGCGGCTCCTCATTAATCGCTCGATTGATAATAGTGAAGTTGTCCGTGATTTTCTTCAGCCGAATCTTGAGCATTGTCATTCACCGTTTCTTTTCAAGAATATAGGCCGTGCGATCGAACGAGTTGAACAAGCGCTCGAACGCGAAGAGAGAATTCTGATCTATGGTGACAGTGATGTTGACGGGGTAACTTCAACAGCACTCATGCTCCGTTATCTGCAAAGACGTTCCGATCATGTCTCAGCATATATTTCGGGTGAAGAGGGTTATGGTTTAAAACCGGAAGTTTTAAAGGAAGCACATCGCGAAGGAGTCAGGTTAGTCATATCGGTCGACTGTGGCATATCGAGTTTTGATGAAGCGGACTTGATGGCTTCTCTGGGTATTGATTTTATCATACTCGATCACCACGAAGCCCAGGAAATATTGCCGCAGGCCGTTGCGGTCATCGATGCGAAAGTGCCCTTGGCAGGCTATCCTTTCCGCGATCTGGCCGGAGTGGGAACAGCTCTGAAATTCATTACAGGTTGTTTCATAGCTCATCTGGATGGTTTCTGTCCGACGTATGTCGCTGTGGATCTCGAAACGACTGGCCTGGATCCCGATCTGGCTGAAATTATAGAGATAGGTGCAGTGAGGTATCGTTATTATCGGGAGGTCGAGACCTTTCATTGCCTGATCAAACCAAGCGGTCCTATACCCGCCGAGATCATAGATTTAACTGGGTTGAGTGATGTTGATGTCGAGCAGGGCTGGACACTCGAACGGGCCATGACTGAATTTGAGGCATTTCTTGGAAACGATCCCCTGGTTGGTCATAACCTTCCGTTCGATATGTCATTTTTAAAGAAGGCAGTCAAACAGACCAAGCAGAACGCATTGAAGAATGCTCAGCACGACACGCTTGCCTTGTCCAGGCAGGTGTACCCTCAATTGAATAATCATCGTCTTGAGACGGTAGCCCGAGCGGTCGGGATTGTTCAAGAGGAGGAGCACCGGGCCCTTGCTGATGCCCGTTGTGCGGGTGAACTCAATTTTGTATTAAGCACAAGGCTCTGGCAACCGAAAATAGCTAAATTCATGCATTACTTTCTAGATCTGACTGCTTTGGGGACCATTGCCGATGTTGTGCCACTGACCGGTGAAAACAGGATTCTAACTAAAATTGGACTCGATCAGTTGAAAAAAAGCCCTTCGCTCGGGATCAGGATGCTAATTGACAGGAAGTATAATCAGAAGGAAACGATCAGCTCACGTGACATTGCCTGGGGTATCGCACCGATAATTAATGCTGCTGGTCGAATTGGAAATGGCTCCTTATCACTCGAATTGATGAAAACAACCAGTAAAAGTGAAGCACGGGAGCTCATAAGGCAACTTGAGGATATCAATCAACAACAAAAAACGAAAGTCCAGAACATGATCATGCATTATATGTCTTTGGTGCCCGATCAGGTCCATCTTCCGGACGATCGTTTCATTTTTCTCTCGAGTGAGGGCCAGGAGACGGGAATAACAGGCATAGTCGCCAACAAGTTTTTGGACAAATATGGTCGCCCGACTTTTATCATAACCAGCAATGGTGAAGATGCTATCGGATCATGTCGCGCATTTGGTAATATTGATCTGGTCGCCATACTTGATGAATGCAAACATCTTCTGAGACAGTATGGCGGACATAAGCATGCGGCCGGCTACGCTTTATCACCTTCAAAGATAGAGCAATTCAGGCAACAACTGATTGAAATCATGAACCGCCTAGTTAAGGAAAGTGATCTTATTCCCCTGGTCAACATCGATCTGGCCATCGAGTCGGAGTATCTGACCATGACCTTGTTTGACGATTTGGATGTGATTGAGCCATTCGGCCAGGATAACAGTTATCCGCTTTTCTGTTTAAAGGGTATTATCCCACTCGATATGAGCAGCTTTGGTATGAATGACCTGCACTTACGTTTGATCATCGATAGCCAGAATGAACCATTGACTGCGATTGGCTGGAACAAAGGTCATTTGATTTCTGTTTTGCGCCAGAGTATTCGCCCGCTCGATATTGCTTTTGGTTTACAGAAAAATGTCTGGCGAGGCCGGACATCACTCTGTCTCAATATTGAACATTTGAGGTATTCTTCCCAAGAATGCGTTGAAGAAGCTGTTCTTTTCCCCAATAACGGGTGATTGATCTCTTTTGTACTTTTAGACGCAGGAGTGAACACATGATCACAGGGATAGTTGACCAGGTTAATAATCAGGTCGTGCTCGTTGTGATTGATAACTTCGGTTCGATTGAATTGCCCCGAAAAGCCTTTCCGGCAGGAATTCGTGAAGGTGAAGCCATTCGGATCGAAATCACGATTGATCAGCAAGCGACCGAACGAAGGCAGGCTGATATCGCCAGCATTCAGGACAGATTAAGAAAGAGAACCTGAAAGGATGGGTGCGGGATTCAACTCCAGAGAGCAACAATACATGTGAATCCAACCAAGCGGAACATGATACTGTTTTTTAATCCACGAAGTGCAACGACCAAGCCGAGGATACCCCTATCAATTCTGGCTCTGATGCGTATGTTTCCACCGGAGATGACGATACTGGTCGATGGGAATCTGATCGGTGATCCCGTGCCGGTCCTGGAACATTATCTTGATACCGTCACTGGTCTCCGTTATTGTGCGATAACAGTCATGCCTGGCCCACAACTGCAGGTAGCAATTCGTGTCAGCCGTTCCCTGAAGCAAAAATATCCACACGTGATTATTATCTGGGGCGGCTATTTCGCATCGTTTCATTATCACGTGATTCTTGAATCAGGCTGGGTTGATTATGTCATCCGGGGACCAGGTGAACAGACCCTGGTCGAACTCATTCATGCTCTGGAAGATAATGGACCATTAGCTGAAATCCCAGGTTTAATAAGAAAAGAGCAGGGGACAGTTATTCGAAATGCTGATCGGACACTCGTCCAACCTGATGATTTACCTCGTATGTCTTGGGACCGACTTGATCTGACGCCCTACCTGAGCACGACTTTTCTGGGCTCAAAAACCATCAATTACCATAGTAGTACTGGTTGCCCTTATCCCTGCACATTCTGTGCGGTCAACGAGTTATCAGGCCGGAGCTGGAAACCTGAATCTGTTGAACGAACCCTTGCGGAACTGGCCTGGCTTTATGAACAGTATGACTATAATGCTCTTGAATTTCACGATAACAATTTTTTCATTTCCGAGTCACGTGTACGAGAGATTGCTAGCGGTTTGATATCGTTTCAGATTGCTTGGTGGGGTGAGGGTAGTATTGCGACGATGTTGCAGTATAAGCAAGAGACCTGGTCCATGCTGCGACGAAGTGGTTTAAAGATGGTATTTACCGGTGCCGAGTCCGGTTCTGAGCAGCATCTTGCTGCGCTACAGAAACAGGGGGTCAGCCCAGCCACGATTCTCGAGTTCGCGAGAGTGTGTTTAGCATATGACATTGTTCCGGAATTTTCATTCATGCTCGGGACCGGTACTGATCCGGATAAAGAGTTTGCTCAAACCCGTTCACTGATCGATCAGATCAAACGGCTGAACAAACAAAGTATTATTGTTCTCTATCTTTTTTCGCCGGTTGCTTTGACGCCACACGCTGTTACGCTCATGGGTACCGATTTTTCGTTTCCCTCGACACTGGAAGAATGGGAGGATGCTTCTTGGCGTGAATTTGATTTACGTCGAGGAAGTTATGCGCCCTGGTTACCGGCCGGTTATGTCCGGAAATTCAGAAATTTCGAGACGGTTTTGAATGCACGTTTTCCGGCTGTCAGTAATATCAAAATGAAATCATGGGCCCGGACCTGGCTGCCGCGTTTCGCTTCATGGCGTTATCGGACTAAAGTATATGCCCTGCCCATAGAGTTAAAACTGCTCCTGCACTGGGCACAATATCAACGTCCCGAGGAAGCCGGATTGTGAGTGTTTTTAAATGAACAAGCACAAAAGATCGACGCTACGAGGAGTAACTCTCTTGCAGAAATTGGGCTGGCCTCGGACTAAAATCGACCTGGACGCTTGTTACCAGGATCACCATGATGAGCTGGCAAGATTTGAATCCCGCTCAACCCTCACTTGGCAACGTTCCCTGTGCCGTAAATTAGTGACTCTTATGAATCGTGATCTGATTTCAACCAGTTTGAATCACGAGCACGTTCTCGATCTTGAGGGGATCAAGGTACGGGTCAAACCCAATGTTTTCAATCCCAGTCTTTTTCTCTCGGGCATGTTCTACGCGCATTTGCTTACAACAGTACTACCCAAAAAACAACCGAGACGAGTACTCGAATTGGGTACCGGAACAGGTTTGGGTGCAATCATTGCAGCCCGCTCTGCCGAACAGGTCCATGCCAGTGATATCAATCCCGAGGCAGTGGCGTGTGCTCGATCAAATGTGGAGGCAAACCAGTGTCTCGACACAGTCAAACTCGGAGTCGGTTCATTGTTCGAGCCCTGGTCCGGGAACAAATATGATCTGATCCTGTTCAATCCACCCTATTATATTGGTGAAGCACAGACTCCCCTTGAACAAGCCTTATATGCTGGTAAAGCCCTTGAAACAATTAGCAATTTTGCCATGCTGGCCGGGCAATACCTCAATGATCGGGCTAGTATCCTGCTCCTCTTGTCCTCAGAAGCCGTCTGTTCTAGGATTATTGGCATTTTGAACCGACAGGGTTTTCAGTGGCGATTGATAGCAGTTTCAGATTTTTTCATCGAGCTCTTCTATCTGTTCGAGTTTCAACCCTTGGTCAAGGATTGACCGGAACAATGTGGAATGGATGAGGACAAACTCTTTATTTATAATGTTTCCGGCCAACATCCGGTTTGACAAAACATTCCTTTTACAATATACTTTTGCAGAAAAATTAAGGTGTGCTTATGAAAGTCGCTCTGATCCATGACTGGTTGACGGGTATGCGTGGTGGGGAAAAGGTCCTGGAAGTCTTTTGTGAAATCTTTCCTCAGGCTCACCTTTTTACACTGCTTCACAATCCTGGCTCAGTCTCAGAAATAATTGAGCGGATGCCCATTCAGACTTCCTTCCTGCAGAAAATGCCCTTGATACAGAGTAGATATCGGTACTACTTGCCGTTCTATTCCTGGGCCGTTGAAAATCTTGATGTTCATGACTACGATCTAATCATCAGTCTGAGTCACTGTGTCGCTCACGGCATCATTCCCAATCCCAGCGCATGTCATATCTGTTATTGTTTTACACCGATCCGTTATGCCTGGGACAAGTATCGCGATTATTTCGGTCACACGCGCGGTCTGGGTGGGAAATTGATCTCTGTTTATCTTAACCGTCATCGGTGTTGGGACGTGACAGCCAGTCACAGGGTTGACCATTTCGTAGCAATTTCCAAGCATGTCGCTCGGCGGATCCACCGGTATTATCGCCGCGAGGCTGATATTATCTATCCGCCGGTTGACTGTGATCGTTTTAAGAAAACAGCACCACCGGGAGACTTCTTTCTGATTGTGTCAGCTCTCGCTCCCTATAAGCGTATAGATATTGCTGTCGAGACCTTTAATCAACTGGGATTGCCTCTGGTAATCATCGGCAACGGTCCGCTTGAAAAGCGATTGCGTAAACAGGCGAGAAATAATATCTCCTTTCTGGGTTGGCAGCCGGATGAGGTGCTCGCAGACCATTATGCACGTTGTAAAGCTTTTGTTTTTTGTGGTGAAGAGGATTTCGGGATTACTATCCTGGAGGCTCATGCGGCCGGAAAACCGGTCATCGCCTATCGGGCGGGAGGCGCCCTAGAGACTGTTATTGAAGGCGAAACTGGTCAATTCTTCAATCTATTACAGCCAGACTCTTTGACCCAGGCAATTGAAAATTTTAATGTTTTGGACTATAATGCCACAAAAATTAGGGATCGAGCTTTGATCTTCGATCGAGCAGTATTCAAGAAAAACATCGAGGCTTATGTCCTGAACAGATACGAGGAACACACACAGGGAGTGTAATGATGTTTAAACGTCATAATCAAATAATGATCGCTCTCTTTGTTGTCTCCGATCTTCTGGTCACTTACGGTTCTTTCCTGTTAGCATATTATCTACGTTTTCATGTCGCTTCGGTCAGCAATTTCTTCCAAATTCAGCACATTCCTCCATTGACTGACATTTTCAAGTGGAGCTACATGATAACCTTGGGTTTGATCTGGGTCATCGTTTTTCGTTTTAATGGTTTGTATAAAACCAAACGTGGCCATTCCCTGCTTGATGAGTTTTTTTCAATCCTGTCCAGTATAATTTTGAGTACCATTATCTTGCTGGGCGTCAACTTCTTTTATCGGAAGCCGGCCTATGATATTTCCCGAAGTTTGATCGTCATTTTTTTCTTTCTTGATATTCTATCAGTGAGTATGATTAGATTCAATCTGCGTGCGTCTTTAAGGTATCTGAGGCGGCGTGGTTTTAATCTGAAACGTGTCTTTATTGCAGGCGCTGGTGATCTGGGGATTACGTTTATTAAAACCCTGGCTCGCCACCCGGACCTTGGTTTCAAGGTCGTCGGTTTTTTTGATGATGATGAGGCCAAAATTGGCACAGAGATAGAGGGTGTCAAAGTATTAGGCAGTCTTGATCAGATCAGCGAAGTAATTGAGGAATATTTACCGGATCAGGTATTTATTGCTTTACCACACTGGGCCCATCGACGGACCATGGAGATTTTATCCAAGTTACGCAATCAATGTGTTGCGGTCAAGATTATTCCTGATTTGCTGGGTTATTTGACCTTAAAAGCCAGTGTCGAGGACTTGGATGGTTTACCGATTATCAATATCAGCGAGTCGCCCTTTGATGGTTGGAACGGGATGTTGAAGAGGATCATGGACCTACTATTATCAATTGTCGGTATCATTTTCACTTTGCCTTTGACATGTGTGGTAGCCGCTCTGATCAAGCTTACTTCAAAAGGACCGGTTTTTTATACTCAGGAACGTATGGGTATGGATGGTAAATCGTTCATGATTTACAAGTTCCGGTCCATGGTCGCCAACGCTGAAGAAGGCACCGGGCCGAAATTTGCTGAGAAGCATGATCCACGTACTACCAGAATAGGGACATTTCTGCGTAAATATAGTATTGATGAGGTCCCTCAATTGCTCAATGTTTTTCTCGGTGATATGAGCCTGGTAGGTCCCCGTCCGGAACGGCCTCTTTTTGTCGAGCAATTCCGCAGCCAGTTTCCCCAATATATGTTGCGTCATAAAGTCAAAGCCGGGATGACAGGCTGGGCCCAGATTCACGGATTAAGGGGGTCGAGCACATCGATGAAAAAACGGGTGGAATACGATATATATTACATAAAAAATTGGTCACTGAAGTTGGACATCATAATCCTCCTTTGGACATTGATCAACTTCAAGAGAATTCACGAGAACGCTTTTTAGGGGCCAAAGGAGCCGCCAAATTCTTACCCCTCTATTCAGCCAAGGTTTAGAGACGATACCTGGAATGATCATGTGACAGCACAGATGGCAATTTCGTAAAGACCGCTCACAGCGGTGAGGAGAATGTGTCATGAATATTTGCGTTGTTGGAACTGGCTATGTTGGTTTGGTGACTGGAGCAGTTTTTGCTGATCTTGGAAATGACGTTGTTTGTGTGGATAATGTCCCAGAAAAGGTTGAGATGTTGAAACGTGGTGAGATGCCTATTTATGAGCCGGGTTTAAAGGAAATGGTCGTCCATAACATGAAAGATGGCCGGCTCTTTTTTACGACTGATCTCAGCGAGGGCGTGACACGCTCAGAGGTTATTTTTATCGCGGTAGGCACACCGCCCAAAGAAAATGGCGAAACTGATCTGTCTCAGGTCGAGGATGTTGCCCATGGGATCGCTCGTAGTCTCGATCGTTATAAAATCATCGTCAATAAAAGTACCGTTCCGGTGGGCACGGGTGACCTCGTACGTGATATTATCGAGCGTAATAAACGACGTAATGTTGATTTTGATGTGGTTTCCAATCCTGAGTTTCTGCGGGAAGGATCGGCGATCCAAGACAGTCTCTTTCCGGATCGCATCGTCATCGGTGCTCCTTCACAGACTGTAGCAATGACCCTGCTTGAATTATATGCATCCCTGGAACGTCCCATGTTAATTACCGATGTGCATAGTGCCGAGATCATCAAATATGCTTCGAACGCATTCCTGGCTACTAAAATCTCATTCATCAATACCATGGCGGACCTGTGTGAAGAAGCCGGAGCTGATGTTACTCACGTCGTTAAGGGTATGGGCTACGATCGGAGAATTGGTCCTGAATTTTTGAATCCAGGTCTTGGGTTTGGAGGTTCATGCTTTCCAAAGGACGTGGATTCACTCATTTATACTTCTCAGAAAATGGGAATCGAGGCTGATCTTCTCATGTCGGTCATGTCGGTGAATAGAAAACGGGCTCAACACTTTGTCGATATCATCACGGAAAGAATGGGGAGTCTGGATGATAAAACATTTGCTGTGCTCGGTTTGGCTTTCAAACAGAACACCGACGATATCCGCGAAGCCAAATCGCTTGAAATCATCAAGCTTCTTCTCAAGGCAGGAGCAAAGATCAAAGCCTATGATCCGGTAGCCATGGACAATTGCAGGAGAATCCAACCCGAGGTAAACTATTGTAAAAGCACTTATGAAGCCATGGAAGATGCTGACGCTCTGCTTATCGTTACTGAATGGAACGAATTCAAGTTTCTGAATATGGAAAAAATCAAGAGCCTCTTGAACCAACCCGTGATTTTTGATGGCCGAAACCTCTATCAAAAAGAACGGATGAAACGGTTAGGTTTTGAGTATTACTCGATTGGACGCTGATATTTTTCTTTGCTTTTCCTGAAAATAATGCTACATTAGCACTGATATGAGCGACGATCTCAGGAACCTATCTCTTATTGAGCGGATTTAGTATGAAAGCACTGATAGTAGATGACTCTTCCTTTATCAGGCGATTGATCTGCGACGCCATGAAAAGGCTCGGATTTCAACCGATAGAGGCCCATGATGGGGCCATGGCCATCGATATTGCCAGAAATGACAAGCCGGCCGTTATTCTCATGGATATGATCATGCCCAAGATGGATGGTTATGAAGCGACCAAAATTCTGAAGAGTGATCCGGATACGGCCCAAATTCCTATCATCGCCATTACTTCTCAGATCATGCCTGATGAGCGGAAAAAGGCTGAGGAAGCTGGTTGTAACGCTTTTTTCGAAAAACCCTATAATTTCTGGGAATTGCGGGCAACGATCAAGGAGTTGATCAAATAAGCGATTCGAAGTGTGGCTTCTCTAATCGAAAAACTGGAACCAGATGATTTTATCCAGTCTGATAATGGTAACGGGTTCGCGCTGAATAATCACATAATCCTCATGAACTTCACTGATGATGCCCTGAATGGAGACATTCTCTCCCAGACAGAACTTAACCGTTTTACCACAGTTCTGAGTCAATAACTCAGTCAGTGTAGTCTGGTCTGGTTTTGACACGTCTTTATTCATAATCTACTCCCTGCCGGTGTATCGGTGAAAGATGAGTCATAGTTCCATACCTCGGGACGAGTATTCAGCATGGTCCTCCTCAAATATGGTACATATTGGTCCATTGCGATTGTTTGTTCTGATGGAGAGCAGCCATATCAGCCAGGGTTGTGCTTTCAAGGATATCTCTGACACTGGAGAGCAGTTTTTCCCAAAGGTCATTGGCAGCGCACAAAGAGGTATTCTGGCAATGAAAATGAGCTGCATTGCACGGTACAGGCTCGATCGGGCCTTCGAGGATTTCAAAAATCTCGATGATTTTTATGGACGATGCAGGTTTGGCCAATAAGTAACCGCCATGAGGACCGCGGACACTATTCAGTAATCCATGTGTTTTTAATCGGGCCATCAATTGTTCGAGATACTTTTCAGAGATATTCTGTCGTTTGGCGATATCACGGAGCTGGACCGGTCCATCAGCCTGATGGACAGCCAAATCATACAGGGCACGGATTCCGTAGCGTGATTTCGTGGAAATTTTCATGAGTTACTCACAAAATACTCGATATTGGTCAAGTACGAGATTTATCGGTAGAAAGGTCCCAGTTCGGTTCCCGTTTTTCGAGAAATGCTTTCATACCCTCCTGTCCTTCACGACCACTACGGAGTTGAGCGATCATTTGGGCGGTAAAATCCTTGATCCGGGAAAGATCGCTGTGTGGCACCTGCTTTAACAACTTTTTACAGGCAGCGATTGCGTTGGGGGCACTTGTTTTCAATTCGGCGATATATGACCCGAGAGTGTTTTCGAGTCGATCAGGTGGGACGACTTCATTAACCAGCCCAAATGTATGAGCTTGATTGGCTGATATCTTTCGACCGGTCAAGAACAATTCACGACAGGTCCGATCGCCCATTTTCTCGATGAGAAAGGGAGATATCACGGCTGGTGCAAGTCCCAGTTTGACTTCTGACAATTTGAACCAGGCTGTCTCTGAGGCCAGGGCAAAATCACAGGCGGCAATCAAGCCAAGGCCGCCCCCTACGGCAGGGCCATGGATCAAGGCAAGGGTGGGAACATCGAGATCATGAAGTGTCCAGAGCATTTCAGCCAGGGCCATGGATTCCTTATAATTGTGGGCATAATCATAATCGATTACCTTTTTCATCCAGGCCAGGTCTGCACCGGCACAAAATGCATTGCCCCGCGCTGCCAGGACCAGTACCCGCACGGTCGTAGCTTGTCCGATCCCGGAAACGATCTCATGAATTTCGGTAATCATGGCATCATTAAAGGCATTGCGCAGATCGGGACGGTTCAACCACAACCAGAGGACCTGATCCTTTTCTTCGAGTTCGATATACTTGTATTCATTCATACGTGCCCTTTCCATCGAATCCGAATAGTCGAAACGATCGGAAAATGTGGGGGAAGGCATACTATTCCCCCACATTGTGCCGGTTAAACGAGCGAAGCTTTGTGACCGTAAGCGATAATACCCGATTGGCCTTCCTCTTGAATTTTACGGAATTGCAACCTGACTTTTTTGCCGATGGCCAAATCGGACCCATCACTATCCGCGACTTGCATCATGGTCCGCAAACCATCACTTGTTTCGATAATAGCGATAGCGTAGGGTGCCTGGTCCTTGAATTGACTCGGAGGGGTATGTATGACTGTGTAGGAGATAATCGTCGCTTCATCGGCACAGCGGACCAGCTCGAATTCCTCGGATTTACAGGCATCACAGATTAAACGGGGCGGGTAATGAAGTTTGCCGCATTTTTTACATTTTCCCGCTTCGAGCCGATAGCGTTGCGGGATTTCACGCCAATATTTTGGGACTGACATTAGACCACCTCCAGAATATGAACCAGTGAGCTGCCACCGCTGCCGCCCATGTTTTGAGCCAGGGCACGTCGGGCATGATCGAGCTGCCGTTTACCGGCTTCCCCACGCAATTGTTCGACACATTCTACAATCTGGGCTATTCCTGAAGCCCCGACCGGATGACCTTTTGATTTCAGACCACCGGACGGATTGATCGGTATCTGGCCAGTCCGAGCTGTCCGGCCCTGCATGGTCGCCGGACCACCTTGACCTGGTTCAACAAAACCCAGGGCTTCGAGTATACAGATTTCAGCAATGGTGAAACAATCGTGGACCTCGGCAAAATCGATATCTTTCGGTCCGACACCGGCCATGGCATATGCACGTTTGCCCGCCTGCTCGACCGCGGATAACCAGGTGATATCTTTCCGGGAGTGGAGCGCAATTGTATCGGAGGCATGACCCGAGCCACTCACCCTGATCAAAGGTCGTGTGCTGAATTCCTTGATCCGATCAGCCGGGCATAGGATCGCCGCTGCCGCACCATCTGTTATCGGAGAACAATCGAGAATGTTCAAGGGTTCCGCGACCTTAACCGAATTGATCACCTGTTCTATCGTCACGGTGAAAGGATATTGAGCCCGTGGATTCAGAGCACCGTGAGCATGGTTTTTGACCGCGACTTGGGCCAGTTGTTCGCGGGTTGTACCGTATTTGGTCATGTGGGCCCGAGCAATCATGGCATACAGACCGGGAAAAGTGACGCCATGATAACCCTCGTATTCCATATCTGCTGCCGTAGCCAGTGCGTACGTCGCCTCATCTCCGGAAACATCGGTCATTTTCTCGACACCCGAGACCATGACCAGATCACTTATTCCCGAAGCAACCTCCATAAACCCGAGACGAAAAGCCAAAGCACCCGAGGCACAGGCTGACTCGACCCGAGTCCCCGGGACCGGGCAAATACCCAAATAATCGGCTAAGACCGAGCCGAGATGCTCTTGACCGACAAATAAACCACCCGACATGCAGCCAACGTAAAAAGAGTCGATCCGGTCCACACCGGCATCTTTCATAGCGGCCATAGCCGCTTCTACCCAAATATTCCGGAGCGATTTCTCCCAGAGTTCACCAAAGTTGGTCATACCAACACCAATTACCGCCACTTCACGCATTACCCACCTCCTACTCCGCTTTCCTGATTTTTCTCCGGTACTTCGCGTAGATACCGTAGGTCAGATAAATCTTGTTTTGATCGAGTAAATGACGAGTATGAGCTGCCTTATCCTGGACCTCACGTATTCGGTCCGTCGCCCGGAAGATGAAACCATCACTCCCGGCTCCCGAACCATATGAAACCATGAATATCAGGTCACCCGGTTTTGCTACATCCAGAACCGCGGTCAAGCCCATGGGCGACGAACCTGAATAGGTGTTGCCCAATTTCGGGACCAGACGCCCCTGTTCGATTTGCTCGCGACTGAAACCCAGCATCTGACCCGCTCGTAAAGGAAATTTACCATTCGGTTGATGAAAAACGGCAAATGCGTAATCGGACGGTTTGGTCCCACTCTTTTCGAGAAGTCCCCGAGCACAGCCCAAGACATGCTTGAAATAAGCCGGCTCACCGGTAAATCGTCCACCATGGCAGGGATAATGCATATACTCACGCCGCCAGAAATCAGGTGTATCGGTCATGAATGAATGAGTATGCTCACAGACAGCCACCAATTTATCCGTACCGAAGATATATGCTGCCGCACCAGCACTGGCTGAATACTCCAAAGCGTCACCGGGAGCACCTTGCGAGGTGTCACCACCTATCGCCAGGCCATATTTGATCGTGCCGGCACGGACCTGACTGTAAATAACATACATCGCTTCAGAACCGGCTTTACAGGCAAACTCAAAATCAGCACAATGCACGAGAGGGGTCGCGCCTAACGCCTCGGCTACCACCGTTCCACTCGGTTTGACCGCATAGGGGTGAGATTCACTCCCAACGTAAACCGCGCCAATCTCCTGGGGATCGATTTGGGCCCGTTTCAACGCATTCCGGGCCGCCTCCACCGATAAAGTAATCGTATCCTCATCGGGTGAGGGCACTGACTTCTCCTCCAGCATTAGTCCCTTTTTGTAGCTTGGTGCATCGGCGCCCCATACCTTGGCGATCTCCTCCACCTTAATCCGGTTTCTCGGCATGAATGCACCATATCCTACGATTCCTACGTCCATCCAATTCCTCCTTCGCGCGATGTTTATTATTTACCCCTGATATCGGTATTCCTACGGTCATTCAACCGCTTTATATCTCGACTTCTTGACCTCATCAGCCAGGCCACTTCTGGATTCTCACTCCTGACCCTCGATCTTTTCAATGCTGCAACGCAGAATAATCAATACCATAGAATGCAGTTAAAGACAAACCCTTTTTTGAGTCAATAAAGATGACTTCAATTTACAGTATCGGAATTTCAAAGTTTGAGGTTAAAAGCAAAAAATCACCACAGATTCCGCAGATAGCACAGATTTTTATCTGCGAAATCTGCCTTTTTATCAGTTAAATTCATTTTTTGGACCTTCTCTGTTCATTCTGTTTTTGTCTTGCCTGATTGTATCTTCTTTAAAGACACCTATCCACTTCCAAGCATTCCTGATACCTTGCCTCAAGATGGCCGGGTCCCATGAAACGGTGGACTTCCATGGCTACGCCAATACTTGTATAGGTCTTTGGATCTCTTTCTTCTTTTCTCATAAGTAGTTCCAGATTTCGCAGATGAAAAAGCCAGATTTCGCATAGTAAAATTGGAAAAAAATCTGTGGCATCTGTGAAATCTGTGGTGCTTTTGGTTTCATTAATCAACGTGCGCAGCTATGTTCCTATATTCTCATTCATCATCCGGACGAGAATGTCACTCAGAAATCGGACTATGTTTAAAGACCGTGCAGTGTTCGATAGTGCTCCTGATTTCGCATAACCAGCTTGACGAAGAGCTGTGTTTCTGCGAACGGGATCAATTCGATAAAAACATCATTATCCTCAGTTTGAAAGCGTTGCTGCCATTGCAGGACCCTGCCACGTCCGGCATTATAGGCTGCGATAACCGCAATCTGATCATGGTTGAACAGGTCATCGAGCCAGCGGACCATATCCGTTCCCAGTTTGATATTAGTGTCAGCATTCAGTAGCCATGATTTTCGATACTGTTTCATGTGAGCACGAGAAGCCAACCACTTACCGACTTTGGGCATAATCTGCATGAGCCCGAGCGCACCTGCGGGCGAACGGACTTGATCTCGAAAGGAACTCTCCTGAAGGATTAAGGCTGCTATCAAGGATGGTTCAAGACTGTTTCTTGTTGCTTCGGCCATTATGAGCTGGTGATAATCCAGGGGATATATTCTTGATTGCAACTCTGTACTCGAAAACGCATGATGGCGTTGCTCCAGATAGGAATATATATTCCGAAAAAGCGGTATTGAACGATTGTAATCTTGAGCCAAATAATAATGTTCAGCTTGTTTCCACTGCAGAAAAATGCATTCCGGAAGCTGTTCGGACAAAGAGTGTAATTCGGATGCTGCTTCAAAGTACAGACCAATCTGTTCAAACTCGAGACTGCGTTGCCAGAAATCCGTTGAAACCAGATTATCGAAACTTACAGGCATGAGAGCTTGACCGATCCGGCTGCATGTCCAGTCGGAAAGTGGTATTCGTTCGTTATGATTCTGGGCACAAAATCTCTCAATCAGGTACTGGCTTCTCAGTGAATAATAGCCACCCAGACTTGTTTGTTGTATCGATTCGAGCTGATCACACGCTGACTGAATCTCATTCATAGCCAGTCTTGTTTTACCCAGCCAATATCGATACTTATGTGCCTCTACTGATCGAGTATATTCTGATACCAGCATATTCAGATAACTGCTGGCCAGGTAATAATGTTTGGTCAAATAAAGAAACCACGCTTTCTTCCAGAGGCACGTTTCCCGAATATCCTCGGGCAGAGAGGATAAATCAATCATATTGAGCAAGGAGAGGGCGTCCGAGAACCGTGCATCCTCCTCGAGCCAGCCTGCCAGAAAGAGGGCCAGATGTGCGGTCATGGGATGAAATGGCCACCGTGCTTGGACAGTCCTAAAGAGTGAAATAGCTTGAACAGATTCATTTTTCTTCCAGGCGATTCGGGCCAATAAAGAAAGTATCTCGGGCATTTCAGGGCTATCGGACTTGTGATTGATTTGTTCCAGTAAATGCCCGGCTTGATCATATTCTTTTCTGTGATAGAAGCTGCGAGCACATAAAACCAGGATGCCCGGCTCCCTTTGTATCTCCTTTTCATGTTTTTTGAGCATTGTTTCCGTTTCTGAATAGGCTGGTCCATAGAAGTCATTATCGAGAAAAAGGCGAAGACGCTTGGTATGATCATTCAGAGAGAGATTGAGTTCGTCCATTGCACCATGTTCCGACCAGGTCGAGAGAAGTTTCTCTGCTGCACGAGCTTCAGAAGTCAGGGGAAAATCCAGAATAAGCTGACCAAGGATAGGTCTGGCCTGCTCGAATTGGCGCAGACCTATGAAGCATTGTGCCCACAATAGTTTTTCCTGTGGAATATCATCTTTCAATATACCCTGTTCAAGGAGCATACGGGCTGCCTTGAAATTATCCAAGTCCAGATTGAGCCTGACCTGTGGTTGTTGACAACGAGCAATATAGCTGCTGTCCGGAAATGCCTTGATCAGTTTTTCATAATTTGCCAAGGCTTCTCTCTTCATATTCAGCTGTTCCAGTAAGCGTGCTTTTCTAAAAAGGGCGTAATCACTGAGCACAGAACGATTGCGGGAGATATAGTCCCAGTAGGGCAAAGCTTTAGCGGCATCAATCTGTTCGAAAGACAGCGCCATAACGACATAGGTCCGTCTTAACCAGCTGTCCTTGTGATTGTGACCGGCTATGTATTTCTTCAACCGCTTGATGCATTCTGCATACTTACCGTCACGATACGATTGGACTGCTTCCTGGATCAATTGGGGACACTCAGTTTCTCTCGACGCGACCGCATGAGATACTTTAATCTCGGACCCGATCATCGTGATAATCAGGAACAAATAAAGCATTTTGAAGAACAATAAACAATATAATCGGTCCTTCTTGATTATTGCCATGTGCATTATTCTGCTCGCTCAAAAACGATTAATCGATGAGATTGTGTCATCAATCTTGGAGGGATAGGTCATCCCAGAATTGCCAGTACAATTCTGGGATCAAAGATGCGAGTATATCCAGAACCTGCTGGCGGCACTGGGCTGATGTGTGGATTAAAACCTTACCTGTTGAGGGATCCAGGGTCCTGATACTCGCTAAATGATCGTAACCTGCCATAATTGTCAACAGGTAAACCAAATCCTTCATCGATACTCGTAATGTTATTTCTGTGGACTGCACAGATCACTCCGGTCCAGTGTACTGTTTAACCTTCGATAAGTTGCTTGATTGCTTTTGAGAGGGTTTGTTCAGAATGCAGGCCTTCCCATTTATATTGGATGATACCTTCTTTATCGATCAGATAGAGTGTCGGATACGCCCGAATATTATATTCCCTTATGAGTGATTGGGAGGCCAATAAAACTGGATAGGGCAATTCATATTTCTCGACAAAGGGGTGAATTTTCTGTCGTCCTTCGTCTGAAATGGCTAGAATCTCGAACTGGTTAAGATCGAAGCTTTTATAGAGGCTTTTTAAATAGGGTATTTCCATGTGGCAGGGTCTACACCAGGTCGCCCAGAAATTGAGCAGGACCACCTTGCCCCGCAGTTCTGACAGAGAGACGGTTTTTCCTGAAAGGGTTTGTAATGAAAAATCGGGTGCAGCACTGACATTGACCAGATCAGTATGTCCTGATGGGCTACATCCTGCCCAGATCATGATAAACAATGCGACCAGGACCAGGCGAATCCTGAAAAAAAACGGTGAGAACATTATCATCTCCGGCAGTTGATTAAAGGTCCGAAATCTCGATTCTGTCATCCAACCAATCCTTCACTGTATGTATCCATGTTTATGTGCATAATCCAATAACTGTAAATATAGTATTTTTCTTGCTCGATGCAAACGGGACATGATCGTCCCCAGAGGATCGCCCACTATTTCTGCTATTTCCTTATAGGAAAAACCCTCGATATCCCGAAGGATGATGCATAGCTTGTAGTCGTAAGGTAGCTTATCCAGAGCCAATTTGACTTCATCATGAAAAACCGTCTTCAACTTATAATCATCCAAATTCGCTAAAAAACTATATTGCTCATCACCCACATAATCCATAGTGATTTCAAGATTATCGATATCTACCGTGTCCGGGTCCTTCTGTTTCTTCCAGTAACTGTTAATATAAGTATTCTTTAAAATATGAAAAAGCCATGTACGAATACTTGACATTTCCCGGAGTTGATCGAAATAACGAAAGGCTTTGTAATATGTTTCCTGGACCAGGTCCTCTGCATCTGATGGACTGCGACTTAGACGCAATGCCGCATTGTACAAAGAATCAAGATGCGCAAGCAGCAGTAATTCGGTCTCGCGCGATTTGTCTTCATTGACTCTTTCCACCTGTTTTTTCACTTTTTTCATGACCTTATTGTCGTTGTTGAATATGCTCCTTCTGTATTGCTCGATATCCGAAGGTTATATATTGTAAAAAGAATCGAGAAGCATGTCAAGCAAAAAACTCTGCATGACATCATTGAATAATAGAGCTCTTTTGCAAATTTTCCTTGACAGAGCACATAATTTTTCAGTAAAATAAGTTAATCAATACTATCAATTCATATTAGATAGCAGAAATAAGGGGTATGGAAAGTAATCATCGTGGTTGTAAATGCATATGAGAGGTATGGCGTAACTGTGCGAGGATCAGGTCAGTTTTTCAAACAAAGAGTGTCAGTTTATAAACCCCAGTCACTGGGAATTTTGATTATATTTGGATCACTTTTTTCATTGCTTGGCTTCCAAAGCTGTGCAACGACATCGCCTCGCCCAGCCGTTTCCACTGAAACTCAAGATGTGACCATAAAACGATTGACCCGAGAGAATGATGAATTGAAGACGAAAGTTGATGATCTGCTCAATAGGCTCCTGAAACTTTCACGTCTGGTCGATGATCATCAAGTCAAACTCGATTATCTAGCCGATAAAATACGTACGTTCGATTCGTCTTCGTCAACCGGCATTCAAACGCACACAGGACCACAAAAAGGAATGGAGAGAACAGGCCATGCAGCCTCATCTGCTGCTGAGACACAGAAAGATATGGGACGCGGTTTGACAACAACAACACAAACCGAGTCAAATCCTGATAAACTCTATGATCAGGCTCATAATGAGTATCGTGACTCTCATTATCAAGAAGCAATAATTCAATTCAAGGAATTTCTCCTTCTTTTCCCGCAAAACAACAGAGCCAGTAACGCTCAATACTGGATCGGCGAAAGCTATTATTCCTTGAGAGACTATGACAATGCCATTCAAGCGTTTCAATTAGTCTTGCAAAATTATCCTATTAGTAGTAAAATTCCTGACGCAATGGTTAAAATTGGTTTGTGCTATCTTGCACTTGAAAAGAAAGAATTAGCAGGGCTTAAATTTCAACAGGTAATTGACCAGTTTCCCTCGTCCAATGCGGCTGATATTGCTCGACAGAAACTCGGTCAATAAGTACCAGACAATGTCATGAAAACTAAGGATTCGAGAAACATTAAAAATCCTCGTCAAACAGGAGCATGTACATGAAATCCTCAAAAGGTCTCACGGTACTACTCAGTATTATTATGGTGTTGCTAGCGGGTGTGGCAACAGTTGTTGTTGCCCAGTCGGAACGAGATAGTGTCACTTACAACGGTGTGACGTATTTATTACCCAAAGCTCGCGATCAGATAACTCTCCCGGCAAATGTTCCGGAACAGGTCAAGGTTATCTCGGGCGATACGTTATGGGGCATCGCCGCTCGGGTTCTCAATGATCCCTTTTTATGGCCGCTGATTTGGGAAAATAATATGTCGACTGTTCCCAATCCTCATCTCATATATCCTGATCAAATATTGCTTATGCCCAGGGGTGGAATGGTCGTACCATCGCAAGCAGGTTTGCCGGAAGGTGTTGTGGGTGAACGTATTCCAATCGGGACAACTCCTGAAGGTCAACCGATTTATGCTCCTCTTAGAGAGGGTGAAATCACTTTGGAAGAGTATCTGAGTTCCCAGGGTTTTCTGCTTGCTTCACACGATGTGCTTGATAGCTGTGGTTTTATTACTCAAACCGATATTGATGTCGGCAGCATTATTTCCTCGGAGGAAGAGATCACTCAATTATCTGATCATGATATAATCTATTTGAATATTGGCGAGAATGATAATGTCAAAGCGGGCGATCTTTTCACGATATTCAAATATGATCGGAAATTACGTCATCCGCATACACGCGCAAAACTTGGACAAGTTGTAACTATACTGGGACGCTGCAAGATCCTATGCACCCAGCTTAATACTTCAACAGCAATTATCATCAAAACCTATGACTCCATGGAAATTGGCCATAAAATCACCCCTTATATTCCCCGAAAGATGATGTATAGGGATATACCGCCAGAGCAACCTTTCTGCAAACAATCCAGTGGTGAACTCTCCGGTACTATTCTCGATGTTCAATCAGGAGCAATGGGTTTATCGGATGGTGTCTTGATTGGTGAAGATGATATCGTTTTTCTTGACAAGGGGAGTGATGATGGTGTCGCTCTGGGTCAATACTTTGCTGCTTTTGAGCATAATAAACGTGGTTACGCTGGAGATGTACTGACCCGGATTTCGCATGGGAAGATAGTGATCATCAAAGTCGAGAACAAGTTTGCCACCGGTTTGGTCATTAGATCTCTGTTGCCAATTTATATTGGTGACTATATTGATCTGATCAAATAAGACATTCTATGTCGTTTCCAACTTAAAAGATCTCACTTCCACGAGTGAGATCTTTTTTTTTCATTCAGGAGGATACACTTCATGAATACGATCCTGGAGGATGGAGATCGGGCTCGGCGAGATACTTTAGCAGTATATTTAGCGACCAGTCTCGGCTTGAACACGTATTATCGTTTGATATCATGGTATGGTAGTGCGAGTGCGGCCAGATCGGCCTCATTATCGAGTCTCGAGCAGGTGCCTGGTTTGAGTACACAACAGGTCAACAAGGTTTATGATACTCTTCATTCTCAACTGGTGAACGCAGAGCTGGAAAATCTGGAACGCAATGGGATCAAACTGATCATTCCTGACGATACACAGTATCCTCAACGTTTAAAGCAGATACATCAACCGCCACCTGTTTTATATTATCGCGGTTGTTTTCAAGATAAGGACAGGAATGCCTTGGCCATAGTTGGTACACGTCGTTCGAGTTCTTATGGTTTATCTGTTGCTGCAAAGCTGGGATATGAGTTAGCGGAGCGGGGTTTGACAATTGTTTCCGGTATGGCGCGTGGCATAGACCAGTCAGCACACATGGCAGCTCTCGATGCAGGAGGCCGGACCATAGCGGTTCTCGGTTCCGGATTGCTGAATATCTATCCTCCCAAATGTGATCAATTCAGCGAACGTATTGCACAGCATGGGCTTGTCATCTCTGAATTTCCTCTCAATCAGCCGCCCTATAAAGGAAATTTCCCCAGACGAAACAGGATCATCGCCGGTTTATGTCTCGGCGTCCTTGTGGTTGAGGCACCCGAACGAAGTGGGGCCCTTATTACCGCGCATTACGCTCTGGAACAGGGTCGTGAGGTCTTTGCCATACCGGGCCGGATCACTTCCTTTTCAGCCCAGGGGTGTAACCGTCTCATCCAGATGGGCGCAAAGCTGGTCACCCGGATTGAAGACATCATCGAGGAAATCGACCGTCAACTCGATCACGAGCTACTTATTACACAGACCGAGTCAAGTGGTGGGATACTCAAGCTTGATCCGGTCCAGCAACTCATCTATTCTCTCTTAAGCGACGAGCCCAAGCATATAGATCTCATTCAGCGACAAAGTGGATTAAGTGCAAGCCAGTTGGCCCCGGTATTGCTGAAACTGGAACTAGATGGACTGCTCAAGCAGTTGCCCGGCAAGATGTATCTGAAATGTTACTTGATGTAGCAATGCCTTTTCTACGAAAATAGACATGTCTGCTAAACTCGTCATCGTTGAATCTCCGACCAAGGCCAGGACTTTGCGGAAGATTCTGGGACAGGGCTATATTATCAAGGCTTCGATGGGCCATATCGTTGATTTACCCAGGCAGAAATTGGGTATTGACCTTAAGAACAAGTATAAACCGACGTATGTACTTTTGCCTGAAAAGGAACAGATTGTCCAGGAGATTAAAAAGGCTGCCCAGACGTCGGATTGTGTTTACCTGGCACCAGACCCGGATCGGGAGGGCGAAGCGATTGCCTGGCATCTGGCCCGGGTCCTCGGTCAGAATGTTCATACCATGTATCGGGTTCAATTTCAGGAAATTACGCAACAGGCGGTTCTCAAAGCGTTCGAACAGCCAGGGAAAATCAATCAAAACAAGGTTTCCGCACAGCAAGCCCGCCGCATTCTCGATCGGCTTGTGGGTTATAAGGTCAGTCCCTTTCTTTGGAAAAAGGTCCAGGGTGGCTTGAGTGCTGGTCGGGTCCAATCTGTCGCTCTTCGTTTGATTTGTGAGCGTGAACGTGAGATCAGTGCTTTTTCTGCCGAGGAGTTTTGGACCATTCAGGCCTTGTTCAGGGCGGATAAGCCTCCTGATTTTCAGGCCAAGTTGATCAAATATGATCAAGAGAAAATCAAGATCAGGAATTCTGAACAAGCGGAACAGATCAAGCAGGAGCTTCAGCTTCATGAGCATTTTACCTGCAGTCAAGTTTCGGCACATCAGCACTATCGACCGACTCCGCCGCCATTGATCACCAGCACTCTGCAGCAAGAAGCTTATAAAAGGTACCACTTCCCGGCCCAAAAGACCATGACACTTGCTCAACGATTGTATGAGGGTAAAGAAATAGGTGAAAAAGGGCCCATTGGCCTGATTACTTATATGAGGACAGATTCGGTCCGACTGTCACCTGAATTCATCGACTTGACCCGGGATTATCTGGGCCGACTCTATGGTCCAGACTATGTGCCTAAAAAGCCTCCTGCCCATAAGAATAGAAGCACGACCCAGGATGCGCATGAAGCGATACGGCCTACCTCGGTCGAACGAACACCGGACTCAATCAGGCCTTATCTCAGCCGTGATGAAGCTGAATTATATGCCCTGATCTGGTCTCGGGCAGTGGCCAGCCAGATGCCGCCTGCTCTCTTTGCCCAGACCTTTGCCGAGTTATGTGCCGGACCCTTCACTTTTCTGGCTCAAGGTAAAGTTCAGCTTTTTGATGGATATCTTCGTATCTTGGATGATATTCAAGGGGAACAGAATAAGCGAAGTGCATTGAGTGACAGCTCTAAAGATAAACCTTTACCGCCTCTCGAGCGGGGTGATCGCGTCATCCGATTAGCTATAGAGAATAAACAGCAATTCACCCAACCTCCCCCGCGCTATAATGAAGCAACCCTGATTAAAGAGCTTGAAAAACATGGAATCGGGCGTCCATCAACATATGCCTCTATCGTTCATAAAATGAAAGAACAAAGTTATACTTCCATGGAAAAGGACCGCTTCGTGCCAACCCAGCTCGGTTTTGTCGTGATCGATCTGCTTTTAACCAGCTTCCCTGAATTGTTTACCATTACCTTCACCGCTCAGATGGAAAAAAAACTCGATCTGATTGAGGCGGGACAAAGAGAATGGCTCACCGTCATTCAGGATTTCTATCTGCCTTTCGAGAGTGAATTGAAAAAAGCGAGTGATTCTCTTAAGAAAAGCGAGAGTGAACAGAAACCGGTCCGTGAAGAAACACGGAAAAAGGGCGATCAAATTGCAGGGAATTCTGATCAAGGATCAGATAACACGGCTCATACGCAACAGTGCCCGCGCTGTCAATCGCTTTTGAGAATAAAAAAAGGTAAATACGGCGATTTTCTTGGCTGTAGCGCATATCCCACCTGTAGATATACCTGTTCAATATCAGCAAAAAAACCAGCCGTCCCCAAAGCTACCCAGCCGGAAAGTCAATATCTTCCTTGTTATTTGAAGGGCTGTTCTGGTAAAATAGTACAAAGGACATCAAAAAAGGGGACCACATTCTTTGGATGTTCGCGATATCCAGCCTGTTCCGCTCTGCTATGGAAAGAACCGGTCCTGATGAAATGTCCTGAATGCGGTTCACCTGTTGTATTGAAAAAAGCATTACAGAAATTCTATCGTTATACCTGTCCACGTCCCGAATGTGGTCATAGTTGGAAAGAGCCAAGGCAAGATAGTGATTGAATCTGATAATCGAAAGACTGAAAGAGCGACTCGCGAAATACCTGAAATCGCGACATTCATCAATTATCTGATGATCGAGCGAAATGCCTCGCACCATACAATAGCGGCCTATATCAAGGATTTAGACCAGTTCGTTGCGTATTTGTACCGGGAACTTACCTGGGAAGGGGATTGGGCAAGCCTGAATCATCTCGCTCTTCGCGGTTATATCAGTCTCTTATACAAACGTGGCTTGGCCAGGTCTACCATAATGCGAAAAGTAGCTTCAATTCGCAGTTTTTTCGCATATCTCCGACGGGAAGACCTGATTAAATCTAATCCGGCCCAGCTCTTGGCCTATCCCAAAACCACGAAGCGTGTCCCTGAGTTTCTTGTACTCGAGGAGATATTTCGTCTCCTTCAACCACAAGCACGCTCAGGTTTGGCTGAATTACGCAATCGGGCCCTGGCTGTGGTTTTTTATGCAACGGGTGCCCGCATTTCCGAAATTCATACTTTAACCCTGGATCGGATCAATATTGAATCTGGGCAAGTGAAGGTAATGGGCAAAGGTCAAAAGGAGCGGATCATCCCAATCAGTCCCAGAGCTTGTGCGATCATTCGCATATATTTGGAACGAAGGAAGGACTTGTTTCCTTGGCAGAACGAGTCTCATACGCCTCTGTTCATCAATTTAAGAGGGACCCGTCTCTCTGTCCGCAACATACGTCGCATTATTCAGCAATTGGGGATCGAAACAGGTATTCTCCACCATTTTTCACCTCATTCTCTCCGACACAGCTTTGCAACACATATGTTAGAAGCAGGTGCCGATCTGCGGGCGATTCAGGAACTGCTTGGACATCATAGTCTATCTACGACCCAAAAGTATTTACATGTTGACATTGAAAAATTAATGGAGGTTTATCATCGTGCTCACCCCAAAGCATCCAAATAATAGTGCTACAGAATCAGTCGAGCCGAATCGGACTGTCGTACACTCGACAACAGTCATTGCAGTTCGTCGTGAAGGTCACGTGGCCCTCGCCGGGGACGGACAGGTCACGCTTGGCAATGCCACGATCATGAAACAAAAAGCAGTAAAGGTCAGGAAAATCTTTCATGATAAAGTCCTCGTCGGTTTTGCCGGTGCTGCGGCTGATTGTTTCTCACTCCTGGTCAGATTCGAAAGCAAACTCGAACAATTCTCCGGTAATCTTCATCGTGCAGCGGTTGAATTGGCCAAAGACTGGCGAACGGACAAAATTTTGCGTCATCTTGAAGCCTATCTGATCGTTGCTGATGAACAGTCTTCTTTGCTCATTTCCGGGACCGGAGATGTGATAGAACCGGATGACGGGATTATTGCGATCGGATCGGGAGGCGGTTACGCCCTGGCTGCAGCTCGAGCACTCATGAGCCAAACTGATTTGAGTGCAGAAGAGATTGCTTTAGCATCCATGAATATTGCCGCTTCGATCTGCATATATACTAATGAGAACATCATCATGCAACAACTATAACCTGGATTTTTCCGGAACATATCGAATTTCATTCCATGCATTGAAAAAATGCCCCATATACCATACTGAATAGACCAGATACCTGGTCATGCTTTTTGGAAAGGGGGACTGCTTTGATACGGGTTTTAACACCACGAGAAATTGTCGCAGAATTGGATAAATTCATTGTCGGCCAGGAAAAAGCCAAAAAGGCAGTTTCCATTGCCCTCAGAAACAGGTGGCGTCGGCAACAATTACCCCCTGAACTTCGTGATGAAATCGCACCAAAAAATATTATTATGATCGGCCCAACCGGTGTCGGCAAAACAGAAATATCGCGACGGTTAGCTAAATTGACCCAATCTCCTTTCATGAAAATAGAAGCCTCAAAATTCACTGAAGTCGGTTATGTGGGACGTGATGTTGAATCCATGATCAGGGATTTAACTGAACTCGGTGTCAATATGATTAAAAATGAAAAGCGCATTCTCGTCGAACAGAAAGCTAAGACAATGGCTGAAGAACGCTTGCTTGACCTTCTGCTCCCCCCGACACCGCGACCCGATCACAAAAATGAGTCTGGCAGCGATAGCTCGGACGGACAGGACACTTATCAAATCACGCGCGAACGCTTCAGGATTATGTTTCGTAATGGTACATTGGATGACCGGATCATCGAAATGGAAATCAACGAAAAAAACATACCAACCTTCAATATCTTTTCCGAAAGCGGAATGGAAGAAATCAGTATTCAACATGTTTCCAAGATGTTTTCAGGCATGTTCAGTCAGAAAAAACGGAAAAAAGTCAAAGTTTCAGAGGCGTATCAATTGCTTATTCAGGAAGAGAGTCAAAAATTAATTGACATGGATGAGGTTGTTGAAGAGGCTATCAATCGTGTCGAGCAACTCGGGATCATTTTTCTCGATGAAATTGATAAGATTGTCGGTCGACAATCGTCCGGCGGCCCCGATGTCTCGAGGGAAGGTGTTCAACGTGATCTCTTGCCGATCATTGAAGGTTCGACCGTCACGACCAAATATGGCATGGTCAGGACAGACCATATCCTCTTTCTTGCAGCAGGTGCCTTTCATTCAGTGAAACCATCCGATCTCATCCCGGAATTACAGGGACGTTTTCCGATAAGGGTCGAGCTTCAGTCTTTGACCAAAGCTGATTTTATCAGGATACTGACTGAACCCCAGAATGCTCTGGTCAAACAATACTGTGAGCTCCTCAAAACTGAAGGAATAACTCTGACCATGACCGAGGATGCGATCGAGTCAATCGCATCTATTGCCACCCAGGTCAATGATCAAACTGAAGACATCGGTGCACGACGTCTGCACACAATCATGGAAAGTTTGCTCGAGGATATCTCCTTCAACGCCCCCGATCTGGAACATAAGACTATCACCATCAATGCTGAAATGGTCCATGATAAACTCGATAAAATGGTTGAAGACAGGGATTTAAGCCGATACATCCTCTAGGGAGAGCAGGTATATGAGACAAACAACGCCTATTCACCTCATGCTCTTGGGTATGGGCCTGTCCATATTATGGCTGTTGCCCTGTTGTGGCAAGAAAGGACCGCCCATCATCCCGCAACTGATTGTGCCCCAAACGATTACTGATGTCCAAGCCAAAATGGAATGTAAACGTATCGTTCTGACCTTTACTCCTCCAACACTGAATAACGATGGTTCCCTTCTGAGCGACCTGGAAACCGTGCAAATCTACCGTAAAAGAATGAAAGCCAAATTGCCTGGCTTGACTCAAACGGACCCCTTGTCTCAAACACAATCTGATCAAACAGCAACGGGTACAACTCATACGGACCGGGCAGATTCTGAACTCGATACTACAAAAGGATCGAACCCGGGTGAAGAGAAACCTGCTTTGACTGCAACTGATGAAATATCAAGCCCGGATGCGATGAGAGGTGCGTCTTTCAAAGATAAGGTTGATGCTGTTTATGGCCAACTCGCCTGGTTGCCGGTAGATAAAAAATTCAAAAAACTGGATCAGTTCGATGTTCGGAAACTGATAAAAGATGGCGAGAATGGCTATTTCGATCAGGAATACCACCCTGAGGGCCAAGCCCCTTTCCGCTGGTATGATAACAATCCCACTGAGACCGATACTCTGCAACATGAACCAGGTTATATCTATGAATACCAATATCGCCTGCGTGTTTCTAATGAAAATGGGGATTACAGCCCCTTCTCCAATACCGCCCGTGTATATTACGCAACTTCAGCATCTGCACCATCCGACCTGCAATGGACGCAGGATAACAATACGATCAGATTGTTTTGGGAACCGCCCTTGAACCTCTGTGATGGCCAAAAACTGGAGCATGAAGTTCTGTATAACATCTATCTGAGAGAAAAAAATTCGCCCCAGCCCACAAAACCCTTCAATCGGACACCGATCTCGAATTCGTCGTACCTGATCGAGAATATCGAACTTGACCAAGTCTATATATGTGCAGTCAGGTCGGTAACTCTTCATCCCTACTGTGAAAGTGCTTCATCACCTCAAACGGAATTAGCCCTCAAGGACATGGTTGCACCAGGTCCACCTCGCAACCTGGTCGCGATTGGTGGATATAACTTGGTCAGCTTACTCTGGGAGCCCCCCAATGACAGAGATATTCGCGGTTATAATGTCTACCGTAAAATCAGCAACGAGATTGATTTTCGCAAAATGAACGAGGAAATCATTCAGAGGAATACTTACGTCGATCGGACAATCGATATGACTCAAACATATGTCTACGCTGTGACTTGTGTAGACTCCTCACCGCAGCAGAATGAAAGCACGTTTTCAGACGTCCAGACTGTTCACTTTTAACCGTCTCGAGAACATTCCTTAGCTTATTGCACAAATGGCAGTCTCACGAAGATCGAGTACTTTAAAAAAGTGCATATACAAATGGTAACACCGCGGAACTCTCGGTCAGAACGATAAAGACACTCATTAGAACGATGACGATGATTATTGGTGCCATCCACCATATCTTTCGTTCTCGCATGAACTCGAACAGTTCTTTAAAGAAAGACATCTTACTCATCGCTTAATCCTCATTGTTGCCTAGACTTTTATAAAATGGGTTTCACTTGAAATCATTTATTGAACAGGAAAACGAGTAGTTACTCGGATTTCTTATTCTTAAGAAGGTCCAACAATTTTTCGATCTCCTGGTTCGTTACCGCAATCTGTTCTTTTATGGGAGAGGCACTCTTACTCTCAAGTTCTTGTAATAGATAGTGAACGGATTTCATCTCGCCGATTTCCCGTTCGTAATTGGTCGACGAGAGCTGTTTGGTTAGTCTTGCTTGTTCGACCTGCAGTGTTATTACAGCTTCCTGAAGCTTGATCGTATCTTTGCTGATGTATTCATTAAAGCGACGCATTTCAGGCAGAATAGCATAAAAAACAACAATCAGAAGTAAGACACCAAGAATAAGTGCAGTCCCTTCAATAGTCCCAACTCGTGATCGTTTGTTCTTCTCATTTGCATTGGTTTGCTCGGTCATCACTGAAACCCCCTTTCAGGTGCTTGCATTTTTTCTTAATGTTTAATGAATTCTCTCGCTAAAACTAAGAGCATAACAATGAAATTGCGTCATGAAGATATTGTAGTTAAGAAATAGGTATCTGTCAATATATAAAGAGGGCAAATTTCAGGTCTCGATACTGGTCATCCGGGTTGCACTGTTGATATTAATATTCTGTATCAATCGGTACCAATGGACATCGTCATTACACAATAAAGACGAAGCTCGTTTCCCTTTTTGATTATACTACTTGCAGAAACGATCAAAAATCTCTATACAAGTGTGCAGATGCAGAGGGATAGTGAAAGGGGATGCCTACAAATTGGAAGGACACAATCATGGAAACACAGATCATCTATGGCAAAGAAGTTGCTGAATGGATTCAGGAGGATATCAGGAGCCGGTTCGATGTTTTTCAAGCCAGGACGGGTACTGTTCCTGGTTTGGCAGTTGTCATTGTCGGTGAAGATCCGGCTTCCCAGATGTATGTCAAGAGTAAGGCAAAAGCTTGCATCAAAATGGGTTTCCATTCAGAAGTGCTTGAATGTCCAGAGACGACAACCACACCTGAATTGTTGGGAATAATAGCCGGTCTGAATCATCGAGCGGATATCCATGCTATTCTCGTCCAGTTGCCTCTACCTGCTGCCATCGATAAGACGACTGTTTTAGACAGCATTGATCCGATCAAGGATGTCGATGGTTTTTTACCTGTATCGACAGGTCGCTTAGTGAGGGGTGACTACCGTTGGGCAGCATGCACGCCTGCTGGAGTCATGAAGATATTCGAGTATCTCCAATATGATGTATCCGGTCATGAAGCAGTCATCATTGGTCGGAGTGATATTGTAGGTAAGCCGATGGCTCTTTTATTGATGCATGCACATGCTACAGTAACTATCTGTCATTCTCGGACACGTAATCTTTCCGAAGTGGCTCGCCGGGCCGATATTTTGATCAGTGCCATGGGCAAACCCGGTTTGGTTGATGCTTCTTTCTGTAAAGAAGGTGCCTGCGTCATTGATATAGGCACGGTGCGGATTACACCAGATCAGGCCTGGCCGGAGTTACTCGAACCCGAGTCAGTATGGCAGAAATCCTTCGAAAAAAAAGGTTATGCAACAGTAGGTGATGTCAAATTTCAACAATTGCTTGGGAAAGCCCGTTATATCACTCCTGTTCCCGGTGGTGTCGGTCCCTTGACAATCACCATGTTACTCGACAATACGTTAAAAGCAGCTCAGCTCCAGGCTGGATTTGAAGAGGATGAATTGCATGTGGGTTGAGGAAATCAAGCATGTACTCGAAGCAGTCCGCGCTGAGAAGATGACGATTGATCAAGCTCTCGAGAAATTCCGCCATCTTCCCTTCGAGGATCTTGGGTTCGCCAAGATCGATCATCACCGGGCAATCAGAAAGGGTTTCCCTGAGGTCATCTTCGGCCAAGGAAAGCGGCCCGAGATGATCCTTAAGATTATTCAAGTTATGGTTCAAACCAGCCAAAATATTCTGGTCACCCGCTGTGAACCGGACGTTGCCCGGTTCATCCAGACCAATTTGCCTGCAGCTCACTATGATGAGATCGCCCGTATTCTCTATCTGAAAAATGATGAGACCTGTTATGGTCAGGGCACAATAGCCGTCATTTCCGCTGGAACACTCGATTTACCCGTGGCTGAAGAGGCGGCTTTAACGGCTGAGCTCATGGGTAATACGGTCGAACGCATTTTTGACGTGGGAGTTGCGGGTATTCACCGTCTCTTTGCTCATAAGAACACCCTGACCAGCCTTAATGTCGCAATCGTAGTCGCTGGTATGGAAGGAGCTCTACCCAGTGTCGTTGGCGGCTTGATCAATAGACCGGTTATCGCTGTTCCGACCAGTATCGGTTATGGTGCCAGTTTTGGCGGGATCAGCGCCCTGCTGGGCATGCTCAATTCCTGTGCCTCAGGTGTGGTCGTAGTGAATATTGATAACGGATTCGGCGCCGCTTATGCAGCTTCACTCATCAATCGGAAACCAGGCACTGCTTGATAATCATGTTTTGGAACTGACCGACATCAGTGTGTTGCATCAAAATGCCCTGATACAGGCCGCACTGTCCCTTTGAGGTTAAGCTATCCTGCAACTGAACCAGGCTATTGGTCTATGATCGTTAGACCATGGACCGATTCATACCTGTTGTCTGAGATCTGAAACAAATCAATAATCGTTCTGTCAGCCAGATTTATTTCGATGATCATGGCCGGAGAAACACCTATTAAATAATGGAATGGCGGTTCAATGACGGCCAGCCCCCTGGTCCAACCGGATCGGGCCACATCCGGTTCTGGATCGATTTGATTGAAAATGCGCTCGACGAGACGGGCTTTCCTGCTCTGATCATGGGTAGAAACGGTCGTCCAGTCAAACTCGAACGATTTCTGGCCCGTATCAGCCGCGAATCCCAGTATTTTCTTGTCCAGAGAAGCAAGTGCAATACAGAGGTCTTCACTGATCCGGCAACAATTATGAAAACCGGTCTGATCACCGGCATGGACCAGCTCTTGTTCCATGGGTTCAAGTCCGATAATCATACCCTGTTTGTTCGTGCCCAGATACGGACGACCTTCATAAAGCCTGATGCTGTTAACATGTGTTACCAGCTGCTCGTTCGCAAAAAGGACCTGTCGATAATCACACTCAGTATCGATCATCCGACGTGGTCTTTGCTGGACCTGACTCGCCTGGGGACCGTTCAAGTCAGTCAAAGAGTAATAGGTCAGGAGTTGCCCGGACCAATCAATCTTGAGGACGGCATCGATCCCCGTCGAGGTGACCCATAGACCATCATCAGCAGCATCGATTTCATGAATCCCATTGAACAGAGGATGGGTCAATATCTGTTCAAGCCGCCAATCCTGATTGAAAACAAATATGGTATTAAAATTAGCGACATAAAAGAGGCCGTGATGACTGACCACGCCTCGTGCACCACGCGCCCCCCCTCGTGGCCCTAATGAAGCCAGATCGGGGCTGGGAAGAATCTGTGTGTGCACTATGCGTTTGTGCTCCCAATCGATCTGATAGACCAGGCCATTATTGCGATCAGAACATGATCTGATGACCGTCGTTACAAGTATTTGAAGCATTGCTGTAAACCTTTAAACACGGGATTTAGTCCTACACTCTCAGGTGGGACTTGTTATGGTCCCATTCATTGGGCTGGATGTGCATGATAGGAACTGCGGACCAGGGGTGCCGAATACACCTCGCGGAAACCGATCTCACGGGCCAAGAAAGCCAGAGAACTGAATTCATCGGGTGAATAATAACGTTCAACCGGAATATGTTGACCCGAAGGTGACAAATATTGACCAATGGTGACTATCGAACAATGACTCTGATGAAGGTCGTGTAAAAGCGAGATGATTTCAGGATGCAATTCACCCAAACCAACCATGAAACCCGATTTGACCGGTAGAGTTGGGGCCAATTCAAACGAACGTTCAAGCAGTTCGAGCGATTGACGGTATGAAGCCTGTGGTCGGACCAGACTATATAATCTGGGCACGGTTTCAACGTTATGATTGAGAATATCGGGACCGGCTTCGAGAACGACCTGAAGTGCAGCACTGTTTCCTTGAAAGTCGGGAATAAGGACCTCGATAGTCGTCTCAAGACAGATACGCCTGATCGCTTCGATCGTTGCGGCGAACATTGCCGCGCCGCCATCATCCAGATCATCGCGGGTGACCGAAGTGATCACGGCATGTTGTATTCCCAAAGAAGCCACTGCTTCAGCAACCCGTTCCGGCTCAGTCAGATCAATGGGGGCAGGCGTTCCCCCCTCGATATTGCAGAACCGGCAGAAACGTGTACAACGAGGTCCCATGATTAAAAAAGTTGCTGTTCCACTTCCGAAACACTCACCAATATTGGGACAACGTGCTGATTGACAGACCGTATGCAAACCTTTTTTCTCCAAAATCGAACAGACTGAAGCATACTGTCCCAAGCCCGGTAACGGGACCTTGAACCAATCGGGCAAACGCCGAACTTTTTTGGATTGTATCGTCACGTACGTCATCCTCCATGCTTAAAGTCAGTTCAGGGCGAATTGATCTGTTGATTTCCAGGAACAATGGCAGCTTTTCCAACACCTGTCAGTATGACATCATGCTCTGAATTTCGAGAAAAAAAAGAATTGGGTCAGGCTCTATTTCGCTTTCCGTCTGTTTCTATCCGGTCGTTTCAAGGTCTTGAACCGTTTCCCTTGGCGTGGTCGTGAAAAATCAGGCTCTGTTCCAAGCCATTGAGCTTGAATCCGGTTACGCTTGATCAGCCGTTGAACATCATTGAGATCACGACCTGACACAAACGTGAGCGCGATACCTGCCTGACCCATCCGCCCTGTACGTCCGGTCCGATGGGTATAGCTCACCTGATCAAAGGGAAAGTCATAGTTAATAACATGACTGACCCGACTGAAATCAAGGCCTCGACCAGCCAAGTCAGTTGCCACCAGAAAGCGGGTCTGGCCTGATCGGAAACGACGAATGATCGATGCTCGCCGCTCCTGCTCGAACCCGCCATGAATCATTTCAAGTGCTGATAGAGAGTTCCTCAGTCTATCAAAAAGCCGTTCGGCACTGTTTCTTGAGTTGCAGAAGATGATAGCTTGCGTGATCTTTTCTTCAGGGATAATCCTCAACAGAGAGTCCAATTTAGCCTGCTGAGACACAAACAAAAATCTGTGTACGAGCGATTGAGGAGCGATCTCTTCCTTGTTGAGTTCGATCACAACAGGTTCTTTTAAAAAAGTACGAGCCAGTTTTATGATTTCAGGTGGCATGGTAGCTGAAAAGAGAAGGGTCTGATGTTGATGGACCAGACAGGAAAATATGAAATCGATATCTTCCAGAAATCCCTGCTTCAACATTTCATCCGCTTCATCAAGTACGCATGTTTTGACCTGACTCAATGAAATATCACCGCTGTAGATTAAATCGATCAGTCGCCCAGGTGTGGCAATGAGTATGTGGACCAGGTCCCTGAGTTTTGCCCGTTGAATATCGGCATCAAATCCACCATATATCGCAAATGGGATTATTCTGCTGTCCTGGCCAATTCGATTGATTTCATCGACATATTGCAGAGCCAGTTCGCGAGTGGGCACCAAGACCAAAACCTGAATAGATGTTTGATGGGAATCAGTCCGCTGAATAAGCGGGATGCCACATGCACTTGTTTTACCTGATCCGGTCTCAGCGGTGGCGATCAGGTCCTTCCCGGCCAAAATATGAGGGAATGTTCTCTCCTGAATTGGCGTCAAATCCGTGTAGTTCATTCGCTTTAAAGCTTTCAGAATTGCCGGATCGAGATGCAAATCAGTAAACTTCATGCTCATTCACTTCTCTGATGTGGATCAAGCACACACGTTGTTCCAAAGGCATAACCTCTCTGATCAATGTCTACACGTGGGCGAGGCAATGGCTCTTATCGTGAACCAATGACAAGCTCGCAGATTTTAAAATCAAGCTGGCCTTCATCCCAACTGCTGGGTACTTTAGCTGCTTCAATATGCTGACTTTCATCACGCGGGACACGCATCACGAATTTGGGTTTCAGGCTCCCTGTCCCCTGAGCAGGGGTTTCCGTCGTCGCGGGTATTTCCGGGGATATGACGGTTATGCTTTCTTCGGCTATGATATTTTTAGTCTTATCCAGAAAATAGAGGGTTAGTCCTAACCTTTCCACGTTCCGAGCACCTTTGTTTTCGATTTTAAACTGCAGGCCGGGACTGCGATTGGCCATATGTTTACGAAGATAACGGCAATTGAGCAGAGCGATATCAATGAGTCGGGCATATTCTGCTTCAACAGTGCCAAGCTTCCCTGGTACTACATTTGTCTGACTCGATTGACTTTCGTTCCTGTACAGTGACAAGCTCTCACGAAGTTCGCCCATCTCCGTTTGTAAAGCGGTTTCATGTGCTTCAAGAGTTGCTATTCGTTCTTGCATTTCGCGAATCTGATCGTCCTTGGTCCCAAGCGTTTTCTGCAACCCCGCCAGGGAAGTTTCCAACTGCTGTTTCTGACCAAGCAATGCATCATGTTGTTCCTGAGAAATCTGCCCCGTCCGGGAACCACACGCTGAAAAGAGTGATATGCATACTAACCCGAGATATGCCATATACTGGTGAGTCCGCATTCCAACCTCCTTTGATCAAAACTGATAAACAACTATTGCCGGGATGTGAACATAGTTCACCTGAATACTGGACATATTATATCATCTTTGTCTTAAAAATACAGAAATTTTTTCGACAACAGCTTTATGCACGGTGCGATGTGGATGATTAGGCATGGTCCCTGGCGGTCCGGTATTCCTATCGGTATCGATATCTTGAAGCATGGTGCGTTTTCTGTTAAAGAGAAGAAAAGAAAGGTATCTAACGGATGTCAGAAGATCATACTCAAAACAGGTCCGGATCGCCACATCGCCTGGGTGCTTTCTTCCTTGGTTTCACGGCTCTCTCATATCAGATTGTCCTGCTCCGCGAGTTCATGGTTTCATTCTATGGGAATGAGTTGTCTGCGGGTATAGTACTGGGAATCTGGTTACTAATGAGTGGTTTCGGGGCCTGGGTTGGTCGGGTCCTGCTGAAAACATCTCTTCGGAACGTTTTGTTTTACGGTCATGCCCTTATCGCGGTCTTTGTGCCTTTACCCCTGATCGGTTTGGTCTATCTGAGGACGTGCTGGAGTATAACCGGCGAAATCGTAGGTTTTGGCCCAATCATTGCCACAGCGCTCTTAGTCGAAACAGCCTTCTGCTTCATTTCAGGTTTCCTCTTTACCAAATATTGTCAAATGGATTACACGCATCAGAGGGCATGGACGAGTATCGGCTGGATATATTTTCTTGACAGTCTGGGTTCAATGTCGGGCGGTCTTCTCTTCTCCCTGCTCCTGGTCCATCTGTTCAAGCCATTGCCTTATACAGTTCTGTTGAGTAGTGTAAATCTGGGCATCTGCCTGGTATTCTTAATCTCTTTCCGGGGGCGGTTTTACGGGACCACATGTATCTTTCTCACCCTTGTGGTCATTCTCTTTTGTTTGTGCCTGCCCATGGGCGAGGCTTTGATCATGGCCCAACGATGGCCCAATACAGCAGTCCTTCGAAATGTTTTTACCAAATATGGCAATCTGGTCATTACTCGTTCGAAGGAGCAGATAACCGTTTATCAGAATGGTCTTCTCTTCTTTTCTTATCCAGATGCCTTGTCCGCAGAAGAGAATGTCCATTATGCCCTGCTTCAACATCCCCACCCAAAACATGTTTTGCTGATTGGTGGTGCATTGGGCGGAGAACTTGCCGAAGTCCTGGATCATGGACCTGAAACAGTAACGTATGTCGAGCTCGACCCGGCCCTCATTGCAAATGTTCGAACTGAATTAGGACCTTTCAACGATCTGCTTGAACGGGATAAAAGGATACAAGTGATCACCGGCGACGGTCGTTATTACCTGAGTACCACGGACCACCTTTTCGATGTGATCATCATGAACGCACCAGACCCCAGCACTGCCCAGATCAACCGGTTTTATACTCAGCAGTTCTTTGAAATCGTGAAAAGCAGGCTTCATGCAGGTGGGATTTTTTCCTTTGCGGTTCATTCATCTGAAAATTATATTGATGATATGCTGGCCCGATACCTGGCGGTCATGCAGGCGACCCTATCCACCGTATTTCGCAATGTAATGGTCTGGCCCGGCCTGCATTGTCGTTTTTTCGCGAGTCCTGACGCTCCTTTGACTGAAAAAGCCGATCTCCTGATCGACCGACTCGAACAGCGTCATCTCAAACCTGAGTTTGTCAATGCTTACTATCTCCCCTTCCAATTGAGTCGCGAGAGGAAAGACTATCTTGATGATCGGATCGAGTCGGTCCCAGCCGATCACATAAGGACCAATCAAGATTTCGAACCTATCTCCTATTACTTTGATTTGATACTGTGGAGTAGTCGGATGAACGGCTGCGAGCGAGCACTATTACTGAAGATTGAGCAGCTTTCCACCTCTGTTTATGTGCTGCCCCTATTCTTTCTGATTCTGATCAGCGCACTGCTTTCATGGCGGAATAAAATGAGCACCAGTTGGTTCATCGGTATGCCTGTTGCGGTTATCGGTTTTTCTGAGATGGCCCTGCAACTCGTGTTGATCCTGTCATTTCAGGTATTATATGGTTATGCCTATTACAAAATCGGGATACTGGTAACCTGTTGTATGGCTGGGATTTCGCTTGGCAGTTACCTGGCTACCCGAGGTCAGACCCTCAATGACAAAAAAGCCCTCACAATATTATCAGGAGTGCAGAGCTTGATGATCGTGTATCCACTGGTTCTGTATGGATTACTGTTCATCATCTCGAAACCTGTCTTCCAGCAATTCCGCTCGATCTCGGTCCTGGTCCTGTTCCCTTTGATGGCTGTTGCAGGTGGGCTCATTGGCGGGGCTCATTTCCCCATAGCCGCTTTGACACTCCAATCCAACCGCTACGATCTTCAATCCACAGCCGGAAGTCTTTTCTGGTATGATTTGATCGGTTCAGGTTTGGGAGCACTCGTATTGGGGACCTTCCTCATTCCACTACTCGGGCTAACCGTGACCCTGATCATACTGACCGGTCTCAATTGTTCAGCGTGGGTGACTCTGAGATTGTATCAGCGGATGAGAACATAGGCCCAAAGCTGCAAAACTACTAAAAAAAAAGCCTGTCCCCGTATCTAAGGAACAGGCTTTTACTCATCTTTAGTCATTCAGTGTTCACTACCTACCAGGATATCGGTATCGTAAATACACTGATTTTCAAGTAGTTTCTGAGCGAATTGCTCCATCTTCTTGATCGCTTTAGCTTCGATCTGTCGAATTCTCTCGCGGGACAGATTATAAAACTTACCGATTTCATCGAGAGTCTGAGGAGCGCGAAATTCAATACCGAAACGACGTTTGACAATATTGGCTTCTCGTTGATCAAGGCAGGACAGTAAATCCTTCACCCGGTCTTTGACACATTCCTTCTCCAGATATTCGATCTGCAGATTCGAATAGGTCGGGTCTGCAATCTCGAGTGGGACTCGATCATCATCATTCGCCTTACCGGCTTCGAGTGACAGGATAATCGGAGTCACCTTCTGTAAATGCGAGATTTCGGTAGAGGATAAATCTGAGAAATGAGCCAATTGGGCATCTGATGGCTCATTACCCTGTTCCTGTGAAATCCGTTCTTTCAGGTTCTTGATCTGGTTGACTTTACGAAAAACCCTCACGGGCAAACGCACAACTGAGCCTTGATAAATAATGGCTCGAGTAATTTCCTGCCGGATCCACCAGGAGGCATATATGGAAAAACGCTCGCCTTTCTTGGCGTCAAAACGTTCAATCGCCTTCAACAACCCGATATTGCCTTCCTGCAACAAATCCTGTCGCAGTATAGTCCCACGCCGATAACGCCGGACGATCTGCGAAATCAAGGGTTGATAATCATTCGTGATCTTGTTCTTAATGAAATTCATCCGTGAGACAACATATTCGAGAATGTCCAGAAAACGCTGTAAACCATCTTTAGTGACAAGTGGCATTTCCCCATTCAAATCCTGAAGAAGTGATGCCCCTGCCGTTAAGATCGTATCAATTCCACGGGGATGGATCAGGTTGTTTTTCATATATGCAGTCAGATCAGGATTTTCCAGCTCATCGGTTTCGATCTCGATAAAATCAGCCCAGTTTTTTGCTGCCAGGACCAATTCAAGATCGATCCGGTCCGACATGAGCGCTTCTGATATGTCCGATTCCTCGGGAGTATACTCGTTATAATGTCCTTCATATTGCCATTCCTGTAACTTCGAGAGTATATAACGTCCCGAGCTGGTGTACAGAATCATCATGTTGATGTATCGATCCAGGCATTGCATCGTGACCAGATCAACCAACGCTTTTTCATCACGGGTCGCATTATCCTCGAACAGGTTCTTCTTGAAAAAGGCAACATCATTGCTTACCAATTCCTTCACAACATCTTCGCGATCTTCCTGAGAAAAGAAACGCTTGGGATAAAAAATACGGACCTCGCGACAGGAAATTCTGTTGCCGAGATGTGTGGCTAATTCCTTTATACTTCTCAGTTCCAGACTGTTCATAGACGCACCTCAATACCGAAAAGTGTTAATAAGTTACCAAGTATAAGACAAATATTATGCCAGAAATATTCCAGAAAATGCAAAAAAAAATGAAATTTCTGGCATTGACCCTTCGAGCACCTTTTCAGAGCTAAAATTGACATGCACTATACTGTGCAATAAGAAAACCTTAGCAGCAAACATGATGTAAGCCAGCCCTGACTGTATGATTAAAAGAGTAAAAGGTGCAATGATATTCAACCAGGTCCATTATTTTACCATGAATCCGGACCGTGTACAATTATTAACAAACAGGAAGCTGAAAAGTTCATTTTTATCAACTATAAACCCGGCCTGATTTCCTGGAGCAAACTACTATGCCAAACAAAAAACCGGTCTGGATATTGGGTGATCAGTGGCGTCGTTTGAACTTCATCACCGGTAAGGGCGGGGTCGGAAAAACAACGATCAGTTGTGCCATTGCGCTCAAGGCAGCAGAAGAAGGTCTGGAAACACTCCTCTTGGCCGTAAATCCGGTCCAACCTCTTGAATTATTATGGGGAGGTTCGCCCAATGGGCCAATCGATAATGTGCATGAAGTCAGACCCGGTTTATCAGTATTCAATCTCGATCAAATCAAGATATTTAACAATTACATCAAGAAATCTATGAAGATTCACTGGTTATACGAGCCTGTTCTGGCGAGCCCTGTTTATAGTTATTTTACTGCAATTGCTCCCGGTATTAAGGAATTAATGACCCAAGACCTGATCATCCAGGCTTTATCGCGCACCTCAGAATTCGGTCGGCGACATTATGACGTGATCTTTGTCGATTCACCGGCAACAGGACATGGCCTTTCCTGGTTTTCAGTGCCTGATTCGGTCATGGCAACCTTTCCGGTTGGGCCTCTGCATACAAAAGCAAAAAGGATCAAGGATATCTGGCTCGATCCCGATCAGACCTCGCTGCATCTTGTGACTCTACCCGAGGAGATGCCCATCAATGAAACAATCGAATTCTACACAGCCTTGGTCAATAAACTTAAAATCCCGGTAAAATCTGTCATTGTCAATACTAAGAGTCCGGATCTGGGGCGTTATATTTCTGATCTGGAGGAGGTGATCAAATTCTGCTGCAGGCCTGAAGCAGAAGAAAACGATCATCGAACTGATGCTGAATCCGTGGGTAATACTTTGTGTGCTCTGATGGCACAAACGGTCAGATTCTATCAAACCCGCCATAACATCGAGACGATGTATCAACAGATATTGACTGAGACAATACCTCTGCCTTTATATGAAGTCCCTTCAATCACCCGGAACCAGGACACCCTTGATTTTTTCAGGCAGATCGCCCAAACGCTCGGTCACGCTCAATCATCTCTTGAGAAAGCACCGTTATGACTCTATCGACCCGCTCAGGAAAAAAGACACAGGCAAATAGCATAAGAACAGTAGTGGAAACAGAGCATCAAGCCTCACTGTGGGAATTACTTCAAAACAAGAAAATCATTTTATTTGTGGGAACTGGCGGCGTGGGTAAAACGACTGTTTCGGCTGCAACCGCCCTGGCTGCGGCAAAACGTGGTAAGAAGGTGCTGGTAATCACAATCGACCCTGCCCGAAGGCTGGCCAACGCCATGGGGCTCCAGGAATTGGGCAATGTTGAAACACGAATTTCATTTGAAGGTCATCAGGATGAACCTCGCAGCCATGGCGAACTCTGGGCCATGATGCTCGATGTCAAACGAGCACTCGATGAGTTGATCATCAAATATGCACCCACGGAAGAAATCGCCAATCGCATTCTCAGCAATACTATCTATAAAGCGGTATCAGATTCTTTAGCTGGGACTGAAGAAATTGTTGCCTTGGGGAAACTCTATGAATTGCACAAACAGGGAAAATATGACCTGTTTATCGTGGATACAGCCCCTACCAAACACGCTCTTGATTTCTTCGAATCCCCCGCTCGACTCATGAATCTATTAGACATCTCGATTATCAAGTGGTTCCTGAAACCACTCGACCTGGTACATCGGATCAGCTTTAGGACCTTGAACCGCTCAACCTCTTTTCTGATTGAACGAGTCGAGAAGAGTATCGGTTTGTCCTTTTTTACCGAAATAGCTTCTTTCCTGCAGAATTTTGAAGGCATGTTTGAAGCATTAAAAGAACGGGCCCATCAGATCAATACCGTCTTACACGACCCGAATAAAACCGCATTGATCATAGTCACCGGCACCGATCCGAGCAAGATTGCCACCACTAATGTCCTCATTCAGAAACTGAAAGAACTGGCAATGCCCCCGCAATGGATCGTATTAAACCGGGTCCATCCGATTCAGACGCTCACTAATGAACATAAACAACTGGTCCACGGTTTTGTATTCACTGACCGCAATCATCAAGAAGTCATCGAAAAATTGAAAGAGTGCCAAACCCGGTTGTCTTATCCGATCGACCACTATTTCAACCTGATTCACCATCTGCTGAAACAGACTTTGACCGATGCGGAGCACGATGAACAGGTCGTGGCTGAGTTATCAGATCGGTTTCCGAACCGGTGTGTCTCGATCATTCCGACTTTTGACTTTGATATCAGTGACCTGACCGGATTACATCGCCTGACAGATTATCTCATCCGCGAGGAGAGGGCATAACATGAACGAGGACCAGCTGGAACTGGACCAGAATATGGACCATACTCCGTTTCGGGGCTTGATCATCGTCTTTTTTCTTTCAGGTATGTGCGGACTGATCTATGAGATCGCCTGGATGAGACGTCTTGGTCTGAGCCTGGGCACTTCTCATTTAGCCATTGTCACCGTTCTGGCCGTGTATATGACCGGTTTGGCCCTTGGTTATGTCTGGGCCAGTTCCCATACCCACATCCAAAAAAAATGTATCGGTTTCTATGCCAGCCTGGAAATAATGATCGGGATGTATGGCTGTGCCAGTCCCTATCTCCTCGATCTCGCCGACCAGATTCAGCAGATTTTGGACCAGACATTACTCCCAATTCAATCATTCTTTGTCTCCTCATTTATTGTTCCTTGCCTGCTTGCATTCGGTTTTCTGCTCATTCCAACAGTTGCCATGGGGGCCACCTTGCCGATCATTATTCAGGGCACTGCGGTCGGACCTGGCCGGATTGGACGGCCTGTGGCCCTGTTTTATGGCACAAATACTGCCGGGGCCATGCTCGGTACAGTATTGGGTGGACTTGTCCTGGTCCCGATCCTGGGCATATCACTGACACTCATTTCGGCCGGTTGCTGCAATATCCTGCTCGGGAGCCTGGTCTGGCTTCTCTACCATAAAACCGAGCAACGATCAGCATCGCAACCAGAAGAAAGGACAAATCTGCCTTTACCTTTTACCGAGGAAAAAACTCGTGTGACAGAAGTAAGGTTAAGTAAAGGTGTCGTTATGGGGGTCATGCTTGGATATAGCCTGGCCGGTCTAGCCAGTCTCACCTGCCAGGTAACCTGGTCTCGGGGCTTGATCCTTTCATTTGGCTCATCAATCTATGCCTTCAGCCTCGTTTTGATAACATTCCTTGGCGGAGTAGCCTTGGGCAGTCTCCTTTTCCCCGTCTTTTTTCGAAAAAAGAGGTTAGACCTGGTCCATTGTTCTTACCTTCATATCGGGATATCTCTCGGGATCAGCTTCAGTATCATGTTGATCGGTATTCTGCCCTTATTGTTTCTCTATCTCTTCAGGATTGTCCATGGCTCATTTCCGCTCTTGATCGCCGGTGAATTTCTGCTGGCCATGGCCACGCTTTTTGTGCCGACACTCCTGATGGGACTCCTTTTTCCATTTTTCTGTGAGTTACTGACTCGAACAAAAGCCGAAGTCGGGTCAATAACCGGTAAATTGGGCGCATACAATACTATTGGAGCTGTCGCCGGGATATTTCTGTCCGGGCTGCTCTTCATTCCATGGCTGGGCTCAGAAAACACGTTGCGATTGTCCAGCTCGATCTATCTGGGACTTGGTCTACTCTGGTTTCTCTTGTCAAGAAAGCAACATAAACCCGGACTAACAGATCGAAATGTTAGCATTCTGATCGGATTGGCGATAGTGTTCCTGGTATGTGTTCCAAATTGGGACCCGACGGTCCTGTCTCAAGGCGTTTTTCAATATGCGCCCCAGATTGAAGGAACAAAGCTGCCCCATCTGGATGTATTGTACTGTCGAGATGGTTGGACAGCCCAAGTCGCTGTAACCGAACAAAATGATATTCGTGGTCTGAGGATCAATGGTAAAGTGGACGGGTCTGACGGTCGAGATATGAAAACTCAGATATTGCTGGCCGGTCTACCTGCCCTATTAGCCCCAAGCCGGAAACATGTTTTCATTCTCGGACTGGGGACCGGAGTAACAGCTCAGGCCATGCTTGAATTCAACCCTGACCAGGTTATCTGTTGTGAGATCGAACAACGGGTCCTCGAAGCGGCCCATTTCTTTTCACATATCAACGAATCGATATTTTCTGATCCGCGGCTGCAGATCATCATCGATGACGCCCGACATAGACTTCGAAATCATGAAGGGCATTTTGATATCATAATCAATGAGCCCTCGAATCCCTGGATCAGAGGAATAGCCAATCTGTTCTCGATCGAGTTTTTTAGCTTGTGCCGTCAGAAACTATCGGATCATGGCATTATTTGCCAATGGCTGCACCTGTATGGAATGTCTGAACTGGACACACGCATTGCCCTCAATTCTTTTTTCCACGTCTTCGACACTGTGTCAATCTGGGAAGGCAGTATGGGGGATATCCTTCTCATCGGCATGAAACAACCGATCAGGAAAGATATTACTACAATCGAGCAGGAGTTTATCGAGCACGCGACTCTCTTTCAACAGGCCGGACTCCAGGATTTCGAACAGTTTTTACAGGGTCATGTAGCCCGAGGGAAGAGCATCGATCACTGGGTCTCACAAACGACTTTGAACACCGATGATCGTCCTGTTCTTGAATTTACCGCTCCGTTCAATCTTTATCAGGACATCAGTGCCGATATCATCGGCCGGCTGATACTCATGGGGTATCGAGACCTACCTCCCATCCCCCAGCATATCCCACTGAAACAAACGGCCCAGAATCTCCTTTACCTGCGTTCCATGAAACTGCTTTCAGCCGGCTTCCGGACCGAAGCAGTTGAATTGCTCGATGACAGCCTCCAATTTCATCCTGAGAATCGGAATATAATCTACAGCCTGGTTATCTATTTAATGAACATGGGAGAACTGGAGCGGGCTGAAAGTATCCTGCTCGGGCAGGAACAACTCGATAACGATGCCCTGCTCCAACTTGCTTATGCCCGGGTATTACACGGTATGGGACGAAGACAGGAAGCAGCCCAAGCCTGCATGAGGGCAACTGAACTTGGTCCTGCTTACCTGCCAACCAAGATATTCTGCTCAACTCTCGAATATGATCAAACAGGTGTAGTCAACCACCCCTTTGATCAACATGATGAATTGCGCAAATAGGCTTGCCTTACAGATACATGTGGAAACCAAACATCCCTACAAAAGAAGGTGTCCCGAACGAGAGTATACTCACATCATCTGCATTGATGTAGGATAATCCGGTCTGGCCCGATACTGCAAAATATTCATTGAGCATGTATTCAACCTGAAAGAAGCCCTCGATCCCGAAGAAATTCTCATCATTTCCACTGGCTTCCATACTGCCAAAAGCGAGTCCTGCCCCCACACAACCGTGAATGTTGCCATAATCGAGCATGTTATACATACCTCGGCCTGCCAGTACAAAATACTGGGAATCTCCGGTATCTCCTTCTGCATCGACATCGATCGAGGTGAAATTGAAAATACCCTCGACGGCGATCGTATCATTAATCCAATATCGGCCGGAAAGCCCCATTCCCCCACTCAGCGACAGATTCGCACCGATACCCAAGCGTCCGGTCATGTTATAAGCCTGTTCGTCCGCAACAGCGGAAAAAGGCAGGCAAACACAGAGAACGACGCACATAACCAATACTCTTTGTAACCGCATAACCACTCCTTTGAAAAAGGTTGTTCATAAGTTCATGATCTTGCACCTGCGCAATGCTGAAATACTAAGCATCCCTGATTCATCGGAATCACTCGTCCTGAAAGAGAGCAGTGATTTTTTCAGTTTCCCCGCCCTTGACCGTGACTTCGAAAATCTGGTCCTGTAAGCCCTGATGGGAAATACGAACATGATGTTTACCAATGGTCACTCTGCGTGAAATAGGTGTTTCGCCTTCGAGTTTCTGGTCGATAAAGACAGTCCCGAAGGGTTTAGCATTGACTTGAATTGTGCCAAAATTAGCTTTCTCAAAATCGTGAACAATTTTAATATTCTCACCAATCGGGACTTCGATTCGCATTTCATAATACGGATAATCAGGATGGACCAACCTGATTGTATGAAAGCCGGCTTCAATTTTAGGGATCGAACGTGGTGTGGTTTGATAATTCTGATCGTCGACGAAGATGGTAGCCCAGGGCAGGGCATTGATATTCATCGAGCCATAACCTGCAGGCACGAGTTTTGGGGCAATTGCTTTGTTGGGTCCCGGTTTGATCATCAATTCGAGCGATAAGGGTTGATAATTGGTCCGCTCAAATGTGAGCGTGTATGGGCCTGGGCGAAGATCAGCAATTTTCAGAGGTGTCGTTCCCAGATAACGGTCATTCAGTGTGATCCGGGCGTTGGCCGGCTCCGAACCGATCGAAATCTGCCCGGGTTGCGGCTGTAATTTAAACGAGAGCATGGTCGGGGCCTCACGCGAACCATTTATCGTATATGTTTGTGAGACAGTCTCGTACCCATCCAATCTGGCTTCAATGAGATGCTCTCCCTGCCTGACCTTCCGGTCCTGAGAATCGGTACCAAGCTCATTCCCGTCGAGAAACAGGGTCGCCTCGGGCGGAACCACCGTGACCAGGAGAAATGCCTCGTGAAAAAGTTGATCATCACGATCATTCTGCTCTGAAGGTGTTTCAAGCATCATCGGTGTCGCAGTTATCCCGTTTTTGGGAGACAATTCAGAAGATAGCTCCGCAATTTGAGGCGGTCCAGGAGTTGGACTGGGAACAGGCAGGATCGTGGTTTGGTGGTGGTTGGGTGAAGACATGAACAGGGCCATGAAATTGGGCCAGAAAAAGAAAAGCAGCAGCAATAGAGGTACCGGGATGAGTAACAGGGCCCATCTCGCCGGCCGAAACGCTGCAGCCTGTGATTGTGCTGGTTTATTCCTGAACTCGGTCTGATCTTTGACCGCAGATCGACTCCCCCGCCGATCGATTTCTGGCCCTCCTTTTCCTGATGTCTCATAATCGAGGACCCGGGACATCTCCATGGTATCATTTCCCAGTCCGACGATCGGAGCCGTTCGCTCACGCAGGGACTTAGCTTGAGCATAATAATCCCGAAGATCAGTAACCATTTCCGCGGCCGTCTGATATCGGTCTGCCTTGTTCTTGGCCAATATCTTACCGATAATGCTGTCCAGCCTCGGTGAAAAATCACGATTGAACTCGCGGATACAAACCGGGTCTTCATTCAGGATTTTATAAATAATAGTGGAAATTGTATCACCCAGAAACGGCTTGGTGCCCGTCAAGCATTCATATAAAACGACTCCTGAAGCAAAAAGATCGATCCGGGCATCAACTGCTTCACCTCGGATCTGTTCGGGGGCCATATAGAAGGGTGTCCCAACGATACCGCCCGTTTTCGTGATATTGGCGCTGGTCGAGGTCAACATCTTGGCCAGACCGAAATCAGCAACCTTGACCTGCCTCTGGCCGATAAGCATTATGTTGCCGGGTTTGATATCACGATGGATTATTCCGACCTCATGGGCATACTGAAGCGCATCACAAACCTGGATGATGATCTGGACCGCATCATCTTCAGGAAGGGGTTGACCGCCACGCAAACGCCGAGCCAACGTCTCTCCCTCGACATACTCCATGACCAGATATGAAAAATCCTGATACTCATCAACATCCAGAATAGTCACAATATTCTGGTGAAAAAGCTGACCACTGGTCTTGGCCTCACGATAAAAACGGCGTTTCTTCTCCTGGACGTCTTCGAGATTTTCACCAAGATCGAATTTTATGGTCTTAATAGCGACAATTCTATCGATCCGGGGATCACGGGCCTTGTAAACAACCCCCATACCCCCCTCACCGATTTTTTCGATGATTTCGTAGCGGTGAATCGTTTTTTGCTGCATGAAGAGCTTACTTCCTCACCAACTGATCAATACTTACCTTGACATCATCATCTCTGTCCGAATTCATCGAGCTTCTTTTTGGCTAAAAACTCAACGGATGGACCGTCATTTGACTCCAGAGTCGCCCCGGGAGCAGAAGCAGCCAGATTAAAAAATTTGATTGCTTCATCGGAATAACCGAGATTCTGGTAACAGACTGCGATATAATAGTTGAGCGTTCCCATCGAAATCCCGGGCTGTGAGGGTAATGATGCCTGGGAAAAAGCATCTTCGATCGCTTTCTGCCAGTTATTGTAATGCATGTAACATATCCCGAGATTGAGCTGGTAATAGTGGATCAAATCCTGATTACCCTCAACCATGATTTTCTGCTTTAATTCGGAAATTGCCTTGTTATAAAAATACTTGGGTGAATTACGTGGCATCTCGACAGCAGTCTCTTTAACTTCGATAGCGACTACCTGGGTCAAAGAATCGACAGAAACCACTTTGATCCTGATTGTATCACCCTGTTTATAACCATTCAGTTTGGAGGTGAAATCCTTGTTCCTGACGATGGGATCGTTATCCAATTTGGTAATTATGTCACCGACTTTCACACCGGCTGCTTCTGCCGGACTACCGGGCATGACTGAAACAACCACGATCCCTTCATGCAGAAGCGTATCGATCGCAACTAAACCAATCCAATTCGAAAATAATTGCAATCGATTATCCATTTTGGCAACAAATGTGCTGGTCTCGATCTGATCACTGAAAGCCAGCTTATAAGAATCACCCTGATCGTGATAACGTGAAAAAAGTTCGAGATGAACATGTCTCTGAAGCTTCTCATCAGGTAAATATGCGAAGAGCATTAAATCCGTATTCAATTTTGTGCCCAGTTCAGCCAATATGCCGCTTTTTCTCTTGGCATCCAGGTCTTGACCGGACGCCGAATAGCGCGAAAGAGATGATAATGGCAAACCTAACTCGCGGGCAATCTGGTTCGCCGTTTCTTCATCGAGAGTGTCAAAATTCAACGAATTCAAGGACGATAATATCGTCGCCATTCTTTCATTGACCCGGCTCACGACAGCCTGGTCTTTCTCGCGGGCATTGATGATCCCCATATAGGTCAAGGTCGGTCTCATCTCAGCCGAAAATACCTGAGGTTCACCTCGTTTCAACTCGATTTCCTGAAACCATTTCCCCTTTCCTTCCTTTCTGACACTCAGAGTGTATTTCCCGGTGCAGACATCTTTTAGTGTCAAAGGGGTCAAGCCTTTAAAAGAATCATTCAGATAAACCGAAGAACCAGGGATGCTTGCATTAACCTGGATGGAGGTCAGACTCGGTTCGAGAACATAAGGTTCGTATTCATGCACTTTTATTTCCACGGAAATCGACTGAACAATTGGTGAAAAACAATCCTTGCGCAATTCGAGTCGATGAGTTCCGGGCGATATATAGTCAATCCGCAGGGGTGCCGATAAAGCCTCAAGATGAATATTGTATTGCTCGGCCAAGGTAGCACATTCGGGAGGGGCTTGCCCAAAAGTACTACCCATGAATTCACCATCTATATATATCTTCACCTCAGAGGGAACCGTGTAGAAAACACAAGCACCGGTATTGGGAACAAGCGTGACTTCTTTTTCAAGCGGAGTATTGGCCAAAATGGTTATCCGCTCAGTAAAAACGTCAAAACCTCGGTGCTTAACCTCAAGAACATACTCACCCTTGAGTAAATCAGTCGAATACATCGGGGTCAAGGACAGAAAACTGTTATTGATAAAAACCTCGGAACCTGAAGGTGTTGAAAATACCGCCAGATTGCCCACAAGTCCACTTTTGATTTTGTCAAACAAACCAACAATTTTCGGTGAAACCATGCTCGAGTCAAGCTGATATTGGGGCATGATTTTAATCAGCTCTTCAAAATCAGTCTGAGCCTTGCCCGTCTCACCAATATTATAAAACGCGCGACCACGATAATCATACGCCTGTGAAAGTATCTTGATCTCATCGGGCGTTAACTCTCGTGAAGCCCTGTTCTCTTGACAGATGTCAATGATCTGATTGAGTTGCAGAATTGCTTCCGGTTGATTCTGTGAATTGAATGTTTTAATCGCAGTCGACAGCGCGGATTGCAGCAGGGCTAGGATATTTGTTTCTTCCTGCTGAGCCAAAGCTGAATCCATCAATCCGAAATAGAGCAGAACTGACGATAACACGATCAATATTCGGATCATTCTAGTATTCCCAACATGCATAGTAGCCCCCTTCAGAACATGAAGCCCTTATAAAACTGATCAGATAGCGCACATTGCTCAAGATCAGTTTTTAATATAATAAATCGATTCTGTTGTCTTTTGAATTAATGAGTAAAATTTCTCCGCGGTAGTTAACGGCTATATCTTCATATTTAGTATCGAGTGCAACCTGCTGGATAAAATGCTGATCTGATGCAAAAATAAAAATGGCAGGTGTCTTTTTATCAAGCACATAGACATTGCCGAGTAAATCAATAGCCAGTCTATCCATGGAACGGATTTTATATTGGTCAGTCTCGCGAGGGATACTGGCTAGTTTGTTTCTGTCCAGACTATATTTATCAATGCTTTTATTCGAATTATTGATGAAATATATGCATTCCTGCGGATCAATGTCCAGGTCTTCGACCGATTTGACTGTGGCTGATGGCCAGGTATCCTTGACGTCATACTGGTCCATGCCTTCCCTGAAGATGAGGCTCATTATACCATCGTTGCTCTTATCAAGGAAATAGAGCCGGCGACGACTATCGGTCATGATATCAGTAATGTTATCCAGCTGTACATCTTTTTTCTTCTTAATATATGCTCGGACGTACTGCGATCGCATCAGCACCCTGTCTCTGAATCCGATCGCGAGTTGACCTGGTGAATCAAAGAAAACCGAGCATGGTTTGTAACTGTAAGCGTCTCTGGTTAGTAATTCTCCACGATCATCAAATAAATAGATAGCAGATTCACCTTGGTTTGCGATCGCAATGTTCCCGTTCGAGTCAATGGCAAGAGACCTGGCATCGTCGAATTTGAAATTTTGCAATTGAAATTGATTGTTCATTTTGTATTGATGTGTTTGGCCATGTTCCGGTAAAAAATATATCTTGAAAAGGAGAGAATTCATGCCCTTGGCTTTTTGGGCGAATGGCGACTCCGAATAATTGTCCTGCACTTTTTGGAGGGCCTGAAGCGCCCAGACGGTCTGGTGCTCCATGGCATAACAAATGCCTTGATAATATTGAGATTCGGCGGCAACTTCACTATCCGGATACTCATCAGCCACGTGTCGAAAAAGGTCCCGGGCCTTGGCATATTCCTTGAGTTTGTAATTGGCCATTCCCGCCCCATAATAACCTCGGTCCCCCCACTCACTCTCGGAATAAATAGAATAAATGCGTGAGAAATTGGCATATGCGTCCTGATAATCGGCTTTTTCATATCTGGTGTCCATAAAAATCATGGCCTTGAGATAATAGGCGGCTGGAGCACGATCAAGGCTACCATATGAATTGATAACCATATTGAGAGCGTCGAGACTATTCGTATAATCCTGATTATCATAGTGAAATTTGCCGATGAGATAATAGGCATCATCAGCGAACTCGCTGGTAGGATAATTGTTGACAATCCGTTTAAAGTCATCGAGTGCTTTATCAGCCAAACCTTGATTGAGTAAACTCAGTGCATTCCGATACAATCCTTCGGCCACATCGGTCGTTTGCCCATAACATATGGATGCCGGCACCATGAACATGCACAGAACAATCACGATGAAATTCTTTCGCCCCCGCTTCATTATGCGAACCTCCTGATCGAAACAACGCTTGCTGAACTTACTCATTACCCAGCTCCACGCTGCTGTATTGTCTAGCAATGCCCCTGACATTTGCTTAAAATGCAATGGAACCTTTCCATTCCTGGCGAATGTTACTGCGTATTCTCAAATGTTCCGTCTTCTTTTTATTGAGTGTGACGAAATTCCAGACAACATCATAATAACCTTCTGGTAGTTGGACCTCGGAAAGTGGTGTCGTACCAAGATTGAAGTCGTTCACTGAAACTTCACTATAGGGGACCGAATTGATCCGAACATAACCGAGCTTCCCAAATGAAAGATTGACCGGACTCGATTTCCGCGCTTCGATCGTGACTGAGAATGAATGGCGAATACAATATTTTTCACTCAAAGCCACCAGCGAATGTTTTCCTTCTTGTAGAGTCAACTTCAAACCATCGGAACCCGTATCACCGAGTTTCTTTGAACCCGAAAAAATAGCAACCGGATACGTACTGCTAATAAGAGCATAACCCGGAATGGCCATTTTTTTCAATGTAATTACTTCTTGAGTCTGTTTGAACATATACTCGGTCCGCGTGACGGTTTCATAATCGTTCATGGTCAATTTCAGGGTATGAGCTGCACAGCCGTCCATCTGCTTCAATATCAAAGGCGTTGTGCCCATTTCCTTAGTATCCAGAGAGAGCAATGCCCCACTCGGGATAGATTCAATCTTCACGTCATGAATCAAGCGGTCAAGCACCAGATTGACTTTTTTCGGGATTTTCCCCTTGGCAATAACGATCTTTTCACTCTTGGGCTCATAACATTCTTTGACGATTTTGATCTCAAATGTGTCGCCAATCTGACTCTTTCCCTGTATGGTCATCGGGGTCACTTCCTTGCTCTCGGTGTCGTTGATGAAAACGGACGCTCCTGATGGCTCGCTCCTGATCTCAACTGAAAAGGACATTGTCGCGACTGAAGTACCCGAAGAAGATGCCCCCGATAGACTCTGATCAAGTTGATATTTCGGGTTCTGCTGACCGACCGGGATAATACCGGTCAGAAAGAGGCCGATCAGGACAAGCACGACTAATCCGGTCCCGCCCAAAATAAAAGGTAAGGGCGATCGTCGTGCGGGAAGGTCGACACTGATCGGTTGCATCGAGACTAACTGCGTACCCTCATCAATCGGCGCAGCTTCACTCATTCTCATGCGTGAAGTATCAATGCCCAGATTCTCCTCGGCTATCCGGGTCTCGATTTCCGCAGGAATCTGACCATTCTCACCGAGTTGAAATACTTCGCCCTTGCTTATTTCTCCTTCCTCGGGAAAATACTCGATTAATTCCCCCGAGGCCTGGCGAAATTCCTGTTCCAACTCCTGTAATAAGGCTGAAATATCTGTCTCAGCCGGATTAATATTATGTGATGACAGAAATCTGTCAATCTCTTTGGCCAATTCATCGCAAGTCTGAAAACGGTCCTCCCTATTCGGGGCTAATGCTTTTAAGACCAGGGGTGCTATATCAGGGTCTACCGTCGGATTGACTGTGGTGATCGGCTCAAAATCGGAATTCTTGATCTTGAAAAGCACGGAAAAATCGCTCTCACCCTTAAAACATTTGGTCCCCGTTAACATCTCATAAAAAACAATACCCAGGGAAAAGATGTCCGAACGTTTATCAAGACGGGCACCCTGCACCTGTTCCGGCGAAAGATAGGATATCTTGCCCTTGATAACGCCAGTCCGCGTCTCATAATCACGACTCGCCGCCTTGGCAATCCCAAAATCCATGACCTTGACCGCTCCATCAAAAGATATCATGATGTTCTTCGGTGAAATATCACGATGCACAATATTAAGCGGCTTATTATCAAAACCCTTTTTCCGATGAGCATAATCCAACCCTTTACACGCTTCCCGGATTATGGCTAACGAAATATTGGTCGGAAGAGCAGAATCCTTCTCGGCATAGCGGATCAACAAATCGTTCAAATTGACACCATCCACGTACTCCATGGCAATATAATAGGATTTCTCGGCCATGCCGAATTCATAAATCTGGACTATGTTCTGATGACTGAGTTGAGCCGATACCTTGGCTTCTTCATTAAACATGGTGATGAATTCATTATTATTCGAGAAATGAGGGAGAATCCGTTTGATGGCGACGATCTTTTCAAACCCACCCACACCTATGTGCTTCGCGCGAAAGACCTCGGCCATCCCACCGGTCGCAATCTTACTGAGCAGAATGTATTTACCGAATTTTACCGCCATGGAGCCGCACTTTCCAGACCAGGTTGTGCCCTTATGAATATATTGTATTGAATATATTGAGGGAATATAGCATATTCTGACCCTCAATTCAAACAAAAACAGATAAGAACACAATTTTTAGTAAAGAACCCGATCGAATACACAGGAGACACTCCATCCGCTTCGATCTGAGCGCAGACTGGCTCTATAAAAGCACATGAACATTGTGTTACCTGCAGCCAGATTCAAGCCAGCCAGCGCAGTGACGCTGATGGCTTTATGAAATGATAGTCGATCCGGATGTTGCTGATGTTGATTGAACAGCTTTCTGTCTGCAAACCGGTCACATTGTCCTTGATCTCATCATATGCCGCAGTCGTCAGTAATATGTCCCGTGGTCCGGCTACCTCTTCCCCCAACTTGCACGCAAAATTCATTTCCTGTCCAAAAATATGTCGGGGTGGGATATAGAGCAATTGGCCGGAACCGATGCCTATACACACTTCCAGTCTGTTAGGAGGAATGCGTTCATCATTGAGTTCGGCCATTCTCTTTTGGGCCTTGATCGCGGCTTTGACAGCATCTGAAGCCAAAGGAAAAACGCCGAAGATATTATCAGGTTCGAACCATAATTCAAGGGCCTTATGGGCCTGGAAAATAGGGACGACCTGATCACGCATATCCACGATCAGTGACAAAAAATGAATGATGCCATGGTCCTGAGTCAAACAGGTAAAACCACTCGAATCGAGGACCAATACTGCATAATGACCGGCAAATTGCCGACTGATCTCATCGTCCTGCGCACAATGACCACCCGGACCGATGCCACGCTTCCGTAAAACCTGATAAAATACATCCAGACTATTGTGTCGTACCCTTGGTTTCATGCTCATCCAATCGAACCCGACCTGATTGCACTAACATTCGAGTGGATTGTCCCAGATCTCGTTCCTAATGATAATGAAATGAGCCTCGATCAGAAAGTGGACCGATTTGATCGTATCAAGAAACTCGAGCTCACTCCAATCACAGAGCTGCTCCAAACTCCGATCACTTTCAGATATATATTTGAGTATCTTCATTTCCAAAGGAGTAAGGCTCATGATCCTGTCACTCTCACTTGGGACACTGTTGTAAGAAAAAACCGTTTGGACCGCTCGGACACCATGAACCAGCCACTCGATATCTGTTTCTGTCTCATGGTATTGACGTAAAAGCATGAGCGTGTTTTCCCGAAGCGTAACATTTTCCTTGATGGGTTCATCCTCGAAATAGAAATAGAAATGACCGGCTTTGTTGAGAATGATACTGCTCAAAATGATCTTGATCTGATGACGAATACTGAGAATCAATTCGTGCATCGAGAGATGACCGCGTTGGACCAGAATCAGACCTTGTCTCTTTTTACCCTTCTTGAGTTCATCGACTGATTCATCATATTGCCGCTGAGTAATCTTGCCCTCTTGAAGCAAAATATCACCCAAACGATCGTCCGGATTGTTCGAAGCGGCAAAGGTAATATTGCCTCTTTCAAAATACAGTACCTTTTTCTGCTCCCCCTGAAATATTTCCAAATGTCCACTGAAACGATGGAAAAAAATCGTCAATAAAAGACTTGGCAGACCATATGTTTCAATAGTACCTTTGATGCAGCGTCTCTTTAATTCTGACATAATTTCAATCGGGCCTAACTACCCTCTCCTTGATCCGGTCAAATCATATACCCTGATTGTGCCTTATCAGAATAGTGAAACCACTTCCCTGCTCAATCAGTCCCGTTGCTATGCAATGATCTCGTTTCAGACTATATTAGGAATATCCTTATCTGTCAAGGCACTTTCTCCGAAGTTCTGCCACCCTATCCTGAATCCCAGACTTGTCTGGCTGCACTTCCAGGCACTTCTCGAAAAAGTGCAGCGATTCACAAGGTTGGCCCTTCTGTAATGCCAGATACCCTAAGTTATTGAGTAAGGGGTAATGCTCGGGATCAATCTCAAGGGCCTTGAGCCAGCTTACCCGGGTCAACTCGGGAAAACCTTGCCCTAAATAGTATTTTCCCAGTTCGTGATAGAGTGCAATATATTTGTCGCCCAAAGGTGTCTGTCTTCGCTCGAGACCCGCGAGACGATAACGGTTCAACGATTGTAAATCGAAAACAGGGCGGTTCCCGGTCCGATCCAGATGAAACAGAAGCCCCGATTGGACCTGCGTGAATTCTCGATCAACATAACCTTCAAGCTTGAAAGTCATCCAAACGGGCAGGCCAACTCCGCAGACCATCTTGATGATGCTCTCTTCTGACTCAACCTGAAAACCGGCTTCTTCTCGAAAATAGTTAAACTCAGGATAGCGATCGGTCAGATACCTGGTATACCACTCATTGGCTCTTGGAAAATTGAGATAATGAAGAATGACTACTTCAGAAAATAGATGTTCTGCTGTTTGAGCATACATTAATGGAAAAATCTCGTCCTTTTCGCAGATAAGAATGGCTGGTTCAGGTAAGGTCGTAGCTACATTGTTAACGAAATCGGCGGCAACCCCGTCCGCCGATACATCCTGCGAAACCAATCCGCGTGAAACAGACACACTCCAAATGATCACCAGTAAACTGAGTAACAAAACCTTTGCCAGACGGCTGTTGAACATAGGAAACCGTTCGTAGAACCAATCAAAACCCAGAACGACAAGCATTATTATGCACACTCTCGACATGAGGCCAAACGGAGTCACTTCAAGTGGTGCTTCATTGAGAAAAAGACAATACAGTATATCAACCAGAAAAAAACCCACTGTAGTGAAGAAGACCTTCTGAAAGGATTGCCAAGCCCTGATTATGCCAAACATCGCCAGAAAAACCATAAGAAAACCGCAATCCCCATATATTTGAACCAGATAATCAAGACAACGCTGACCAAGGTCGGGACCAGTCAAAGAATACATGACTTTCCCCTGAAACGAATGAGCGCTCAGCAATTCGAGCATACCGGTCATGCTGTTCGCATAATTCCAGTTCCAGGAACCCCCCTGATCAGCCCTGACTGGAATATACAAGAATATGGAGGCACCGATGAGAAAGCCTGTTACCATAACGACAGCCCCCGCTCCTCGGTCAAGCCTGTGTTCAGAGCTGGTCGAGTCCGTTCTGCCCAGTCTGGACAACAAAGCGACCAGGACCAATAAAATAGTGTAATGGTGGCTGGCCAGGGCCAAAGCAAATATAAAAAATAACAGAAACTGCCTCCGATAGCTACCGCAACGATCAGGCCCCATGATCAAAATGTATAACCAGAGACAGGTCAAACAGATCTGCAGCGCATAGACCTCACTGGCAGTCCCTTGTTCCCAGATTTGACCAAGTATGGGCAGAAACATGACCAGCGACAGGCTCGGTAACTGTATGCCCATCTGTTTTGATAACAAAAAACCGATGATCAAGGTGGTCAGACTGATCAGGAGAGCACATAATACATTGATCCTGTACGCAAGCGATCCGATCGGAATGCCGAGACACGCTGCTTTACCCAACAGAGCGAACAATGGATAACCAAGATGCGCCACTCCGAGACCATGGGCCACTCCGATCAATTCAGCCGCGTCCCCTTCCGTGATGCCCGGGGCCATGGTCATTAAATAGAGACAAAAAGGCACCACAAAAAAGAAAGTAAAACACAGAAGATTATGCCATGGATGCCTCATACCCCCGCCCTGATCTGTCATGTAGATTAATACTCATAACCCATTACCCGGTCGGCACATCAGCACCTTACCGCTTTCTCTTTCATAGCATATCGCTGCGAATCATGAAAGAAGAATAGTAATCGAGCTCCTCGCGATCTCTCATACACGAGCATCGCTTGACTTTCGCCTGATTTTCGCCTATAATGACTATCAGGAGGTCAACCAGAATATGGGTTTTGTCCATTTGCATTGTCACTCATGTTATTCATTACTTGAGGGCGCGGTCTGGCCGGATGCTTTGGTGCGTGCGGCCCAGAGTTATGGCATGGAGGCTCTGGCCCTGACCGATACCAATGCTTTGTATGGGGCGATCCCTTTTTATCGGGCGGCTCGTGAGGCGGGTTTCAAACCGATTTTCGGGAGTGAGCTTGTTTCAGCGGTGGACCCGGCGGAGCGGGCGGTTGTTCTAGCCCGTGATCGGGATGGCTATGCCGAGTTATGTCGTTTGATTACAGCCCGGCACTTGGGAGGTTCTGACTTTCAACTCGGTCCGGTTTTACGACAGAGTCTGGTTGGTTATGGTCAGCATCTGTTTGTGCTCTGTGCATGTGAAGGTCTCCTCAGTCAGTTGGTGCCGGTGCGTTCAGCCGATAATCTCTATGTCGACCTTTCTGATTTCTGCGACGGACAGAATTCGGGCCGGGCCCGTTCATTGGGTCGGCTGATCAGGCAGCATGGTTTACCTTTGGTCGCCGGGAACGATGTTCATTTTTTGCAGCGTGAGGACTATCAGCTCCATCGGGTATTGGCGGCCATACGTCATAACACGACCGTATCGGGGCTTTTGCCCGGTGAGGTTGCGTCTGAATCGGCCTGGCTGAAGAGACCGGTCGAGATGTCGCATGCTTTCAAGGGTTTTCCGGTCTCGGTTTTCACGAACACGGCCCGGATAGCTGAGCAGTGTCAGGTCGAGTTCGAGCTGGGCCGGTCGATTTTTCCTCATTTTCCGTTGCCTTCGGGCGAGACGGCCTTTTCCTATTTGTGGAAACTATGCTTTCGGGGGGCAGTCGAGCGTTATCAGCCATTGACCCACGAAGTACTCGACCGACTCAAGCGTGAGCTCGAAGTGATCGACCGGCTTGGCTTTGCCGAGTATTTTCTGATTGTGTGGGACATTGCCCGATATGCCCGGGAGCAGGGTGTTCCCTCGGTTGGTCGGGGTTCTGCCGCAAACAGTATCGTGTCGTATGTGCTCCAAATTACCCATGTCGATCCGATCGAGCTCGACCTGTTCTTCGAGCGTTTTCTCAATCCTGAGCGTCAGAGTTGTCCTGATATCGATCTTGATTTTTGCTGGCGGCGGCGTGGACAGGTACTTGATTATGTGTACAGCCGTTATGGTCGGGATAAAGTGGCCATGATCAGCACGCACAGCACGTTACGTGCTCGGGCGGCGGTGCGTGAGATTGCCCGGACCATGGGTGTACCCGAGTCGGAGATCAAGTCTTTTACCGAGTATCTGCCCCATTTTGGTTCGCACAGCATCAGCCATTATCAGAAGGTGCTGCCCGAGTTGAAGCGATTGCCGGTGGATCGGGAGCCTTTGGCCTCGATTTTGACAATAGCGGACCGGCTGGACGGTTTTCCACGCCATCTATCGATTCATTGTGGTGGGATAGTAGTCTGTCCTTTTCCTTTGACGGATATTGTTCCCTTGCAGCGTTCGGCCAATGGTTTTGTCGTAACGCAATATGATATGTATCCGATTGAGGAGTTGGGTCTGCTCAAGATTGACCTGTTGGGTCAGCGTGGTCTGTCGGTCATTGCTAATACGAGCCTGGCGGTACAGCAGGCGACCGGGACTCGACCTGACTTATCAGCCGCTCTGGTCCAGCATGATCCTCGGACGGTGGCCGCTATCAGGACAGGTCAGACCATGGGTTGTTTCTACATCGAATCACCGGGTATGCGCGGTTTGCTTCGCAAGCTCAGGGTCGAGACTTTCGAGGAGTTGACGGCGGCCTCATCGGTCATCCGGCCTGGTGTGGCCGAGAGCGGCATGATGCGGCAGTATATCGACCGGGCCAACGGTCGTGAGCCGGTCCAGTATCTGCATCAGGATATGGAAAGGCTGCTGGGGCGGACGTATGGGGTCATGATTTACCAGGAGGATGTGATCAAAGTGGCCCATGTCATCGCCGGTTTGTCTCTCGGTGAGGCTGATCTGCTCCGTCGGGCCATGAGCGGCAAGGGTCGTTCGCGTGAGGCCATGAAGAAGCTCGAACTGGATTTCCTGGAGCGGTCCCGGGAGCGGGGTATTGCTGCGGAGACGGCCGCTGAAATCTGGCGGCAGATCGCCTCGTTCGCCGGTTATGCTTTCTGCAAGGCCCATTCGGCCTCCTTCGCCCAGGTTTCCTTTCAATCCTGTTACCTGAAGGTCCATTATCCGGCCGAATTCATGGCCGCGGTCCTGTCCAATCAGGGTGGTTTTTACCATACTTCGGCTTATATCGAGGAGGCCCGGCGCATGGGCTTGAAAATCCTGCTGCCTGATATAAACCGGAGTAACCGTGAATACACCGGTTGCGACGGTTCGGTTCGGGTCGGCTTCATGCAGGTGCGTCAGCTCAATGAATCGACCATGCAGACCATTGTCCGGGAAAGGCGGCGGGGGCTCTTCGTCTCGCTCGAAGATTTCTGTCGACGCGTGCCGGCCGAGCTCGAAGAGGTCCGCAACCTGATCAAGTCCGGTTCGTTCGATTGTTTCGAACTGCCCCGGACCGAGCTGCTCTGGCGGCTCGAAGTCATCGAGGCCCGTCGAAAACAGCAGTCGATCTCCACTCGGACCGCAGCAGCTTCTGCTTCCACCAGCGAAATCTCCCTGTTTGAAAGTTACCCGGAGACTGAACCGCCGCTCATTGTCCCGCGTATGCCCGCCCTGTCTCTGAACGAAAAGCTCAAAATGGAGCGGCAGGCCCTGGACCTGTTGGCCTCAGTCCACCCGCTCGAGGTTTTCGCCCACAAGTTGGTCGGGCTCCATCTGGTCGCAGCCTGTCAACTCGGTGATTTTGTCGGTCAAAAGATCACGCTTCTGGGTTGGCTGGTCACCACCCGCCGGGTCAAAACCAAAAACAATGAATACATGCGTTTCGTGACCATGGAAGACACCTCGGGGCTTTATGAACTTGTCCTGTTCCCGCGGGCCTACCAGCGTAACGGGCACCTGCTTACCAGTCGAGGGCCCTACCTTGTTCGCGGTCTGGTTGATGAGGATAACGGGCACTGCGTCGTCAACGGCACACACATTCAACCGCTTGTATCCGAAAACGAAGACCCTTTTTACCCTGAACAGGAAAAGGTTTTTTCAGCTTGATCTGAGCAAGGGACTGGCATAAAATAATCGAAATAGACCTGTAATCGGGAAGGAGATCGATCATGGCCGGGAGAGAGATATATCCTCTGAAGGTGAGTTATACCTATCACCCGAAAATCTGGGGAGGTCGATCTTTAGCGGAGTATGTTGCTATTCCTGAGGGGCTGACCATTGGCGAGGTATCACTGGTCTCTGATGGTGAGCCGGGCAGTATCGTCCTGAACGGTCCGTTTCAGGGGACCACGTTGAGATCGGTCTGCCGGTCTCTCGCTCGTCGGCTCGTCGGTCGAGCGTATAATCCTGATTTTCCCGAACGTTTCCCTCTTGTCCTGAAACTTATTCATTCTCAAAGACCGCTCTCGATCCAGGTCCATCCTGATGATCAGTTTGCCCGAACACACGAACGGGCTTGCTCGGGAAAAACTGAGGCCTGGTATATCCTCGAGGCCGACGATGAAGCAACTATAAAGGTCGGCTTCGTTGCTCCTACAACGAAGGAGACAATCCTCGAAGCGATTCGTGAAGGCTATCTCGAAAAACTCCTGGGGACTTACACCGTCAAACCGGGCGAGACCTTCTTCCTCCCGCCAGGTCAAATCCATTCTCTGGGAGCCGGGGTCGTTCTTGCCGAAATCCAGCAGAATACCCTGGTAACGTATCGGCTTTATGATTTTAACAGGATTGACCCGGCTACCGGACGCAAAAGAGAACTGGATATTGATAAAGCCATGCAAGTCATCGACCTGACTCCGACAAGCGATCCTCATACTCGTTGCATTACCGTCAGCCAAGGGAAAAACGTCATTCTCACCTTTGTTGCCTGTCGTTCGTTCTGTGGTCAAAAAATCAATCTGCACGAACCGTTCAGCGCCTCCACTGACGGCACTTCATTTGATATAGTCTTCTTCGAGAGCGGCACGGCCCAAATGAATTGTGCAACGACTGAAAGCGACCACACACTCGATCTTAAAAAGGGCGATACCATTATTATTCCTGCTGAACTCGGCCAGTATTCGATCCAGCCGACGAGTCCCAACACGACTCTCTTCAAGTTTTTTATGCCTGATCTGGCCCAGTTGCAATCGTACTTCATAGAAAAGGGCTTCAGCCGTAGTAGCATCCTTGAATTAAACGGTTTCGGCCCTCACAACGATTTTCCTGATTTTTCAGGAAAATGATGCGATTCATCGTGTCTTTTCGGGTTGTGAATGGGCAAGCACCTAAGCTTGGCTGGACCGTGGTCATGGGCAGCAAAATGCCAGATGCAAGGCAGCCGAAAAACACGATTCATCTGCCTCTCGTGCCAGCATGAAGATGGTCCTGTATCAGGAACAGTCAGGTTTCAATTAACAGGCAATCCACGATATTTGACTGCTCGAAGCACAGAGATATATTGACTCATGAAACGGTCATACATCGGAGGACACAATTATGAGATCCATCACAACTGACCTTTTGGGTGAAATAGCTGTTCGTGATTTCAGGCTCTCGGATTATGAGCAGGTCATCGGATTATGGCGAGAAGCCGGTTTGCCTTATAAAGCCAATGGTCGAGATCATTACGAAGCCATACAGGCAGAGCTGCAGAGAGGACTGATCACATTCCTCGTGGCCGAATACGGCGGTGAAATTGTTGGGACCGTATTGGGCACGCATGACGGTCGAAAAGGTTGGATTAATCGTTTAGCAGTATGTCCGCGCTTCAGACGACAAGGCCTGGCACAACACCTCATCCATGAAATAGAAAAAAAACTTGAACAACAAGGTTTGAAGGTAATCGCCTGTTTGATTGAAACGAGGAATCAGGCCTCGATTCGTTGTTTTGAAAAACTCGGTTTTTGTCAACACTCGGAGATCGTGTATCTGACAAAGAAAGACCATCCCGAAGCGTGATCAAAAAAAGGCAAACCTGTGGGTTTGCCTTGAAAGACCGGGTCAGCGAGTGTAAGGGTCAATCGACCTATGCTTCTGAAGGTGTACTATTCCTCTTCTTCGGTCTCGAATTCATTCTCCACGCCGAGTCGTCGGCAGGCACCGCTGTAGACCTGTAGTGCGGCAGCTTTATCCTCGTTCAGTTTGGCAATACGTTCCTTGACCTTCACAAGCTCAGCTTCGATCTGTTCGCCGATTTGCTCATAATCACGTTTCGTCTTATTGACGATATCGGTATAAAATCTTTTTCTATCTTCGCTTAAATCACTCATGTGTTTAACCCCTCCTTTCCCAGGGTTTGTCAACAAGGAATAGTCATGATTGTGCTCGTTTATGATGTCATTATAGAAAAGGCCGGTCAATATGTCAAGCCCGTTCATCATGCCATTTGAGATGGTGATCTGCTATGTGTTGTCTTGACAGAAAATCTCCGGTTCTGTTAAGATGTGTTCGCGAAAAGAGAGCTGATGCAGGTTCGTGAATGACCATAAAAGAGCGGCTGCACGGAGCATACATGGAGGTCTGTGGCGAGAGATGTTTACAGAAGGAGGTTGTAATGTTGCAGGGAGCAATGGTAGCTTTGATTACACCATTCAACGAAGAGGGTATCGATCGACAGGCGTTGAGTGCTATCGTCGACCGGTGTCTGGAAAATGGGACCGAGGCCCTTGTGCCTTGTGGGACAACGGGAGAGGGAGCAGTTTTGTCTGATCGTGAATTTGAGGAGGTGTTGGCCCTTGTCCTTGAAAAGACCCAGAAACGAATACCGGTTATTGCCGGTTGCGGAACAAATTCGACTGAAAAAACAATCGAACGGGGTCTGATGGCGAAGAGACAAGGAGTACAGGCGATCCTGGTCGTGACACCGTATTATAACAAGCCGAATCAAGCCAGTCTAGCCTGTCATTTCAAGGAAGTGGCGGACCGGGTTGAACTCCCGCTGCTCCTCTATAATGTTCCTTCGCGGGCGGGTGTCGATCTTTTACCGAAGACCGTGATTCAATTGGCTGAACACCCGTTGATTGTCGGGATCAAGGAAGCAACGGGCTCGATCAGGAGGGCTTTTGATTTGGTGCATGCCTTACCCGATGACTTCACCCTGCTTTCCGGGGACGATTTCACCATGCTTCCCTTTATTTTATCGGGTGGGCATGGGGTCATCAGTGTCGTAGGGAATGTAGCCCCGGGTCAAGTCAAGGAATTGGTCCGTCTGGGTCGGGAAGGTCGCGTAGAGGAAGCAGCCCGGCTCAACAAAGACCTTTATCCCCTCATGGAAGCCCTGTTCTGGGATACTAATCCGGTCCCCGTCAAAATGGCCATGAAATGCCTGGGATATGGCAACGGCCTTACTCGCTTACCTCTTCTGCCTCTGAACGAACAATTGACAAGTGAGCTCAAGGTCTTGCTTCAAAAACTGCCCTTCATTTCTCCATGATCTCGGACCCTTGATGCAAATTCATGATAATAGCCAGATTCAGTTTGCGAAGATTACGTCGGGACTGTTATCGATTGCCCTGTTTGGCTTGATTTATGCCCTTTCGAACAGTATCATCCTGGCAATTTTAGCCGTACCGCTCATTATCCTGGGTGTTTATCATGTCATGTTACTGAAGATGTATCGTCGCAAGGCTATTATTGCCACTCCTTTTCCGGAAAATTGGCGAGCTGTCCTGGAACAAAAAGCCACTTTCTATCGTGCTCTCTCTGCTGCCGAAAAGAGGCGGTTCGAACAATTGACCCAGATTTTTCTTTCGGAGCAGAGGATTGTTGGGATCGAGCCGGTCGTGATTGACGATGAGCTCCGCTTAATGGTAGCTGCCGGAGCAATTACCCTGGTTTTTTACAGACCTGAGTGGGAATTTCGTTCATTCCGTGACATTCTCATTTATGAGGATGCATTCGATCCTGAAAGTTTTGAAAGTGCTCCAGACAAAGCTTTCCTGGGTATGGTTGGGACCCAAATGCCCATCCTTTTGTCAAAGAAACACCTACAGGCCGGTTTTCGTCATGCCGGTGACGGCTTCAATGTTGCCTACCATGAATTTGCCCACATTATCGATCTTCACGATGTCGGCACGCAAAGCAATCCGCTTCATGGTATCTTTGCCCAGGCCCTGGTCCAATCGGAAATGAAGAAAATCCGACATGGTCAATCCGTATTACGGCAATATGGTGCTCATAACGAAGCAGAATTTTTCGCTGTGGTCACTGAATTTTTTTTCGAACGACCGGCAGTTCTTTATGCCCATCATAAAGAATTATACCTGACCTTGGCCCGGGTCTATAATTATGATCCTTTGATGGGGAAAAAACATGGAACCAACGAGCGAGAATACATTTAAGTTTTGAAAGTGATTTTGAAACATGTTCCCCCTTCATGGCCCACTTCGAGATGTCCTTCGATCTGTTCGACCAGTGAATTTATCAAGACTAGTCCCAGAGAATCACCGTGCTCAAGGTTAATAGCGTCTGGTAGGCCAATGCCATCATCCTGGACAATCAGCGTGACCGTGTTATCCATAGTCTTGGTAAGATCAAGGGTAATTGTCCCTCGATCCAATCCGACAAAAGCATGTTTGATCGCATTCGATACCAACTCGTTGATGATCAGTCCGCAAGGGATCGCCAAATCGATATTCATGGAAAACTGCTTGATCTGATTGATCAGTTGAATGTTTTCGCACCGGGAGCCAAACATGCGGAGTATATAGCTCATGAGACTTCTGATATATTCTCCGAAATCAAGTGAACTGAAATTACTGGATTGGTAGAGTTTTGTATGGATCAAAGCAATAGACTGGATGCGGGCCTGGCATTCAGCGAATTTTTCCAGTAACTCCTGGTCTTGTACTCGTCGTGATTGCAAATGAAGCAAACTCGAGATGATCTGTAGATTGTTTTTGACCCGGTGATGGATTTCCTTGAGTAAAATTTCTTTCTCACGCAGTGAATCACGAAGTTCCATCTCCGCTCTTTTACGATCAGTAATATCGCGAATGATGATCAGAAATTCTTTTGGATTGATCGCAAGCATCCGGGCTTCATAGTATCTCTGGTGACCGCTGTGTAAAGGAACCTCGATCGAATATTCATACACTTGCATTTCCCCGTCACTCGCACGGGATTTTTCGATATTCGCCAGGGTCATTTCCGCCAATTCGGGAGACAACACCTCACGCGCAGATTTACCTAGAAATTGTTCGGGTGCCATGGCCAACATCTCAACCTGAGATGCATAATAATCTAAAAAGATACCTTCTGATGATACGCGGAACATGAGATCAGGGATACTGTTCACCAGGGCTTGATTCGTTAATTGACTCTCCGAAAGGGCCTCTTCGGCCTCCTTTCGGGCTGTGATCTCACGCAAAATGCCGGTAAAGCCTTTGACATGGCCCTGATCATCTTTGACAACCCGCCCGCAATTTTCGAACCAGTGGATTTTACCAGCTTGATCATAAATCCTGAACTGTGATGGGATTCCACGCTCCTGATACATGATCTCACATAAATCATGCAGGATGTGTTCCTGCTCTTCAGGAAGGACCAGATCAAATATTGTCATTGACAAGATTTCTTCCGGTGTTTTGCCAAGCAGCTCGACTTGCGGACTGATATAGGTAAATCTGCCCTCGGGATCAAGGTTAAAAATGATATCGTTCGAGTTCTCGATCAAGGTCCTGTATTTTTCTTCACCTTCTTTCAGAGCCTGTTCGGCGTTTTTACGTTCAGTGATATCTTCAAAAAAGGCCTCGAAGTAATGGTCAGGTTTCTCCCGGCCCTGATCACGGATTATCCGACCATTGACATTGCACATGACCGCCCGACCATCTTTGTGGCGAAATAAATGCTCCGAACTGAATGTTGTAATGTTATCCAGGTCATCCTCCGTCAGTGGAAATTTCTCTTTTGTTTGAACAAAAGCATTCTTTAAATTGTTCTCAAGTGCGAGCAACATCTCGGGGCCATCACGATATCCTAAAAGCCGGGCCATGGCAGGATTGACATGTATTATCGTTCCATCAAGTCTAACCCGGCAGATGCCGACAGGGGCCGAATCAAACAGCAACCGATATTTTTGTTCGGACTCACGCAGAGTTTCCTCGATCCGTTGCTGTAGAGTGATGTCCCTGAGCATGACCAGGATGGCATTCTTTCCTTCGTAGCTTATCGCTCGCGAATAATTTTCGACCCAGATAATACTACCACCCTTTTTCCTGACGGGAAATGAATAATGATTCACAACAACAGGGTCATTGCGTAGCTTTCTTTGATACTGGTCCCATAACTCATCACGATTATTATGAACAAAAATATCAAGCAATTCTGCTGTAGAGTGTGATAATAGTTCTTCCTTGGAATAGCCCAGCAATAGACTTGCTTCGTCATTGATATAAATGATCTTCTCCTGACCAACAATAGCCATGGCTAACAATGAATGTTCGGTGAGTATCTTGAATTTTCGCTCACTTTCGAGTAATTGCCGCTCAGTTTCCATGCGTGTAGTGACATCACGTGAAACACATTGAATGCTTTCGATTGTCCCGTTCTGGTAGAGAGGTTGAGCGCTAACCTCAACAAACAATGATCTGCCCTCAGCGTTTTTATATTTTAATATAACAGGCTGAACAGGCTCTCCGCTGAAGGCACGATCAAAAAAGGAACGGGCTGCCTGGTGATATTCCGGGTCAACTATATCAAGAAAATGATATTCAGAATAGGTAGCTTCATCATATCCCGATCGCTTCACACCGGTCTGACTAATAAACGAAAATCGTCCGTCTCTGTTTATCCTGAATATTGCATCATTGATATTCTCCATTACCTCCTGATAAAAAACCGCACTCTGGGCTAATTGATCATTGATTTCGAAGAGAGCAGTCAAATCATGAAGCATGGTTATATAGACGAAATTTCCTTTTGATTGGACTCGATGTGTCTGAAACGAACAGATCGGCTTGGGACCATGTGGAAGCAGGACCATGGCCTTGAATGTTACCGAATCCTCCCGATCAAGTGTCTCTTTAAGTTCATTCAGGTTCTTATTCTCACGAGGTTTTACCTTTAATCTGAAAATATCGAAACCGGCCGGGTCCGTAGGGATGTCCAGCAATAGACGGGCCGCATTATTGCATTCCAAAAGCCGATCGCAGTAATATTCCTCACTCATTGTATGTACTAAGACCGGATCGTTGTTTTTGTCCCCAAAAATCCCGGTTATGGCTTTTGGTCCAATCTTTCCCTGAAACATAAGCGCTAGACTCCCCGTGTCTTCACTGGTCTTTCAGACCATGCCCTGTGCGATGTGCCTGATTAAGTAAATTTTGTATAGAACAGCTTTTTCAATATTCTAGCAAATTTAGATAAATATTTCATTAATTTTCTTCCTATCAGAAGTTCGCGGGGCAATAGCATTGACTCAGACAGAAAAAGTGATAGTACAAAACGGCGGGAAATGAGGCAGATTATGATCAAAAAAATCGCGTTACTCGGATCGACCGGTTCAATCGGACGGATGACCTTGGACATTGTCCGCCGGTTTCCCGAAAAATTCGCGATCGTGGCCCTGGCCGCTGGGTCTAACGTAGAATTGCTGCGGCAACAAATGATTGAATTTCGACCGGGCTTGATCTCGGTAGGTTCACAAGAACACCGTGATTTTTTATATCAGGTGAGTGATGAACATAATCGGGAGTATGTGTTTGGTCAAGACGGATTAAAGCAGGCCGCCTCGATCAGTGACGCAGACATGGTCATTTCAGCCCTGTCCGGCTCCGCTGGTATGCTTCCGACAAAAATAGCTCTGGCAGCAGGAAAAGACGTTGGCCTGGCCAACAAGGAATCCATGGTCATGGCCGGGCACTATCTGACGAAATTGGCCCGTGACAAAGGTTCTCGAATCATTCCTATTGACAGTGAACACTCGGCGATTTTTCAATGTCTTCAGGGAAACCGGGCTGAAGATATCAGGAGTTTGATACTGACGGCCTCAGGCGGACCTTTTATCGATTATTCCGGGAGCCAGCTCGAGACAGTCACGCCGGCGCAGGCCCTGAGTCATCCCATTTGGGCCATGGGACCCAAAATCACGATTGATTCAGCAACCCTGATGAACAAGGGGCTCGAGGTAATCGAAGCTCGCTGGTTATTCGGGATACCGTCAGATCGGATCGAGGTGGTGGTCCATCGCCAGAGTGTTATTCATTCCATGGTCCGCTATCATGATGGGAGTATCATCAGTCAACTTGGTTGTCCCGATATGAGAATACCCATTCTGTATGCACTGACGTATCCGGAACGATGGTCGCTCGATTTGCCCCAGCTTGATTTGATCGAGACCAGGCAATTGACTTTCGAGGAGCCTGATCACGACCGTTTTCCATGTTTAGCCCTGGCGTATGAAGCATTGAAAATGGGCGGCAGTGCACCTATTGTTTTAAACAGTTCTGATGAAGTGGCAGTACAGGCATTTCTGGATAATCGTATTCGGCTTGATCAGATTCCAAAGGTCATCAGCCAGACCCTTGAAAAAGAGGGAACAAGCCAGGTCCAGAGCTTTGATGACATTATTGCTGTTGATATGCAGGCCCGGGTCCAGGCTGAACGGACCATCAATCAGATAGGACGAGAGCATGATTGTTCTTGAAATCATCATTTTTTTTGGAATTCTCATTTTTATACATGAGCTGGGACATTTTCTTGTAGCCAAAGCGGTGGGGGTCCGGGTCGAAGTTTTTTCGCTTGGTTTCGGGCCGCGTCTTTTTGGTTTCAAGATCGGAGAAACCGATTATCGTGTTTCGATTATACCCTTAGGTGGCTATGTTAACATGGCCGGGCAATTTGATGTACCGGATAAAGAATCTATGGAACGTTTGACCGGTCAACCCTGGGAGTTCCCATCCAAACCTTGGTGGCAGCGATTTATGATCGCATCGGCCGGTTCGCTCATGAATATTTTCCTGGCTTTTTTTGTGTTTACCTTCCTTGTTTTTTTCTGGGGATATCCGAAATATGAAAGCACTTTGAAGGTGGGTCTCCTCGATCCGGACATGTCTGAATATGCGGTCCTGCAAAAGGGAGACATAATAAAACACATCAATGATCGGGCCGTGAAATCCTGGGATGAATTGGCCCAAATCATTGTTGAATCACCGGATCAGACTGTCACTCTGGAAATTGAGCGTGCTTTGGAGACCATGACTGTAACCTTGTCCCCGAAAGGTATTGAACTCGAGGGTAGTGAAAAGAAACGGGGTCGATTTGGCATTACACCGTACCTTGAAGCCAGAATAGGTGAAGTCTATGAGGACCAGCCCGCCGCTAAAGCCAGGCTTTCGCTCCAAAGTGGCGACCTCATCCGGGCTATTAATGATACTCCTATTGAACAATGGGCAGAGATGCGTGATATCGTAGCCAAAAATCCCCTCAAGCCGATACAATTGACGATAGTTCGCAACGGACCGTTCGAATTACGTGTGCTCAGCCAGAACAAGAGTAAGGACCTGAACGGATGTGGTCTCGAGATCGATGCACAGAAGGTTGTTACAGCCGTAAAACACCAGAGTAACGCATACAAAGCCGGTATTCTGGTCGGTGACCGGATTGTTCAGGTAGTTGAGGAGCAGATTCCGCTTTGGAAAAGGGTTTTATATCGTTTTCGGGGGCATGATGTCACAACGACATTGATCGTGACCCTGAACCGTTCGGAACCGTTTGTCTCAGAGCTGATTCCGATCAAGAATCCCTTGAATGGCGAAGGTTTAATCGGTATCTCCAATTACAGCAAAGATGCGTTCAAGGAAATCGGTCGTGAAAAAATCGGTCTAGCTCGATCATTGCAAGTCGGGTTTCAATCGACCATCTTTTATTCACAGCTTATTTTCATATCTATTCAGAAACTGGTCCAGCGTGAAGTAACTATGGACAATCTGGCTGGGCCGGTCGGGATCACCCAGATGATTGGTCAACAGGCTAAAGCGGGGATTAAGGAACTATTGCAGTTTCTGGCTATTCTCAGTGTCAATCTGGGTATCATTAATTTCTTTCCCATCCCTGTACTCGATGGTGGTATGATGGTGGTTTTACTGGTCGAAGGTATCCGCCGAAAACCGCTTAGTATCAGACTCCAGGTTGTCCTGCAACAGATTGGTTTTCTTATTCTGGTCCCCTTGATTCTCTATGTGACCTATAATGACATTGTCCGTATTTTGGGAAAAGTGCTCACGCCTTGAAAAGGACCATGTATACACGAGAGCAAACACGTCGGATTCGACTCGGTCATTTCTTTCTTGGTCAGGGTGAGCCGATTCGGGTCCAATCAATGTTAAAGGTCCCGTTGGAACGTATTGAACAAGCGATTCTTCAGGCCCACCAACTCGAAGCTGCCGGATGTGAGATTATCAGAGTAGCCATACCCGAAGCGGGTAGCCTGGACTATCTTGATCGTTTTATTGAGGCAGTGAAGGTCCCGATTGTTGCCGATATTCACTTTGATTATCGTCTGGCTGTTGCCTCAGTCGAAAAAGGTGTCGCCGGCCTGCGGATCAATCCGGGCAATATCGGCCCGCACGAGCGGGTCCGCTGTGTCGTGGCTGCGGCGCAGGCCCACTCGGTCCCGATCAGGATTGGAGTGAACGCCGGTTCACTGGATCGGAAACTGATCAGGAAACATGGTGGTGTGAATGGAGCGGCCATGGTCGCCAGTGCATTGGAACACATCAGGATTCTCGAACGGCTCAAATTCGAGCAGATCAAAATATCCCTCAAAGCTTCATCCGTGCCCTTGACCATTGAAGCATATACCGGGTTAGCTCGCGAAGTTGATTACCCGCTCCATCTGGGTATAACCGAAGCAGGACCGCCCGGAACCGGTTCGATTAAATCAGCAGTAGGGCTTGGTATTTTGCTGCAGGCCGGCCTAGGAGACACCATCAGGGTCTCGCTGACCGGATCGCCCTCGGAAGAAGTGAAAGTCGGTTTCGAGATTCTAAAGGCACTTGGCTTAAGACAGAAGGGGCCCACCCTTGTCTCCTGTCCCACCTGCGGTCGATGCAAATATGACATATTACCACTGGTCCGGCAAGTCGAGCAAGAGATCGAGGGTATCGATCAGCCCTTGACTGTTGCAGTCATGGGTTGTGAGGTCAATGGCCCCGGTGAAGCACGCGAAGCCGATATCGGGATAGCCGGCGGGAAAAAGAGTGGTCTGATCTTCATCAAAGGCCAAACAATCGGTAAGTATCCTGAAGCATCATTACTGGAAGCCTTCCGGAAGGCTTTAAAACAGTTGCTGAACAAGTAATCATGCTAAAAGTATCATTCCTCTCGGGACCTGTTCCCCGGGGAATGGCGTCTGCTCAATAAAAGAATGAGCACTAACCCTGTAAGAATCAAGATGCTGACCGAAATCAGGATCGGATACGATTGTGAATCCTGCTGAGCAAGGGTCTTGCTGTTCCGCGCCGCAACCTGTTCCCCGCTCTCGATCAGTTGTTCAAATTCCCGCCAATCCCCGAAATCGACGAACCGGTCTGCTTCGCCCAGAACCTCGGACAAAGCAGTAACGAGTTCCTGTGCTGAATTAGCGTCCCGATATGCATGGACCATTTTCTGCAAAGAATGGGACTGTGAGAGACAAAAACCGATAACCTGAATAATGATACCCTGCTCGATCACCGGTTGAAGAGAAGCCGGCAATTCCGCTTCACGATTTGCTCTACCATCGGTAACGATCAGCAACATATAATGGCCATAGCCGAGTTGTTTTTCCTTCTGTTCAAGCAACTTGGTCGAAGCAAACTCGATCGAAGAACACAGCGGGGTCGATCCCCCAGCCCGGATCGCACTGATCTTATCAAAAAGACTGCCGCGCTCGAGTTGTCCAAGGGCGAACAGCTCGCGTTGACCGTGATGATCAAAGACGTACAGCCCAAGATTGTAATCAGCCGGTATTGTATCGAGAAAGGTAATCAATGCTTTTTTGGCAACCTCGATCTTGGTGTATGGCGCAGAACATTCTTCATCATCCATACTGCCCGAGCCGTCAAAGATGATGTAGAGATTGTGGCGTAAACGAGGATCGACTGTTTGAGCCAGACTGTTTGTCCAAACCATTCCAAGACATACAGCAATCCAAAACGTTTTAGACCACATCTACTCTTCTCCCATGAACATCCGTTATGAAACCGAACAGGTCATTCCGAAAGTTAAGCATGTAATGCTACTATAGCAGTTTTGGGAGCCAGGGTAAAGAAATACTTTTCAAGAGATAACTTCAACAGCATGGCGGCAGACTGTCCCGGCCAGATCATGGAACCAGAAATGACGTTCATTGACCATATCGATGAGCAGGAAATACCGTCCCTTTTCCGTTATGGCCGGACAGGTTATGCTCAGGGTTATTTCAGCATCCGGTCCAAGCACCGTGGGCAAGGCCTGCCTGGCAAAATCGCGAATGATGATATGGCCGTCATCGGCAGCCAGGCTGACACCAAGTTGAACATAGTTGACCAAATCGGTTTCGTCATTACGCCAGCTCATGTTCCCGATGTTTCTGAGACGACAGGTCAGGGAGTATTTCTGACCTGTGGGCCAGGAGGATGCTCCACTCATGACAGCAATGTCGGCGGCATAGCGTTCCTGAAAAGGGGGCGGTAAAGGTTTCAAGGCGTCCGGTCCCACGACTTTCCGGGCGGAAACATAGTAATCGCCGTCACGGTATTCAAACTTCAGGGGGCAGAGCTGATTGTCATGTAAAAGCATCTCAATTTCATGAGGATAATAAAGGCGGGCCAAACCGGGTTGAGAAGCATCGGTCTCACTCATCCGATCATACAGCTCCGGAAAGGTACGTTTATAGTCCGCTGATGGAAATTGCAGGAACATATATCCGCCTGTTTTCAGTTTATGGCCGAGATGAAAAAGGGTCTTTGAGGCATTGGTTTTGTTCAGATGTTGCAGGACGAGCATGGAGAATATGAGATCATACTCGTTGTCCGGGAGTTCTTTCAGAGATCTGGAACGTATTCTGACCGCTGTGATCGTAGAGATGTGTTTTGTTTCCTGCTTTAAAAGCGAGAGCATTGTCCCGGAAATATCAGCAGCAGTGACCCGTCGAACCTTGGGCGCAATGAAACGGGTGACTCGACCGGTCCCGCAGCCATAATCAAGCACATGCCAGGTCGAATCAAGCACGATGTGGTTTTCAAGAAAACCGAGTGAGCAGCGACCAGATTTAAGAAATTCTTGATCATCGGTTACACCGGTCAGGATTGCCTGGTTGGGATCAGTGGCTGCCAATTCGTCCCAAAAACCAGCGAGGTAATGCAGGGGAGCAATTTGGGCCAAGAGCCGATGGAAAAGGCTGCGGCAGACATCGAGGCCATAGCTGTATTTTGAAAGGTTCATGGACCACATTTTCAATCCTTTATGCCTGTGTATTACACTAATGTCCCGCGAAAATCAATGTTCAGAGCCTCGGTAACAGGCAGACCCGCCCCGAACATGTTGTTTTTGCACTTGTATTGTTCTACTAATCAAACAAAACCCATGGATTGAGGTGCGTGAATTCGCCAGGCAAAAAAGATAGTCGATTTGTCCTGTCAACGAGGGGTCGAGGGCATGTCTGATCGTTGTATCCTGATAGCCGATGATGAAGAGATCATGCGGATGGTGCTCCGTGACACCCTGGAAAAGGAAGGGTTTTCTGTCGAGACTGCTGAAGACGGAATGACTGCTCTCGAACTTTTCCAACGAAACCACTTTGATCTTCTGATATCCGATATTCAAATGACCGGTTTGGATGGAATCGAGCTGTTAAAAAAAATAAAGGAAGTCGATCCTGATTTACCGGTGATTATTATGACTGCCTTTGGTTCGGTCGAAACCGCGGTTGCCGCTTTGCGTTATGGTGCCTTTGATTATATTACCAAGCCCTTTATCACCGATGAAATCAGGGTCACGGTCCGCAATGCACTCCGTCATTGCGATCTTTCTCGTGAAAACAGGGCCCTGAAAAATAAGCTCAAGGAAAAATATCATTTTGAGAACATCATTGGTCAGAGCCAGGTCATGCAACAGGTGTATCGTTTGATCGGAAGACTGGCCGCTTCAGACACCAATGTTCTCATAACAGGTGACAGTGGAACGGGGAAAGAACTCGTTGCCCATGCCATCCACTACAACAGTAAACGAGCACAGTCTGCTTTTGTTTCGGTGAATTGCAGTGCCATCCCGGACACTCTCATGGAAAGTGAGATGTTCGGTCATGTCAAAGGCGCATTTACCAATGCATATCTCAGTAAACAGGGCCTGTTCGAGGAAGCGGATGGCGGGACCCTGTTTCTCGATGAAATAGCCGATTTATCACTCTATACCCAGGCCAAGTTACTCCGGGCTATACAGACTGGCGAAATCAAGCCGGTCGGTGGAACCAAGACCAAGCAGGTCAATACCCGGATCATCAGTGCCACGAACAAGAGACTGGAAACGGAGGTCAAGGAAAACCGTTTTCGGGAAGACCTATATTATCGCCTGAATGTGGTCAATATTCAATTGCCGGGCCTCAGTGAACGGCCTGAGGATATCCCGGAGTTAGCCAACCATTTTCTGAATAAATTCTGTGAGAAATATGAAGTCGAATTGAAACACCTTTCCCATGAGGTCCTTAAAACCTTGATGAATTATTCGTGGCCGGGTAATGTCCGTGAACTCGAAAACTGTATCGAGCGGGCCATAGCCCTGTCCGATCAAAATGAAATCAGGCTTGATGATCTGCCACCCTCGCTGCATAAACCGCCGGAATATGTCAGTCCCGTGCTGACCACTGACGGGATCGATCTGAACAATGAATTGAATCATTTCGAAATCTCGCTGATTTCGAAGGCCCTGAACATGACCGGGGGTAATATCACCAAAGCTGCTCAACTGTTGGCTATACCGAGACGGACACTTTCATCACGGATGCAAAGGTTGGGAATCGATCTTCAGAATTATCACTTTTTGGGAGGACAATATGACTCGTAATGGACCTCAACCAGAAAACTCCGACCAGTCGGAAAAAATTAGTGAAAAGAGCACCGATTTTGCGACGTCTTTACCGCAGGAAAAAGACGGCAAAAAACCCAAGATCACTGTCATCGATAAACGTTTCTGGGCCCGTTCCTCACCCAAGGAGGAAGGCACTGACCAGGGTGGGGACGACAGTCAAGGTTCACCACGGAAACCAGCCTATGTCGAAGAAATAGAACAGAAATTAAAAGAGAACGAAACGCAACTCCGGAAATACATCGCAGCCTATAAGGACCATCAGAAAGAAACGACCGCGTTCAAAGACCGTCTCAACAAAGCACTTGAAACGCGATTGGAAACACAACTGGCCGCCTTTTTCCGTGATTTTCTGGAAATACTTGATAATTTTGAGCGATCACTCTGTTTCGCCGAGGAAAACAAGGAATTTGACGGATTGCTGACAGGATTAAAACTCATCAATGCCCAAATGCTGAGTCTTTTGAAATCCCAAGGGGTGGAACCTCTCGAACGCACCGGACAGCATTTTGATCCGCATTTTGACGAAGTAATCGAAATGGTCCCCTGTTCCGAAGAACATACTGCTCCCGGACTGATTGTTTCAGAATTACAAAAAGGATATGTCTTTAAGGACAAAGTGTTACGACCCGGAAAAGTCCGGATCGTCAAGCCCGAGTCCGGGGATGGACCCGGCCAATAATCCATCTGTAGAGTTCCAAATATCTGCTTATCCGGCCTTTATCTCGAGGGGGATACTCGATGCATATCCTCTTGCTTTTCTGCCCTTTATCCAGCTTTTGCGCCCTCTTATTATCCGGATCGTATGAACATACGGACCAAAAAGGACTTTTTCTTCACTTCGATCGACTGACAGTCATTGATGCCATGGTTCTGTGGGCCTCTTTCATGTGGCTTATTACCGAGGGGTTGAGCCTGATCAATGGATTGACGCGGGTCGGTGTCGCCCTGGCCTGGCTGCTGATTACCATAGTTGTCTTCTTGTTTCCTGCCCAACGACAGAAATTGTATCTCCTGCCTACCCTTTTCAAATCGTTGAAAAGCCGATGCTGCCGTTGGTCCACTCTTGTCATGGTCATCATTCCGCTCGTCCTTCTGCTGATCGCCCTGTGGGCTCCTCCGAATAACTGGGATGCCATGAACTACCATATGGCCCGTGTCGAGCATTGGATACAAAATGCCAACGTCAAGCATTACCCGTGTCATATTGCGAAACAATTATTTCTCAATCCTGGTGCCGAGTATTGTATGTGCCACCTGCAGATACTGAGTGGCGGGGACCGCTTCGCCAATATGGTCCAGTGGTCCAGCCTGATAGGGTGTATGATCATCGTTTCCCTGTTGGCCCAATTCCTGGGATGTAACCGATCAGGGCAGTTGCTGGGAACCGTTTTTGTGACCACATTACCCATGGCTATTCTACAAGCCAGTAGCGCCCAAAATGATCTGGTCGCCGCCTTCTTCCTGGCTGCTTTCTTTCTCTATGCCTTCCACTTTTTGGATTCACCTGTTCCGCGTAACGCGATACTGCTGGGTCTCTCTCTCGGCTTGGCCATTCTGACGAAAGCGACTGCCTATACATATGCCCTACCCCTTCTCGCTTTCATTGCCCTGACCGTTCTGTTGAGAACACACCGAAAAAATTCGTTTAAACTATTGACCATGGCGGCTTGTCTGGTAGTAATCATCAATTTTGGGCATTATACCCGCAATTATTTGCTCTATAACCACCCTCTCGCCCCGACACAGTATCGTGGCCTTAATATTAATCAAAGCATGTCACCAACCATTTTTTGCTCGAATCTCATCAGAAACGTCAGCCTGCACCTCGGCACACCGAATCATGAATGGAATGACAGACTTGCAAACATGATCCTTCAATGCCACGAAAGACTCGACCTTGATATCACTGACCCACGCACGACCTATGGTACCGTTCTTTTCTCGTTGTTCTTCTCGAATCATGAAGATACCGCTGGCAATCCGCTGCATTTCGCCCTTATTGTAGTATCCCTGCTGATTGTTTTCTTGGGATATACATCGCAGAAACGTTCCATCTGCATTTTCTTTGGCATTTTGGTCCTGTCATTTGTCTTGTTCTGTACGGTGATCAAATGGAATCCCTGGAACAGCCGCTATCAACTGCCTCTCTTTATTCTGGCTGCTCCTGCGGTCGCGGCGGCTTTGACGCGTTTCGATCAGACCTGGTTATACAGATCAGTGTTGGGCCTGATGCTCTGCTGCGCCCTGCCCTGGATTATCTGGAATCATGCTCGACCTCTCTATCCACTCCCCGAGATCATGCGTTCCACTTTTTCCCTTTCATCTCTTTTTCAGGATAGAGCCACTATCTTTACCGTCCCTCGACGCGACCAGTATTTTGTTTCCTTTCCTGAAATCCGCCAGCCTTGTATCCAGACCATGCAACTCCTGGGTCGCTATCGCTGCAATTCCATCGGCCTTATCGGTCATGAAGGCGTCTGGGAATACCCGTTCTGGGTGCTTGCTCGTGAATTCTCTCCTGGCCGGACATCATTCTCCCATCTTAATGTTCCTGAAGGTCCCTATTCTGGCTACAATTTTAAAGCTGTTCCACAGGTCTGTGCTCTGATTCAAATGACCGCTGAGCGACTAGAGTTGCAATCGGTCGAAGAACAGATATTCCGTAAAATCTGGAGTACCGGACCCTTCGACCTGATGACGCCCCTCCCCATCACGTCCTCTTCTTCTACGGCCCAATCCAAGTAACAATGTCCGACACATAGCGTGATTAGCGGCAATACTCAGGATCTCAGCAATCCCTTCACGTTTGCAAATCTTTCCTTCGCGTAACTCAATTTTTTGGAACAAACGTATCCTGAGCAGCGTGATTCAGACATGGTTCATGATTCTCTGCGAGTATGGCTCGCATCGGTAGACTGGCTCAAACAAACCAGTCCGCGGTTGAGTATAGAACAGGTCACATGACCACAATGAGGAAAGGGGTCAATCATGAAACACTTGAAAACTGTTTTACTTGTCGCTGCTTTAGCGATAACGGGTATCATCGTTCTCCTGAGTAGCGTCTGGCCGGTTGCGGCTAAAACGCTGATCGTCCGGACCGGCAGTCTGGGTGTTCTGGTCCAGGAATTGAGTGGCGATCTCGATCAATATTTTCACCTGGAAAAAGGACAAAGCGGTGTATTGGTCACCAAGGTTTTCGAAAATGGTCCCGCGGCTAAGGCAGGTATCAAGGTCGGTGATATCCTGACCCAGATAAATGACCAGGCTATTGAGCATGTTTCCACCCTGAAACATGCTCTGCAAAATCTTGAAGAGAAAGACAAGGATGTCACTCTGATAGTATGGCGTGATGGACGAGAAACAAGGATAGTTGTTGACTCTGCCGCTATCATAGCATACAAGGATGAAGGCGAATCAGATATTATGGTATTACCTTTTGATGAAGATAATGTCATCTTCCCGGGCTCGATCAAAGACTGGCACAAATATGCTCACGAATGGCGTGGACCTCATAATTATCTGGGGGTTTATCTCCAGGACCTGACTGAAGGCCTCCGCGAACATTTCCGGATTCAAGAACCGATTGGCGTCCTGATTTCCGATGTGGTCCAGGATTCTCCCGCTGAAAAGGCCGACTTGCAAGCCGGTGATATCGTTCTTGAACTAGATCAAGAGAAGATGGAATCCGCCGATCAACTCAAGGAGGCTATTGGTAACAAGCCGGAAAACGCCGCAATCACGCTTAAGATTCAAAGAGACGGTCAGGTTTCCGTGTTGAAAGCAACACTCGAAACAAAAACCGGTCAGAATTATAAGAGCCTGGTTGTTCCTCTCCAGGAGAATCTGGGAGATGTCAAAGAGTATTATCACCAGCATTTCGGACCTGAATTGAAACAGAATCTGGAAGAACTCAAAAAACAAATGGAAGAGCTCCAACAAGAAATGAAAGAATTGAAGGAGGAGCTCGATCAAGCCCAATCCCACTGATTGAGAGATGACTATCCAGGTCTTCAGACAACAAGCAGGATAACAGAATAGGTCATGATCGACGCGATGATCAAATCGGACCTGTTCTGTTATCCGGTCTTGCCTTATTACAGCACGTGAGGAAATACACAATAGTGTTATGAGCTCTAGTCCCCTTCTGACCCTTGGATCATATACTCATCCGGTAGACAGACCACGACCTGTAACCAATTATTGTAAAAAGCTTCGCCGATAAAAACAAGCCCGAGTGCCCGTAATCTTCCCAATATTGATGTGGGCGGCATGAGAAACCAATAGGGCGAATCCTTGTCCTCACTACCATATTTCCGTATGATCGCGGGATAGGGTAAACAACCACCGGCCCCTTTTAACTCTTCGACTAAAGCCCGTTCCTCAGCCTTCAATTGTGCGAATAAGATGTCGATAATCTCGGCCTGATGCAAATATTCGGCTATTTTCAGGATGACATCACTTTTTCGGTGTACGCCCAGAATGAGTTCATGGTTCCGGGCGATAACCTTTAAATTTCGCAGTGATAATGTCTCGAGCAGGAGTGCCAATGGAGCAGTGAGCTGGATCGGCTTTTTTCGATCACGGACCCGCTTGCGACTGAGGATGAGCCGTGAAGGTTTCGGTAAACTATCCCACTGTGGCTGTCCGATCTTCTTTTCGACCACTTCAGTCCCTTCCATGATGGTATTCTCTGATCGAGAAATCGTCACCACTCTGTTGTAAAAAAGCCCGATCATGCCCCGTCGGTTATTATATGCATACAATCACCGCAATTGCAAGCACCGTATTCACTGTCGGAGGTCCGGTTCCCATCTATATCTTTCATTGATGCGAGAAACATTGTTTTGCTCTAAATAAGAAACTAATTCAAGTATGAAGTGTTAATACCGAGAGATGATATGAGCGCAACTGAAAAGAGTCTCTTCATTTACGGGTTTCAGGCTAATAAATAGGGCTAAAGCGAGTTAAAGATGCACTTGGACCAACAACTCTTCTCAAATCGGAATATTCTCATTCTGCTCTGCTTAATTACCGCTGCACTGTTGACATATCAGCTCTTTCCCTCTGATACGATCTCAGAAAAACGGTCTCCATTGAATGAAACATCGCCCGTGGCGAAAAGGACTGTTCGGGGCGACGATCGGCCTGCAAGAGACAAGACCTCGGGTGACGCTCCCGCCTCGATGCTGAATACCCGGAGATCGAGCTTCCTCGAATCTGATGGTACCGCCTCTCGAATGAATGATATCTTGCTCTTGCGCCGTGAGATCGAAACAGCGATCGAGAAAAAGAACTCAGCCCTGCTTGAATTATTGCTGCGTTCACTGGCAGCCCGGGGAGCAGAAGCGGTGCCGTTGTTACTGGAATTACTCCAGCAACACCCACAATCGCATCGTTTCGAGTACTATTTACACGAATTGCAGGATGCGAGCATGTTTCCCCTGTTTCGTCACGTGTATGAAACAAGTCCCCATGAGTTAGTCCAGCGGACCATGTTGAGATTGATGGCCGATAATACCAATCCGGAAGTGGTTGCTTTCCTCGAGGATCTTCTTGAACAATCGCTTCCCGATTCTATGACGGGCATGATCATATATGCTCTGAGTACTCACAAGGACCAACACGCAGCTACGGTCTTACTCAATCTCCTGGATGAACCGCAAGCAGAAGAATCAACCTGGAAGATCATCGATGCCCTGATCCAGACAGGCGATCCACGAGTCAAAGATACGATGTTCGACCTCATCCGGACTTCTTCAAATCGCCAAACACTTGCTCTGGCACTGAGAGGGTTGTCCCAGACCGGAGATAAAACCACGGTTTCGCAATTGATCTCACTACTGCCTGTATTGAAACAACACCAGTTGCAGCACGTTTTATACGGGACAATAGGTGAACTTCTTGGTAATAAAGGAATAACAATTCTGATGTCCCTGACTGATTCAGATCAGGCTGCCGAGTTAAATCATCTTGGTCCTCAAGAAATTCTGTTTCTCGATGAAACCGAAATATTCGATCAGGTCACTCGACTCCTGAAAACTCACCAAATTTCGGACAATTTCATGCTGAGTCAATTAGTCGAGTACTACAGGGATTCCGGAAAAGAGGAAGCCGGGCCACTTCTTCGGGAACTCTATGCCAGACGAAATACTCATTTGAACAGACTCGATCTCATCGAAGCAATTGGCTCAATTCCCTCTCCTGATAGTGTGCAATTTTTGGAATCGCTTCTAGCGCAACAAAATCCAGAATATATTCGCTGGGCAGCAATAGAAGCCTTACAACAGAATTTCGGTGAACAAGCATTTTCTGCTCTGATTCGAGAGATTCAAACAGGTACGCCTCTTGCCATGGCTGCCTACGATGCTGTGGCAGAGATAGGCGGACCTGGGACCAGGACCATACTCGATTCTTATCAAAAGGGCATCTCGATCTCGAATATCATTCCCGATTCGCAGGCTGCGAGGATAGGATTACAACCCGGCGATATCATCCGCTCCTACAATCATCAGGAAACGACCCATGCTCCAGAGTTGCAACAATTAGTCAGCTCGACTTCACTACTTGAACCAGTTGAAATCGAAATCGAGCGACAGGGTCAAATGATGACCTATGTGATCAATGGGGGCAGTATCGGTATTTACCTGCAGGAAATACTTGAGAGTTGCCAATAAATACTCTGCTGCTTCATTCGATAGTTGAAATAAAAAACCAGAGGGCCATCAAATAGCTGTGATAACCGAAACCACTCACACTGCCCCGACAAACCGGAGCAATTATCGACTGTTGACGGAAGTTTTCACGGGAGTGAATATTGGTAATATGCACTTCGATCACCGGCAAAGGACATGCTTTGATGGCATCACGAAGAGAAACACTCGTATGGGTCAAGCCGCCGGGATTGATGATCACCGCATTGAAATTCTGGTCGGCTGTCTCCAAAACATCGATCAACTTGCCTTCATGATTGCTCTGAACCGCTTCGAATGACCAACCGGACAATAAGGCCATTTCTTCGAGTTGACGATTGATATCATCGAGATTGGTCGAACCGTAAAGATCAGGTTCGCGTTGACCTAGTTTGGCCAGATTTGGCCCATGTATGACCAGAACCGCCTTTTTTCCACTCTTGGTTTCAATCATTGGTCTGACTCCAAGGCCTCGACACTCGGCAAGAATACTTCACGCTCTCCGTTGTTTAGATCAATTGCTTACGGAAAGTTTCAACGGATTTTTTTAATTGATAGCGTCCCTTACCAAAAAGAGAATCAGGAGAGACCGCCAGAAGCAGAAAATATTCATCAGTGATAGCCCTGCACAGGATGACTGCGGCATCGGTGACCATGATAACTTCATGCATGGCCCCGAATTTCATATCCTGACAGAATTTTATGGAGTTTTTAAATAAACCGGTTAGTTCAGCACCGAGAATACTAATATCGAGTCCTTCTTTCTTGTTGACTTCGACAATGGGTAAACCGTCAAGACCCAATAAAACAGCACCAAGTGAGCCCTCCACATTTTCGATGATCGAAACCAAACCTTTTTTCAGCATTGTCTCACCTCGTGTTCATAACTCTCTCGTTAAGCTATTTTAGTTCACGTTCCATCCTGATAGATTCGACCGCTTGGAGCATTTTCTCGAGTTTACTCAATAGTGCGTATCGGTCAAAATCAAGATCGACCTCGGCTGGTTCGATTGTAAATTTATCCTTAACAGTTGTCATCTCGTTCTGTTTCCGCATTTTTTGCGTGATCTCAGTAATCTTTTTGAGATATTCTGTGCGGTTTGGATGCGCATCGACCAGTTTTTGATAAATATCCAAGGCATCCTGGTAGTGCCCTTGCTGTTCATACAAATCAGCCATGGTTTTTGTTTCTAAGGACTTGTCCTCGAGCTTTTCTTTTGAAGACAACTCAGTGTCTGCATGAGTTGTCTCTTTATGTGATTCATGTTTTGTACCTGTAGCTAGAATTGATTTCGGCGCTTTTTCTGGTAATTCTTGTGTCCGACGCTGCTTTTTCACGGTAAAAATCTTTTCTGTCCGAATCAATTTCTCAGTTGGACCAGGCTCATCTTTCACATCAAAGAAAATGTCGTCCTGATCCATTTTCTCTACTTGATCGACGACAGTCTCTTTCTCACGGCTTTCCCAGTCAAATGTTGCTATGTCTTCTTCGGTTTGACTTGCCGTATCCAATTCGTCCGCTTTTGAAGTTCCATAATGTTCTTTTTGAGTATGGGAAGTCTCATTTGAAATGGTTTTATTGTCTGTATCTTTCACTTCATCAGGAATGGTCCATAGTTCGTGTTCGACTGGTTCAGGTTGCCGAGAATCAATCTGCGCGATCACAACGTCAGGTTCGGATTTCTGCAAGTCGGATGTTGGTAAATCCTGATCTATCATGATCGACTCAGATACAGTCGCTTCATCTTCAGATTCTTCTAATGCTGCGACATCTTCCTGATCTTCCTGATCTTTCTGAAATACCTGCCCTGTGGCTTTTGACAATTCCGCCACTCGCGTTTGGGCCTCCTGGTCCTCGGGATTAAAAACCAGTATCTCATTGTATCGCTCAAGTGCAGCTCCGAGATTTCCTTTGATAGTATATATCTCCGCGAGTAATTTTTGGGCCATCAGATTATCAGCGACAGAATGAATGACGATCTCGAGTTCTCGCTGAGCCTCATCATATCTATTCAGGGCAATGAGGGCCCGACCAAGACTGACGCGGGCACTGATGTAATTCGGATGATGTTGCAAACCTTGTTGATAAATCTCTATAGCTTGCTCGTAATCTCCGTCATTGCGATACGCTTCGGCTACAGGGAAAAAAAGACGAGATTCTGGATTTTTACGGAATTGCTTCTCCAGTTTTTCAAGTTGTGACGATTTTGCCATTCCACAACCTCATTCTAAAATAGACCTCGTAATACAATGCTGGGGAACTACAACAGTAGTTCCCCAGCCAACTGAATATCTCTATATCTTGTGACAGTAAAAAGCTATGCCTATACGATTAAGGTAGATTGCCATCAGGTTCATCCGGAATACCAACTCTCAGTTTTCGAGACCAGGTCCATTTTGTTTCAGTAGTATTCTGACAACAGTTTGGTGTTCCACTTTGATTAATACTAGCCGATAAAGAACCATAGCTGAAAGTCGTGTTGGCATTACAAGAGACTCCCTGTTCATAATCAAGAGTGATAAAACCGCCGGCATAACCGGTAGCGTCAGTTGTTCCAGAGGAACTGCTTATAGTAAGACCCTCAGTACTAAAGGTTACATTGATTCCTATCTGTGGATAAAAACCTTCATTTGTATACCAGAAGACGTAAACCCAGTAAATAAATTCAGTGCCATCGCATAACAGAAATGTGTCAGTTTCATGATCATAGACTTCTTCACCGTCAATACCTTGGATCCACAGATCAGCATGGAGCGGATAAATGAAAATCTCGTCATAATCATAGTATTCGGGAAACTCCGTTTCTCCTTCATAGAGAGTAGCTTTGACAACAGAACTAAGCGGTGCATTGAAATCTGACCAGTTATCCTCATAACTGCCGTACATTGGGGGGAACCAGACAGCAGATGCTACGCCGTTTATACCAGTTTCCCGCATATCCGGACATTCTTTAAAATCGAAACAACCGTATTCACTCCAAAATCCTATATCGGCACCTTGTATTGAAGTGTTCTGTGAACACCAGAATTGGGCAATAATAGTGGCGGATGTATTATATCCTGCCCCGCCGATATTCATAACGGAAGCTTCAACATCCAACCAAGGATAATCACCGTAAAGGTTAACATTTTTAAAAACCAATCTTCCAATTGCATAAGCTTGTACGCTAGTACTTCCTGGAATACAACTTGCCGTATACGTTGTGTGTGCTTGTCCGTTACTATCTGTGCTTTGATTTGGTGGATTTACTGAACCAAGTTCAGTTTGAAATTCAACATTGACATTTTTCCATGGATTACCGTATTGGTCTGTAACAGTGGCAACAAAAGTCAAGGTCGACTGACCATCAGCATCACAGGAATAATCACCATTTATTTCATGAAATTCGATGAGCACATCAATTGCCGGTTTAATTGAACCAATTGGTGGTTCGTCACCAGTATCTTCAAGTGGCCCTGAACAGGTTATATAAAATACGGCACAGACAATTCCGAGCAAAGCGGTCAAATACAAGACCAACTTTTTATTCTGTTTTATCTCTTTCATGGTTTTATCGACTCCTTTCCGAGGATAGAAACATGATCATTCTAATCATCACCCCAATCTGCAAATTGCACGGGAATTCGGGTTTCAGCTTCGATATTATTTCCGGAATTGTCTTTGCCCCAGATATTGATGTGGGCTACGGCAACAATTATACCCTCACCTGTTTCAGGATCATACCCGTTTGATTCGATGCCGTTCAACCAGACCAAAGGCGGATCGAGTTTCTGGTTGGCGTGCAGTAATTTAAAAGTATGCTCAACGGTTTGACCATAGGGACAATAGAGATCACAGTAGATGTCGAAACTTGCCGGCACATTAATGCCACCGTCCGATCTGGTAAAAGAAATACGGTAATGTAAGATATGAATATCCATATAAGCAGAACTGCCACCTACCCCATTTGGATCGACGGTAAGCGTTGTCATACTGATAAGGAGCGTTTCATCCCAATATGTACAAGAAGTGGTACCCGTATCGGTGTCCTCTTCATGATCACAGACATCGACAAAAGCGATCTCACTTAATGCATCAGCATATTCACTTGACCACCATACTGCCTCGATATGAAGCCAAACAGGTGATTTTGTTTCATCAACCCCGACCTCTTCACAACTTTGCACTAAAACAAGAGTGAAAAGAAGGGCAATACTGCATATAAGTATCAATAGGTTTCTGGCCATATTCATAACCTCCTCGCGGTTAGAATGTCCTTATTTTTTCGATTTCTTTTCTTCCGAGGGAAGAATGCTTTCATCAAATGAAACTGCCTTGACCTGTGTTTGTTCCTGCTGGACAAGTTTGGGCGTAATAAAAACAAGAAGATCGTCATATTCATTTTTGATTCTCTTGTTCTTAAAAAGCCAACCGATAATGGGAATGTTATGAACAAACGGTATCCGACTGCTGTCCCAACCAGTAGTGGTTTGATTCAAGCCGCCAATAACGAAGGTATCACCATCCTTGACCAAAACATCGGTAGAGGCCCGATTGGTTAAAATACCAGGGGGATCAAATGTATAATCCGGTGCATCTTTTTTGATCTCGACATCCATCTGGATGAAATTATCATGGGTAACATGAGGTGTTACCTTAAGTTGGATAACTGCCTCTTTAAAGGCGTATCTGAATCCTTCATCTGTTTCAATGATATAGGGAATTTGCGTTCCTGATTTGATCATTGCTTCAACATTATCTGAAGTCAAGACTCGAGGGTTTGAAATCACTTTCGTTAAACCTTCCGCTTCACTGGCACTTAAAATAGCGGATAAATTGAAGGTGTCCAGAATATTACCCAAAGATACTCCGAGAATGTTATTACCTGACGGTAAAGAAACGGCATAATCCATGTTATAGTTATTAGGGAATCGATAACCGGTTGTATTGCCATGGATTGCATCACCGACAACATTCGCGCCCCAAGTAATACCTAATTCTCGTGAAAAATCCTTTTTCGTGGTGATAATTTTTGACATAATCAAGACCTGCTTTGTTCTGACATCCAACAAAGTGATCATATTCCTCACTTTATCCAGATTAGCGGGAATGTCCGTAATCAAAAGCGAATTGGTCCTCTTGTCTACAATGATTTCACCCCGCCTGGAAAGAAGTTTCTTCACAATTGATTGCATTTGTTGAGCTTTTGAATAGCTGAGATAGATTATCTTGGTAATTAATGGTTCAGCTACTTTTTGAGCATCAAGCAGGGCCTTCCTTTCATTTGCTTCCTTGCGTAACGAAGAAACTGAAGCAATCCGAATGATATTACCTCGAGGAAACTCAGGTGATTTAGTTCCCGTATATTCCTTGCCCAGTTCCATTTGTCGAAGAATAATATCCAGAGCCTGGTCCCAAGGGACTTCGTTCATTCGAATGTTAATCTTTCCTTTTACCTTGGGATCGATAATCACATTGTAGCCCGTTAATTCAGAAATAGTGAGGAAAATATCAATAATATCCGCATTCTTTAAATCGAGCGAAATTGGGATACCCTCATAAATAGGCAATTCTGAAGATTGATGAATATCATCTGTTCCAATGGTTTTCTCGATATAAGTCCCCGCGGTCGCAGTTTGAGGCATACTTGATTGCTGTGCCAATTGAACGAAGGGTATATCACGTGGACTCATAGTCTTGGGCTCGGGAATGCTAATACTCGGCGATGAAGCTTCAATTTCGCTTAAAACATCGCGGACTGATTCAGACTCGGACCCTGAAATCTTTGATCGCGTTCCAGCGACAGCAGTTAGATCATTGGGAATAAATATCGATAACGTCGTGTCCCTCTGATCGAACGATACCTTATCACTTATATCTGCAGTCAGAAAAATTTCAACGCGGGTCAGAATCTCCCTTTCGTTTGAAAATTCCTTGTTGCTGATAGTGCTCACATAGCCCTGATTAACTGAGATAGCATCCTGAACATTGTTCAGTCCGAAGCCCTTAAAATCAATAGCAATTCGGGTGGGACTTTCGAATGTATAGGTCTTGTAGTTCAGAGTTTTGTTGCCTTTGATCAGGATTTCAAGGCCGTTGTTGATCGTTTGTGTCTCAATGTTTGAAATTTTTAGAGCATGCTGATAGGTACTCTCCGAATTTTCATGAGTCGTAGCCAATACTGTTGTCGTATTCACCGTGAACACGCATAGGACTATAAAAAGTACTGCTGAAATCTCAAGAGATAATTGCCAGGTTTGCTTTTTCATTAGAGACCCTCCTCTTTCTTAGGATGGAGTTTGATCTCGATCCGTTTAGGTGGTTTCTCATTACCAAAAGGGTCGTATACCTTTTGTTCGAACAATACCGTTCCTTTGTCAATTGCGATGATTTTACCGTCAAAAACGGAATCGCCGACTTTACGCTGATACGTTTTATCATCCGATCCTAGAAAGAGTGCAATTCTTCCTTTCTCTCCCCAGTTTAAAATGCCAACTAGAATAATCTCGGCAATATTCATACCTTCAATTCCCGCAGGTCGAATAACATTTTCGAGATTCATTCCAAAAAGCAAGGATTGAAAAGGGTCTCTCCTTCCCTCTGGTTCATACAGAAACCGTTGTGATTCGTCGATACCCGGTAAAATGTCTTCCAGTGTTTCCCTTTGTAGACTTTCTTCTTCCTCTTTCGTCAAGGTGATTGGCAAGTCAAGCGGATTTTGCGAATCTTGAGCATATACCGCTATAGTGACGAAGGTCAAAACAAGAAAAAAGACACACTCGAGACATATCCGGGCGCCTGTTTTTTTCCTTATGCACCATGATAAAAACATACAGGATTCCTCCTAGGCAGTGTTGTGAGTTCTAGGTTTTTGATTCCATGAAGTAGAAAGCTGATGCCACAAATTTAGCGCGGATTGCTTGCTTATCTACCTTCTTTATGGAAACTGTTTTCATTTCAATTTCACTTATATTAATAATTCGCGATTCATTTGCAATTTTTTCAAAAAAATAACCCAAATCATGATAAGATCCAACTACTTCTATTTTGATCTGAGTCTCACCATAGAAATCCTTTGGTTGTGGTGCTTTCGGTTCAAAGGTCAAAATCTGTAAACCAGATTGAGTAGCCAAACCCTCTGTAGTTATAACCAATCGATCCATTTCCTCCTGATTAGGCAGGATCGCAATGGTTAAACCCAATCGGCGAGATAGCAGGAAATGCTCTTTACGAAATTGTTCGAGCTTCTCACTCATTTCTTTGGCTTTGCTGATTTTTTTGACCAATTCCTCGATTTTATTGTTCATATTGTTAATCTCTGCTACCTTCTCTGTATACACCATGAAGTAGAAGAGACCGACCATTAGAACAATAATCACACCGACACCTAGTGCTTTCTGCCAGAAAGGAATTGTCATAAGACGGTCAATTATTGCCTTCATAATCTATCTGCTCCTCTGAGAGTCTGTCACCTGCACAGGGGACAACGTTAAGGCACACGGCCGATATAATCGAAAAATTAATGGAAGTCGTGACCGCATCATTTGCCCTTTGCTTGGCCTCGAGCAGGTTTCCCACCGCGTTTTTGTGCTCGCGATGATGTACTCTGCTCAGCCGGTTTTTCTTGTGGCTCAAGGCCTAGATTCATCTCAAAGGTATATATTTCACGGCCTTTGAGGTCTTTCATTGATGTTTTCTTCAAATGAACAGTCTTAAACAGATTTTCAGGTTGCTTCAGTTGGTTGATGAGATCACCAATACTCATCATGGAAAGGGCGGCTCCCTTTAGAGTCATGGTCGTGCCTTTTGTTTTCAATTCAAAGTACCACACGTTATCCGGCAGACTTTTACTTAATTGATCGAGTAAGAAAACGGGAGCCTTCTGTTGTTCCCTGAGCTTTTTAATAAGGTCAATTTTTTTCTGGAGGACTGCTTTTTCTTCCTCGAATTTTTTGACACTGTCAATTATATTTTGCAGTTTACTGACCTGCTCCTCCTTGATACGGATTTCCTCCTGGCGCTTCGCGATGATTCCGTTAAGATAGTTCCAATATAGACCGATAGCACTAGCCGCGACAGCGATAAGGATGAGTCCCAGCATTATTTCAAAATAGACTTTTGATGTACCAGGTCCCTCACTCGGTAATAGGTTTATTTTTATCATTTATCCCCTACCTTCCTAGCAGCAAGCCCGACGGCTATGGCACATAAGGGTGCCACATCCTGAAGATAAGCTGGATCAAACTTCTTGGGAAAGGCGATGTTACGAAATGGGTTCCCCAGCTCGATTTTTGTGCTTAACTTGGAAGCAAGAAACGAATCGATACCGGCAATCTTTGAGCAGCCACCGGTAAGCACGACCTTATCGACTGTTTCGCTTGAAGTTGTAGCTCGATAATAATCGAAGGAACGTTGAATTTCCATTGAGATATCTTCGATGACCGAATTGATGATATCTGTAACATCACTCGGGTTGATTCCTTCGACTTCCTCTCCTTTTTTAAGAGCTTCTGCCTGTTCATAGGAGACGTTCAATTCTTTCTGAATTGCGTCAGTGAACTGGTTTCCACCCAATGAAATATCGCGATAGAGAACATGTTGCCCGTCTTGGAGTATATTGATATTCATCACTCCGGAGCCCATGTCGATCAGGGCCACAGTTTCACCGCTTTCAGACGGATAGTTCACTTCGAACTGGTTACTGAGTGCAAAACCATCGACATCAACAATTTTGGTATCAAGACCTGCTTGAGCCACCAGTCCAATATAGTCATGGATTTTGTCCTTTTTCACGGCAACCAGTATGACATCCATCTCAGAACCATCGCCAACGCCCCGGTTTAATATCTGGAAGTCAAGGTTGACGTCTTCGATATCAAAAGGAATATATTGTTCAGCTTCCCATTGGATCGATTCGGACAGTTCCTTGGGATCCATATCAGGCAAGGTGATTTTTTTCACAATGACTGATGTCCCTGAAACAGCAACTGCGACATCACGCAATTTGATTTTCGCCTTGTTGAAGACTGTTTGAATCGCTTCAACCACAACTTCAGCATCCATGATTGCCCCGTCAACAATAACCTCGGGCGGTAATGTCTCAATCCCGAGATTTTGCAATTGATAGCCCTTGGAGCTACCTTTCAGAACGACTGCCTTCACCGAGCTTGTACCAATATCAAGTCCGACGACCGGCCTAGCTTTTGAGAATATGCCCATGATATCCTTACCACCTTGAGATGTTATTTTCGTTCAACGTTTAGTGTTTATTCGGACCCTTTCCAGATCAAAGGGATAATATTTTTGATTAACAAGATTTTACTAAAAAAAAACCGTCCTGTCAAGGAAAAATTCGTTCACAGGCCATTTTTTTAATTTTTTGCTTAATGTGGAAGTCGGATTTTCTGACAATATAAAAACGAAATTCAAACGGTTGAGCAGGAGAATACCTGTCGGAATGGGCTCGGAGCATGGCTTTTGCCTGGTCCGCCAACGCAGGAAGCTCGCGATGTAAAGGTCAGATGCTCGGGTTTGTCGGTCCAAGAAAAAAAAACGATCAATGTTGCATTCACGATCATGATGTACTATCACTGCCTGCGAATGATTGAGATGTGATCCAAACAGGTCACTGAGATCGAATGGATTAACGAAAAATGAATAAGTATCTTTTAAGGGAGTACGATTATGTCTCAAGAATGTGCAATATGCGGCAAAAAACCGCAGGTCGGCCATAACATCAGCCATGCCCATAATTTGACCAAACGCCGTTTCAAAGTCAATTTGCAACGGGTAAAGGTCGTTCATGACAACCGGGTCCAACGAATGCGTGTTTGTACTTCCTGTATTCGTTCGGGTCGGGTGAAAAAGGCAGTTCCGCGGCCTTCATTAACATCCCAGACTTAGTACAAAACAAAGCAGTACGTTTGGTATTCGAAGGAAAGGCATGTTTTCACCTGAGGAAGTTAATCGGCGTGATTCATCCCTGCCAATCAACCTAAAAACATCTTGATCTTTTCGAGCAATTCATCGGGTGAAAAAGGTTTGGTAATATGGTCTACCGCGCCCAGACCTTTTGAAATTTTCTCATAGATTTTAATGGTTCGGGCTGTAATGACCAGAATAGGAATAGCAGTTAATTCTTCATTTTCCTTGATTTTATTCAAGGCTTCATAGCCATCCATTTGTGGCATCATAATATCCAGGACAATAAGGTCCGGTTTTTCCTTTGCAGCCTTTTCAATAGTTTCGATCCCATTAATGGCCGTAATAACCTCATATCCCTCATCTTCGAGGACGATCGAGATCAATTCCCGTGTGCTTTTATCATCATCAGCAACCAGGATTTTAGCATTTGGCATGAGCTTAACCTCCCCATAACCCATTATGAGCCAGACGCGACAAAGAGTTGTTCTGGTCAGTATGAGTATGGCTGCATGGTTTCTCTTTTTGGATATAGCATAAACAAACGGTTAATGAAAGTCAAGTCAGAGTTGCCTGAAAAGTTGCCCGTATTCTGAAAAAGTTGACGGAACATTGACTGATGGGAAAAAGGTCCTACTAGACAGGAGGACTTGACTGAAAAACCTGCTCTGCAAAAAAAGAACAAGCGTCCATTCGCATTCCATTCAGTTTCAATCCGAGATTTTTTTAATATGAAAGGGATGAAGACTTTGAAGACGACTATTCATGATCGTGTCATCCTACTCAACCCGCCCGGTGATGAAGTATATATCCGCGATTATTATTGTTCCAAGGTTTCTAAAACAGATTACATCTATCATCCCATTGATCTGCTCTATATCAGTGGCATGCTTGGTGCAGAATTCGAGCTTGAAGTCATTGATGCCATAGCCGAAGAGCTCAACGAGCAACAATGTTTGACCCGGATCAGGACAATGGGATCGAAGGCGATAATTTTTTTGACAGGGGCTGTTTCCTGGCGAGAGGACCGACTATTTTTGGAACGGCTCAAGGCCCAGACGGATGTGATTCTTCTGGGCAGTGGGGATGTTTTCATGGATGGGGCCAAGGAGCTGCTCGAGCAAAATCCTTTTCTGGATGGCGTCATTCTTGATTTTTTTGATGACTCGGTGAGACGTTTTCTTTTGGGTGAACGAGAAGGTCTGACCAATGTTATGTATCGAGCAGAAAACGGTCAGATTCGAGGTAACATTCAGCGCAAGAATGGTTTGTTCGAAGTGCCTCTCCCTTGTTACCATTATTTTCCAAACCGGAAATACAAGTATCCTTTTGCCCATCATAGGCGATTTGCGACTGTACTCACTGATTATGGCTGTCCCTATCACTGTCATTTCTGTATCATGAATACACTTGGTTTTCGACAGCGAAGCGTCGATAATGTCATAGACGAATTGGTCATGTATCATCAAGCCGGCATTCGTGAGATCTATTTCGCCGATCAGACTTTTGGGGCCAACAAGAAAAGACTCCATGAAATCTGTAATCGGATGATCACTCAGGACCTTAAGATGGATTGGCTCTGTTTCAGTCGGGTTGACTTGATTGACCAGAAAACAGTAACACTGCTGAAACAGGCAGGTTGTCACACAATCTTGTTCGGGGTCGAGTCCGCTCATCAACAGATTCTTGACCGATATCGGAAAGGGATTACCCTGGAACAAGTCCGGACAGCATTTCACCTATGCCGCCAGGCAAAGATAGCAACGGTCGGAACATTCATCATCGGACTCCCGGGAGAGACTGAGGAAACATGTTTAAAAACCATAAAATTGGCCTGTGAACTCAAATGTGATTATGCTTCCTTCAATGTTCCAGTCCCACGGGTCGGGACCACCTTTCGCGAAGAGGCAATCGCTGAGGGCTGGACCGATAGTAAACTGGAACCCATGTGTCAGGCATATACCTATCCTGTCATGGGCACAGATCAATTACCACGTGAGAAAATCTGGAAGTTGAGAAATCAGGCGATCATAGAATTCTATCTCCGTCCATCCTATATAATCCAACGATTAAGGGGCATTCATAATTTTTATCAATTGGAAACGCATGTCCGGGGTATCTATTTCATGATCCGGGGTATGTTTAAATAGCAGGGTGATTTCAACATCAACACGCATTGCACAATGAAGATCGCATTAATACAAGTCGAAGATACACATCATCCGAATGTCTACAATGATTTCGCCGGTGGATTTGGTGCGGGTTTTGAACCTGGGCGGGGTATACTGACCCGTTTGGTTGGTTTCGCCAAACATCACGGGCTCGATTTGCCCTTGATGAGTTTTGGCTACCTGGCTGCCATATTTGGACAGGCTGGTCATACTGTTTTGACCGGGCGTAATATCGTCCCGGAAGCAGATCTGATTATCATTCATAGTTCCATGACCGGTTGGCGGAATCAGATTAAGTATGCCCGCAAGGTCAAAGCATCTGGCAAAGCACGGGTCGGCTTTATTGGCCCCTTCTCCGCCGTTAAAGCGGAACTCTTCCTCGACACAGCGGATTTCATTATTGAAGGGGAGCCCGAACAGGCAGCGCAGCGATTGGCCCAGGGAGAGCAATTGAGCGGCCTGATCGACAGCTCACCGATCCAAAAACTGGATACACTGCCCTTTCCCGATTGGAGTCCGTTTTCCACTCTTCGGTTTTCCTATTTTCCCTCCCTGCTGCGACGACCGGTTTTTCCGATTCTGTCGAGCCGGGGGTGTCCGGATACATGTGTCTATTGCCCGTATAAGGTCCAATATAAAAAATTCAGGGCCCGTTCACCTGAAAATGTGGTTGCTGAGATGAAAATGCTTCATCAAAAGCGTGCTGCCGCTGGATTTCTGTTTCGCGATCCTTTCTTTTCTTTCAGTCGTTCCCGGACTGAGAAACTGGCCCAATTACTCCTTGAACAGAACATCAGAGTGCCCTGGGTATGTGAGACGAAAATCGAGAGTCTGGACCGGGAGTTGGTCCTTCTTTTGAAAAGGACGGGCTTGAGAACGATCAATGTCGGGATCGAGTCAGCCAAAGCCGAGATACTCGAAAGAGCTGGTCGAACGGTCTATGACGCGGAACAAGTCAGAGATTTGGTCAACTTCTGCGATCATAACGGGGTCAAGGTCGCAGCTTTTTTTATTCTCGGCTGGCCCGACGATACGATCGATTCAATCAGGGCCACAATCGATTATGCGATCAGTTTGAATCCTCATATTGCCACATTTACCCTTTTTACTCCCTTTCCAGGCACACCCGCTTTCTCGGAGTATGAGACACGATTGATCACCGATGATTGGTCACGTTTCGATGTGATGAATCCGGTGTATAAACATCCGCATCTGGATGCGCGTGAGCTTATCGCATGTAAGGAGCGGGCCTATTTGAAGTATTATTATCGCCCTCGCTATTTTTATTCCTTCTTTAGAAGGCTGTTAAGCTCATGATCGCCCTCACGGGTTGCTCAGGTTTTATCGGCAGGCATGTTCTCAGGATGCTGGTCCCCTCAGGGATACCTCTCAAGGTCCTGGTCCGCGATAATCGGATTGGGCCGGTAACTCCACAAAAGAACACTATCGATCTGATCCAGGGTGATCTGCTCGAACCTGAGACGCTCACTTCTTTCTGTGCAAGGGCTACGATTATCGTACATATAGCCGGGACCGTCAAGGCGACCACAGCCAATCACGTCTTTCGGATCAATCGCGAAGGGACCCAGAATCTTCTTGATCAGGCTCGAAATCAGGGTGTTCGGAGAATTATCTATGTTTCCTCGGGTGCTGTGGATTTTCTTAAGGGGGAATACGCTCGCTCGAAAGGTGAAGCAGAACAATTAGTTAAATCGAGTGGTCTCGAGTGGGTGATCGTTAGGCCCTCTGAAATTTACGGCCCCGGAGACCGGGCCGGGATCACAACCCTGGTATCGAAAATCGCACACTGGCCTGTTTTCCCCATAATCGGCGACGGTTTATACACATTGCAACCCTTGCATGTCGAGGATTTAGCCTGGGCAATCGTCAGATGTATCGAACGGTTCGAAACCTGTCGTGGTCAAATCATCAATCTGGCTGGACCGGATGTCTTGAGTTACAGGGACCTGATCAAACACATCGCTGCTGCACTTGACAGAAAAGGCCGAACGGTAAGTCTCCCGGTCCCTTGGGCCATGGCTGTGGCCAGCCTGACTCAAAAACTACATCTGGCTGCCTTTATCGATAAAGAACAAATCCAACGCGTTCTGGTAGCGAAGCATTGGGACATCACTCGAGCTCAACGCCTTCTTGATTTTCAGCCACGCTCCTTTGAACAGGGAATCAAGGAAGTTGTCGCAAACAAGGAGCTGTAATTGAGATAAATCCGGGTTGATCGGGAACTTTTACCGAATTCACAGGTTAAGGTTAATAATTTCTGAGTAATTCAATGACTTGAACAGGATTAGTGGGGAACCGGTCGGGACAAGACATTTTTCAGATCGATCAGAACATGACGGGTGAAACTTTCAAGCAATCAAGCAGTGTCACGACAATGACACGGTCACGGAAACGTATCGGTCAGATCCTGGTGGAAGCTGGCCTGATGACCGATGAAGACCTGGCGAAGATACTCAGCTATAATCCTCCCGGGAAAAAAAGATTTGGTCAAAAGGCGCTCGAACTGGGTCTGCTCTCAGAGATAAACTTGTTCAAAGCCCTTTCATTTCAGCTCGATCTGCCCTTGATTCCGTTCGAATCGTTGCCGAGTGAGCCGCCGGTACTACCGCTTCTGACCAAGGATTTTCTGAAACATTATCTTTTTTTCCCGATCAGTGATAACGACCACCAGTTGGTCATTGCCGTGGCTGATCCTCTTGATAAATATTTACTGGATGATCTGGCTCTGACGACCGGAAAAACCATTATCCCTCTTCTCTGCCTGGAATCGGACATAATCAAGGCGATCGAGCTCTATATGGGTTCCGGAGCTTCGGCCATGGAAATGATTATCGATAATATGGCCGAAGAGGAGCTCGACCTGATCAGTGTCAACGAAGAAGAGAGCATCGACGCGCTCCGGGATATGGCCCAGGAAGCACCGGTCATTAAACTCGTCAATCTTTTTATCACCCAGGCGGTTGAACGCGGTGCTTCAGATATCCATATCGAACCCTTCGAAGGTGAACTTCGTCTGCGTTATCGGATCGATGGCGTGCTCCATGATGAAGAATCGCCTCCCTCGCGTCTGCAAGCCGCCATTATTTCTCGCGTGAAAATCATGGCCGAGATGAATATAGCAGAAAGGCGTTTGCCGCAGGATGGCCGTATCCGGATCAGGGTTTCCGGCAAGAAAATAGACCTTCGTGTCTCGACCGTTCCGACCATGTATGGCGAAAGCATTGTCATGCGTATTCTCGATAAGGAAAGCATCATGCTGGACCTGGATGGTCTTGGTTTTCCCAAAACATCACTGAAAGCTTTTCAACGGATCATCTCCCAACCTCATGGTATTCTGCTGGTTACGGGCCCAACCGGGAGCGGAAAAACCACGACACTCTATGCTGCCCTCGACAAAATCAATTCACCTGATAAAAAAATCATTACGATCGAGGACCCGGTCGAGTATCAATTGCGCGGGGTCAATCAGATCCAGATCAAGCCCAAAATCGGTCTGACTTTTGCCAGCGGACTTCGCTCGATTGTCCGCCAGGACCCTGACGTGATGATGATCGGTGAAATTCGTGATTTCGAGACTGCTGAGATAGCAGTCCAATCAGCTTTGACCGGACATCTTGTCTTCTCGACCCTGCATACCAACGATGCGCCCAGTGCTATAACCCGACTCCAGGATATGGGCGTTGAAAGCTTCCTGATCTCATCCTGCCTTGAAGGGGTATTGGCCCAACGTCTCATCCGGGTCATTTGCCCTGAATGTAAAGTAAAAACCAAGATCGATCCCCAAGTGCTCGATGAAATCAAGCATAAAATGACCACAACCGGCACGATTGTAACCTACAAGGGCATCGGTTGCGAACATTGCGGTCAGACTGGTTTCCGGGGACGAAGCGGTATCTTCGAACTCATGATCGTCGAAGATGAAATTGAAGACTTGATCCTGAAAAAAACAAACAGTTCCGAGATCAAAAAAACCGCCATCGAGCATGGCATGCTCTCCCTGAGGATGGACGGCTTCAATAAAGCAATGGCCGGCATCACCTCGATCGATGAGGTCATCCGGGTCACTCAGGATGAGATGCTGATGCTCGAATAGGAACAGGTGGAGTAGCGGGCATGGCCACATTTGTCTATCGTGCAGCCGATCGTGGGGGAACGATCCAGGAGGGTGTTCTCGAAGCCAAGGATTTGGCCGGAGCATTGCATCGCCTCCGGGAGATGAATTTCCTGCCCCTGGATGTCAATCCCAAACAGAGTGCCGGTTTGTCCACTGAATACTCGTTTAAATCCTATTTTCAACGGATTAAAAGCAGTGATATCAAAGATTTCACCCTGCAGTTAGCCACCCTGATCGATGCCGGTATCCCGCTTGATAAAAGCCTGTTTATCCTCGAAGAAATGTGTGAAAAAGAAAAACTCAAAGAGCTGATCGGAACGGTCCGTAAAAACGTTCACAGCGGGGCGACCTTTGCGGACTCATTAGCCCGCAATCCTCGTTATTTCACACGTTTGTACATCAACATGGTCAAATCGGGCGAAACCGGTGGCGTTCTGGATAAAATCCTCTTACGTTTGGCCGATTTCCTGGAAAGTGCCGAGGAATTAAAGGGATACATTGTCCAAGCCATGATGTATCCATTACTGTTGATGGTCGTCGGTGCCATCGCGGTCACTCTGTTACTCACGTTCGTCTTACCAAAATTCACGAGAATATTCGAGGATATGGGTACTACTCTCCCCCTACCTACACAGGTATTGCTCCTGTTTTCCAACTTCATCAAGGACTACTGGTATTTTATTTTGCTGACAATCGGGATCGTGATCTTCAGTATACGCAGCTATCTGGCCAAGGAAGAAGGCCGGTACAAATGGGATTCGTTCAAATTACGCATACCATTGTGGGGTGATCTGATCCGGAAGCTTGAAATTTCCCGTTTTGCCAGGACATTTGGCACCTTGATCAATAGCGGTGTGCCGATCTTACAGGCTCTGGCCATCGTCAAGGACACCTTGACCAACCGTCGCATCTCGCTGTCACTAGTCGAGGTCTATGGTGGGATCAAGGAAGGAAGCGGCGTGGCACAACCGCTCAAAACCAGCAATGTCTTTCCGCCCATGGCCATTCATATGATTATCGTCGGAGAGGAAACAGGTAATCTCGAAGCCATGCTCCTCAAGATCGCAGATACATACGAAAAAGAAGTCAAATCCACGGTCAAGAAAATGATGTCACTCATCGAGCCGGCCCTCATTCTGCTGATGGGCCTTTTTATCGGTTTCATCGTCATCTCGATGCTCCTGGCCATCTTTTCGGTTAATGAAATTCCTTTTTAATCCATCAAGAATAGCAGGAGGTATACGGAATGAATGTTAGACGCTTCAATACACACGAGGAAAATAATTCCCGACAACGCGGGTTTACCTTGGTTGAAATCATGGTCGTTGTGGTCATTCTCGGTTTGCTGGTCGGCCTGGTTGGCCCGGAAATCTGGAAACGACTCTCCTCGGCCCAGGAAAAGACAGCGAAAGCCCAAATGGCTTCAATACATGCTGCTCTTGATCTGTACCGTCTGGACATGAACCAGTATCCGAACAATCTTGATGACTTGATCAGGGGCAGCGGTGAAAACTGGGACGGACCCTATCTGGCCGATGGCAAAATGCCGATTGATCCCTGGGGTAATGAATACATCTATTCGGTCAGTGATGGAGGTAGAGATTTCAAACTCAGCTGCAGCAACAACAATGGCGAGCCGATCGTCTATCGTTAGCCGGGGATTTACCCTGATTGAAATTCTGGTAGTCATTACGATCATGGTCCTGGCCCTGTCCATAACCATCCCCGCTATCTGGACCGGGTTGTCCAAGACCCGTTTGAACGCCTATGTCCGGGAGTTGTCGGCGACGCTTCGTTTTGCCCGGTCCCAGGCAGTCACAACTAAATCTCGTGTTTCCGTTACCTTAAATCTTGATCAGAACAGTTATACATTGCGGGAACCGGTCAGTGAAAAGCAACGTCTCGCCGATGATCAGGGCGTCAGGTCCGAAGAAGGCGACGGGCCAGAGGTTGAGCCAGAACCAATCGGCATCGATTTCTGGCAAGAAAGAAGTGAAACGCTGCCTTATGACATCGTCGGATTCAGGCAGGAAGCTGATAAACCGGTTGTTCAGTCAGGCACCATTTCCATTAATTTTTATCCGCTCGGTAACTCTGATGGCGGTGAGGTCATCATTCAGGGCAATCGTCCCAATTTTTATTATCTGATAATCATTGAGCAGATAACCGGTCGGGTCACAATTCACGAGACAAGGACCCTGTATTGACCATGTTGAAGGTCGCTTTCATTGATGCTCCCTGGCCCGATCACGGGCATAGAACCCAACGCTGGCCCCACAAGAATCTGCATGGTGATATCAATCCGCCCCCGCTTTTTCAAATGATTGCGGCCGCAGCAGTGAAACAGATCGGGCACCAAGTCAGGCTATGGGATGCGCCTGCCCAACGACTCGACCTGATCGATCTCCTTGAAGAATTGCACATCTGGCAACCGGACCTGGCCGTGGTGAACAGTTCAACCCCAAGCATCGACCATGATCTAGGCTTTATCGATCATCTGCGTGAACGGCAACCGGCCACAAAAACCATGCTGGTCGGGCCACATGCTACTGTTTTCTGGCGGGAGCTGATTGAACAAAAAGCAGCCCTGGATTTTATTGGTATTGGTGAGTATGATTTTCTTATCAGGGACTTGTGCGCAGCCGGATTCGAGCCGAGTGGGCTCGCCGGCATTGCCTATCGAGACAGAGCAGGGCAAACTTGTTCCAGGCCGACTGCCCCAAAATATGATCTCGATCTGCTCCCTTGGCCAGATTACTCCCTGGTCGAACTCGAACGCTACCATGAGTTTTTATTCCCCCTCCGCCAGCGTCCAATCGCGACGATCATGACCAGTCGAGGTTGCCCTTTTCATTGCAGCTTCTGCCTTTATCCTCAAGTTATGTTCGGGCATGCATTGCGTCAGCGGAGCATCAGCAATGTCATCGCAGAAATACAGCATCTGGTCGAGCAGTATGGGGTCCGCTTCATTTATTTCGAAGACGATACCTTCACCGCTGATTGGAGACGGGTCAGGGAAATGTGTCAAGCCCTGATCGAAAGTAAAGTTAATGTGAGCTGGGGATGTCTTGGACGCGTTTCCGGGGCAAGTCTCGACAATCTGAAATTGATGCGAAAGGCCGGCTGTTACCTGATCAAGTTCGGAGTCGAGTCTGGAGAACAAGACCTACTTGATAAAGCCCGCAAAGGGTTTTCCATTGATGAGATTGAACAGGCTTTCCATAACACCCATCGAGTCGGCATGTATTCGCATGCAACGGTTATGTTCGGTTTTCCGGGTGACACTGCCCAGACCATTGCCACAACCCACAAATTCCTCAGACATATCAGCCCTGATTATGTCCAATTCTCGATCTGCATCCCCTTTCCCGGAACAAAATTGTATGATAGCTGCCTGACTTCCAAGCTGCTGGCATACGATTGTTGGGAAGACTTTGATGGGGCCTGGGGCGGCGTCATCGAAACCGAGTATCTCACCAGGGCCGAAGTCAGAGCGGCAGTCTTGAATGGTTATAAGCAGTATTATTTAAGATTCGCCTATCTGATGAAACGCCTGTATCGTTCCCTGGTTGGACCGGATATTCTCTCACAATGGCTCCAGAATATCGACTTGCTCATTCGTTTCTACAGACGATATCATAAAGCCCTCTTCTGTTTTTTTTCTAGACAAAAAAGCTTTTTTGTAGTATAATAGCTTATGGGGAACGTTTTTTTTCGAACGAAAAAAGACGTTAATGTAGCACCGAGATAAGGAAATTACTGTTCTGAAGGTCCGTGATGAGGCATGGAATATGGCTGTGTCGTGTCTCGTAAAAATCACGCCTTAAAAACTGGTGGTGTAGTGCCTTTTGGGCATGGGAATGTAAGATGATTGATTCCACGACTGGACAAGCATTACTGATTACCAATCATCAGGGTACGGTCCCGATTTTACCCAATTTGCATTGGGCTTTAAGCTCTACCAATGCATTGACCTCTCAGAACCGTATGCTTGTCCCGCGATCATCAGCGGCCCTCGAGCGCAGTCCGGAAGCTCGGATGTCCCAGCTTGTCCAGCGACTGGGCTTTTTATCTGAGCATTATTCACAACAGGCGGTTGAACTCGAGACATTGTATTTTCTGAAGAAGCAACTTCGTTTACGAAATCAGGAGTTAAAGGAAGAGCGGACGCAGCGTCAGGTCCTGACCGAGCAACTGAAAGAGCGTGATCGGGCTTACGAAACGATAATTTTTCTGAGACAGCAGATCAGGACATTGAAAGGTGAACTGGGATGTGAGCGTTCAAAGGCTACCGCCCGTGAACGAGACCTCGATCTGGCTCTGCAACAGCTCCTGACTTCTTCACAACTTAACAGCTCGGCCCAGGAAGAATTGTTCAGGCTTTACCAGGAAGAAATCGTTTACGGGGGTCTGGTCGAGAGCGAGTTCGAACAGAGCCAGCAGGAGCAACAGCACTTAAAAGAGTACATTCTGAACCAGGAAGAAATCATTGCCAAACAAAATGAAGAGCTGGTTGAATTGCGTCAGAAAGTGTCGCTGTATCAGCGTCTGTTTAAAGAAATAAAAGCTGCTTTTGCTCCATTAAGCGCGCTTGTTTTCAGATCGGGAGACCTCTCTCAACTCCCGCCTATTCAACTGCTCGACTCAATCACCACACAGGACACGCCCGTTGGTTCGGAAGAGCAGGAAGAGGAAGCGGCTTCCAGTCCCAAACAAGATCGCGAAATTTCCTCATCCTCTTTGACCCGGCTCTTCCGGGAAAAAATCGTTCGTCTATCCGCGTCACATGAAAACAAGAAGCACATTACCAAAAAGCCAAGATGGGGCAAGATTTCGATGTTATTACTCTTTTTTGTTCTGACCACATTCGGGACGACCGATCTTTTCAGTCATTTGAGACCATTCGAGTTACACAAGTCTCCTGACCTGCTTCGTCCGATCGAGTATTGCCCTCCATTGACTGATACGATGGTAACTCCTCATGGCATCACGTCTCGATGGTTAGCATCCTATCATCAATTGCATTTTCCGGTCGTTGTTTTGGACCCCGGACACGGAGGATATGATCCCGGTGCCAAGAATAAGGATGGTTGGCGGGAATCGGATTTTACACTCGAGATGAGTCTGCAAATCGAAAAATATCTCACTGCGATGGGGGCCCATGTTGTCATGACCCGTCGTACTGATCGTTTCGTATCGTTGGTCCAGCGTCGAGAATTGGCCAATCGTTTTCCCCAATCCTGTCTTGTTTCGATACACCTGAACGCCCATCCGATCTGGAGTAATCGTGAGGCCCACGGTTTCTCCGTTTTTTATAATGATGATCAGTCGCTGCCTCTGGCTAAAAGTATCTACAACTCAACCGCCTCGATCCTCTATTTGAAGAGTTACAATAAAGGTATAATTGATGGCAGGCGGTTCTTCTCACCTGGTAACAGTCATCTTGGTCTTTTGAAAAACTGTCTGAATCCAGGGGTCCTTGTGGAAACATCGTTTATAAGCCATGATTATGATTTCAGATTGCTTCAGGATGTTTCATTCCGCGATCGCATGGCCCACACTATCGCTCAGGGTATTATTGATAATCAGAAATGTCCTTGAGTATGATCAAGAGCATTTTCCTGCCCACGTTGATTTCATTGTGTTTATCCCAGGACCGTTGTCCTTTTGTTATGGTACTGATTTGGCGGGGAATAGTAAGTGTGATACAATAGAATTTGCAAGAAACACTGAAATATCTGTGTAAATGCTGTCGTGAATTCAGACCAGGAAAGGGGTAGTACATGATCGAGCGAGTGGGATATCATCAATACAGATTGTCAGCACATCTTTGGCTCTCCTCAATTTTTGTGTTTGCGTATGCCTGTTGTCTCCTTGTCGGTTTGGGATCATGCTCTCCAAAAGACAAAACCGAGTCAGTCCGCGTTGACCCTCGACCAAATATCTTCCTGATCACTACAGATTCTGTCCGGTCAGATTTTCTTGGCTGTTATGGTAATCACTGGATCAAAACACCAAATATGGACCAGATCTCCCGGAAAGGCCATACATTTACAGCCATGTACAATCAATCGCCCTATACGGTCCCTGCTCTGGCCTCGATCATGACCTCCCTGTATCCGCAACAGCACAATGCCCGTAATGTCCTTCTCGAACAGAAGAATACGGCCACCGCTACAATTTCGTCTGAAATAGTTGATTTGCCTTTACAGGAAAAAGTGAAAACGTGGGCCGCCTTCATGAAGGAGAGGGGTTATACGACGATTGCTTCAGTAGGTGGGTTTACTGTCACCAGTGCTTTTTCGGGTTTGAATAGTGGTTTTATGTACTATGATCAGGCCACAGATCAGCTTTTCCGCTCAGGAGAAATTCTCATTGACGGCATTGAACGACAGCTTGCGGCTCAGAAAAATCAGCCCCTTTTTTGCTGGCTTCATTTCTTCGATACACACTTTCCTTATCAGGTCGAAGGCCCATGTTCTTTACTCTATCAGGATAGTAGATACGTTTCAATTCTGCCAAAGGATTGCCAGTATGACCGCACCCGGATTCAAAACATAACGAATGAACAGAATCCGGTCACAGCAGTCAATCAAACCATCGCCAGATATGCTGCTTCAATCTCATGGATTGATACCCAGATCGCCCAGGTCCAACGGAGGCTTATCCGTCAATTAAGTCCAAAAAGGAATTTCATGATTGTGACTTCCGATCATGGCGAGGGTTTGATCGAACATTTCGAGTTCTTTGATCATGGTCTTCAGCTCTATAATACGACCACGCGAGTGCCCTGTTTGTTTTCATTCGGACAGCAGGTCGAGCCCCATAACAGTCAGGTTATCAACCATGTCTGTCGACATGTCGACCTCTGGCCAACCCTTGATGATTATCTGGGCTATTCTCGAGCACAGGATGACAGGACCGGTCGGAGTATGAAACCTATATTGGATGGTACTGGAGTCTTCTCTGAGCCGGTATTGCTCGAAGGTAAAGTTGTTCAGGCCAAGGTCCCGGAAACGAGAAATGAAGCGATCGTCTCCGACCCTTGGAAACTGATGATAACCCATTCAGAGAACGAAGTCAGGGAATCTTTGTATGATCTGAATGACGACCCCGGCGAATTACTTGATCTCGCCGGCAAGCAATCCCAGGTAATCAAAGAATTGAAACAGTCTCTGAATACGTTGAAACAGCTTAAATCTGAAATTGATGACTCAGATGTGATGCTGACTTCTCAGGATGAAGATACCAAGGATAAATTAAGAAGCCTGGGTTATCTGGGTGATTGATGGGATTACATTGACAATCCCAGAGCGGCTGACTAATGATATGGATAGTTAATCCCGGTCATGGAAAGAGTGTTGCTTCAATTAACGCTTTGGACTGTACGGTCTACCATACGTTATGAAACGATTTACCGCTGAGATAAAAGCCAAAGATTTCCTGTTTTTTACGGGCAGCGAAGACGAGCTGTTAGCTCTGGTGCCTGATATTAGTTTACCTCCTCCCATCAAGGAAAATGACAATTTCCACATCAATATTCTGATTGATGAGCGATTAAAACACGAAATCAGCGAACTATGCCGGATACAGATCAAATCTTTGATTGACCGCAAACCCAGTGATGATCCCAAAAAGTTTCAAGAAACAACAAAAAACAGGTTTTTAAACTTCTATAAAAAATACCCGGGTTGGTTTCCGCTCATAGTACTCGAATATCTGATCCTCTTTCGTGAAAGTATTTACAAGTATAATATCGAGTTGCAGAAAACGAAGAAAGACCTGACTCCTGTCGATCGTAAAAGTTTGCGATTCCAGATTGGTCTATCGATCGCCCGCATTTTTGAATCAATATTTACCTATCAAATGCCCTACTTTCTGCAAGATGTCGATTTCCATGAGTATGCCCGTTTATTCAATCCTATTTTTTTATCAGGTTCTTTTCCCGAATACTTTCTCTCCGATTATTTCTGTTATCTCGATCTGAAGTCTCCACTCTGGAACAAAGACCGTTTTGACCTGTTTCGGGATTTACTCATCGAATCGGTCAAGTATGGACTCAAAAGCTTAATCGGAGTGTCCCTTACCTCACGTGGAGTCGCTTTACAGAAAACCTATCGAATCATTAAAGCACGTCAGGCTGATTTTTCAGAAGACAATGCTGTTGAAATCGTGAATAGCATCCAGGACGATGCGAGTTTGTTGCGTGAGATGTTTAAACATCGTGAAATCAAAAAGCAGTTTTTAACTGAAGATATTCCCAAGAAATTATCGAAACAGGAGTTTCTCGATAAATTACTGGATGAATTTGCGATTTGTGCCAGCCGTTTTCCCCTGTCACGGTTCTTTTCATTTGCTTTGGATGCAGAGGTGTTGAGAAAAATAACCAATTACATCATTCTGCCTGATCCGCGCGAGCATCCCTCGGGTTTTGCCGATTTGTTGCATGAATATACACTTTATACCATTACTCCGCCCTTTATCTATGATCCGACTCATATCCAAGAAACCAAGGAAGTCCCTGCCAAAGCCGGAACGGAAACAACTGCTCAAGAGAGTCAGATCGATCGTGAATCAGACTTTGATCAAGACGAGACTGTGCTCGTCGACATCGATATGAAAGAATTACGCGAGAAACTGGTAGCTACAATCGGACAGACACCAGCCGATACAGACGATGACAGGCCGACCGCTGATCTGCTCGAACAATCACCTCAAACGGAAATACCTTCAAAAGCCCCATCCGATCAGATGAGAGTTGACCAGGATGGCCAATCCCGATTCGAGCAAGTTACTTCATTGGTCGATGTGGAAACAGCCATAGATGAGGTCCGTCAGGAAATCCTGACCGAATCATCCGAAAAAGCGGCCGAAGTTTCCGCCGGTCAACACTCACAGGAGTCCGAAAAACAGCTCCCAATGGCTGCTTCTGATCAAGACCTGTCAATGCTGAACTTGAAAACTCCTTATCTCTTCGGTGCGTGTTCTCTGCCCGATCAGGGGGAACTGTATCTCAGCGATTCTGCTCAGGGGCCTCATTACAAATTACAGCTGACCACAGCAAAAAAGGCAGCTTTTAAAATTATTTTCGAGCACGGCAAAACCCGTTTTCTGGCCAAAAAAGAGAGTAATTGGCAGCAACCTTCTTCATTGAATAAAAATGAACAGGGCTTATGGACTGCCACAATCAGAAGGCGTTCGGACTCCCAGGTTTTCTTCTTCTATCTGGCTGATCAGGAACTTTTGGTCCAGTTGAAGCACTCTCGGGAAGCCGATCAGGAGCAAGCAGAGGTTGTGATCTCTCAGACCGCACCAAATGATACGGCAATTGAAAATCTGGATGAGTATCGTGCCATGTCTGTGGCAGAAATCAGCCAAGCCTTGCTCGATGATTTGATAACGATCGAACAATATAATGCTCTGATTGCTGAACGTAAAGTATCTAATGATCGGCAACAGGATGAAGAGCCCGATTTTGTGCTTGAACAAGGCACGACCTTCTGTAATGATTGGCAAGGCCGCATTCTCAATAGCACCATGGCTGAAGCAGATATCAAGATTACCCTTTCATCTGACTCTTTTGATCTGGCCATTAAGGAAAATCTGGCCTGGAAAAATGTCTACGCAAAACAAGCCATTCCCAAGAACGGCTTCAAAGGGACCTTTACCAAAACAGTGTTTTTCAAAGATCCAACGACATTGAGTGACGATCCTGACTCATTCCAGAAAATCAAAAAGGACTTCATGTTTATCATATTCAAGCTTGTCAGTAACGACTATGGTATCAAATTTTTATGATCGCTAAGCCAACCATTTCAATTATTGATGATGAGGCCATTATCAGAAAATCGCTTGAGATCATTCTGATAAAAAACGGCTATTCTGTTGTGACCGCGAAATCGGGCGAGGACCTTCTGGAAGCGTTCAGATGTTCAGCCGCACAGCTTTATATTATTGATCTTGAACTACCCGGGATCAATGGGATCGAATTGGCTTTACATATTGTCACTCAGCAGCCTGATGCCAAAATCATTTTCCTGACCGGAGGTTTCTTTGAAGAAAGCGATCCCCGTTTTCGGCCCCAGAACCTGGTCGGATCGTTTTGTAAGCCGGTTGAAATCGCCAGTTTATTGACCGCAATCCAAACTGCCTTGAATTCATCAACCGGTCCCGAGCAACCATTTGTCGTCTGAACATCAAAACGATTCGGATGAGCAGAACACATGTCCCTCGAAGCTTACTGTTATCTTTTTTCGCAGCAATTACGTCAAATCTTCGGTTGTCGCGTCCAAAAAATTTCGCTTGATGCCGGTTTCAGTTGCCCAAATCGTGATGGGCTCCTTGATACGGCTGGTTGTGCCTTTTGCAATAACGAGGCTTTCAGTCCTGTAACCCGACTGCCTCGTCAGTCACTGATTCAACAACTCGATGCTGGAATACAAGGGGCCAAAAAAAAATATAATGCTCGCAAATTCATTGCCTATTTCCAGACGTACACCAATACCTATGGTCCGGTCGATCTCCTGAAAGAACGCTATGATGTCATCAAACAGGTTGATGACATCGTTGGTTTGTCAGTCAGTACCAGGCCCGATTGTATCGATCCGGACAAATTGGACCTGCTTGAGTCGTATTCTTCCGATTATGTCGTCTGGGTCGAATATGGCCTCCAGTCCATCCATGATGCCTCTCTGCAAAACATGAACAGACATCATACTTACGCTGATTTCATCAGGGCGGTGGAGTTGACCAGCTCTCGAAACCTGCGTATCTGTGTTCATCTGATCCTGGGATTTCCCGGCGAAACCACTGCGGACATGTTAGCTACCGCGGATGCTCTGGCTCAATTACCGATAGATGCGCTCAAAATCCATGTTTTTCATGTATTAACGAACACACGATCTGAACATGATTATGCCTCGGGAAGAATAGTGCTCTCGAGTATGCATGAATACGCGGCCATGCTCGTCTCCTTCCTGGAACGGACCCCGGCGACAATCTGCATTCAAAGGATGACTGCTGATGCACACAGACCGTATCTCATCGCCCCACTTTGGCTTGAATCAAAACAGGCAGTCCTGTCTGCCATCGAACGGGAATTTTCCGAAAGGAAGAGTTATCAAGGAAGGACATATCGAGAGAGGAGTCTACGATGATCGAAGCCTGGTTACTTCATAAGCCACAGTCCGTCGAGTATCAACCGTTGGTCCGCTCCTCTATTCCTGAGCCGGATTGCGGTCCTGGTCAGATCAGAGTCACTATCTCTGCGTGTGGTGTATGTCACACTGATGTCCATATTGTCGAAGGCGATCTTGTTTTACCAGGATTGCCTGTGCTGCCTGGTCATCAAATCGTGGGCCGGGTCACTGAATTGGGTCCTGGGTCCGATCGTTTTCATCTATCTGACCGGGTTGGAATCGCCTGGCTGAACTGGTCCTGTCAACAGTGCGAAGCATGTCAAAATGGTCGAGAAAATCTATGTTCTTCGGCCCTTTTCACCGGTTTTCATGTCCCCGGCGGTTTTACCGAACAGATCGTCATTCATCAGGATTATGCCTACGCCATTCCTGATCAATATGATGATGTTCAAGCCGCACCCCTGCTCTGTGCAGGAATAGTGGGTTTCAGGGCCCTGCGCGTTGCTGGTGTACGCCCGGGCGAAAGGGTTGGACTCTACGGTTTCGGTGCATCAGCTCATCTGGCCCTACAAATCCTGGAGCATTGGCAATGCGAAACATATGTATTCTCGAGGAGCGAACAGCATCGCCGTCTGGCCCGAGAACTGGGCGCGTTCTGGACCGGACAGGCCGGTGAACGGCCACCGCGGCAATTGCATCGGGCCGTTATCTATGCTCCCGCTGGTTGGATCATGGTCGAAGCCCTTAAAGATTGCGGACCAGGCGGTGTGGTCACCAGCGGCGGCATTCACATGAGTGATATTCCTCAATTCCCCTATGCCCTGCTCTGGGAAGAACGGTGCCTCAATTCTGTAGCCAATGCCACCCGACAAGACGGTCATGATTTTCTCGAAATCGCTTCACAGAAGAAGCTTCACACCGAAATCGAGGTGTTCCGCTTCGACCAGGTCAATCAGGTCCTGAAAATGCTCAAGAACAGCACCTTGAAAGCGGCAGCCGTCCTTTCCAGATCGTGCTGATCATCATCTGATTACCGTCATCACTCAATGGTCCGAGACGTCCGTAAACAAGAAATCATCGAGCTTCAATGCAGGTGCAACGACTTTGGCATATTCACCAACCAGATAGTGCTCGGATGATATGTGCTCGATCCGTGAGAATGCCTCAAGGATATTGGTATTGTAGCGCAGGTTATTGATCGGGAATGCTATCTCGCCATTTCGAATAGCAAATGTGCCGTCCCTGGTCAAACCGGTAAGAACCGAGTTTTTTCGGTCAACCACACGATTATAATGAAAGCGAGTGACCAGAATGCCATTATCGGTCTGAGCAATGATATGTTCGAGTGCATTCTGACCGGGATCCATGACGAGGTTCAGTGGTAATGGTCCAATTGTATTGGGTTGGGGGAGGCTGTGCCCGGTCGTTACCGTATTCATGGTCCGGGCCGTGAGACTATCATGCACCAGACCGGTGGCCACACCCTTGTCGATCAAGGTCACTTTCTGACGGGCTGCTCCTTCGTAATCAAACGGAATACCGGTGGTCAGGGGATGATAGGCATCGTCGTGAATTGTAACATGCTTACCGGTAACCGCTTGACCGAGCCGATCAGAGAGGACGCTGCGTCCGCGAAGATATTCCTTGGCACTGAAGGCAAGATAACCTAAAAACTCAAGCATGACACCCGTTGCCGGAGGCTCCAGTATGACGGTATAGCGGCCCGGTTCGATTTTTTGGGGATTTCTGGTGGCGAGCGTTCGCTGGATGCACCGGTTGACCCTGTCCTGAACACAATCACCATCAACATTGCTGCCGCTGAAGATTGTCCAACCGCTGCCACCTTGATTATCGATGAGCGTCAGAGTCAATTCAAATGTGCTCCGACGATGATAGGCACGTAATCCTTTACTGTTCACGATACTGGTGATGTGATAACCGGTTACCAGTGCACCGGCTGCCATCAAACCGGCTTGTGTGACTTGATGAATAATGGCCTCAACGATCGAGGCCCTGTGATCGGCCGTCATGTGAGCAGTCTGCTCACTGAAATTGTGAAGGGCCCGATACTGTTCTGCCCCGCGCAATACATATTCCGGCTCCATCCGAGGATTTTCTCTCATCCTGGTGACGACACGAGCGATCACATCCCGGACTCTGGTCTGGTCCAGTTGATTGGTCGTCAATACACCAATGTGTCCATCCTCCATGGTCCGGATGGTCACCGAGCTATTTTTGTCGGATACATTCTGGTGGATGATATTATGGGCAAAACGGGTCGTGGCTTCTGTCCAGCCATTATAGATCACCTCCGTATCCGCAACCGGAGACTGCTCTAGGAATGCTTCCAAATTCTGGATTATCCGTTTCTGTTCACGCACGAATGCCTCCTGTCCTGATATTGACAAATCGTGCCGGTGAGCAACCATGACTGACCCGGGCACCCTGGTCGGGTTGCCCTTTACCGCAATTGGGAATACCCCACAGGACCCATTCATCCTGATTGGCGATGGCATCGCACGACCGCCAGAATTCAGGTGTTACTCCAGAATAGATGGGATTTTTGACCATATCTGTGATCCGACCGTTTTTGATCAACCAACCAATCTCGGTCCCGAATTGGAATTGCCAACGCCGATCGTCGATACTGAAACTTTTGTTGGTACTTACTAAAACGCCGTCTTGGGTGGTCGAGATCATCTCTGCTGTTGATGATCGGCCAGGCTCAAGATTCAGATTGGTCATCCGGACCAATGGTATGTAATTATAATTCTGGGCCCGCATCGAGGCGTTTGATTTGTCCAGACCAATACGGGCCGCTGTCTCACGTGAACTCAGATAGTTCAAAAAGATGCCGTGTTGAACAATGGGGCAGCGTTCAGCTTTAACGCCTTCATCATCGTAACCGAAACTGCCCAATCCTCCCAGTATTGTCGGGTCTGCCGTCAAATTCACCAATTGAGAACCATAGTGAAATGTCCCCAGTTTATCTGGAGTAAGAAAGCTGGTACCGTAATCGTTGATCTCGCTGCCAAGCACTCGATCAAGTTCGACTGCATGTCCGCATGATTCATGTATCTGCAAGGCAAGTTGCGTGGAATCGATGATCACGGTTCTGATGCCTTCGGGGCAGGTCCGGGCATCAAGCAACTGGACAGCTTCGCTGGCTATTCTTTGAGCATGTTCCGTCATGCGCCATTTTTCAATAAGCTCGTAACCGCATCCCTCGAATTGACCCGTCATGGAATTGGGATACGATCTGACCTGAAGGTCATGGCCACGAATTGCCGTTGCCTCGAGACCTACGCCCGATACGGGATATTCCTGCTCGATCCAGGACCCAGCCGAATTCGCAAACCATGTATGTATCCAATGAAACTCCATAAAACTCTCGGAGATACTGATACCTTGAACACTTCGTATCCGTGCATCCACGTCCATCAAATATTCGATTTTTTGTGTTGATGGAACACGACGCGGGTCCAAAACACACACTCCTGACCATTTGTCCCGATGAATCTCGACCGGAGTTAATTCGATCATTTCTCGATTAATACGGGCACTGGCCCGGCCAATCTCCACTGCTGAACGTGCAGTCTGAATAATCCGGTCCTGTTCGAGTAGCGAGGTCGCAGCAAATCCCCAACTACCCCCCACCAATACCCGTATGCCCAACCCCAGTGAATAGCGCTGGGACGATGTTTCAAGCCTGCCATTCTTAACATCGAATCGTTCCGATTGATTCTCGACTATTCTCGTCTCGGCATAATCTGCACCTGCATCATGTGCTGCTTGCAATGCCTCGTTCGTTATTCCCTTCATGACCAGCTCCTCAGGCTCCTATATGATTGAATTATGCAGATGAATAGTATCCCCGGTGCGATAAAATCAAGTCTACCAATCTGGGCTATACATTTTCACTGAGGATTTGCGGTCCAGCATAAGTGTCGCTCCCGGAATAGGGGTCCTGCCTTGAATTTTTTCAGTCGATCTTTTATATACTCCTTTTAATAAGCTTTGTAATGTAATGAAAAGAGTACATTGCATTGTGGTTACCGGTGCATTATGGATATGGTTGTCTGGGGCAGACCAACAAACATCTGTCTTGAGGGAGAATGTGACAATGGCATCTCACTATGCATTAACAAATCCGATAACTCGGTTCTTGGATAAGCCGTGTCAGGATTTTACCCGGGGTGATCTGATCAGGATCATTTCGGAAAAACAGATTGAACGGATCACGTTTCATTATACGGCCCTGGATGGAAAGTTAAAAGAACTCAAGCTCCCCATAGCCAACCAGGTCCAGGCTGAGCGGATTTTAGCTGATGGCGAACGTGTTGATGGCTCTTCCTTGTTTAAAAACATGGTTGATTCTTCATTATCAGATTTGTATGTCGTACCCGTCTATCGGACTGCCTTTCTGAACCCCTTTGATAGTGGCAGTCTTGATTTTATTTGTCGTTATATAACCGAAAAGGGGGAAATGGCCAGTTTTGCAAGCGACACTATCCTTTACAACGCTGCTGAGTATTTCCGCAAGACCAGTAAAAATGAGCTTTACGCCATGGGTGAACTCGAGTTCTTTATATTGAGTACGCCCGGGGAATGTTTGTACCCTTCACCGAAGCAACGGGGCTATCACGCTTCATCGCCCTTCATGAAATCGGGTCCGGTCCTCAATGAAATGATCAAGCATATTACGCAGATAACCGGTGCGGTCAAATATGGTCATAGTGAAGTTGGTTATATTGCAAGGGTCCGGAGCAATTTTGAGGAGATCAAGGAAAAGGAAGCGGAACAGCTCGAGATTGAGTTCTTACCGACACCGATCGTGGAGGCTGGCGATAATCTTGTGCTGGCCCGCTGGTTGATTCGAAATATAGCCTATAAATATGGCTTGATTGCTACGTTTGCTCCAAAACTCGAAGAAGGCGTAGCGGGAAACGGGATGCATGTCCATGTTCAATTGATGAAACAGGGCCACAATATTATGACCGATACAAACGGACAACTATCGCAAGAAGCGAAAAAGCTGATCGGGGGGCTTTGCACCTACGCTGATTCCCTGACAGCATTCGGTAATACGGTGACATCGGCCTATCTTCGACTTGTCCCAAATCAGGAAGCGCCGACACGGATATGTTGGAGCCATTTGAATCGGAGTGCCATGGTCCGGGTCCCCTTAGGTTGGTCCGCGAAAAGGGACCTGGCCAAACTACTCAACCCACAGCAGAAAGGGCCGTCACCAGAAAGTGATAACCGCCAGACCGTAGAATTGCGTACGCCAGACGGCAGCGCCAACATTCATTTACTTCTGGCCGGAATTGCCATGGCAGCCCAGTGGGGTTTAAGCTCCAAAAAAGCACTCGAAATATGTCGGGACTCTTATGTCGAGGGGAATATTTTTGAAAATAAAAAATTGCTGCAAAAACTACCTGCCTTGCCGACAAGTTGTGTAGCATCGGCGGAGTTACTCAATAGAAAAAGGGACCTGTATGAACGGGCACATATTTTTCCGACCAGCGTTATCGATTATATGATCCAACTGCTCAAATCGGAAAACGATGAAAATATCAATCAACATTTGGTCGATTTACCAGCCGATGATCGCTTGTTCGAGACGCGAAAGATTATGCATAGAAGTCTCCACCGTCATTGATTCCGGTATAATGGACCACAACAGAATTGAGGTCAATCATGATGCACTTGTTCATCTCGCAGAGGACCAGTTCCTTCGTAACTTTAATGATTGCTTTTGTTTGTCTTGCGTTTGCTGCCCCATGTTTCTCAGCCGTTGACTCTGTATCGGTCTCATTCACGATTCCCGAGTACAGCCTTACTCAGACCGATCAGGGAGTCGATCTCAAGATCGATGATTTCGGGACCATTTTCGAACCGGGTAAACCTCGTCTTCCTTCGCGTATTTTTGCAATTGCAGTGCCGCCCGGTGCAGATGTTCTCGGAATCCAGGTCAAATGTCTGGAATCAGAGCTGCTTCCGGGTCGTTATGCTGTTTCGCCGGTCCCGCATACCCGTATTATTAGCGATCGTGAAACTCATGATGAAAATGGAATGCGCTTATATCAAAACAACCATGAAACCGTCTATGGTTCGGATGTTCCCTATCCCGCCCAAACAGGTGAATTCGTCCGGACCGCCCAGTATCGACGCTATAATCTCGCCGATGTTCGCATTACCCCTTTTACGTATAAACCGCTATCCGGTTCTTTGACTTTTCACCGCAAGATCGAGCTGACCGTCGAATACGAATATTCTTCCCGGTCCATGGCTGATGAGCTTATTGTCGATTATCTGCCCAAGACTGAAATGATTGCGAGCGAACTTATCTATAATTACCATGATTGCCAGGAATGGTATCCCGTCGAACAAAGAGACAATAAAGCCGTTACGCACCCACTCGTGTTTATTACGACCGAAGCATTGGAAGGTGCGCTCGATTCCTTACTGATCTGGGAGGCCTCAAAAGGGAACAACCCAACCGTGGTTACGACTGAGTGGATCAACACCAATTATACCGGGGTCGATCTGGCCCAGAAAATGAGGAATTTCTTGCGAGAGAAATATCCCTCGGGACAATGGGGTATCGAGAATGTCTTATTTGTCGGCGATTATGCCCAAGTCCCCATGAGGACGGTCTGGCAGGATATCGGCTATGGAAAACCCCGGACCGATTTCTATTTTGCCGAACTCTCGAAAACTGATAATCAGTCTTGGGACCAGGATGGCGATGGCAAATATCTTGAAGATTATTCGGATTCTACCGATTTCTATTCCGAGATCAATGTGGGCCGCATTCCCTGGAGTAATTACAGCACAATCGAGTCCATCTGTGAAAAATCAATTCTGTATGAGCAAATGAGAAATCCTAATTATAAAAAGAACATTTTGTATCTTGGCGCATATTTCTGGGATGACACCGATAATGCCGAATTGATGGAAGCCATTGATGATCTTCCCTGGATGTCCAACTGGAGCAAGAAAAAAATGTACGAAAAGAATGCTGATTACACATCGTCTTTCTCATGCGATCATCCCCTGCTCCGCTCGAATGTCCGTACCCATTGGTCCGCTGGCATGTATGGTTTTGTCAACTGGGCCGGACATGGTTCGCCAACTTCCGCACATATTCTCGGTCTCGGTTCGCCAGCTTTTATAGATTCAGGTGATTGTTCGATCCTCAATGATTCTTATCCCGCCATCATCTTTGCCGATGCCTGTTCGAATTCGGATACAGATGATCTCAATATAGGCAAGGCTATGTTAGCCAGGGGAGCAGTCGGTTTTGTCGGGGCCACCAAAGTCGCGCTGGGTTGCCCGGGTTGGAATAGTTCTGATGATGGTTCAAGTCAGTCTTGCGACTATTATTTTACCAATTATGTGACTTCGGGTGATTACAAGCAGGGTGAAGCTCATCAGATGGCTTTGCGGTATTTGTATACGCATGGATTATGGAATTATAACAAGTATGAGATGTGTGAATGGACCTTATGGGGCAATCCGTGTCTGGGCATGACTGTACCGGTAACCTCGACACCAACTTTATCGACCCTTGGCCTGGCTTTTCTGCTGATACTCCTGTCACTCGCCTTCATGATACCGCTGACCCGACCAAAAAAGGTTGAGAATACAAATGAGTCATAACTGCCTCGAAAGAAGATACTCTGTTGGCTGAACCAGATGATCTGGTAGATTCGGAACAGCCTTTTAGCATAGATCAGACTCAAAATAGAAGGATATCTCATGAAAAAGTCATTAGGAGCCCATACAATCGTGTATCCTAGTCCGGTTTTCATTATAGGTTCATATGATCAAGCCGGAAAACCGAATGCCATGGCAGTCGCCTGGGGTGGCATTTGCTGTTCGAAACCACCCTGTGTGGCAATTTCTCTCAGAAAAGCAACCTACAGCTATGGTAATATAATGGCTCGAAAAGCATTCACCGTGAATATTCCGTCAGAGAAACTCATCATACAATCGGATTATTTTGGGATGGTTTCCGGAAGAGATGAGAACAAGTTCGAGAAAAGTGGTCTGACAGCAGTTCGAAGTGAGTTGGTTGATGCACCCTATATCGCGGAATTTCCCTTAGTTCTGGAATGCACTTGTATTCACACTCACGAGATCGGCCTGCACACGCAATTCATTGGTGAGATACTCGATGTGAAAGTCGAGGAAACAATGTTTGATGGAGATCAGCCCGATATACAAAAGATCAAACCTTTCATCTACGATATGACCAGTAGCAGTTATTATGGCATCGGCCAGAAACTGGCCCTCTCATTTTCGATTGGCAAGGAAATCTAGCGTGCTAACTGCTTTTGTCGTAGGACGAAGCTCGGCTCTCTCATCAGGAACGAGTCCATAGGTATTATACTCAGTGCCCTATAAATTTATTTTTGTCAGCACTTTTTGATTGTCAGCTCTGACTTGACAGGATGTCCCGTCCGAGGTAAAGATCAGAGCACCGCTCAAGCCGGTTATAAAGGTTTGGCATGGCCGCATTTCGGTTGATAAACGCTCCAAAATTTCCGGATGAGGGTGTCCATGCCTGTTATCCGGTGAAGTCGAAATAACGGCAAATCGAGCATTCACCTGCCGAAGGAAGGGTGTGATCGAGGAAGTGCGGCTGCCATGATGAGCGACTTTCAGGACAGTCGCCTGAAGAGAGGGGCCGTACTCGAGTAAATTCTCTTCGACTTCTCGTTCGATATCGCCCGTAAAAAGGACTGAAAAACGGCCATAGCTTATTTTCAAGACCACGGATTGGTTGTTCTCGTTCACCGAGAGCAGTGGATTCTCTGGGAAATGGTGGAGCCTTATCGGGCTGACATTCCTGGAATAGACACTCTGTCTATAACGAGAGTAAAGATCGGGTAAGCTCTTTCTCTGGCTGAGATAAGCCTGTTGTATAGGAAAAATAGTAAACAGGTTGATGATGCCCATGATATGATCTGCGTGAGCGTGGGTTACCAGGACCTGATCGAGTGAGCGGACTCCCAGTCGAGCGAATGCCGGTTGCAGGATAGAGCGTGCGGTATCGAATCGGTTCTCTTCGGTCCCTCCGCCATCGATCAAGAGTCTACGTCCATCGGGAAAGGTGACCAAGGCACTGTCACCATCACCAACATCAAAAAACACCAGTTCCAGTTGTGGTGAAAGGACTTTCTTGATTGAAGGGAGAGCAATCGCCAAAAAAAGACCGCAGAGAAGGCCTGCCCGGACCCAGCGATAGAGTCCCGGGCGGAAATAGGGAAATATGGCCAGGACCAGGATGCTATAATAAAAAAACAGCACAGCGAATGAAGGCTTTCCGACCACAACTGTGTTAAAAGGCAAGTCAGAGAAGCGATTGATCAAATCCAACAGGACCAGACTTGAAAGATGGAGCGGTTTCATCAACAGGTATGCCAAACCCGATGACAACGGGAGCACAACAATGGTCAAGAAACCCACAAACAGGACGATGGTAAGCAGGGGCAGGATGATCAGAAACGGGATAAAGCTCAGTATCGGCACGAGACCGAACAGCAAAGCCAGGTATGGTCCCATACCCAGTTGCACGGCCAATGACAATGAGATAGTTGGTCCTAAAAAACCCTTCGAGATGCTCGGCAAGAGATTGTAACGGACCTGTTCGGTCAGGAAATAGATCGACAGGACCGCCAGGAAAGTCAATTGGAAACCCGCCTGGATAATGTACAACGGCTGATACATCAGTAAAACGAAAGCCGCAATGCTGACCGTATTCAGAAAACGGCTCTCACGAAACAGCAGGATACCTGTCAGATGGATTACCAACATCAGGGTTGCTCGAAGCACGGATGGTTGAAAACTGGTAATACTACTATATAAGAGCATGAAGAGTATCAGGATGGCTGCTCTCAGTCTCAACCTGTTTCGCAGGAAAAAAAGCATGGGGATGTAGATGATCCCGGCCAAGATGCCGACATGAAGGCCAGAGATAGCCAGAATGTGGTACAGTCCGGTCCTCTGGAATTCAGCCCGAATGTCATAATCAAGTTCGGAACGGTCACCCAGCAACAAGGCCAATAAAAATGAGGCCACTCGCTGACAGTCCGGGTTGAATGTGTTCTTTTCCGCCCATTCCTCGAAAAAAGATTTCAACTGCCGGCGGAAATGAATGATCAGCGTTGAAGGGCTGTATGTATCCGCAGGCTTCATTACTTTAAGTCCCTCCAGCTCCGGTAGATAAACCCTGGCCTGAGTATTATTCGAAGCATGGAATAAAGTTGCATTAAAACCGCTGAAATTACTGTGTTCGGTAAAGCCCTGAATTTGACTGCGAAATGTCAGAACAGTGCCTGGTTGCATCGCTGCCAAAAGCTGGGCCCGTTCCTGCTCGTCCTGATAGCCGATAGTCAACCTCAATCGCCCGGAGAGGGCCTGTTCGACCCCATCTGTCTGGTCCATCAGTTTGGAAACAATGACCGTAACCGAATAGTCACCGAGTTGATAATCGCTGCTAACCGTCCCACTGATCAGACGCATCCGATCTCCGATCAAAGAAGAAACATCATGGTCTGAGCGTGTGAACATTGCGGTCTGCAGCATAAAAAGACCTGTCAGAAAAAAGAGACTGATCATGGTCAATCGCGTCATTTGTATGCTGTGTTCCTGCCTTAGCTTCGTCCTTAGTATCATCGCAGAAAAAAGGATGAGGCCAAACGGGATGAGCGGATAGTAGCCGGTCGGAGGCAATCGGGTCCCGATGATCATGCCCAGGGCAAAACTGACTACCGGTAAGAAGAAGGGATCAGTCATCGGTTGGACCCTCCTCCGGCGATACGAAAAAGAGATGAGCGATCCGTAAGTACGTGGTCTGACCGATACCATCCACCCGTAATAATTCGCTCACATGTTTGAATCCGCGATTGTTCTTGCGATAGTCGATAATAGAGCGGGCCGTGCCCTGTCCGATACCACGGACCATAGCCAAAGTATGCAATCCGACCGTGTTCAAATCGAACTGACCTTGGAACGGAACGAATTGCTCGATCTTGAATTGTTGGCCCCCGATACGATCATATTCGAGCACAATTGGCATATAGCGGGCTTTTCTGTTAACAGTTTCGCTGATGACCCGATCTGCTTCCTGCTCTACTGAAATCGAACAATGCTCGAGTGAGGTCGGTGTTGAAAGCGGTGTTCGCGTTAGGGCATTGATCACGGTAACTGACAATAGAATAACGATGAAGCCGATCAGAAAATTGCAATTCCTGATCTGTTGTTCGACTTGCTGTATGTTCCTTGCCGTCCCCGGTCCTCGCCCCGTTCCTCCCGATTCAAACCGCGTTAATCGTTGTGATGACATAGTCCTTCCGCTCCCTCGTCGGAGAGATATGCCCGCTGGCATGGACCGACACATGTTTTGAATTAAAGGACTGAGGTCCCGTCTCTATAAGTATACCGTTGTCTCGAGATAATCGCGAGAGATAAAGGATTTCCAGACCAGAATCCCCACTCCCAGAAAAAACAGCAGGATTGACAGAATCTGCGATGTATACAAACCGAAATATATGCCTCGACCTGCATCACCGCGAATGAATTCGACCAGAAACCTGAATACTGAATAACAACTGATAAAGATGGCGAATAACTGACCATGGAAACGCTTTCCCACGAATTTCAGGAAGAGCAGGAGCAGAATGAACAGGAGAAAACCGTTCAGGGAGGAATACAATTGGGTTGGGTGCACCGGCACGGCCCCATGATATTGTTTGAAAGCAAAACTGCCCTCGGGGAAAATGACCCCCCAGGGCTTGGTTGTCGGCAAGCCAAAGCAGCAACCGCTCAAAAAACAGCCGATCCTGGTCAGACCCAAACCCAGGGCCAGACCCGGTGTAAAAATATCAAACATCCTCAAAATCCCGATCCGATAGTACCTATCCATGATCACTAAAAAAAGCATGGCGGTTAATAATCCACCCAGAAACACAAAACCACCGCCAAAATTTTTGAACATCGAGAGCGGAGATTCGATGATATTTCGGATATGTATAAGCAGGTGCAGAATCTTTGAACCGAGCAGAGCAGAAATGACGATACCCACTGCAATAGTGAAGATTTGATCCTGAGAAACCTGTTCACGTTTGGCACGCCAAAGAGATACGTAGATACCCAGAGCGAATGATATTCCGAGCATGAGTCCGTATGAATAAAATTTCAGGGGACCGATCTGAAAAAGGATTTGTCTCATGAGTTCGTGCTTCCTTTCTTCACAATACTATGTGAACAACGAATATTAATGTGTGAAGATCGCTTGAATATGACCTCATTTCCGTATGTTGACCACATGATCAAGGACCAGTTGCAAAGCTTCTTTCATTGCCATCAAACCGTAATGACGGCTGATCTCAGCCCGTGTTCCCGTTGCTCCTTCCCTACTCGGCGTGCCCTGGTTACAGAATCGTTTATACCAGCGTTCCAATGCTTCCGCAAGGGCCCTTTCATCAGGCCGGACCGATTCAGTGAGGAAACGATCAAATGCCGTAGCGGTTGCTCCCGTGAGATGACCCAGTATGGGAATATTCATAGACATGTATTCCAGAATTTTCAATGAAAAGCGATAGTGATTACCCGGATCATCACGCATCATGATGAGCCCCAGATCACACACATTCAGAAAACGGGGCATGTCCTGCCAAGGCACCCAGCCCGACCAGATTACCCGAGTCAAACCCAGAGACATCGCGAGCTGTTGATAGAATTTTTTATGCGGTCCGTCTCCGATGATCAGTAACGAAAGCGGGATATGCTCTGCTTCGAGTCTGGAAAACGCTTTCAAAACAAGTCCAAGGTCTCGAGCGCCCCCCTGGGTGAAAGTCAGAGACAGACCCACGCAGGGCTGATCGGGTTTTATTCCCAGACGGCTCCGGGTCTCATTCCGATCATATCGAGCTGGATTGAACAGCTCAGTATCCACTACCTGAGGCACAAGAAAAACCCTGGAACACCGCAATTCCTCGGCATAACGCTTCAATTCATCGTTATGAGTGGTCAGCAGCGGTATTTTAGCCGGCCATCGTGTTTCGACCATTCTGGTCAACCAGGACCGAAGGATTGACGTCTGAAACCAGGAATCCAGATCATCCCAATCCACAAGATAAGTCAGTCTCATCCGGGCAGCCTGATGGAGAAGCGGGACTATAAGCGGGTTCAGCTTTGAAAAAATGATCAGGTCACAAAAGGCATGTTTCTTCAACACTGCTCGCCTGGTCCAGGTCGAGCCCAAGTAGCCCCACAGCGAATCGTGCTGATCGATCAGGATTTCATGTGTCTGACTGCTGGGTCGGGCTTCGCTGTAAAAAACCTGATGCCCCATCTCTCGTAAACATCTGACCATGAGTCTGCAACGGACAGTGGAACCGAAAGTTTCTGCCAGGGTATTGAACACCAGGATATTCATTATCTGCTTTACCTTTGAAAATTGAGACTCGATTCACGCCCTTTATCTTCAATGCTTTGGGACGCAGTATCTTCATCCAGCCCTTGTGATGATGCTGTTTCCTGCTTTTCGTGTGACTGAAAACGATGATACTGTTCTGCCGGCCCCGTCCAGAATAAGCCCCTGATAAACCCTACTGACCAGGCAAACAACGTGATGACAAATAAAATGAGTATGGTCAGTGCTGCCCTCAAGTCTCTGACTCTGATCAGAATAACCAGCCAGAGCACGATGAGCAGTATCAGATGTGATACAATCAGGAGGGCGGGCTGATGATACAGAATGAAGATATCAGCGATAAAAAGCGTCAAGAAAAGCGGGAAGAGCAATTGAAAGGTCCGGATCAGGCCATGACGACGCAGCAGGAACCCGCCCGAACCCTTGCCATAACCCATTATCATCTTAAAGAAATCCGAATATGTCCGCGGACGATGATGATCGACTAATGCCTCCGGATCATAGAGAATGCGGTAACCACATTTTCTCATGCGATAGTCCAGCTCGACATCCTCCCCCGGGAACAAACCGGGAAGAAAACCGCCCACTTCGAGCAGGCATTGGCGGCGATACATGGCATTGCAGGAAGCATTGTGTTCGACCGCAGTCAAGGTCCGATAGTCTTTGGTATATCCGCCTAAAAAACCGAGCATCTCGAGGAACCGTTGAATACATCTGGCAAGATGGGGATCGTCAGGGACCGCCTGCTGTGCCCCACCCACAGCAGCGGCATCAGGATTGTCTTCCAATACCCTGATCAGTCGAGTTAGCCAATCCTGATGGACAATACAGTCTGCATCGGTCACGGCAATATATTCCGAGTTCGCCCGGGCAATACCCAGGTTCCGTGCGACCGATGGACCGGCGTGTTCTGTTGATAACAGAGTTACTTCATAGTGCTGAACGATCTCTCGGGTCCGGTCTGTGGAGCCATCATCCACAATGATGATCTCCCGAGCCTCTTTTGGAAAATTAAGTGCCATCAGCGCATCAAGACATGCTCCGATTATCTTTTCCTCATTATAAACCGGGATAATAATGGTTACGGTCGGCTGTGTCATCCTCAGACCAATCCTCTGCCACTAACACTGTTCATCTTAACCTTAACCTGATTTTTGACGGCTCTCGGTTCTCTTGGTAAACAAATAACGGATGAAATTCGATCCACCGCGCAATTTGCGGTACAAATCCCCTAAAGAACGTGTATCCCCTATGAAACGGGCCAGATAACCGGCCCGGAAATAGAAACGCTTTAAGGCTTCGTCAACTTTCAAGGTAATATCCTGTCGACTGAGTTGGGGGTAGTCCACCACGGCTGTTTGCTCACCGGCGGTGAGCCAATCATCCCACCTGAGTGCTTGTAACAAACCGTTCTCTTGGCAGTATTCATAATAGTGTGTCCCGGGGAACGGAACAGCAGCCGAAAACTGGACAGTATCCAGAGGGAGAGACAGGGCATAATCAATGGTTTTTTCCATGGTTTCTCTGGTTTCGCCCGGTAAACCAAAAACGAAACAACCGTGGAGCTTGAGTCCTGCTTGATGAGCTTCACAAGCACGTTCGCGGGCATCTGTCACACGCAGGCGTTTACCGATACGGTCAAGGATGGCTTGATCACCGGATTCATAGCCAATCAGCAGCATTCTGCAACCCGCTCGTTTCATCGCCCGAAAGAGTTCCGGGTCGCCATGGTCGGCCCGAGCGTTGACCGACCAGGTTACCGGCGGTCGCAGACGTTGTATCTCAGAACAAATCTCGAGGGCCCTGTGGTGATGGACGGTAAACGTATCGTCCTCAAAAAAGAATTCCCCCTTTCTGAGCCATGGCCAGAGGTCCAAATCATAGACCATTTCGGAAACAATATTGTCGGGCGAACGAAGACGATACCTGTTCCCATGCATGACTTGCGGCCAAAGACAGAACATACACTGATAGGGACAGCCGCGCCCTCCGATAATGTCAATAAACGGATACAGCTTTATACCATCGAAGTAACGCCTCAGATCGAGATGATGCCAGGCGGGAAAGGGCAGTTTGTCTAAATCTTCCATAAAAGCCCGGTCAGGATTGTGCACGATGTGCCCCTGTTCGTAATAGGTAATCCCCTGTATTGTCTTCAATGACTGACCACGCTCGAGTGCCCCAAAAACTTCGACCGCAGTCTGCTCCGGCTCACCCCTGATAATAATGTCAACCGCACCCTGCCCCAATTCGAGGGTCTCCTCGGATAAAACGCTGGCATGGGGGCCCACCATGATTACCTGTGATCCGGAATAGGCCTTGACCAGAGCAGCGTACTCGAGATCGGAATAGATTGAAGGGGTGGTCGAATCCAGAACGACCGCATCCGGTTTGTGCTTGTTTATCAGTTGAACGAAATGGCCCCGCTCCCAATCCTGGGCTGGAAAATCATAGAAGCGGACCGCATGACCATCGTGCTCGAGCACTGCGGTGATATACGCCAACCAGTCCGGTGGTCTCATGACCCGGCCCCGCGTGCGGGCTGCCCATCGTTGCGTCCGGCAAAAACCCTTCTGAAACGGCTCGTTAACGACCAGGATTCTCACCGCTCGGACCCCAGGTCCTTCGCGATTTCCGCCTCACGCCCCCGCACTTCATTCAATAACCGGATCAGGACCTGAACCGTGAACAATTGCAGGCCACTCAACGTGAGCAGGGCACCGACCACAACATAGGACCAGTGACCGGATACAGTCCCCCGGGTCAGATATTCAACCACATTGCCGTAATTTAATATGAACGAGCACAGGACCATGAATAAACCGACAATATCCAAACGATTAAACCAGCTTTTGTGCGAAAAAAAAGCCATCACCTTGCTCTTGGTGTGCTTGACCTTATGAAAGACCCCGAGCGTGAAATTGGCCAGAATACCAAACGCGAGAATCTGGAGGCCTCCCAAACAGAAAGTCAAGATGGCCAATAATCGATAGATCGAGTCCTCGGGCACCTGCTGAAACCTGAAATAATGATAGATGGGCCCAAGACCATAAAGGAATCCCAGGGCGATTAATCCGAAACCTAGCAATCCGAAAAATTTCAATGGATTGTAATGAGTGGTCATCCTGAGAATTGAACCTAAAAACTTGAAACCATCTCGAACAGCATTCAATTTGGAAGCCCCAACCCTTTCATGATAAGTGATCGGAACATCCACAATTTTCAAGCCTTCATGAAGAGCACGTGTGGTCATGGCCGGGGTAAAATTCAAACCATCAGGCAAAGGATAGATTTTCGACAGTGTGTCCTTCCGGAATACCCGCAAACCGGAAGCACAGTCCTGAACATGCACCCCGGCTGCCCAACTGGTCAAGGCCGCAAAGAGTCGGTTCCCCCAGTATCTGACCCGGGGCATCCCTGTGAGTGCGCCCGACATGCGGGACCCAACGACAATGTCTGCATCAGTCGAACACAGCGTCGAACATAAACGGGGTAATTCAGAGGGAGGATAGGTCCCATCTGCATCAAGGAATGCTAAGTGCCCGGATTCAGCCGCTGCAAAACCAGCTTTTAACGCCGCACCATAACCCCGATTCCGTGAAAAATTGATCAGATGCACATCAGAGCATCGCCCAACCTCTTCAGCAGTCTGATCGGTCGAACCATCATTCACAACGATGATCTGCACATGCTCATACAGATTACTCATGAGCGATGTTGAGATGACCTGCCGAAGATCGGCCAACACCTCCATAATACCCGGATATTCATTCAAAGCAGGAATAATAATTGACAGCGCATGTGACGACTCAGTTGCTCCCTGCGATGATTCCCCCGTGTGAACCTGCATGATTTATGTTTGCTCGAGAACGCCCGGATACTTATTCTGCTTTAAATATTCTGAGACTGTCTTGGTCAGCTCGAAGGTCTTGATGGGCTTGGTGATATACGTATTCGCACCCAGACGCAGACCACGTTCCCTGTCCTCATTCGTCCCTTTTGTCGTGATGATGATGATCGGTACTTCATTATACTCGGTCTTCTTACGTATATAACTAACCAATTTAAGACCATCCATGATCGGCATATTGATATCGGTTATGATCAAATGAAAAAACTGCTTCTCTATCTTCCTGAGTGCATCGACACCATTGATAGCTGGTTCAATCTCCACATCATCTATCCGGGATAAGCTGAATATGATAAAGTTCCTCATCGTCTCCGAATCTTCAACGACCAAAATATGCCGTTTCTCTTCAGTCATGCTGCCTACCTATCCCATACCTCTTCTCCCCCCATCCAAGCCCAAACTTTTAAACAGATATATGGTAAATCATCCCTCATGTCAAGATAAACATTCAGTGAGCTAAGGGTATTTTACTGTATCGGAATTTTAAAGTTATAGAAGAAAAACAAAAGATCACCACAGATTTCGCAGATAACACAGATTTTATCTGTGAAATCTGCGAAATCTGTGGTCAAGTTTATCATTAATCAACGTGTGAAGCTCTGTTCTTGAGAAAGGAATGTCTCTGCTGTTACTATGACGTTCCTTCCCATTACTTGGTTGGTAAAGAGATTGTACAAAATGTATCCAGCTCTTTGCAGCGGAAAGTTAAAAGAGAACAACCTTTAGCTCATGGCCTGATTGAACGCTTTAACGGCGCGAGGATCATAATGAATACCGGCAAGTTCATTAATTTCTGCCTGAGCGACCTGCTTGGGTTTTGCTCTTCGATAGAAACGGTCTATGGTCGTCATTGCTTCATAGACATCCGCCAAAGCAATAATGCTCCCCATAAGGGACAGTTTTTTTCGGCCTCTGGGATAACCTGACCCGTCGATTTTCTCATGATGTTCAAGCACGATTTTCCCGACATCTTCGAGATAGAAGGAATTGAGAATACGATAACCGTTGATGGGATGTTGTTTAATGAGTTGCCATTCTTCATCTTTCAGGGGCAGGATTTTATTGATGATAACCCAGGGGACCAGCAGTTTGCCGATATCGTGCAACATCCCCGCCAACCCAAGGAGATCGGTCTGAATTGAGTCTTCAGGATCATTGTGCTCAGGATTAAGACCGAAATCGTGTGGATGACAGGAGATGATCTCCCCCATCCGCACGGAAAGCTGACACACATTAAAGGAATGGTTTAAACCCGTATACAGATCTTTTTTTTCAAGGAATCCGACCAGATGATCGACCAGTTTATAACCTTGTGAACTGGCAATTCTAATTCTCTGAGTCCGATCGGTGACGTGTTCGAACAGCTTTTTCGCGATCATTTTGAGCGTATCAAGATATGTTGTGACGATCTCCATCTCCTCGACCGGATTACCAAAGAGTAAACTGACTTCGAGTGCCTGAAAACAGAGCCCCATGGCCTCATCAACATTTGAATCGACCAGTTCGAGTAAAGCTAAACGACGGTATATAGTGGGAAGCAGTTTTTTATATGCAGGCATTCCAAGGCATTTTTTCTCAAGGTATTTCAATTGACGTTCCGCCTCGGGAAACTGCTCGAGATAATAGAGGGCTTCGGCAAAACCAGATTGGGCCTCAAACCGCCGGAAGGGATCGGAATGCAGTTCCATAGCTTCATCGAAATATTGGCATGATCGAGTCGCGAATTCACGGTATGGGGCTCTTTGAGCATGAGCAATACTGGCCCTGGCCAGATATAATCGACCGAAATTCTGATGAAGTGAAGCCATAAGCCCTAACTTTGAATAGCCAGATCCATTGAGCGTAAGATGCTCGGGTGATTTTTTTATTTGTTTTATCACTTCTGTAAAGGTTTGCTCCGCTTCTTCCCATTGATTTGTCCGGATAAGACTGAGACCGATATTATTCATGGTCAATATTGTGCCCAGCTCGTCCTGGATTTGCTTTTTATAAATACGAAGTGCCCATTCAAAGGAAGTCTCAGCTTTATCAAAAAGACTGAGTTGCTCGTATATGCTACCAATCTCGTTGAATGATCGACCGGCCTGATTGTAATTCCTGGCTGAAAGACATCGCGTCGCCAGGCGTTGAAATACATCGATTGCCGTGAAATAATCGCCCAGTTCTGTGAGTAAAAGGGCTGTTTCGTGGATATGCTCGGCGAGCCCTGCTTCTTTTGTATACTGGTGTTCCGGCAATTCATCGAGAATGTCCAAATAATTGAGTAATGAATAACTATAACTTCTCAACCACTCGCCTTCACGTTGCGATTGTCCGCACATGCCTCTGAATCTTTGCTTAAAATCCAGAATATGTTCGCGATAAACATTCTCTTTAACCATGAAAGAGTACTCTCAACGATTTGATTGTTACCTGAAAAACATATTTACAAATGGGGTCAAAGGAAGATAATTATTGGGCCTATGTAGTATCAGGAGAAAACAGAGGCAAGCAAATACAATCATACCCCCGGAAGAAAATCCATCATTGTCTGCCTGCATTCAACCCTGAATTGACTCGCAGCTCCAACAGGCTGCAACCTGTAACACGATCCAAACCTGTTGTGGAGTCGTGTAGTCAGTTCATATGAACAATGCAAGCAGATTAAAATAAAAAATTATCATAACAAGTCCCCGATGTCAAGGAACTCAAAAATTCAACTGAGAACAACGGGTTCGTGCTAGACAAAAACCCGTATTTCCGATATATTTTTCCCCAGTACTAATAAAGAGTAGAATATCACCGATAAAAATCTGCGTTATCTGCGAAATCTGTGGTTACTTTTTTTTCAACAGAAAACGTAGGAATTCCGACACAGTTCTTTATAAAACCGGGAAAGGAGAGGCTGGATGAGAACGAATTGCAGGTCTTTTTGCTGGCCCAAACTCTTGAGAACAGCAATCATCGCGAGTTGTCTCATCCTGCTCGTTCTCTTTTTTCGTCATCATCGCGCCCTGCCCGTTACCGTTGAAGTAACGCCAGAAGCCCTGGATTGGCTCAACGAATTTGTGCTGTCGGGCTTGCATGAGACCTCCAGTCAACCTGCGCAATCTGTGACGATGTGCCCTGAAGCATTGATTACTCATCCATTAGTAATCCTCACTCTCTATAAACCGGACCGGCCCATCCAACGTTATCTGTTCAGGAAAGGATTCATCGAACAGGACCAATCCAGAAAAATCCGGACGATTTTACATGAAGCCGGACCTGATACATCACTCCGGATCGATGTTCAGGCTTCACCTTTGCACAGGATATGGTTCAAGAACAAGTATTATTGGTTTTGGGTCTACGAGCCGGGTAAAACGGGTGTTTTCTGGGATAATGGTGGTCAGGAGGGCTATCTCAGTCCGGGTCAGCCGATCGAGCAGGGAATAGGCCCGAACAAAACCTGGTCCCATTACAGTCCTCATTGGACGGATATTCGTCCGATACTCTACCGTTTCATTACTCATTCTTATGTATACCTGCCGGGCGCTAGCGCACTCGTAGCTCTCGAACGTGGCGAGCCTCCCCCACCCGAACTCAATCAGGCCAATATCAGAGCTGCGATAATCGAAGCGGCTGATTACTTGGTAAGACAGACCGCCCCTTCGGGCAAGTTCGTCTATGAATATGATCCGATAGATCAAAGCAATTCAAGTCATTATAATGCCTTGAGACATGCAGGCACCACTTTTGCCCTCTTTCAGGTCTACGGTTTGACCAGTGACTCGAAATATCTCGAAGCAGGAGATCGGGCCCTGAATTATCTTGATCGATTGACTACAATCAAGGATGGCTTTCGTTTCATTATCGAGAACAACTACGCCAAACTCGGTGGAGCTGCTCTGGCTGTACTGGCTATGGTCGAACGGGAGACACATGTCCGGGACGGACGTGATCTGCCCAAAATCCATGCTTTTGCCCGCTTTATCGAACGCTCGCAACGAGATGATGGTGATTTTATTCGGTTCGATCCCTATAATCCAACCCGTAAGGCTGAACTGGAAAAGTCAATTTATTACCCGGGTGAGGCCACCTTTGCCCTGACCCGATTGGCTGGGCTGACCGGCGAGCAGCACTGGTTAGACGCCGCTCTCAAAGGTGCCCGGGCTCTGTCCCGGCGCTGGAGCTTTCTGGGCATCGACTGGTTTGTCCCTTTCGATGCCTGGCTGCTGTATGCCCTGTCGGAACTCTTTGAGCAGACCCGACAGCCCTGGCTCTATGATTATGCTTCCACAATTGCCCGTCGAATGGTCCTGTATCAATTCGGTCCAGGTGCTAATCGAAACCCCGATTTTTGCGGCGGGGCTTTCGATCCCGTCTTTCCCCAATCCACGCCGACCGGGGCCCGGGCCGAAGGACTTGGTGCCTTCTGCACTATGCTCTCTCATACAGGGCACCTCTCTGATTTCTATCGAACTGCACTCATGAATTCCGGTCGCTTTCAATTACGACAAGCGTTCAGACCGGACAACAGCTATTATCTGCCCTGCCCGGAAAAGGCCCGAGGCGGCTTCAGAAAATCAATCGTCGAACCCCAGCTCAGGATTGATTACACACAGCATAATATTTCATCTTTATTATATCTGCTTGAATGGACCAATTATGAACAAGAACCTGATGACCTTACTATCACTCATTAACGCCGGCAGTGCTGTACTCATTCTGCTGGCCTGGATTGTGCTTTTCCTGCTCTTTGGCCCTTCTCTCCTGAAAATACAACCGGCTACTTTTCCTTATCTGATCAGCACATTTTGTCTTTCAGGTATTTGGGCCGTGTGTGCGACGCTGATGACCATACTATGCCAGCACCGGCACATTACACAATGGGACCCTGCGGGTATTCCGACTTTCGTTAATCATTCAGCCGCCCTCATTTTTATAATTGTGATGACTGTCCATATTTTACCTGGTTTTCATGAATGCCTTTCGAGTTTCCTCAAATGGCTCCTCCCTTAATTTTGGGACCTGAATTGTTATTTTTTGAACAGCGTTCTAAATCAGCCGAATAAGGAAATGGCTCTGGATTATGAAAAGAGGGAGAGAAAATAGGATAATCCGTGTTCGGAAAAAGGAGAAAAACCAAAATTTCACGTTTTACCTTTGGCCGACAGTGTCCCTTCTGTAATACCAAGCATGTAAAGAGAGCTCGCCGGGATTCCTGGATGCACTATATACCCGGCTTGAAAAAATATAAATGCATCACATGCAAATCGACCTACATGTCATTTTGCCATCTCTTTTCGATCCTCCTCGGTGAAGTCGGAGATCTCGAATACCAGTATTTCAGGCACACCCATAAATTGTAATCCAAATGAGATTACTGTTTCACTGATATGTTGTGCACTTTTTATTACCCATCCTTGACATCTGTGGACATGTTTCCGATCACTTAGGAATGCCCGATCGAGATCGAATGAATATCAATGGCGATTCATGAAAATCTATGATCACTACCACATGAAGCTCTCTTGATATCAATTGCTAGCAATGTATCTCAAATCAGCATGACCATGACGAACACCACTCAATATCCATATTTTTATGTCTCTATTTCCCTTTCGCTTTTCCTCGCGGCTCTGCATTCTCTGCGTTAAAATCCCAACCTATCCCGACATATGCCATACGGCTTTTCCTGATCCTGAGACAAGAACTGATATTCCATTAACCAACGGTCAATTCAGAATAGTCATACACCACGAAGTGGTGAAAGGAGTCAGCCTGGGGCACAGTCGCGTCGAAGCTTTAGCGAAGACGGGACGCCGCCCCAGGTTCAGGATAATCATGATCGAAGCGCTGTAAAGAGCGTCAGAGACTTGCATTACCTCTTCGACGGGAAATTTGTCTGGGATTGAAACCCAACCGGTGACATGATTTCGGATTATGTGTGTGTTGCTGCCGCTCCTTCAGAGCTCGGTCTTTTCCTGTTCATTGACCAGGGGCGGCGCATTCGTCGAGTTACACTTCGACAAATGGCTCTGCCCCTGGCTGACCTCTGTCACAACTTCGTGGTGAAGAGAGATGGAGGGACAGTCAAACTCGAACCGCCACATTATTGAAAAAGGAATTCAAGATAAGAATTACGGAGGTCTACCCAATCATTTTATGATTTGCATTTTTACATTGTATTGTGGTACAATAGAGATGCTTTAAACGCATTTATTTAAAAATGGAGGTTAGATATGAAGTCGGCTCAACTCATTATTACTTTTTCGCTTGCAGTAATGCTCTGTGCAGGATCACCTGCATCAGCCTCATTGTTGGACGAGGAATTTGCCGATCCTGATTTCTCGACACCAGCCGGTCAAGTTGACCATGTTTTCAATTTTTTTCATCATTCCTGTGGCGGAAACCTTTTGAGTAACGGTTTGGCCTCAGGTTTGACCAATCTGGGTTACACTTTGCACTCACAAACATACAATCAGTATGTGTATGAGAATAACTACACGGATTACCGGCATTGGTATAAACGATTTCAACGTGAATTGGGTATAGAATCAGGGGGAGTGTATTACCGGTATGAAGGTCCTGATGCATATGGAGAGCCTATATTGGGCGCAGCGATTGATCAGGACGGTTTCATGTTGACCTGGTACGAATATCAGGCTGAGACCATGGATATTATCATGTTCAAGCCATGTTACCCCGGCTCTGCAGTTTCGACCTATGATACGACCTATGCCGGCGGTCCCGACAACAATGGTTACGGTGCTGTGCTGTCCGGGACGCCCTATTCCGATAACGGCAATAACAATTTTACGTATCTGAACTCATCCACTTCGGTCAGTGCGAGCTACGGAACGACCTATTGGTCATACGGCAGTTGGTCTGGCTCGGGCTCTTCCCTGGCCCAAATGAAAGCAGCCTATCGGGGCATGCTCAATATTTTTAAAGAACACCCCCAGATTCTTTTTATTGCCATGCAGGCACCACCCATGGTTTCCCTGTCCGATACACAAGCAGCAGGCTGCCGTGAATTCGCCCGTTGGATGCGTGAGGATTGGCTGCATCAGTTCGATCCGACCGGAACGGACCAATTCGAGGATTACCCTTTGCCCAATGTCGTGCCGAGCGATTTCCATAATTCAGTCGCCTGGACAGCCAATGATGCCGGACTCGATGCCGAATACTTCTGGTTTCCGGTTGGTGGCTTTACCGACGATTCGATGGATACAACGGATCCCAACCTTGTCGGCCGGAATGCGGGCAGCCAGGACCATCCGGATAGCTGGCTAAACCACAGGACCGCTGTCATTTTTTGCGGCGGTACGGATAGTTACAGCCCACCCTACACCGGTAATACCGGACGGGAATACAGTTGTTGGATCAATGCCGTGGTCAATCGATGGGAAGGCGGCTCAGCTTTGACAGAAGTGACCGATGTCGGCTGGGCAGCTTCGAGCACGACCAATCTGAGTTGGGCGACGACCCCCAATGCAGACACATATCATGTATACCGTGGGACCCCCTCGGACCTGCCCAACCTCCTGGACAGCAACCTCGATTCCTGTCTGAAATGGTCAGGCTCCACGACGCAAACAGGTGAGGGCGTCTTGGACCTGGTACCCGCTGTAGATTCATTTTACTGGTTTATCGTCCTGGGTGAAAACAGCACCCAAGGCTTTGGGCCCGCCGGAGATGCAACTTCAGGACCCCGACAATTAGATAGTTCGGGGGATTGCTCAAATTGAGCCGAGGTAACCTATGACGAAATCCACTGCGATACTACTCGCGCTGACCACGACCTTGTTCGCTCTCAGTCTGGTCCTTGCACAGACACAAAGCCCTGATACGATCAATCTCGAGAATTCACACGGCACGGTTACCCTGGACCATGCCGGTCACGCCAAACGCCTGGGCCCCGAAAAATGCTCGACCTGTCACCACACCTCGACTGTTGATGCCCAGGATTACCAAAAATGCTCGAATTGCCATGCCCCCAAAAAGGTTAAAAAGGATGGTGTTACCATCCCCTCTGCCAAAACCGCCTTTCATAAATCGTGTCGGGGATGTCATAAGGCTGAATCAAAAGGTCCCCTCAGTTGCAGAGAATGTCATAAGAAAGGTGACCCAAAAACATCCGACTAAATCTCTCTAAGTAAATCGAGGGGAACTTTCCAGCCATAGAGTTCGAGGTTGACTCGGCCGTCTTCAGTGAAGCAGACACCCTCCTGTTCAAGCAGCCTTCGCTGTTCGGAACAGGGACCACCATCACTTCTCAGGCTGATCCTGCCTTGTGCATTGATGACCCGGTGCCAGGGGACATCCTGGTCTGGTTGAACTGAAGCCATGGCATACCCCACGTTGCGTGGAGAACATGTCCCGATCAGATGAGCAATCTGACCATAGGTCGCTACGCGACCAGGCGGTATTCGTCTGACACATTCATAGATTCGATCGTAAAGACTGCCTGTCTTGTGCATAACGACAATAATCCCAATCATCTCGTAGTCTGCGTACCAGTACCGCTTTAAAAAAACGAGGACTCTGGTCTGTCTAAAATGCCAAGGTCCTCGAACATTGCATCATTCGCATACGATCCGGTCAATACTTAATTCTTAAAGCCGAAACGTCTCCCTCTCTTGATAAACATGATAAGCATCACGGACAGTAAAGCAACCAATCCGATCAAAGCCAGAGGTGAAAGGGCTGGAACATCGTTTCCTGTTTCACAGGGCATAGAAATATATCCAGTCAAGCTAACATTATCGACCGAGAACCAATAATCATAATTGGCATTCTGATAACTAAAACGAATTTTGGCCATCCCGACACCGGCCAATTGAGAAGTGACATCCCAAGCAAAATGCTCCTCGACTGAATCGGCTGGGTTTGTCCAGATTGTCTGCCAGGATGAACCGTTGAACACCTCGACTGTTGCGGCATCGCCACCATTGTAACGACGATAAAAGAGATCGCATTCAAGAGTGACTGTGGCCAGATTATCCGCAGAACAGTTGATTCGGGGTGAAGTCACGATTGTGGAAGTCCATGAACCCGAACCACACGCATCTGAATCGGAAAGAGCATAGTAGCCGGTGCTGTTCGGAGGACGCTGATTGTCTGTGTTTACCCGGGCCCAGGCCCCACATGTATGTTGACCAGGACCGGTTGTGACTACCCAACGGTTCCATTCCGTCACATTTTGAAAATCGAATTCATAAAAAGTGATATCCCCACTACCCGGACCATGCGGAGAACCCGATAACTCAATTGTATTATCGTCCTCACCCCCCGTCACTTGGTCAGTAACGTGGACGACATAATAATAGGTCTGGCCATATTCGAGATTAAAGGCATCCGAATAGGTCGTGGCGGTTATTCCCGAGGCAATCAAATTCGCCGGAATGAGAGATACCGGTGAGGTCGTATCGCGGTAGATCGAGTATAAAAAAGGACCGGGGCAGACCGAACTGGCCGGGGACCAGGCGAGATCAATGGTACAGGTCTGTTCTGTCCCATCTGTCACCGACATGATACCTTCAAAGTCCGGGACCACCTGCCAGGTTATGACGACCCGTTGCACATCATGGTTGTCGTCACTGCAACCGCTACCGGACACACTGCAGTTATAGAGATGCGTTCCGGTTGAACTGGCTGTGTAGGTCGCATTAGTCGCACCGGGGATTTCATTGGTATCTTCGAGCCACTGATAACTGAATGGTCCGGTCCCTCCGCTTGTATTCGCCGTCAGGACGATATCAGTATCCACACAGACATGAAACGGTCCGTTGGGCGTGACATTGACCGTGGGATTATTGGCACAAGTGCCCTGCGTTTCGGCATACAGCGGTTCTGTCGGTACGGCCGGTTGGGCTTCCCGCTGATCATACGCTTCGAGCGTCAGCTCATAGATCGAGTTGCTTTGTAAACCTGTTAAGGTATATGCATTCACATAACCAACATCCACTGTCGCTTTGAATACCCGCGGGCCTTTGGTATAAATCGTGTAATTCAGACGATAACCCTCGACATCGGATTCGGGATTGTGGTCCCAAGCCAGCGATATGGTCGAGTTAGTTTCATTAACAATATGAAAATTGGTCGGCTTGGTCGGGGCTTTATTCAACTCGGCCTCGATTATTGAGATCAGGACCGACTCATCATAACCGGATTCAGAATAAAGAACGGTCATGTCCTGACCGATCAGGACATTATGAGGGACATACCCTTCACCATACATGCCCCAAGCCACGTAACCCTGGTCGTATCCGACCGGATGGGTTAATCCATACGTATTCTTCCAATTCGTTGCGTTCGTTAGAGTCTGTGAACCGACATCAAATGATGCAACCATCACACCTTGAGATTGATAGGGGTGCCAAATATTGTTTTGGACAAGCGGAGCCTCCGCCTTACATGACCCTCAGGTATTGGTCCAAAAATTCAGCATAATAACGTAACCGCTATAGTCATAAAGTGTGAAGGTCTGTGGTGAGGGCACAATCGGATTGGTGAAATCAGGTGCAGTATCTCCCACGTGGACCGAACCTTTTGTGCCAATCGCCATCCCTCCCTGCTCGGAAGCAGGCTCTGCTCTCAATACATCGTTCTGGCGGTTCGTCAAGGCAAAACCCTGACAGACCATCAGACTAAACATGAAAATACAGATGAGCCCCAGAACATATGTCCTTCTCATCAAGACCTCCTTGACTTGAAATAGGTTGAATTCCCACTGAATAATAAGGTCACTCTAACGAAAAACGTTTTTACTAACCAAACTGAAATTGGCAATTATGTATCAAACTGTCTTTTTTTTGTCAATACTTTTATTATGAAATAGTACGGTGATGCGCTCCGCGTCGGATGCAGATATGAATCGTGTGGAAATGAAGCGTTGTCATAACCCTGATAGTGACCTGTTTTTGTGAATCCTACTTGTGAAAAACGATCCAACCCGACCGGATAAAGGCTAGAAAGGCCCCGGCCAAACATGTAATCGTAACGATCCAGAGCAGTGTCTGAAAGTATTTGTATTTCTTGGCCAATTCAATGAGGATTTGCTGGGGACGATCAAGACGGATATTCTTGAAAATTCTAGCACCAACCCGAGTCAGGAGAACATATTTATGTCCCGAGCCGCTCCGTTTGAGCCACTGAATACCGGCAGGTCCTTTCCGAGCCGCCTTGGCCATGGCTTCGATTCCCGCCTCACTGTCACCCAGGCCTTTAATGATATCCAGGCCTTCCCTGCCACCATTTTTTACAGTAAAATAAGCCGCATCGGCATTCTTACGGGCCACCTTGGTCAAGGCCCCAAGATCGGCCGGCGTATCGACATGTTTGAGAATTGCAGCCGTCCGGGCCAAGCCCACGTGATCGATTACTCCTCGCAGGTTTGTGAATACCGTTTTTAAAGCCCCGTCCAGTTTACCAACTTTCACTGATTGCTTACCCGCGTTGATGATATAATCAGCCAGTTGACGCGACAAAGCGCCTGTCTTGCGGAACGCTTTGAGCACAGCCGGGGCCCAATCCGCGGCATCGACCACCTCAGTCAACAACCCGACACCCGCTAAGACAACGATAAGCGGATCGGTCTCTTGACCGGTGATCCGATAGTAACCCTGCTTGAATAAATCGCGAATGTCTCCCCACACGATCAGATCTGAGGCAATACCACCGGATAGTTCTTCAATTGAATTGCCTGAACCTTTGATAAAGCCATTGGCGACACGCCAGGCTCTGCCCCATAATGAACTAAGCTCGCTTTCCAATTCCAAAGCCAGTAGCTGTGCTTGCTCATGTCCCGGCATGTCGCCCTGACGAACAACATAACGGGCCATTTCCAAAGCCTCGCTCAACTTACCTTCCGCCTTCAAGCTCCTGATGTCCGCCACATAATCGTAATCCGGCAGACCAGCATAGGACGTCTCCCGCTCGGAAATGATCCCGAATTCCGCCAATACAATCACTAGAAAACCGGCTATCAAGAGCAATATCAGCCCGATCATGCTATTCCATAAGGCCCGGTAATACCGGATAATCTTCATTTTTTCCCCCCATCAGGAATATGGCAAGGAGCACATTCATGACAGCTCAAAGGTATCTTGATACAGTTCTGCTCACTTTAACTCGTGGCCGGTCTGACTCTTTTGTACGGGCCATAATCGTTCAAATCACCCTCCTTGATTTCACAGGTGATAAAACAGACTGCTTCCTCTTGCTGCGCATTCATAATAATTTCAAGGACACATCCGTTTGTGACGGCTTTCACATCGATCACCGATATGAATTCGGAAAAATCATCGAGTCCAGGAATAAAGCTGGACAGAATGTTAGGACTCGACCTAAAAAAATCATACTCCAGACGTGAGCCCTGTTCATCCGGATAGATGGGCAGTGGATAGATGTTCGACTCGACCAGGTCCTGAAAAAAATGCGTGCCATATGAAGCTTCCGGCGCGGCGTCACCATAAGGGATGGCGATCTCGACCAAAGCCCGGGCATTAAAAATGTCTGCATAGGTGACCGGAACACCCAGGTTCAGGTTCGAACTGCCCCAACGGCCCGGCCCAACCAAGATAAAAATCTCCTTCCCAAGAATAGTATTCAATTGTCCGACCGTTCGGGCTAATTGAATCCGAGTAAAATCGCTTTCAATCGTGTTATATTTTTCGGGATCGATATAGATCACATACCGGATATTTATGATTCGACCGGTTGTGACCATACGCTTCGACACTAAAACGAGTTTGTGTTTGGGAATAGTAGTGGGTATTAAAAATTCGTGTTCCTCGATCCGTTTTGATTGCTGACGACATTGTAACAAATGGATTTGAAACTTGAATGGGACCTGGGAGAGTATTTCTACGGTGAATTCGATATCGACCGGACGCTGATAGTGACGCTCGAGTTTCCTGAGAATACCGTTCATTACCGCGACGAACTGCACGTTTTTCAAGAGGTTTTCAAGCGTAATCACAATCTGCCCGTCGATAGTGCCGGGACCGAGCATCAGGATCGGGTGCAATTCGCGATCATAGTGCACCGAACCGATCATGGGCAGATGTGGAAAATGCCAGTCGATGACTTCGGAAAAGTGAACGGTTTCCATGGTATTTGCTTTAAGATTGATCACATCCATGAATTTTTGGGAATACTGGAGCTTTTCGAAACTGCTTTTCACAGGTTGTAGTGTTGGGTGAGACAGGGCGACCATCTTGGCATAATCATTACCCAATCGGTCCACTGCCCTGGTCCCCAGACCGGTGACGATGCGAAGAAAACCCGAGTTGCGGTCGATCCGGGCATTCCAGACAAAGGGATTATGGCTGAAACCGACCCCGGCAATGACCGGAAAAAAATAATCACCGAAGCGTTGCCCCTCGACTTTCTGAATCAAAATGGCCATTCGTTCATCATAATCGATTAGGCCCTTCTGGATACGATAGGCTATGGCTGTCGGCGACACAATACTGGCGTAGACTTTCTTAATGGCTTCACAAAGTGCAGTTAAATTCTCTTCGATGCTGCCCTGATTCGGGCAGAAATAACTTTCATACTTTCCCGCGAAAGCAATCCCGAAATTATCTTCGAGGAGGCTCGAGGACCTAACAATCAGTGGGACCTGCCCAACTTCCTGCAATAGTTTATGCAGTTGATTACGGTAGCGTTCCGGGATATGGGCAGCCACGAATTTTTCGACTAGCTCCGGATACTCGGCGTTGATCTGATCGAACGGTTTGTATTTGATCTGGACCATCTCGATGATATTATTTTCCTGGACAAAATCGTAGATAACATCCGAACCGAGAAAATAGGAATCCGGGATAGTAACCATTTTCTGGAAATCGACCGGATCATCGGGGTCAGGATTATGGAGAATACTTTTGGCCAGCATCATACCGCCGGCTTTGCCGCCGATCTTACCCCGACCGATCCGATGACGAAATATCCACTCGAGATCACTTATTTTCAGGACATTTTTGGCAATTCCGACAAATGAAAGCTGATCACTCAGCATGCCTTTGGTCAGGACCACTATGATCTCTCGAAGATGATGTTGCAAGGCCTGTTTTTGATCCTCGGGCAGGTTCTCGATCTGATTGGCCTGAGCAAAAAGCATTTTCCAGGGGGCAATTTCGGGATTAATGGAGGGAAAAAAATTCCCTTGAAAGTTTTTCTTGTTTTTATGAGACAACACTTCCTGGACAATGTCCAGGAAGTGTTTGTGCTCAAAATTCATAGCATAGTAAAACTCGGTCAGGATATCACGCATCTTGTCCAGACGCTCGATCCAATCCTCTTCACTTTCCTCAGTATAGGGATCAGCGAGATGTTCCCGTTGTTGCGACCTGAGTGCCTTCTCCTTAACCTCATTTTCGAAAGTAATCAGATCGATGATTCCGCGGTTCACAATCTCCTTGCGCATCCGCTCCCTGATTTTTTTCCCGAGCAGGGGATATTCCATCAGTTCTAGATGGATGGCCAATACTTTCGGTGAAGGAGGAAGGAAATCCTCACGATATGTTTCACCTGCCATGTAACCTCTATTCTTGCTTAAATCCAACCGCGGAGCTGCATGGCCCTGACCACTCGGTCAATGGCGACCATGTATGCCGCATTGCGGGTGTAGACCTTACGATCGATCGACATGTCATGGACACTGGCAAAGGCACTGGTCATCTTCTTATCGAGATTTCGGACCACTTCCTCGAGTTCCCAATAGTAGTTCATGTCGTTCTGAACACCTTCGAAATAAGAACAGATAACCCCGCCCGAATTACACAGGAAATCAGGGATAACATATATGTTAGTTTTCTTGAAATAAGCATCAGCGTCCGGTGTACAAGGACCATTGGCACCTTCAGCCAGGACCTTGACCTTCGAGCTAATCATGGGGGCCGTCTCTTTGGTAATCACGCCCTCGATGGCCGCAGGAATTAGAATATCTACGTCCTTTTTAAGCCAGGCATTGCCGTCCTCGATCTTAATCCCGGCTTTTTTGGCTTTCTCTTTGTCAATCGTACCATATTGGTCGGTAATACTCTTCAAGAATTCAGGATCAAGGCCTTCATTCGCTGAAAAAGTATATGCTGTTTTTTCATGCCAATCCCAGCAGGAGACAGCCACGACTTTACCACCGAGCATATTGATAAAATTCTGGGCGGCATATTGGGAAACATTGCCGAAACCGTGTAGGGCCGCTGTACAGGTTTTGGGATCGATCCCTAGTCTTTTCAGGGCTTCTCGTACGGTCACGATCACGCCGAAACCGGTCGCTTCTGTTCGACCTTTCGAGCCGCCACCGCCAAGGGGTTTACCGGTGATGACCCCCGGAGTATACTGTCCGATCAGCTTGGAATATTCATCCATCATCCAACCCATCATCTGGGCCGTGGTGCCGACATCGGGCGCGGGCACATCCAGACGCGGCCCGATATTACGCCACATCTGATCGACCCAGCCGCGACACACACGCTGCTTCTCGGAATCACTCAAACTCGACGGATCAAGAATGACCCCGCCTTTGCCACCGCCCAGAGGAATATCGGCCACGGCGCATTTCCAGGTCATCCATGTGGCCAAGGCCCTGACTGTATCAACTGTCTCAGCGGGATGGAAGCGAATGCCACCCTTAGCCGGACCACGGGCATCGTTATGTTGGACCCGGTAACCACGAAAAACCTGCATGGTCCCATCATCCATCTGGACCGGAATTTGAAAATGGAACTCTCGTAAAGGCCAACGCAAGATCTTGCGAATATTGTCAGATAACTGTAACTGATCTGCAACTTCATCAAACTGCTGCTGGGCCATCTGGAACGGGTTAACTCCTGTTGACATGACGACATCTCCTTGTCTGTAAATACTTAATGTGGTTATGGTGAAAAAATATCGTTACCTGTGAAACTCTCTTTTCCGAAAAGGTCAGTATGATCCAACATTCGACCGGGAAAAGACTCTTGTCTTGCTCCTATTTGTTGACCTGAAATGTAGTATCGCCTGATTCGAAAAAAGCCACAATCTGCTGACCCGCCGCACACGCAGCATTGTAATTGGCTTCCGCCGTCTCGGCTGCCATCTTCTTCGGCGTAAAGAATATGCGAGTCGGATACTTCTCGAGTAATTCCTTTTTAACCTCATCCGAAGGAGCCACATCCGCACCGTATTTGAAGTTGGGCCGCTCAGCACAGAATGTAAGCAGGTCCGCCTCGTTGATCACTTCCTTGCGGGCAGTGTTGATCAGGGTCGCTTTGTCTTTTAACTTCGAAAGCAAACCGTAATTGATCGATTTGATCGTTTCCGGAATGGCTGGAATATGCAGCGAAACATAATCACCCAACCCAAAGAGTTCCTCGACCGAGGAACAGGACTTGACATTGTATCTGGACATGACCGAAACATCAACATAAGGATCATAACTATAAAGCTTCATCTCGAAACCCCGGGCCAAAGCAGCTACCGCTTGGGCCGCATAACCGAAAGCATGCAGACACAGGGTCTTGCCTTTGAGTTCCGAACCGGTCTTGCCCTGAAAATTGTTGCGGGCCAGGTTGAGCATAATCGTAAAAGCCAATTCAGCCACAGCGTTCGAGTTCTGACCCGGTGTGTTTTCGACGACTATACCGTTTTCCTTGGCCTTGCCACAATCGATATTGTCATAACCGGCGCCGCCACGCACGACTATTTTCAATTGTTTGGCCGCGGCTAGCACTTCAGCGGTAACCTTATCGCTGCGGACCACAAGCGCATCCACATCTGTCACCGCTTTCAGCAGCTCTGACTTGTCCGTATACGATTCCAATAAAACCACTTCATGCCCCGCTTCCTTCAATATCTTAGCCGTAGCATCACGAGCAGCCGGAGCAAAAGGTTTCTCGGTAGCGATCAGGACTTTCATGAGTTCCTCCTTCAGCATGAGACACTACTCGCTTCATGTCTCCTGCGATGATATTTTATGAAAAACAATGTCCTATGTCTTTGAGTGTCTATATCTCCCTCATGACCCGATTTCAATAAATTGAGAAGATAGTAATATCAATTCTTATCGAGAATTTCAACCGGAATCGGTCTAATCAGCTCTGAAATATCAGGTCTAATAAAGGACAGCGCAACAATGTTCTTTTGTGTGTGCATTACTTGTGTTCGGGCTACGATATATTTGTGTATGTCTCCCTTTTTACATTAAAAATCAAGAAATACTGATTTCTGAGGATTGAACCGGTCCGGCTTTTTCGTCATGTCTTTTATCATTTTCCCGATTGTTTTTTTTCTTGACAGGTCCGTTTTTGATGGTATGATTGGATTAAACAAAACATGACTTGCCCATGGAAGTAATACCCGCAAGTCAAACATTCTCCAAACCTTTTCAGAGGAGGGTCCTCATGAAATGTTTCGGTAGTGTTTATACTTCTCTTCTCTTCTCTTCTCTTCTCTTCTCTCTCACCATTCTTTCCTGGTCCCCGCTCTGGGCTATGAGTATCACGATTGAAGACCTGGCTTATCGGGAGCTGACTGACGAGCCGGCCCATCTTGATGCCAGCCTGCATTATCGGGTCGTAGTCGACCCGGACTATCCCACGGATTGTTTGTCCTACGGTTATCGTGTCCGCCTATTCACCCAGATGCAGGGTATTTCTGACTACGATAATCTCGAAACATACTACGAAATCTGCAAGGACCAGCCCCCGATCGACTTCAAGCTGTTCCATAAACGCTCTCCCGTAACCACAACCGGCCTTTTTGCCCGTGATGCGGTTATCCTCGAGGACAATGCTCATCTGAACAGTATCGAGGTCAGCGAGAGTGAATGGTCACCCGGACAGGATTGCCGGGTCTATGCCAACAGCCTCATTTCGCTTGAGGATAACGTCCTGCTCGAAGGCAGCCTGAATGCTCCGGAGATAGACCTGTCCGGCACCGCTTCGTATACCGGCTCCCTGAACGAGGCAGACCAGCCGCTGCCCTGGTTCGAGACTGAGGTGGACCAGGCCTTCGCCCTGGCCCAACAGATCAATGATAACGATAAGACCGGCGGCATTAACCAGCTTTTTGACGAGACAGACAATGGTTACATCGAACTTGAAGAAGGGCTCTATGCCGTCGATAATCTATTCCTGGGCGGCCAAACCACGATTGTGCTCAAAGGCCGGGTCATGATTTTCTCGAGCGGTGATGTCCATATTGCCGGATCGGCCCGGATACATGATGGGGGTGACCCTCTGGACCTGGCCATCTATTCGGCCGGGAACATATTCTGTGCCGGCGGTACCATTCTGAACAGTCAGCTCTATGCGCTCAGCGGCGAAATATTCTGCACGGACAATGCCCTGGTCCGCGGCTCACTGACCGCCCAAACCATTACCATGT
>JAFGSJ010000140.1 GCA_016934675.1 bacterium | reverse complement strand
GGGGGACAGAACCGGTTTACGACCCACACGAAAATAATCTTCATCCTTCAGCTTTGGTCATCTTTTTCCGCAGGGCATTCGCGTGGGAACGCAACCGAGCATTGTAACCATAATTATTGGTGCGATCAGTATGCATGTTTGATCATACCTTCAGAATTCCACCCCCCGGCCCCCGCCAGCGGGGGACAGAGCCGGTTGACGACCCACACGAAAATAATCTTCATCCTTCAGCTTTGGTCATCTTTTTCCGCAGGGCATTCGCGTGGGAACGCAAGCGAGCATTGTAACCACAATTATTGGTGCGATCTGCGTGCATGTTTGATCATATCTTCAGAATTCCACCCCCCGGCCCCCGCCAGCGGGGGACAGAGCCGGTTCACGACCCACAAGAGAATGCTCATCGAGATCAGAAATTGATTCCTTGCCACGCTCGAAGCAGTATGTTAAGCCGGACCGGTCCGCATGGGACCGGTCCGGCTATAGGTTCAACACCAGTTCAGACGCTCGAGATTCTTCATCAAGCAGACCATCTCAGCGCCATCTGGTCAATGCACTATTCAGTTCTATCTTTCCTCGGTGATCTCTGTGGGCTCAGTGGCAAAAATCAATCCGGGCCTGGATCGTATTCGCGTTACGATCAGGCCAGATCAAAGCGATCAAGGTTCATAACCTTATGCCATACCGCTACGAAGTCATGCACGAACTTTTCCTGGGAATCCTCACAGCCATAGACCTCGGCCAGGGCCCGGAGTTGAGAATTCGAGCCGAAGATGAGGTCGATCCGGGTACCGGTCCACTTGAGTTCGCCCGTCGCCCGATCACGGCCCTCGAAAATATCCTGGTCCTTCGAAGTGGCTTTCCACTCGGTACCCATGTCAAGTAAATTCAGGAAAAAGTCATTGGTCAGCGTTTCAGGCCGCTTGGTGAAGACACCGTGCCTGGACTGTCCCCAATTAGTATTCAAAACGCGTAAACCACCGATGAGAACGGTCATCTCGGGCGCAGTCAAGGTCAATAGTTGGGCCCGATCAATCAATAATTCCTCCGCCGACACGGCGTATTTGGTTTTGAGGTAGTTCCGGAAGCCGTCCGCGACCGGCTCGAGTACGGCGAATGACCCCTCATCAGTTTGTTCCTGCGACGCATCCGTGCGTCCCGGTGTAAAGGGAACGGTCAGGTCGTGACCCGCTTTCTTCGCGGCCTGCTCGATGCCGGCGCATCCACCCAGGACAATCAAGTCAGCGAGCGAAACCCTCTTCTTGCCAGACTGAGCGGTGTTGAAGTCCTTTTGAATACCCTCGAGGGTCTGCAACACTTTCTTCAGTTGGTCGGGCTGGTTGACTCGCCAATCCTTTTGAGGCGCAAGACGAATACGTGCTCCGTTCGCACCGCCGCGTTTATCGGAACCGCGGAAGGTCGAGGCGGACGCCCAGGCGGTCGAGACCAGTTCCGGGATGGTCAGGCCCGAGGCGAGTATCTTAGCCTTAAGTGCCGCGATATCATGCGGGTTGATCAACTTATGATCGACGGCGGGCACGGGGTCTTGCCAGATCAGTTCCTCGGCCGGGACCTCCGGACCGAGATAACGCGAGCGTGGTCCCATGTCGCGATGGGTCAGTTTGAACCAGGCCCGGGCGAAAGCATCGGCGAATTCCTCGGGATGCTGCTGATAGCGTCGGGCAATGGGCTCGTAGATCGGATCATAGCGAAGAGAGAGGTCCGCCGTTGTCATCATGGGTCGGTGTTTCTTGGAGCGATCATGCGCATCGACCACCATGTCTTCTTCGGCTACGTCCTTGGCCAGCCATTGATGTGCTCCGGCCGGGCTCTTGACCAGCTCCCACTCGTATTTGAACAGCACGTTCAGATAGCCCATGTCCCATTTGGTCGGTCTGGGCTTCCAGGCGCCTTCGAGGCCGCTGCCGATCGTATCGCCGCCTTTACCGCTGCGGAATGTGCTTCTCCAGCCGAGGCCCTGCTCCTCGATGCCGGCTGCTTCAGGTTCCGGACCGACATGTTTCGGATCGCCCGCACCATGGCATTTGCCGAAGGTATGCCCGCCGGCAACGAGCGCGACGGTTTCTTCATCGTTCATGGCCATGCGTGCGAAAGTCTCGCGAACGTCACGACCGGAGGCGACCGGATCAGGATTAGCGTTCGGCCCTTCCGGGTTCACGTAGATCAGACCCATCTGGACAGCGGCCAGCGGGTTCTCGAGCGAGCGTTTGTCGGAGTAGCGTTTATCACCGAGCCACTCGGCTTCAGAACCCCAGTAAATGTCCTCTTCAGGTTCCCAGACATCCACGCGTCCACCGGCGAACCCGAAGGTTTTAAAACCCATGGACTCGAGCGCGCAGTTGCCGGCCAGGACCATCAAATCAGCCCATGAGATTTTACGGCCGTATTTCTGCTTGATCGGCCAGAGCAGGCGGCGGGCCTTGTCGAGGTTCACGTTGTCGGGCCAACTGTTGAGAGGTGCAAAGCGTTGGGTGCCGGAGCCCGCACCCCCACGGCCATCGCCCATACGGTATGTCCCCGCACTGTGCCAGGCCATTCGGATGAAGAGCGGTCCGTAGTGGCCATAATCGGCCGGCCACCAGTCCTGCGATTTGGTCATCAAAGCATACAAATCCTTCTTCAATGCGCCCAAGTTGAGTTTCTTGAATTCCTCCGCATAGTTGAACGACTCGCCCATGGGATTAGACAAATGAGAATGCTGATGCAGGATAGTGAGATTCAACTGGTTCGGCCACCAGTCCCGGACCGTCCTGCCACCACCGCCCGTTCGGCCGTGAATCCCTCCCATCATCGATCCCGTGTTCTTCTCTTGCATTGTAGACCCCCTTTCTTGCCAGGTTTGTATTCGGTCAGCCAACAGCAAACCTCACTGCATGTGCTACTCTGAACCCAGATCCAGTGAAAGTTTTTTGTTAGCTCAAATCTGATTTCCTTGGAAGTGACCTGTTACTTTCCTCTTCTGTATACTTTATAACTATCAGAATAATTTTGCCAGTCTTGCTCATTTTTTGAGAAGATAGAGTTTTTCTTACTCTGCTAGTAAACAGGAGAATCCACAGCGTGGCTGTACAGTAACCCGCATGAGATGAACAATTCAGACAGGAGTGTGTAACTCACAGCAGAGGCAAACATCTCAATTATAAAGTCTGCCTGACATTGGAAGATGTTGAATAATGACCGATCAGGTTGGATTCCTGGGAGATCGATTTCGGTTGGAACCTGTCCGGTCTGGACAAAGGCTTGTATGATCTTTGTGTGTCCCAGTTGTCCCAGTTGTATCAGGTTCGGTTTAGTGTTTTGAACAACGCGGATAATTTTGCTATAAAGGGAAGGAATGCTTTGTCTTTTTAGTCAGAGAAGAGAGAAGAAGAGAAATAATTTACTGAAGAAAATACAACAATTTTTCAGGGAGAAGGGATATGCCCGGGAAAGAAAACCGAACTTTTTTCATGCGAATCTGGACCATGATATTTCTGGTCAGTGTTATGATCGGGTCGGCCTGTGCGGAAGCTGGCGAAAAACCTTATGTGCCGCCGGAATTGGAGCATTGGCAGGAATGGGTGTTACATGATCGGACCGGGCAACTCTGTCCCACGAGTTACAACAACGGCTCTCAGTATTGGTGTTCCTGGCCGGCACACCTTGCATTGAACATTGGGTCCGAAAGCGGCGAATTTCAGCAGTCATGGCTTATTTTTGATGCCATGTGGGTATCGTTGCCCGGCGATTCAGGGACCTGGCCCGAGGGGGTCCGGGTCGATGGTTCACCAGCGGCGGTAATCAATGGGGAAAACGGACCGGCGATTTATCTCGAAGCGGGTGAACACAAGGTTTCCGGTCGTTTTTTCTGGAAACAGCGTCCGGAGATGCTCCGTATTCCCGAGTCGATCGGTCTGGTCGAGCTGACACTTGATGCCAAGCGAATCCAGGCTCCTGTTTTTGATCAGGGCGGACGATTGTGGTTACAGAAAACAACCGAAGTGGGAAGTGAACAGGACCGGGTCGAGTTGAAAGTGTATCGCCTGGTTGATGACGGCATTCCCGTTCAGATTACGACCCGGCTTCACATGCAGGTTTCGGGACGGGCCCGCGAGATCAAACTGGCCGATATTCTGCTCGAAGGTGCTCAGCCCATGTCGATCTCGAGTCCTTTACCGGCCATGATCGGTGAGGGCGGGATCGTCCAGGTCCAGGTCCGGCCGGGTCGCTGGGAGCTTGATTTGGTGACACGATTCGCGGGTCCGATTGAACAGCTTGGTCCGATCAAGGGCCAGTATGGACCGGAAATCTGGTCCTTTCAGGCCCAGAACCATTTACGCATGGTCAATCTGATCGGAGTACCGGCAATCGATCCCGGTCAAACCGATCTACCGGAAACGTGGAAGAGTATGCCGGCGTATATGATCGAGCCGGGTGATACAGTCACGTTCAAGGAATTGCGCAGGGGCGATCCCGACCCGGCCCCGGACCGGTTGTCGCTGCACCGGACCTGGTGGCTTGATTTCAAAGGTTCGGCCTTTACCATCCAGGACCGGATCACGGGCACGCTGAGTCGCCAGTGGTACCTGACCATGAATCCACCCGGGACACTCGGTCGCGTTTCGGTGGATGGTCAGGACCAACTGATTACGGTGCAGGGTCAAGACAAGAAGCCCGGTATCGAGCTGCGTTGGGGCCAGGTCGAGATCACGGCTGATTCGAGAATCGAGTCTCGTGCCCGGGTGCTCCAGGCCATCGGCTGGGACCATACCATGCAGACAATGACCGGCACCCTGAACCTACCGCCAGGCTGGCGACTTATCACGGTAACCGGCGTGGATAATGTGCCCGGGACCTGGTTCGATCGTTGGACCCTGCTCGATTTCTTTCTGGTTCTGATTATCAGTTTAGCCATTTTTAAATTAAGAAATCCAAGTTGGGGCATCATTGGTCTGTTGACCATAACGTTGATTTTTCATGAGCCGGGCGCACCCAAGCTGGTCTGGCTTCATATTCTGGCTGTTTTGGCCATTCTCAAGGTCATCCCTCGGGGTAAATTCAGGTATCTCGTCCTGTGTTGGGGTGGAGCGGCCTTTGTTTTCCTTCTGGTTGTCTCCATTCCGTTCATGGTCAACCAGGTCCGCCTGGGAGTCTATCCACAGCTCGAACTGACGCAGGGATCATATCAATTCGAGCAGGCCGTGTCAGGTCAAGTCATGGACGAATTGCGTGAAGAGGAAATGGAGAAATTGGTTGGTGTGGAGGGTGGTGGAGAAGATATGAGCTTTCTGACCCGGTCAAAAGCAGCCCCATCGCCTCAAGCCTCCTATCGTTACAAAGAGGAAAAGAGGAGCTGGTCAACCAGCGACAAACAGCAGGCCGTGCTAACTCTGGACCCGAATGCCTTGAATCAGACCGGTCCGGGCTTGCCGAACTGGACCTGGAAATCATATCGCTTAACCTGGAACGGGCCGGTGGACAAGGACCAGCAGATCAGGCTCTGGCTCCTCTCACCAAGAATCAACCTCGTGCTGGCCTTTGTGCGGGTCTTCCTGTTGGCCGTTCTGATGTATGGATTGATCGATATGAAGAACTGGTTGCCCGCATTCAAGCTGGGTAATCACAAACAGGTTGCTCTGGTGCTGCTCCTGTGCCTGTTTGGCCCGATCGTCTCGGTCCGGGCTGACCAGGTCTATCCTCCGCCAGAACTTCTGAACGAGTTGGCGGACCGGCTCCTGAAACAACCGGATTGTCTTCCTCATTGTGCTCATCTGCCCCGGCTCGACCTGACTGTCGAGAAGGAGAGTCTTCGTCTTTTCATCGAGGTCGAGGCAGGCGCTGAGACGGCAGTCCCTCTTCCCGGTTCCGCAGAATCATGGTTACCCGAACACGTTCTGATCGATAATGAACCGGCACTTGGTCTGGCCCGGGATAGCGAGGGCCATCTCTGGGTGCTTGTTCCCGATGGGGTCCATACCATCATCATGTTGGGGGACCTTGATCCGGATAAGGTCGTCCAGATACCATTTGTTCTGAAACCGAAACGAGCTACCTTCAGTGCTCAGGATTGGGAAGTGACCGGCATTCATGATGACGGACGTCTGGAAACGAATATTGTCTTGACCAGACTCGAACGTGATGATCAGGAAAGGGAGATGAGCACCGGGGGATTGCCACCGTTTCTATCTGTGGAGCGGCTGATTCATCTGGGGCTGACCTGGCAGGTCGACACGACTGTGACCCAATTGACGCCGGCCGATGTTCCGATCTCGCTGAATCTGCCATTACTCGAGAACGAATCCGTTGTAAGCGAAGGTTTTCATGTCAGTTCAGGTTCGGTACAGATCAACATACCGCCCAAGGTAGCAAGCACACAATTCACATCGACGCTTGAGCTTAGTCCGGCCATTCAACTGAAGGCACCACAATCAGTGCCCTGGGTCGAGAGTTGGATACTGGACGCGAGCCCGATCTGGCACTGTGAGCTGGCAGGCATTCCGATCATTCACCATCAGGACCAGGAAGGGCATTGGCGGCCGGAATGGAGGCCCTGGCCCGGTGAGGAAGTCAGCATTACCATTTCGCGGCCCCAGGCTTTGCCCGGCCAAGTCACCACGATCGATGCCGCTCGACTCAACTGGACCCCGGGCCTGCGTTTCAACAACACCGCACTCAGTCTTGTGATCAGGACCAGTCGCGGTGGGCAGCATACCGTGACTTTGCCACCCGGCTCAGACCTGCAGTCCGTAAAAATTGACGATCTCAGTCAACCGATCAGGCTCGAAGGTCAGGAACTGGTCCTGCCTTTGAAACCGGGTCAGCAAACCATCAGCATAGATTGGAACGAGAAGAACAAGAGCAAAGCGGTTCTGCAACCTTCGAAAATCAATGTCGGTGACAAAGCTGTCAATGCCCAGATAACGATCAGGATGCCTCATAACCGCTGGATACTCTGGACCTGGGGGCCACAACTGGGACCCGCGGTCCTTTTCTGGAGTTACCTGGTAGTCGTGGTAATTGCCGCATTCGTCCTGGGCAGAACGACGTTCACGCCCCTGAGGACATACCACTGGCTCCTGCTCGGACTGGGACTTACCCAGGTCAACCCGATCCTGGCCCTGATCATCGTGGGCTGGTTGCTTGTGCTCGGAGTCAGGAAAAAGTTTCCTCCCGCCGTATCATGGTTTGTGTTCAATCTGATTCAAATTTTTCTCGTTTTCTGGACATTCTGGGCTTTGATCGGGCTGTATACCGCAGTCGAACGGGGCTTGCTCGGACAACCAGACATGCAAATAGCCGGGAATGGCTCGACCGCTTACCAATTGGTCTGGTTCCAAGACCGGATCGAGGGGAACATGCCCCAACCGGCCGTTCTCTCTCTCCCACTCTGGGTATACCATGTGCTTATGCTCGTCTGGGCCCTCTGGCTCGCTTACTCACTCATTCAGTGGCTGAAGTGGGGCTGGCAGGCCTTCTCGAGTGGTGGGTCGTGGCAGAAACGACCGCCACGCCCAATGAAAAGACAGACCGTTTCCCGAAACCCGACCCCAAAACCAGCCATAGATTCGACGGAAGGTGCTCCGGAACATAATCCTGAAAACACATCAGCGACTTGAAAGAGGGTGGTGCGGTAAACTAATCTGGATATACGAGACTGACATTTTAACACTTTGAGTAGCTGATTATGGACCAGGATCGCGAAAAACGGGAACAGAACGGCCAGCTTTTTCTGCGTTTTTTTTCCTCGACCAGATTGGCTGTGATACTGATTGTGGTGTTGGTACTGGCCTCGATCCTGGGGACAGTCACACCACTTCTGCCCGGAGGATTACAGGATTATCACGTCTATACGAGTTGGTGGTTTGTTTCACTTTTGCTGCTCCTGATGGTCAATATCATCATCTGCAGTTGGACCAAATTTCCTGCAATCCGTGTTGCTGCTCGACATCAGACCGGTCCTTTTGAAACCGCTTTTGTGCACCGTCTCAAGCTCTGTCGACACTACCATTTCCCCATGGAAGACGAAAAAATCGTTCCCCTTCTTTCTGAGATAATGAGAGCAAAGGGATACCATCTGGAACATGTTTGTGCACCATCTGATCACGGGAGTGGCCGGCAATTATTTCGAAGTGAAAAGGGGAATCTGAGTCGCTTCAGTTTTTATGTGACCCATCTCAGTCTGTTGATCATTGCGATCGGGGTCTTGATCGGACACATCTGGGGTTTTAAGGGGGTCATGCAATTATCGGTCGGGCAGGCCAGTGATCTTGTCTACGATCAACGGACCGGGGCTGAATGTACCATGCCCTTTGTCGTCCGTTGCGACGATTTCAGAATCACGTATTATCCCGAGTCAGACATGATAAAGGACTATTTGAGCGATCTCACGGTCCTGATCAATGACAGGGTGGTCCGAAGCCAGACCATCGAGGTCAACCATCCGCTGCAATTGCAGCATTTCAAAATATATCAGCACTCATACGGTCAACATGCCTTTGATGTGCAGAACGACTCTTTTATCGTTGAGATCGAGGACCGTGAAAAGAAGATAGTGCTCAATCGATTACATGCGAAATTCGGTCAGAAATACAGTTTTGATCCAGCCCATCCAGAGGTTTTCTTTGAAATCGTGGATTACCAGCCCGATTTTATACTCGGAGTAAACGGTCAGGCTGGTAGCCGTTCGCAATCCATGAACAATCCCGCAGCTCGGGTCAGGATCTCGCAAGAGAGTGAAGATTTGGATATTTTCTGGGTATTTGCCAAGTTTCCCGATCTGGATATGGGCAGGCACAATACGCGTTACAAGATCAGTATCTTCTTTCCGAGCGGGGGCTTTTATACAGGGCTTCAGGTAAGCAAGGACCCTGGCGTTCCATTTATATGGGTCGGCGGTATTCTGCTGTCATTGGGCATTTTCCTGGCGTTTTTCCTCTCACACCGCCGCTATTTTTTCATCCTTGAAAAAACTGAAATTCGGGGACACTCGAAAACACGGATGACCCTGGCTGCAAAGACAAACGCGAACCAGTTGGCCTTGGAACAAGAGTTCGAGAGTATCGATCGGAAAGTAATTGAATGTGGAGGAGAGCGTGTCGAGTGACAAATTAATTGGTTTGTCCATGATCATATACTTAGTTTCGTTCCTGCTTCATATGGTCGCTCTGGTCACTCATCGACCTGACCTGAAACGACAGATTCACTTTATGACTTCTGGGGTGGTCTGGTTGGGTCTTCTGGTACATACCAGCGCCTTCGGTTTACGGTGGTTGGAATCCTATCAGCTTGGTTATGGCCGGATTCCTCTGACGAATATGTATGAGTCAATGGTTTTTTTCGCCTGGACCATCATCGTCTTGCTGCTTGTCCTCAAACTGCGCTACGGTCACCATTTTATAGGCATTGTGGCGACACCGCTGGCGGCCATTACTCTGGGACTCACCTCGATCTTCAATATACCGACCCAGATTGATCCCCTCATTCCGGCGCTGCAAAGTAATTGGCTCACGGCGCATGTGATTACCTGTTTTTTGGGTTATGGTGCTTTTGCAATCAGTTTCGGGGTCAGTCTTCTCTTTTTATACAGTCAAGCATGTGCCAACAGACGGATCACACTCACCTTTTTACCAAAAGCCGCCATACTCGATGAGTTGAATTACAAGGCCATAGCCGTGGGATTTCCGATGCTGACGCTTGGCATCTTTACCGGTGCGGTCTGGGCCGAATATGCCTGGGGGACATACTGGAGTTGGGACCCCAAGGAAACGTGGTCGTTGATCACCTGGTTTGTCTATGCCCTTTTTCTGCATCTAAGACTGCAGCGCGGCTGGAAAGGCACCCGTTCTGCCATACTTGCCCTGATCGGTTTTGCCGTGGTCATCTTTACCTATTTTGGGGTTAATTACCTGCTGGTCGGTTTGCACAGTTACGCCTGAGCAGCCGATTTAGAAGCTGAAGGCCGTTTCACGATTCCAGACACAGGAGCCCGTCCGCTCAGGTGTACTCTATTCGGATTGCGGATTATGATGCGGGAAGGGTGATAGTCATTTCACAGCCCTGATCAGGTGTGGAAAAGACAGAAATCGAGCCCTGATGCTGGGCGATGATCTGTTTCGCAATATACAAGCCTAAACCTGTGCCCGCATCACCTTTGGTGCTGAAAAGATAATGAAAAATCCGATCGAAATTTTCAGGCGCAATTCCATAGCCATTATCATGGATTTTGAGCTCGAGCTGTTTTTTTTTGTCCAGCCAATGAGTACTGATCTTGATTGCAGGTTTTTCTGAGTCCCAGATGGCTTCAAGGGCATTTTGAAAGATGTTTCGGAATGCCCGGGCCAGCGAGACACGGTCGAACGAACATGCTGGTAACTTGTCAGAGAGTTCCGTCACCAGCTCGATCTTCCTTTGATCGATAACCGGTTTATAGAGGGTGAGCATCTCGAGAATAATCTGGTTGAGGTCGACTTTCTCTTGGGTGGCCATGGGTCCAGAGACGAAAAAAAGCATATTTGTGACCAGGTCCTGGATTTTATCCGCTGCTTCAGTAATGCCCGGCCAGGCCTTTCGGACAGAGTCGATATGATCGTGAACCAGCGATTCTTCGATTATTTCACGGCTCGATGAGAATGAGATCAGGATGTTCTTGAGATAATAGGAAAGACCGGAGATCAGCTCACCCATCTCCGCCATTTTTTCACGAAACAGATGGGCCTTTATGGTCTGATCGTGCTCGATGACCAAGGCCATTTGATGAGCCAGTCCCATTAAAAAGTCCAGATCGGTTGAGCTGAACAGACCGGATTGCAGGCTCGTACTCAAAAAAATGACCCCCTGGATCGTATCCCGTAGGATTAGTGGCAAGGCAATTACCGATCTGAATTTGCCCTGGACAATACTCTCAGCTTTATCGAAACGCGGGTCCACTTGAGCATCATTGGCCAGTATTCCAATCCGTTCCTGCATGCAGCGTTCGATGATGGTCCAGGATACTTTATACGGGGAAGCCTGACTATCCTCGCTTTTGTGTTTGAACGCTTTGAGCTCGAGTCTGTCGTTGGCTGGGTCCCTGATAAGAATGACCCCACTTTCGGCTTTGACTTCGTCAAATACAATCGAGAGCACTGTATCCATCTTCTGTTCGATTCGATCGGGACCGGCCAGGACCTCACTCAAACGCAACATAGACCGGACGATTTTCTCGACGCTTTGTTGGTCAGACGATCGAACCTGGTCTGGTATTTCCTGATCCACATTAACAGTTGCCAGTAGTTTCCCTTTCGAGGGAATGTACTCGATATCTTCCCGTTGGACCTGACAACCGCTATTGGCTAGTTCTTCGCGCGTCAGCCGATGATAGTGCAGAACACTCCTGCCGACCAGAATTTCATCTCCCAGGGCAACTTTCGCATAAGAAACTCTTTCCTTATTGAGAAAAACGCCGTTACTGCTGTTGAGGTCCTTCAGAAAGAGGTCCCCCTGCGGACCTTCATCAAAGGAGAGTTGAGCATGCTGGCGAGATGCTGATGCGTCGTTAAGGCTGATATCACAGTACCAGCTTCGACCGATAATCGAAACGGGTTTGTTGAGTAAAAAAACCTTGGTCTGATCAGGGCCACGAATGACCTCGATACACGAAATGAGTTTTTCCGAGTCCATCTGCACTCTCCACTCTGTTCGGCTAAGCGGTGAATCCTGTATTATTGGAACATTCCCGGCAGTTACATCCTCACTTTACCTTTCTTATAGCTGAAAAATAAACACTGTTCAATGCCCAATAGTTTTCAATCTCAAAGCGAGGGAATAAAAGGTGGGACATTTGCGGATATTAAGTCCGACTGTGCTGTAGCGAACAGAAGGACCTGGCAACTTCAAGAACGGATCATATATAGCTCACGATACATCGCCCTCTCGACCCGTCAGTCGTCTGAAAATTGCCACAATACCACCTAATCCAGCACAGAAAGTAGCCAAAATATGAAAGGGGATGGCTTTTATTAAAAATACGACACCGCGATACCTGCACATCAGCCGATAAAATTCCTGGTTGATCAGGATAATAGCCCCCACAATAATCACACCGGCGACGATGGCCCGATGACTCAGAAAGATGGCGGGTAGAGCTAAAGTCAGCAAGGCCACCAAAACCATTGTTGCATAATTACGGGTACTGGTAAAGCCGTGTTTATATCTTCCGCTCCAGTTTTTCCGCAAGTATAATTCTCCCCATGCTGCTGCTTTTTTTATATTGTTACGAAGAATAGTCTTAAATGAATGGTGATGGGCATGGACAACTTCGATTTTCTTATTGAGCAGTATGGTATAGCCGGCATCGGACAGACGATAGCCAAGGTCCATGTCCTCTGCACTGGCCCCGATGTAAATTTCTCGAAATCCCCCCATTTGTTCAAAGACCGAACGTCTGATAGCTCCACAAGCGGTCCAGAACCATGAAATGGGACCGAGGGGACCTTTAAGACATTTGTCATGATTGAAAAAGGTATAAAAATTCTGGTAATGAGCATAGAAAGAAGGAACAGGTTGTTCCGGGGTATACGCTCCCACTAAGGCGGCAATTGCCGAGTCCCCTGCAAAGGCATCAGCAATCAAGCCCAGGACTTCTGGCCCGATCCTGACATCCGCATCAATAAAAAAGAGTATTTCCCCTGAAGCAACGCGACTACCCCTGTTTCGGGCACGCGCCGCACCACTATTTATATTCTGACGCTCGAGCCGGACTGGGAATCTGGTCACGACATCGCAGGTCTGATCAGTTGAGGCATCATCAACGCAAATGACCTCGAAATTTCGATAATCGGAGCGGAGCAGGTGTTCGAGAGTGACAGCTATCTCTTGAGCGGCATTATATACAGGAATGACTACTGAAATTTTCACTGCTCATCGATCCTTCTGAAATTTGAACTGCATGCGCGCGAAGCCATGAAATTATTGCCTCCGTCCAAAGGAAACAAATGATTACGGCCACGTTCAAGTGCTCTGAGTCCCTGGTCCCGTTCAAGTCTCTTTGAATCATCCACGATGCAATAACCGATTTCCCTTTAAGGTAAGATACTCCATGAAAACTTGAGCCAGACTCGAAGGCGTGAAGAAAACGCTGAGTGTCAAGAAACATTCATAGGTGCAATGACATTTATTCGTTTTTATCCATTCTCGGATTTCATCATTACGAGGGCTGAACCAGAGCTTTCTGAAATCATAATCAACATCACGGACATTCCCGATCTGTTGGTCGAGTAATTCGCAGGGAAAAACATCTCCATTCGAGAGCAGGACCCCTCCAAGCGAACCCGCATAGCAGGGTAATTGCTGTTGGTCAGTTCTGGTCATACGGTCGATAACACCTTGACGGACTATTCTGACGGCATTGACGAAATCAGAAAAAGAGTAACTATGATAGCCGGTCAGAGTCGAATCTTTTGCGCCGCGTTCCAGAAGATCACTGAAAGCTTTGTATTTATCGGGATCGACACCCTTAGAATTGGTGTCCGCCGGATTACCGCGAACCAGGAGGTGATTGATGGTCGCAACGCCGAGTTCTTTTGTCAGGAATTCATATAATTCCGTCAGATCATCCTGATTATAACGCGACACTGTTACCCCGACATTGAGATTGAAGCGAGGATAATGCTTTTTTAAAGAAGCCAATTCCCGATAGGTGGTGACGGCACGCTCGAACAAACCGGGAACACCCCTGATCTCGTCATGCTTGGACCCCACACCATCAAATGAAACATCGACAGCCAAATCGACCTTCGGGCATGTCTTTAAAATTGTCGACACTGATTTGATAATCGACTCTGTCAGATAACCATTCGTGGGAATCCCGACATTCGCTGCAGCATTATTACGATAAAAAATCTGGACAATTTCAGCGATGTCCTCCCGCAAAAAGGGCTCACCACCCGTTGGCAGCAGAAAGAGAATCTTATCCAACGAACGACTGATTTTCTCGATCTCATCTATGGTCAATTCTTTGAGCCCCTGTCGTTTCTGACCGAGCAAGCAGTGTTTACAATGGGCCAGACATCGCTCCGTAACGAAAAAGACAAGGTAGATCGGTAGTGCCCCTTTCTTGCTGACGATGTGTTTGGCAAAATGGGCATATTTCACAAAATTAGTCATCACAAATCCTTTCTGTCGTCAGTAACGTTTGCCCAAAGCATATTCTATGAGAGCCATGATGATCCCGAACATAAGCACCGTACTATCAACTAACAAAAAAAGTATGGTTTTGATCAGAAAAATACAACCACGCTGCTTGAAGAGAAAGCTCAGTATGTCCCGATTCAAGAAAAGGGTGAGCGCAACAAGAAGTAATGAGCTGAACAGAGCGACATGGTCCTGCCAAAGCAAAGCGATGAAAAAGAGTACTCCAGCCAGAAAACCAGGGACAATAGATAGAATAAAAGTGAGAGGCACAGAAGATTTGTTGCCTGTTTTTAATCCGGCCAATCCCTTACGTAATTGGATTTTGACCAAAGCTTTCGCACGTTGATAATCGAGCTTTAAGATGTCGACTAGGGTATACTTTTTAACATGAATTGCCTGCAATTCGGGTATAAGGCGGACTGAATGACCGCTGGCGAAGAGCTTATTCCCAAAAGCAGTATCCTCGAGGCCTGGCCTTCGATATGCCTCGTCAAAACCACCCAATTCGTTGAATAAAGAACGTCGAATGGCTGCGATACTGGTATAAAAGAGCGACGTTTCACGCGGTTGAATCTTGTAGGTATAGTGCATCCAGAGATTTTTATAATCACTGGCGAAATTGCGGTAATAGGAGTCCGGGTCCAATAATCCAACCACTGCATTAAGGGCTTGTTCCTGGAAAATACTGGCAAGCAGTTCAATCGAACCTGGCTTTAAAAGCACGTCAGAATCAATGAATAAAACAATATCGCCTTGTGCTTCACGGGCGCCCGCATTTCGGGCCCGGGATACACCCCGCCGCGTCTCATCGGTCCTGACTACTCGAACCAACTGATAGTTGTGAGCTATCTCCTCGGACCGATCATTCGAGCCATCATCAACAATGATAATTTCATGAACAAACCCAGATTCTCGAGTGACACAATCCAAACAATGCGCTAGTGTAGACTCGGCATTTTTTACCGGTATGACGACGCTGACTCCGGGACGTTTCATTATTTTAGCCTGTTTTCAGAGATACACAATAGAGACCATCGAGCACAGTTAAAAAAAACAGTCAAGTCTTTGAAAAACCAGATACATCCTCGTGAAATTTTTATCCAACGCTTCCATTAATCCGATGTTGAAAAGATCGATTCTCATTCGGGCTAAGAAAAAGAAATAGGCTGCACAGGCAATCAATACAATAGAAAAAAGATAAGCACATCTTTCAGAACGAGGGCGAGATGATAGCCAGAGTGAGGCCGGGACCACCAGAAATGGTAACAGAGGCAACAAGATTCTTCCTGTCAACAGGTAATGGGGAAATTCGAGATTGGCTGCGAATAGAAAAGGAACTGTTTTCACGACAACAATGATAATGAAAACATTGAATAAGGAACGATCTCTTTCCCTGAGTACAATGAAGCCGAAAACCGCGGGCAATAACAGAGGCATGGCCAACAGGAACGACCTGATCATAAGGTAACAATTGGTTACAATCAGGGCAAGTGGCCGGAATTCCCGATCGGTCATAGCGCAAAAATCCATGAATTCATATGAATGTATCGATGGATGCGCTCGAAAAAAATCTACTAATCGATGAGGTCCGAGAATGAGAAAAAAGAAAGTGGGAAATATGATGAGTGCACATAGATTCAGCCAGCTTGAACGAGAAACATACAAATCCTGGTCCATGGTCATTTGTGCAAATGTCACCACGACAACAAGCAATATCAGACTGTTCAAGGGGTCTCCGGTGATCATCACTATGGACAATAGGCCGAGAGTGGCGGCAATAGTACTGTAGTGCTTCCAACCCCAGCTCCAGTCCCGATTATGAATATGTCGCCACCAGACCAAAAAGGAACCGACGAAGAGCCCTAAACACAATACGTTCAGGCAATCGATTGACATTCGATGATAACTGTAGAACAAAAAAACAGGGCAGAAAATCACCAGAATTGACAGGATGAAAGGATCATGCTTCGGATCAGATAGTGTGATGAGATACACGAACATGATCAGTAAGGGCAGTAACACCAGAAATAAATACCATGCTTCGAGATCAGCCGCATAAAACATAGCCAAGACAATATTCAAGGTATAGACGTGCAGATCCGGCTCAATTGGTCTTTCCGCACGACTCATATGTGTGCTATCAGGCCCGATCGTGACCACTCTTTCGACTGATTGTTCCTGATTCTGAGGTAAGGGAAACCATTCTTTTCTGAATGAACCCCGCCGGATTAACCGTGCATTTTTGAATGAATTGGAGCTTGCAGTATCGTTCGATTGGATTTCATGAAAACCAGCGCGCAACTTTTCGCCCATGAGTAGTGTCTGCAGAGCATCAGGGAGCACAATGCGAGATGTTGGAATAGCTACGAGTCCAAGCCAGATGCAATAGGGCAACGCTATGACAATCAATCTTTTCCACGGTCGCATGATCAATGTCCAGGGCTAGGAATTGGATAAAAAAGGCCAAGAACGTCTCGGACCGGGGCAAAAAGGGTCTCTGGTAAAAGTCCAAAGAAGGGCACTCCTACCTGGGCTAAAAAAAACATAAAATGCACGATGCTGATCACGGTGACCAAGACCAGAGTCACTGCTGGAGCCTTTTGATGGATCTGGTGCACATACAGGGCAATGAGTATGACCGAGGGTCCAATCAATGGCAAATACATTCTTGAAATGATAACGAAACTATGGGGCATCAGCATCCGGTATTGGAAATATACCAGACAGACCGTCACGATCCAACCGGCCAGTATGCAATAGAGCCTGCGGTCAAGATGACGGTATCCCCAGATCATGGCTGCGGGAACCAATACTATCCACGGCATCCCGGTTATCAGTATTTCCGGTAGAACTGTAAGGTTCCGGATAATGGTCCCATAGACATTCAACCAGTATCCCCGGAGAATCTGCTGAAAAATGAAAGTCGTGTCCTGTGGGCGTATGTCCTGCAATTGATAGCCTGTCGCCATCATTTTCCCGAAAACAAGGACATTATAATGGAATAAAGCCATGACAGGCATAAGAAATGCCATGAGAAACAATGAAATTCCGGTCCAGAATTTAAAGAATTGCGTGCCACAGCGTGGCTTATACGTGAAATAGAGATGGACAACGACTAAAAAAAGGACCGTGAGACCGTTAGTAAAGCGTAGAACCAGAGCTGAACCGAGTAAAAAACCTGTCGCAAGATGAAGACAGATATCCAACCAACGACTGGGAATCCATGCTGAATCTCTGATCAAGACCAGCATTCCACCAAGAAATAGGACTGCAGCGGACGCATAATCTGACATATAGACCCGATAGTGCATTATCAGGCTGATAGGGGTCATAAGCAACAGGTATGTCGCGGTTATGATCTCACTCTTCGTTTGAAAACAATATAATCCTGACCACAATAAAACCAAGACCGAAGCCCCGGCAAGCACTATATTGGCCAGCCTTTCTATCCCGAAAACGCGCAGCATCGCTAAAAACGAAGAATATCCCGGGGCTTTGACCAGAACATAATGGTCTTTATAGTGAACATAACCCAAGTCATGGGGCCAGAGTGGACTAATCGTACCGGCTTCATGTCGCTGACGACTTAATTCATCAGCAGTCAGGGACAGCCGCCCTTCCTGAAAATTGCGTGCTGAAAAATAGTAACAGAACTCGTCAGGCTCAAAAAAACCAACGGGTTGATACACAATGAGGAAAGTGACAATGAAATATATCAGTACTACAATCAGCAGTGTCGATCTATGCTGAGCAATTCTCACTCCCATATACGCGCCTTTGGGCTCCATCCAACCATCCAACTCCCTTTTGATGAGATCGTCATTCTTTTATTCTGATCTTTTATCACAGAAAGGAAAAAAGTTAAAATTTATCTCGGTATATCGGGGACAGACAACTTCAATTGACATAAGATTTACAATGCTGTATGTTGTTTATGTTTCTATACCATGAAGAAAGGGGGAAGGATCATGGCACGTCGAGCGAGATTGAAGTATGAGGACCCGCGGGACGGGTATTACCATCTTATCAGCCG
>JAFGSJ010000023.1 GCA_016934675.1 bacterium | reverse complement strand
TGCTTCGCTCGAAACTCCTGGGGCCTTCTATGTGCCATCATCCAGAAAATCAAAACCGAGACATCGCACATAGCTCAAATGGAGTTGGTATTGCTATTTAGGTTCTTTTGAAATACTATCGTTATTCTTACGACAAATTCAAAGAATAGAACATTGTGAAAAGGACCAGGACACTGATCACGAGCAGGAGGTTGAGTTTTGTACGAGCCAATAGAACCTTTCAAGATTAAGTCAGTCGAGCCGATTCGACGTATATCGGCTGAAGAGCGACGTCAGGCCCTCGAACGGGCCGGTTATAATGTATTTTTGGTACCAGCGGATGAGATTTACATCGATTTGTTGACCGACAGCGGAACATCGGCCATGAGTGATTACCAGTGGGCCGGGATCATGATGGGTGATGAGTCCTATGCGGGCAGTGTCAGTTTCCGCCATTTTCGTGAACAGATCCAGCGGATCACGGGATATGATGAAGTCATTCCGACCCATCAAGGCCGGGCAGCCGAGCACCTTCTGTTCAGTACAATTCTGAAGAAGGGCGATCGTGTTCCTTCGAATACGCATTTCGATACGACCCGAGCCAATGTCGAGACATGTGGCTGTGAAGCTCTGGACCTGCAGATACCGGAAGCAACGGACCTGTCGAGTCGTTACCCATTTAAAGGCAATATGGACGTGGCTAAACTCGAACAATTATTGCAGCAGGGCACGGATAATATCCCCCTGGTCATGCTGACTGTGACTAATAATAGCATGGGTGGACACCCGGTCTCCATGGCCAATATCCGGGCAGTGAGTGAAGTGGTCCATCGTTACAATCTGCCCCTTTTCCTTGATGCATGTCGATTTGCCGAGAACGCTTTTTTCATCAAGCGTCGCGAGCCCGGTTTCGAGAATAAATCCATCGAACAGATCGCCCACGAGATGTTTTCATATGCCGATGGGTGCACGATGAGTGCGAAAAAGGATGCACTGGTCAATATCGGTGGTTTTTTAGCCATGAATAATAAGGATTGGGCGGACCGACTCCGACAGTCCTTGATCCTGATTGAAGGTTTCCCGACTTATGGTGGTCTGGCCGGTCGAGACCTTGAAGCGATCGCTCGCGGTCTCGAAGATGTCTTGCACGAGGATTATCTTGAATTCAGGACCGGACAGGTCGCTTTTCTCGGTAAACTATTGACTGACGCTGGCGTGCCTGTTATCCAGCCCTTTGGCGGTCATGCGGTCTATGTCGATGCGAAAACATTCCTGGCCCATATTCCACCCAGCCAGTTCCCCGGACAGGTTTTTGTCTGTGAACTGTATCTCGAGGCAGGGATCAGGTCTGTCGAGATCGGCAGTGTCATGTTTGCTCATCAGGACAAACAGACGGGAGAATGGCACTATCCTGAACTCGAACTGGTCCGGTTAGCCATTCCACGTCGCGTCTATACTAATTCCCATATGCGTTTCATCTCCGAGGCGATCATCTCGTTGTATCAGCGACGTCAGTCTCTGAAAGGTTTGAAAATCGTCTATGATCCAGGCGTGTTACGGCATTTTACCGCCCGTTTCGAACCTCGGTAACATTCCTATTCAGTCGTGGATTGTTGCGACGATAGCTGGGAGAGTTCCGATTCCTTCTGTGCTTTTTCCGTTTCACCCTGGAGACGGTAGACTTTACTCAGATAAAAATGGGCTAATGAGAAATTATCCTTGATACCGATCGCTTTCTGGAAGTACTTTTTGGATTCATCAAGATTGTTGTTTTTCAATGCGATCATACCAAGGTAATAATAATTGAAATGGTTATCCTGGTTGAAACTGATCGCTTTGCGGAAAAACTTTCTGGCCCGTTCCAACTCGTTCCTCTGATAATATATCATGCCCAGATTAGCGTAACCGGATGAGAAATCAGGATTGATGATCAGGGCTTTCTGGTAATTTTCGATAGCGCGATCAAGATCACCGATTTGTTGATAGACAACCCCGAGATTGTTGTAACCACGATAAAAATCAGGACAGATTTTTACCGATAGCTCGAAATCCTCGATTCCCTCACGATTGTCTTTGTTGGATTGCTCGGCCTGAGCAATCGTCCGCTTTTCGTAACCCAGGTTGTTATAATAGTGGGCAATAGCCTCAATATCATTAATCATCGTATAACCAACCATGTGTTTGAGGAGCCTGCTCGAAAAATCAACGAAAATAAATTCCGGTTCGGCATAAACCACAGCACAGATATGGCCATTATTGACAATGACCCCTTCCTTCTCCTCGATGTCATGAATCAATAGGGAAGCATCGGCAAAAAGTGCCCGTAAACCGATCGAGCGGGCCAGCGAGACAAATAGATTTGTATAGGCCAGACAATTGCCTTCACCTTCATAATAAAGGGCCTGGGCTGTTTTCGTCTGATACTTGCTGTAACGAACATTCAACTGAGATTTGTTCAAAATACCCTCGACCAGTCTCCGGCATTTGGCCTTGGTCCCATGGGCCGTCAAGGTGATCCGTCGGGCAAAAATCTGCATTTCCTCGTTTGCTTCGAAGGGATAGACCATCTGCTCTTGCTCAGGTGCATCGAGACGTTCCTGCAGGATCGTCTTGAGGTCATCATCCGAGTAAATATAGCTGAAGTGCGTCGCGCAGCCCGATCCGACCAGAAGAACCATCATGATTAGAAGTGCCGGCATTATCCGCATATGCTTTCCATTCTGGGGCAGATCCATTACTCTGCCCCTGTTATAAGTTTAACATATTCAAGAGTCTAAATCCAGACCTGGTCCACTCATATCCAGAACCGGGTATTTGTCATCTATCTCGTTGTCACACTCTCTTTCTTTTCTTAGACATACTGTCTCTCAGATTGTGACACCGTCTTCAGCTTTTTCATGTTCGTACTTGTTTGGAATACGGTATTGTGCTGGTTCAGATATGAAGCTGCGAAACTGTTCGACACATCTGAAATGATTTTGGAGCACAGGCCATCGGGATATCAATCCTCAGGACGACCGAGAACAATCACGATAGAGACCTTGACTGTAAATATAATCCACAACCGGCTCGATCAGCGAGTCCGCAAAAAGAACAGGCCATTCGTTTGGCGAAACATGTCGAGCATGCATTTGAGCGACGCGATTTCTGATCCCCGTCGAGGAAAGTTTCTTGAATTCATGTGGCAGACAGATTCCGCCGCTGATGGACCTCTTTCGATTAAAAACCAGGGTCCGCCGGACCAGGTCAGCTAGCCGGTTCTGTTCGAATTCAGTCCAGACTTTACCAATGCGTTGATAATAGTCGCGGGACTCAAGCAGTTTCCCATATGTTTCGCTGCCCATGCCCAAATATACAGCCGCCCAAGGCCAGATACACTGAAGAAACTGCTCGAGTTCGATGAAAAGTATCCTGGGACTAAGCCCATACCGCAAGCGGTCCTGCTTCTCCTGACAGAGGAAGCGGAGCATTTCAAGCCTTTGCTCGGGCAGGGCATTCCCGGGAAAGCTGATCTGTTTCTCGAAATGAATTACCGGAACAAGCAGCAAGACCAGGTCAAATCGATCGGCCAGATAATTCGCGATCCATTGATGGGCCCGATGAGGCGGATCAAAAGAACCCAGATAGGCACAAACAGTCCTGATAGATCGTTCAGCTTCGATGTGCTCGAAATTAATCGCAAACGGACCCATGCTGTCCTCCCCTTCCCATGAGTGTGTATTCTGCTGATATCCTTCCGTCACTGAACAAATTGAAACATGACAGACGTGTCCGCCTGAAATCCCAAACCGTGATCTCCATATTACCACACCGATAGACCGGGTTCCCTCCAAAATAACGGACCGGCCTCTTCCCATACAACGGGTCAATCTTGTTCGAGGCCCCATACAATTGTCTGAAAACCAAACGTCGTATGCCTTCTGCCTGACAGCGTTCCATTATCTGGTCAAGCTCGTCCCGATTGTCGTCCGTGATCAGAACCGAGACTTTAAGGGGGACAGTCGCCATTTTGAAAATGCTTGACCAGTCCGGCATAACAGTAGAGCCGGTCATGCGAGCATAGGTCTCGGGTCGGAATGAAGGCAATGACACCGTAACCCGATCATAAGCATTGAAAATGGCCGATTTTCTCAGGGCCATGGTCCCATTTGTGTGCAGCGATACCCTGACCCCGGGCAGAGAACTTCGCAGCAATGTCAACAGTTCCGGCTCATACCTGTAGAGTTGCGGCTCGGTATTGGTCCCGGTCAAAGAAATCTGGTTGATTTTATGACGGGTCAGTAGATCGATAAATCGGTCGAGCCCCCTGAGCGGGAACTCGGATACATTACTCGGCAATCCATCGAAGCCATTTGATCGTCCGATACAATCCGGACAACGCAGATTGCAGGAACCACTCAAGAGAATGCTTGCAAACGCATACCTGGTCATGATTTCTCCTCCCCCAGACCCAATAAGTACTGCTTGACCCGGTCCGAATAAAACAGAGCAATCACTCCGTTGAAATGAAGGGCACCCTTACTCGTCAATCGGAGGACCGGCCCGGCATATTCCATCAGATCATGTTCGAGGACATACTTGACCTCCTCGGGAAACCATTGCTCCACGTGAAAACCGAATGTGTCCCGAAAGGCCGCTAAATGAATCTGTCCGAAATAGAACGAGACCGAAATCATCTTGGCCATATTCTCGGCCAGAGGCAGATGATAGAGGTCCTGAATCGGCAATCTGCCCGCTTCGATTGCCCGGACATATCGAGGAAGACGCTTCTCCGCAGCGCCGCAATTATAGGCCAGAATGGTATTGGTAAAAGTCTGGGCTCCCAAGCCCAAACCAAGATACGGCGTGCTGTACAAGACCCGCTCCGTCAGATAGGCACTGGTCCCCGGATCACTCATCCGCCGACTGAACGTGTTCTTGCCCGGTTGAGCTTGATAACCTGCACCGTTCAACAACTCGGACGCCATTGCATACATGGCCATGACCCGGGATAACTCGATTGCACTCGATTCCGCTTCGATGACTGTCCCCTTGTAACGCATCCGATACAAGGTGATATACTCGGGAGCTAGATTAAGCGTATATTCAAGCGAACGCCGGAAATCAGCTATAGTCTGACTGGCAAAACCATACATCAGATCGATGTTTAACAACTCGAAACCGGCCGCTCGTATGTTCTCAACCGCTTGTCTATTGTAACCAACCCGATTCATCGAACGACCATACTCCGCCAATAAACGAGGATTGATCATCTGCAACCCCATCGAAATTCGCTCCACACCCGCCGCCCGGACCAATCCTAATCGCTCAGGCCTTTCAGCGGCAAGCTTGGGCGTCGTTTCAATACTGATTCCAAAACCTGAACCTATCTTGAAATGAGACCTGACCCGCTCGATCAATCTACTCAAAAAATCAGCCCGACACAGCAAAGGTGTACCACCACCTATATCAAAACCGACCAGCTCGAGCCTCGATATTTCCAGTAAACTCGCATACAGATCCAGTTCGGCCAGTAATGAACGTTGATACAACTGCATATCCGCCTCGGTGTGATTCTCGACCACCGTATACTCACAATAACGACATCGACGCTCACAAAAAGGAATGTGTATATATAAACTCATCCGACCACTCCTCTCCAAACCCGCTTTCAGCAAATAACGCTGAACTTCGGGGTCCGACTGACGATAACTCCAAATGGTCCGCCGATGACCAATCGGATATGCCGTGTTCGACAGATGATGCCAACGTAAACCCGTTCGAAAAATCAAATCCGGATCGTAAGGCCGCCGTGGATCGTCTTCAGACCACCACCCGGAACACGTCTCCCCGACACTGGCCCTTTCCTTACCTACCGGACAATCGCCGACCCCCTCCCGCACCTCACCTCCCGTAATTCCACTATTATTAAATATCATTTTATCATTATTTACCTTTATATTTCTCATGACAACCTCCTTGTAAATCTCTGTTTAATTATAATATAATATTACTTGAATCATTTGTCAAGTGAAAAAGCTCACTAAGAAGGAATCGATCGATAGGGAGGCCGGGAGATTTCACAACATAGCTCTAATTTCCGTCTCCTTTTTCTTGCCTTACCATTGGAGGAGGTCTGGGATTGCTTCTGCCAATCGGTGCGTGTTATTGATCATTGCTTGAGAATTCCACCCCCCGACCCCCGCCAGCGGGGGACAGAGCCGGTTCATGGCCTAAAAGACGATAGTCATCACGTTCTGAGCCAGATACTCTTCTACACTTCAGACGATTGGTACGAATGTCCTGTCCTAAGTCTTCTGTCTCACCCTCGACCGGACTCGGGGCAGGCTGACTCCTGTTTTTCTATCTTCTGTCTTCTATCTTCTGTCTCCTATCTTCTATCTCCAGAATTGATCAAACAGAGTACTTGACAAAGGTGCCGTTTTTTTATTATTATTTTTCAATAAATCTCGATCGAGGGGGGACAAAAAACAGGTAGGTTATTCATGCACACTAAAAAGGGTCAGATATTTAAGTTGGTCCTGGCGGTTGATGTGGTAGTTCTGACGGTCTGGCAAGGTGAATTGTATGTTCTGTTACCGGTACGTCAGGAGGAGCCGTTCAGCGGGGCTCGTTCATTGCCGGGCGTAGCGATTGGGACAGATGAGACCTTGCTTCAGGCGGCACACAGGGCATTAGGTATCAAAGCCGGTTATGATGAAAGTGGAATAAATCGAATATATCTCGAGCAATTAGCGGTTTTTGATGCCTTGTATCGTGATCCACGTGGTCGAACGATCAGCATGGCATTTTTGGGATTGGAACGGTCCCAGAGTGGTGAACGAGTCGGGAATAGGGTTTGGCAAAGGTATCGGACTTTGTCAGACGGTTCTTTGCCATTTGATCATGAAGAGATCATTCGCATGGGTGTGGAGCGGTTACAGGGCAAGTTGCGTTACACCAATATCGCTGGCCGGCTTTTGCCCGATCACTTTCGGATCGAGGAGGTGCAGGCGATCTATGAGGCTGTTCTCGGTCAAAAGATCAATCGGACCAATTTCAGGATGAAATTGCTCAAGATAGGCTTGATCGAACGGACAGGCACGCTGGATGAAGCTGTAGGCAGTCAGGGAGGACGGCCTCCTCATCTGTATCGTTTTCGCCAGCCCAATCTGGCCAAAGTCGATCGCGATTTTTTATAGGAGTGGTTCAGATGACTGAACAGCACGATTTCCGGCAGATACTCATTGCGGCATACAGGCGTTATTTGGGTCGGGAGCCTGATGATGCCGCTATGCACTTCTAACTCGAGCAGTTATCCACGGGTGTTCTGGAACCCGGGGATATATCTCGCATATTTCAGGATTCGGAGGAATACATTTTCCGGCAATTGATCAAGGGAAGCGATGCGGACTTACCGCTTGCAGAGAGGATGAAGCGTGATTGGGATGACCGGGCCCGCCAGAATGATCGTTTTTTTATTAGATCGTCGTATCATCAGACTGAAGAGGAATTTTGGCGATCGGGTCAGGAAGATTGTCGGAGTATAATCCAGTATGATGGCGATCGATTTAGAAGGATCTGCGGCGGTCGGTCGCCATCAGAATTGAGTGTACTTGAAATTGGTTGTGGAATTGGGCGGATTACAAAACCGATGAGCCGGATATTCGGCAGGGCCGTCGGAGTTGATGTTTCGACGGAGATGATTGAACGGGCTCGTATTCAGTGTCGTGATGCGCCCCGGTGCGAATTTTATGTGAACAGTGGTTCGGATTTAAGCATATTGAAAAACGGTTCTTTTGATTTTTGTTGTTCCTACATTGTTTTCCAGCACATTCCTGACAAAGAAATTATTTATCAATACATCCAGGAGGTGAGCCGCGTTCTGAAAGGCGGGTCTCTGTTCCGCTTTCAGGTCCATGGTCAGAGTTCAAAGAATCCCGAGGATGGGACAACATGGAACGGCGTGCATTTTTCTCAGGCAGAGATGCACGAGATTGCCCGGCAGCATCATTTTACAATCATAGAAGAAGATGGTCAGCATGAGCAGTATTACTGGTTAACATTCGAACTGTCTGACTGAAAATATAGATCATCACTTAGCTTGGTGAACAAACTCGATGATCGAGAGGCAAGCCTGGGGATCGTGATACACCGTTGTGAAAGACTGGCCGACCTGATTTTTGAGGAGATGATAAAGCTCGGGTTGCTCGAATTCGAGTGTAGCATCGAGCAGGACAGCCCGGACCTGTTTTTCTTGCAACCAGTCCAGCAGGGCTTGTTCCGTTGTCAGAGCACGCAATTCGATGGACAGATAAACCGGTTCCATGTCGGCGCACAGGATGATAGAAGAGGTCACGCCAGCTATTTTAGTATCGGCACTAAAATGCTGTTTCAGAAACAAGACTGACTTTTCTGAGGGAGACAGGTTATGAGCAGCATGGTTGGGTAGAGGGAAACTGCCCCTCATGCAGAGCAGCAGGACGATGACCATAAGTGGTCCGACCAGGATATTCTGCTGCCCGGACCTGTTGTATTTTTGAATCAGCCAGATCAGGCCCAGACCGAGCAAAAAGATCAGGGTCGAACAGGACAGGAGCGGTCGTGCTGCGCTGAAACCGTAGAGACTCAAACTTACCAGGATCAGCCCCCAGAGCAGTTTTTCGCGAAGGTGTTGTTCCGCAGCGACGACTCGTTCGATGCCCTGAGAAGCCAGATAGATAACGATATAGTAATCAAACAGAAAGTAATTATCCCTGAAAAAAGTCAGGAGATAAGGCAGTAAATGCAACGGCCAGAGCATGATAAGGGCCAGTTGAGCATAATGCTTATATTCGATCAAGCTGATCAAACCACGAAGAGCCAATAACATCATGATCAGCCCCAGACCTTTACCAAAACTGTTCACGGTGCTGAGCCAGCCATGTACTTCGCCAAAGCTGACCAACACCCGCTCAGGAATCGAGCGGATAGTGCGTGCCAAACGCTCGAGAAACCGCTTCGGATTCCGGCTTATCGCTCGGAAAACTGAGTGATTGTTCTGCTCGGGAGTGCCGTACAGCTTTCGAGCGGTAATTTGGCCTTCATAGAATATATTACCATGCTCATACTGTTCCGAATAGAGGACGCCTTGTCCCTGTTCAAAAGCCAGATAGGTCCGTTCTTTAATCTGAAGCCGGCAATCGTCGTATTTCAGGTAATAGATCAGGCCATAAGCCGACAAGACCAGGCTGAACGGCAGGATAGCCGCCATGAGCGTATATCCTCTCGAACGAGAACGCAGACCGAGGACGAACACGATGAACACGGCACATAGACATAATCCGTCGCTCCGGGCCAGGGCTGACAAGCCGATACAAAATGAAGCCAAGCAGACATGGCGCTGGAGCCTGGTCTGCAGGAATGACAAGGTCTGCCAGAACGCGAGAGCGGCACAAATGGTGAAAAGGAGATCGGAAGGGTTCCAGATCATGTTGATCAGGACCGGTGAGATGAACATAAGGGCCAGCGAGATTATGGCTAAATCCGGCTTGAAGCGGAGGCAGATCAAGCCAAAACTTACCCAGGACAGGACAAACAGGATGAACCGGCCCACGCTGCACATATGGACCAGCCAGAAGTCGGTCTGCTCGAAAGGCAGGTAAAGCAGAGCATAAAAAAAGGCCGAGAGCGGGCTGTGCGCATAATCTGGCAGATAACCATGGACCAGGGACCGACCGCTGTTGATATACCAGGTTTCATCGTCTTTATCGATCAAGTCCAGGTTTGGTCTGAAAAGGGGCAGCAGCAAGAGCGCATTCAACATGACCAACAGGACAAATCCGACAAAACGATGAGAATGTGACATGGCCTTCTTCGATGAAAGGGAGACCGAAAGGTCCCCCGCATTTCAACTGTATCAGGACTGATATGACGGTCCCAACCTGCATTTCCGGGCATATTTCCAGTGGCCCAGCTCAATGTAGCAAGCCGGTGAGCACTTGTCAAACAGGTAGTCGAGGACGTTCACTCCGGAAGATTTTCGCACTCCGCTCAACTTGACTTGCCAAGCGGTCCATTCTATTAACGAGATATTAATCCACAACAAGCGAAAAGAAAGGAAATGCCTATGAAATGGTACGTGATCGGTGGTTGTGCAGCACTAATTGTTCTTTCTGTCCTCTTTCTGATCCTGCGGGTGAATACGGCCGAAACCATTGATCCTTCCAAAACGATGTATGCCTGGAAGGACAAAGACGGCAAAGTCTATGTTACCAATAGCGAACCACCGCACGACGGCTCCCTGATCAGAATGATCAAACCAGCAGGAGAACGGGCCGAGAACAGGCAGATCGAAGAGCCCCGCCCTGTTCAGCCGACAGCCATACCCACCGTCACGTTAGCGAACCCTCAGGACCACGACGAACGAGTCACTCCTGCCAAAGTCGAACTGTATTCGACGACCTGGTGCATATACTGCCGTAAAGCGCGTCAGTTTTTCAAAGACAACAACGTTAACTTTGTGGAATATGATATCGAAAAATCGAGTGAGGGTCAGACCAAATATCGGCAACTTCGTGGCCAGGGCGTCCCCCTCATCGTGGTCGGCACCGAAGTCGTCCATGGTTTCAATGAAGCCAGATTGCGTGAACTGTTAAAACTCTAAACATAGAGCATCTCGGACAAGACGTAGGTCGTCTTGATACTGGTTTCGTGATACACAAAGAGACAACCCCTATCCACAATAGGATTTGAAGATACCTAATAACACGATTACCATCAACCCCCACTGCAATTGCTTTCTAAAAGGTATCATTTCAGTATTCCGGAACCGGACAGGATGACCGGGTTGGCATCAAAAGACACGCCGGGTTCGGGATCGGGGTCGCAATCGCTTTCGATCTCTTCTTCCAAACAAGATAAACCATGTTTTTCAGAGTTACCACGCAATCCGGTCTTCGTCAACAAAGCAACATTCCGGCTGATCCGGGAGTTGCCTGGCTAATTTTATTCAGCGGTATGGTTCCTTTAATGATCACAAATATCGTAATCTCACTTGACATACAACACGGATACTATATCGACAGCACGTTGTCCATCTCCGAATGCCATGTTCCTGTCTCCGATTCCGATTGCGATCCCGATTCCGATTGCGTTCACTTTTTCAGGATGATATGAGCTGTTCAATTGTTTACGATATTTTCTGATAATCATCCAGAGAGATTAGATTGAAAAAAGGTGCTGTAAAATTTTCATTATTCTGAAAGGTTCGCTAAGGTCCCGTCAAGCTCATACTGTAATTCAAGCACCTCATGGCACAATGCACACTTCTGGTGCGATTGTCCGTAGTTTCATGTTGACATGGGCTCTTTTTCGTATAACGACATAAAACAGCACTGTTCGCCTTTCTTTCAGCGAACAGTGCTTCATGGTCTCACTACCCGGACCCACCGGTTGGCCTTACATTGTCTGCCATGACCTTCTGTTTCATTGTTTTGTGCAAAAAGCACACATTCCCACGTTCCTAGCCCGGTTTAGTCCTGCCGTGTCCTGAGCGGAGTCGAAGGGAGCGAACGAAGTGAGTCGAAGCCCGAAGGGCGAATTTCTCATCCAATGTGGTG
>JAFGSJ010000139.1 GCA_016934675.1 bacterium | reverse complement strand
GGTGGGGGAGGGGGGGGGGGGGGGGGGGGGGGGGCATTTCTAGTCTTTGTGAACATAACATCCTCCTCTGAAAAAAGTGTTCTATTCGGACCGGAAATCATGTCCGGTGCAATCCGATTTCACGGATATGAAAATGGTCCATGCACAGTCTGTTTATACATAACATAAGCGAAAGACGGATGTCAAGATATTTTTTCTTTTTTAAAATAACACAGGAAACAACAAACTATCGAGTATATCGGGTCTGACTTTTCTTTCTATTCCAAGGGCAAGGCCAGGGGTTGCCAGGGGACCTCGATCAAAAACAGGTTTGATTGTGATCGTGTGTATTGTGAGCGTTTCAGGAAGGGGACGTGAGATTTGCCGGCAGATGACCTGTTCGGTTGTGGTGTCTTTGGAAAGACAAAAGTACGTTCCTGCTCCTATAGTTATCGATATGGGAGATGCAGTATTAGTCATTATTTTCACATTCACCTTATTTTTCCGTGCACTGGTGGCTTTGTGTGAATCAAACGATACAACCCCTTATATCTCTCGTTCTCACTATCAAACAGAATCATCAGTAGTTAGAGCCGCCTTCAATTGACGAGCTCGGGACAAATCAGGCGGTTATCTTTAAATAACAATAAGTCTAATAAAACCGGCTAAAGGGGCTGTCGATTTAATCGAAAAAAGTGCCTTTTCACTGTCCCCCTTTGGAGGGGGTCGGGGGGAGGATTATCGTTAAAATCAATAAGTTCAGATAGTTACAGTTTCGAGAATTCCACCCCCTGCTCCACCGCCAGCGGGGGACAGCATTAAATCGACAGCCCCTTCCCTCGACATGCTCGGGACAATCAGGCGGTTATCTTTAAATAACAATAAGTCTAATAAAACCGGCTAAAGCCGTCACGACGTAGTCCTACAATGACGGGTCCCTGAAAAGGACCCTGGACTCGTGGACAAAATCAATCGTTTGTATTATGAGAAGGGACAGATATTCTACGTAGTATAAGTGATGTTGTCCTCCTGATCGTCAAGCATGACACACAGTGCGGTCCAGTGTATGAAAATTTCAATAATAGCCAGCGGAAGTAAAGGAAATTGCACGATTGTCAGTGACGGACAGTGTTCGATCCTGATCGATGCCGGTGTGAGCGCCAGTCGAATTGTAAATGCTTTGAGCGAGCTTGAGCTCGACGTGTCAACACTCAAAGCCCTGATAGTTACCCATGAACATACCGATCACATTCGGGGTATCGGGCCCCTTACACGAAGAACGGGTATTCCGGTTTTCTGCACCCAGGAGACATGGGCGCGATCCAAGAATATCATCGGCACGATCGATAAGGTTTTTCATATCGAGAGCGGCATTTCATTTCAGATTGAACACATCACGATTCACCCATTCTCGATCCCGCATGATGCCGAGGACCCGATCGGGTTGACGCTCGAAGCCAATGGACGAAAGGTCGGTCTTGCCACGGATATGGGCTATGCCACTCAATTGATCAAGCAGAAATTGAAGGACTGTCAGGCCCTTTTGCTCGAGTTCAATTATAATCGGGACATGTTGATTTCCGGACCATATACCTGGCCGATAAAGCAGCGCATCATGAGTAAAAAGGGGCATCTGTCAAATGATGATGCCTGTTCATTACTCGAAGAGATTATTCATGACGATCTGCAGCACCTCGTGCTGGCCCATATCAGTGAAAACAACAATTTACCCGAACTAGCCCTGTTATCCGCCCAGGATTTATGTAATCAGTGTGGACACAGAGACGTACACCTGACAGTAGGAAATCCATACAAGCACAGCCCATGGTTGTATCTGAAATAAGTGCTTTGATCATAGATATGAATGGAAAGGAACGATTATGATTCCACGTTATGCCCTGCCTGAAATGGAAGCGGTCTGGTCCGTTGACCGAAAACTCGAGCATTGGCTCGCCATCGAGATCTCGGCCTGTGAAGCCATGGTCGAATTGAAACTGGTCCCTGCCGAAAGCCTGCAGGCCATCATTGACCATGCCTCGATCAATCGTGAGCGCATGGAGGAGATTGAAGAGGTGGTCCATCACGATGTGATTGCTTTCCTGACCATGCTCTCCGACAAAATCGGACCTGAAGCCCGTTTCCTGCATCTGGGCCTGACCTCGTCCGATGTGCTTGACACGACGACTGCCCTCCAATTCAAGGACAGTTGTCGACTCATACTCGACCAGATCGACCTGTTTCTAGAGAGTCTCAAGAAGCAGGCGTTCCGATACCGGGACACACCGATCATGGGTCGATCACACGGTATCCATGCCGAGCCCACCACCTTTGGCCTGAAAGTGGCCCTCTGGTTCGATGAAATGAAACGACAACGCGAACGGCTGAGCCAGACCGTGCCTCGACTGACTGTGGCTAAAATCTCCGGTCCGGTCGGCAATTATTCACTGGTGGATCCCTATGTCGAACAGTATGTCTGCCGGAAACTCGGTCTCGAACCAGCCAAGATATCCTCCCAGATCATCCAACGAGATCGTCACGCCGAGTATCTGGCCGTGCTCGCCCTGATCGCCAGCACGCTCGATAAGATAGCCACCGAAATCCGGGCCCTGCAGAAGACAGAAATCAGGGAAGTGGAAGAGCCCTTCCGCAAAGGACAGAAAGGCTCATCGGCCATGCCTCACAAGCGGAACCCGATTATTTGCGAACGTATCTCGGGAATGGCGCGCCTGGTACGGGCCCATGCGCAGGTCGGCTTCGAGAATGTGCCGCTCTGGCATGAACGGGACATCTCACATTCTTCAGTCGAACGCATGGTCCTGCCCGATAGTTCACATCTGGTCTATTATATGCTTCGAAAACTCACCAATATCATGGACAACCTGACTGTTTTTCCGGACACCATGCGTCGTAATATCGAGATTTCGCACGGACTGTTTTTCTCGCAACGACTCATGCTCGAGCTCGTTCTCCGTGCAGGCAAGACTCGTGAACAGGCCTATGCCCTGGTCCAGAGAAATGCCCTCAAATCATGGGAAACCAAGCAGGAACTGCGTGATTTGGTCCTGGCTGACCACGAGATTACGACCGTCCTGCCGGAGGCTGAGATTATCAAATGTCTGGATATGTCCATTTTCTTCAAACATGTTGACACTATTTTTCAAAAGGTTTTCGGCTAGACCTCGATATTGTCCGTAGGGAGTCCGGAATACCTGCTTTTCGGAAATGAATCATGCGGTGCACATATTGACCTGCTTCGTGATTGTGAATATAATACCCCCTTACGGATTGACCTTTTCAAAACCTTGTCTGTAACTATCAAAGGAAACAATGGACCTTTTTATATCTAAGGAGTCGACTATGCTACAGGAATATCGTGCTCATCAGGCAGAACGTGCAAAACAAGGCATTCCACCGCTTCCTCTCAATCCTGATTGGACAGAGCGATTATGCTCGCTGCTCGTCGAACCGCCACATGGCGAGGAGACTTTTCTGCTGAAACTCATCAAGGAAAGGGTATCGCCCGGCGTTGATCCCGCTGCGAAAATAAAAGCGGAATTTCTCGGTAAAATTGCTCAAGGTGCACTGAAGAGTCCCTTGATCAACCGGACTGAGGCCGTCTTCCTCCTGAGCACGATGTTGGGCGGCTATAACGTCGCTCCACTTGTAGCCTTACTCCCTGATCCGGAGATCGGTACTCGAGCGGCAGAAGCATTGAAAAAAGTCATTTTCGTCTTCGATCAATACAATCAGATTTTCAAACTCTCGAAGAATGACAGAAATGCGGCGGCGGTGATCGAGTCGTGGGCCGAAGCAGAATGGTTTACGACCCGCCCGGTTCTGCCTTCCGAAATGCAGGCCATTGTGTTCAAAGTGAACGGAGAGATCAATACTGATGATTTTTCACCTGCTGGACACGCCTGGTCCCGTCCTGATATTCCCTTGCACGCTTTATCCATGGGTGAAACCCGGTTCCCCGAGGGTTTGAAGAAGATCGCCGAGCTCAAAGAATCCGGTTATCCCGTGGCTTTCGTCGGAGATGTGGTCGGTACAGGCTCGTCACGCAAGTCGGCCTGTAATTCGTTGATCTGGACTATTGGTGAGGACATCCCTTACATTCCCAATAAGCGCCGGGGCGGACTCATTCTAGGTGGACAGATCGCACCCATCTTTTTTAACACCGCTGAAGACTCAGGCGCCCTGCCGATCCGCTGCGATGTGACTCGGCTCGAAACAGGTATGATTATCACCATTCAGACCAAGACAGGCCGCATCCTTGACCATAATGGCCAGGAACTGACCCGATTCAGTCTCGAGCCGGTGACCTTAGCGGATGAATATCAAGCCGGGGGCAGGGTCAATCTTATTATCGGCCGGAACCTGACCATGGCGGCACGAAAATCACTCAAACGCGGCCCGATTGCAGTCTTTTGCACACCGACTCAGCCGGTCAAGGACCCCGGAACGGGTTACACGCTGGCCCAGAAAATCGTGGGTCGGGCCTGCGGGCTCGATGGTGTGCTGCCTCAAACCGCCTGCGAACCAAAAGCGACCACGGTCGGATCCCAGGATACTACCGGGCTGATGACTGCTGATGAATTGAAAGAACTGGCTTGTCTGCGATTCCAGTCACCCTTCGTCATGCAATCATTCTGTCATACGGCAGCCTATCCCAAGCCGTCCGATATCAAAATGCACCGTGAACTGCCTCTGTTCATGAACAATCGGGGCGGTGTTTCGTTGAAACCGGGAGATGGCGTGATTCACAGTTGGCTGAACCGTTTCATACTGCCCGATACAGTCGGGACCGGCGGTGATTCTCATACACGCTTCCCGTTCGGTATCTCATTCCCCGCCGGTTCAGGACTGGTCGCCTTTGCTGCTGCGCTGGGCTATATGCCGCTCGATATGCCTGAATCGGTCCTGGTCCGCTTCAATGGGACGCTTCAACCCGGGATTACCCTGCGTGATGTCGTTAATGCCATCCCGTATTTCGCCATAAAACAAGGTTTGCTCACAGTCGGTAAAAAAGGTAAAAAGAATATCTTTAATGGCCGGATTCTTGAAATGGAAGGTCTGCCTCATCTTTCAGTCGAACAGGCATTTGAATTGACTGATGCGTCAGCCGAACGTTCTGCAGCCGCCGCGACGATCAAACTCGATCAAGCTCCCATCATCGCTTTCCTGAAAAGCAATATTGCCCTGATGCAGAGCATGATCGCAGATGGTTACAAAGATGCCAAAACTTTGAAAAACAGGATTGCGGCCATGGAATCCTGGCTGGCGGAACCGGTCTTGCTCGAAGCTGATCCGAACGCAGACTATGCGGCCGTTCTAGATATTGACCTGGGGGCGATCACCGAACCCTTACTGTGTTGCCCCAATGATCCGGACGACGTCAAACCCTTGTCCGAAGTCGCCGGGAGGCCTATCGACGAGGTCTTTATCGGCTCATGCATGACCAATATCGGCCATTTTAGGGCTGCAGCCCGAATCTTTGAAGGTCAGAAACATGTCCCAGCCAGGGTGTGGCTCTGTCCACCGACCCGGATGGACCAGGCCCAACTGAAAAATGAAGGTTTCTTTGCTCAGTATGCTGCTATTGGGGCTCGAATCGAAATACCGGGCTGCTCCCTGTGCATGGGTAATCAAGCCCGTGTCAAGCCCCATACCACTGTGCTGTCAACCTCGACCCGCAATTTCGACAATCGAATCGGTGATGGAGCTCAGGTTTTCCTGGGTTCTGCAGAATTAGCGGCTGTTACCTCGTTGAGCGGCAGTCTTCCCACGGTCGAGCAGTATCAGCATATCATGCAGCACAAAATCGAGCCAAATCGCGAGGCTATCTATCGTTATCTCGATTTTTCTAAGTGACACTCCTTGTTAGAGCTAAAAAAATGAAAGATGGCAATTCATGAATATCAACAGAGTGCATCTGTTAGTTCTCAGTATGATTGCACTGTTCGCTGAGCTGGCTTTGATTCGTTGGTTGGGCAGTGAGGTCAGAATATTTGCTTATTTCAAAAATGAAGTTTTAATTGCATGTCTGTTGGGATTCGGTTTGGGATTCTATTATGAAAACAAACAAGGGAAGGTCTGGTTATCCCTTTTGGCTATATGGTTCATACTCATTTCGATAATGATTCCGATCCATGCTGACATAGAATGGGGCCCACAGATTTCTTCGAAGGCTCTTTCTAACTTTTACGGCACATTCGTCATGGGAGATAATCCAGCCAAGTCATCGTTAACAATAGTGCAGTTTTTACTTGGAATTTTCTGGATATCAGTTCTCTTTTTAGCTTGCCTTGTAGTTATGTTCGGGTATGCTCAGCAGGTTGGATGGTACATTTCAAAAATGGGACCGCTTCGTAGAATTGAAGCATATTCCTGGAATGTAGGCGGCAGTCTGATGGGCATTCTGGTCTTTGCCCTGATATCATCATTGTCTTGGCCACCCCTTGTCTGGTTTGCCGTAATACTATGCGCCAGCTTGCCTTATCTCATTAATTGGCAACTGCGATTGTCAGTCCTGGTATCACTCCCTGTGATGATCTTATTACTTCCATTAAATGAAGATGTCATTTGGTCACCCTATCAGAAACTGGAATTCCTGCACAATGAATCTTGTGGGCTTGTTATGGTAAACGGGACAGGATATATGATCTTGAGGTCATTCAAGGAGCAAGGTCCGGCCGATCGTTGGAATATGCCCTATTTTTTCAAACCGGATGCACACTCAGTACTCATTGTCGGTGCTGGAGCCGGTAATGATGCAGCAGTTGCGATCCAACAACAATTCTTGAAAAGAATTGTCGCGGTCGATATCGATGAACAAATTATTAAGATCGGCCGTAAATCGCATCCTGATTCACCTTATTCAGACCCGAGAATTGAAGTTTTCATTGATGATGCCCGCCATTACATCGAAACAACAAACGAACGGTTTGACCTGATCATCATGAGTCATCTCGATGCTCATTCTGCCTTATCAAGTTACACTAATGTCCGGCTCGATAATTATATCTATACCGTGGAAAGTCTGGCCATGTGCAAGAAAATACTGGAAGAGGAAGGTCTGCTCTATCTTTCCTACTGGGCAACTCAGAAATGGGTGGCCCGAAGACTGGAAGCAAATCTTACTGAAGCCTTTGGTCACAGCCCAGCAACATATTATTATATAGATCGGCAGGGTATCATTATGTGCTTTTATGCAATCGCTCGGTCATCTGCCCTGACCCCCAGAGAATTCCCTTTTATTACAAAATGGCAACCCGATTTGAAACAAACAGTTATATCCTCGAATGATGATTGGCCCTACCTCTATATTGAAAAAAAGCAAATACCAACCCCCATTCTGATTATGGCTATTCCCTTGGCCATCATTATATCGATTGTTCTCTGGTTGATCCTTCAGACTGGATCGAACACAATGAAAACACGTTACCTGGATCGACATTTCTTCTTTCTGGGAGCCGGTTTCTCACTGATCGAAGTACATAATGTCAGCCGATTGGCCAGAGTTTTCGGGACCACCTGGGTTGTCAATGCCTGGGTAATCTCCGGTGTACTGCTGATAATACTACTGGCCAATTTCTTCGTTCAGAAAGGAATAATGAATTCAAAAAAATCCATTCTTTTCAGTTACCTTTTTCTACTGATCAGTTTAATCATTAGCAAGATGTTGCCGATCGAATGGATCATACCTCTGCCTCAAGGAGCAATCCTGCTGACACTTATATACACAATCCCTATCTGCTTTGCCAGTAGTATCTTCGCCTTCTCTTTTAAGAGAGCTGAACGTCAAACGCAAGCGCTTGGTTCGAATATTCTGGGAGCTGTTTTGGGTGGATTTCTGGAATTGTTCAGCTATGCTTTCGGTATTTCCAGTCTGATGTTCATTGCGGCTATCGTCTATGTTTTGTCTATTCCCACGGTTCAACGTGATGAAGTAGTCAGGGCGAGTCAATAGCAAGACGACTGTTCTGGTTTTTTGAAACAAGAACGCAGGTAGCATTCTGTCCACATGGGAAATGCTTGTAAAGGTGTGCCTGGATTTCACTTCGCGGTTCATGAGGATTGCTGTTGATTGGGCAGGAGACGCTGAATGCGTTTGATCAATTCTTCTTTCTGAAATGGTTTGGTCATATAGTCATCGGCGCCCTGCTGCATGGCAACCATGATATCAGAAATAGCCGTATGTGAGGTCAGGATCAGAATGGGTATTTTTTGAGTGTTGCGGCTATGTTTGAGGAGTTTACAGACTTCCCAGCCCCTCATTTTCGGCATTTCGACATCAAGAATGATCAGATCAGGCCTGAGTTTAATAGCGCTGATCAGTCCCTGCTCACCGTCGAAGGCAGAGATGATGGTATAAGGCAGACCTTTAAGCATTGAAATAATACTTTCGGCCACATTTGGATCATCATCGACAATGAGCAGTTTAAATGGTTGCATTTTTGGTAATATTATCCTTGAAAGAATTAAGCGCTTCGATACATTCATCGAATGAAGATTGAGGTTTAGCAAAAAGGAATCCCTGTCCGAGTGGAACACCTAATTTAAGAAGCATAAGGTATTCTTCGATCGTTTCAATTCCTTCAGCGATGACAGGGATATTCATTTTGGCGGAGAAATCGACCAGGGCCTCGACCAGGCTCTGTTTGATAAAAGTGGTATGGATATCACGGACCAGGGCCATATCAAACTTGATGAAATCCGGGCTTATTTCGGTGATGCTTTGCAATGATGCGTAGCCTGATCCGGCATCGTCGACCGCACAACGAAAACCTGCTTCTTTCAACTGGTTGATATAGTGTTTAAAGCGTTGATAATCTTTGATACAAGACCTTTCGGTAATCTCGAGGACTACCCGATCCGGTGACAGGGTCGTATTGACCTGAAATTTACTGCCTTTAAGGTCCGGATCATTTGCGGCATGAGGATCAAGGTTAAGAAAAAGCAGGGTCTGGTCAGGTAAATGACGGGCATTTTCAAGGGCTTGCTTGCGGCAAACCCGCTCGAGTTGCCAGACCACATCAGCTTGATTGGCCAAATCAAATAAGAGTTCCGGTTGATAATAGACATTATCATGCAATCCACGAGAAACCGCTTCAAAGCCTAGAATTTCACATGTCTCCAGATGAATAATCGGTTGATACAGAGTGAGTATTTCCTCGTTTTCGATCAATTGTCGCAACCGGATAATATTTTGATCATGATGACGGCCTTCTTCATTCAATGCAGAGGAGATTGCTTCTCGAATTGCATTGTAGACCATTCTTTCCAACCTAATTTTAGCATTATAGGTAATTGTCGAGATGCCCAGATAAAACTCGAAATGACACGCAATCTCCTGCCCGAAATTCTGAGCGAGTGCTGCTTTTAAATTGTTCACAATATTCTCACCAAACGTGACCAAAGGGATTTTTTTCTGTGTGTAAAAGTCCTCGGGCGAGGAAATAAAGAGTATAAAATCGTCACCGGCAACACGATCAATCGCCAGAATATCCTGCTCGGTCAGGTTCCTGGCCACCAATTCTTCCAATGTCTTGGCAATGAATTCGAGTGCTTTATCGATGATCTGCCAACCAAGGATTTCCTCGATTTTCTTTAATTTCGAGATGCAGAAATAAATGATATCGAGCGAACGGTTATTTTCGAGTCGGACCTGAATATCATTCATCAGGGTTTGGGTCGTCGGGAAACCGGTGATCTTGTCGTACAGCAGTTCGGCAATGAGCAGTTCGCGGGTTTCTGCTTGCTGCTGCTGCATTTCAGAGAGAATAGTCAGCTTTTCCTGTTCAAGCGTCTTGACAGTTTCGATCAATTGTTGACCCTTGCGATACCGCCAGAGCAGGGACCTTAGCCGTACGATCAACTCGTTCTTTCGGACAGGCTTGATGAGATAGTCATCTAGGCCACTTTCAATACAAGTCTGCAGGTCGCGCTCATCTGCCTCACACACCAGAATGATCGGGACATTCTCGGATTCCGGCCTCGTGCGTAATGACTTGATCATTTCACCCGCTGAAATATCCTGAAGATCACAGGTCATGACCACTATATCAGGCTGAAATGTTTCGAACCCGGCACATAACTGCTGACCTGATGAAGAACACATGGTCATAAAGCCTTCACCGGAGAGATACTTACCTATCTGATGCAGCAATTCCGTATCATGGGCAATAATACCAACTCTGGTACTCGCATCCATCTCGCTCCTCAGCTCTCTGATATTCACCTTTCTGACTCCTTGTTTTCGTCTCACTCAGGGTCCGTTACTAAGTTCCACCTCCTCATCTCCAATCACCTCGACGTATCCGTTGATATGATCTCAAATATATCGAAAACAAAGCTCAAAATGCAACCTTTTCAACTTTTTTCTGTAAAAACGGTCTGAACACACGAAAAACGCCCCAAACTGCGCCAATAAATGCCTGACCGTAATAGTGAACGCTTTTGAAATGCGCAAGGGGAGGACGAATAAGATGTGTACTAAATATGGGCTGAAGCTGATACTCTGGACCTGCGGTGCTTGCTGCTACGCAGCAAAGAGCTTGCTACACTTTTTTCCATCCAGCAGGGAACATCACTAACTGGACAGTCCCAAAAAGAGGTGTACCCTATATCTTCAGCGTTGTCCTTCCACGATTATTTCGAATCTTCGTGGCTTTCTTCCCCTTCAGGTTGCCAGGTCAGGACCAATTCATGCTGCTCCTTGAGTACGTTGTACAATGTGTCACCAAACTGGTTCAGCATTTTTCGAAATAAAGCATCTTTGGAATCGACTTTACTTTCACGCGGAGACAGAAAATCCAGACCATTGGTGGTCTTTTGAAACAGTAGCTTGCCGTGCTCGACATTGATCAAGGCAACCCGCCCACGAATATTATAAAAATAATCATATACCGTGGTCTGTTCCGGTTTTTTACTGTTATAGAGAAACAAGGTCTTCTGCTGATTGATCGATTGGACCAGAGCACAACTCTGCAAATCTATAAAAAAAAGCGTGTGAATCGATAATGCCGCCGCTTCGGTCATGACCTGTTCCGCGGGCGTATTCAACCAGACCTTATCCGATAAGCTGAACCATTCACGCCCATGCAACTTGCTCAGTTTCGAAAAATCAAGCAGATATCTGACGGCCTGCAACGCTTCCTCATTCGTGAAGTTCTTGCCCTCGATAAAACGCAAATCAGGATTCGGTGAATAATTGTAAACCAATCGATCACGAAAAGGAAATTCCTGCGACTCCCTGGTCGAAGCCATGTTGATCGAAAAGACAAAACCAATCAAGGGTGGCTCCCGGAATTCGCTTTTCTTCTCCTGGTTCTCCTGAGCACAAACCCTCGAACAAACAACCATCCCTGTTATTATCATCAAGAATAAAAAGACCTTACTCATCGAGTAATGACGTTCCCAATAATCTGTGCTAACGATCCGATTCAAATGCACATGACCTCCCCGATTCTTCTCTGGATGATTAGATTGACCTTCGAACATTCATATTGCTTCATAATTTCTTCCTTAGACTCGTTCACAGATAATTTCAGACCCTCTTTTTTGTCTTTTCTTTTCATCACGGCATACCGGCATACCTCACGCCAAAATTTTTAAAGTGTTACTTCAAGGATATGCTTGCAAATTGGGCAAATATAATTAGTTTCCTTCAGGAGTAAATCCTTGAAGGCTAATGAGGTTTGACAGATCGGACAGGTCAAACCGTCTTTGGTCTTATCTTTTTTCTGCAGGAAAGGATCGAGTTTGCCCTCATGAAAGATGTGAATAAAGATCGAGGCCATCTCCGGGTCGAACTGAGTGCCCTTCAATCGTTCGATTTCAGCAATGGCCTGTGAGGGTGAAAGGCTTTTGCGATAGGGTCGATCGCTGGTCATGGCGTCAAAGGCATCGGCGATAGCCAGTATTCTTCCTTCAGCTGGGATTTCTTTGCCTTTGAGTTGCATGGGGTAGCCCGTGCCGTCATAGCGTTCCTGATGAAAGAGGATATAGGGCAGAAAGGGTTTGAGAATACCGATATTAGAGAGGATGCGAACGCCCAGTTCTGGATGATCGCACATGCGATCATACTCGTCATCGGTCAAGGGTTCAGGTTTTCTGAGTATGCTGTCAGGCACGCCGATTTTGCCGATATCGTGCAAGAGGCCACCGATTTCGATTTGTTTGAGTTTGGTCTCGTCCCAGTTCAGTTCGAGTGCCAGGGTTTGTGCGAATCGGCTGACCCGCCAATTGTGACCGATGGTGTAACTGTCCCGGGCTTCGATGGCATTGACCAGCACCCGAAGTGTATCGAGATAGATCTGTTCGAGCTGGTCGGTTTTATTGATCGAGTCGAGATAAAACTCTGATTTTTTAAGGGCCCCAGACAACTCGATCCCCATCAATTCAAGGAAATTCAGGTCTTCCGGATTAAAGCTTTTTCCAGTGATCTTCTGACCGAGAATAAGCAGGCCATGCATGGATTGGTCAGACTTGAGCGGCATGAATAGGGCCGGTTTATAACTGTGCAGGAGTTGTAGATTGGGAATGCTCTTGAATTGTTCGGGCAAGTCGTTGAACGGGATGATCCCATGCTTGGTCCCCAGATACTTGATAAATTCGTCATCGCAACTGAACCAGAAATCGTTGGGTATGAAATGTTCAAGACCCCGATACTGGATCGGCACCAGAAAAGACTCTTTTTCATGATCACGCGAAAGCACCAGGACAAATTCAATGCCTTTATAGCCCATGATCGACTGTACCGCGTTGCGACTGATCTCCTTGGGATCGAGTGAGGCATGGATCGCACTGAATGTTTCGAACATGGTATTCATCTCAATCAACCGTTGCTCCAGGGCAAATTTTGAGTCGGACAACTCTTTATTTCTTATTTCCAATTCAATCTGCCTGTTCCGTAAAGAGTCCTGGTATGATTTCAAGCGCAGGCCGACCTCGATCCGGGCCAACAAAGCCTCGGGAACAAAAGGCTTGGTAATGTAATCGTCAGCTCCCAGCTTGAAACCCATCAGTATGTCTTGAAGATTGGTCCGGGTCGATAGAAAAATGATTGGTGCGGTAAAACCTTTTTTGGCCCTGAGAAATTGGCAGACTTTGAAACCATCCATTTTATCCATGACAATGTCAAGCAAGACCAGGTCAAAATCATGGGCTTCCGAGAGCTTGATCGCTTTCAAACCATCGACGGCGGACACGACATCGAAATCAGCATTCCGCAATGTCTCTTCGATCTGTGTTCGGGCGTTGAAATCGTCATCAACGACCAGGATTCGAGCGCGGACCGGCCCTGAGTCTCGGATATTTGCGACCTGTTCAGCCATAGTTCTCAACCCCATCTGTTTGTTAATTTAATGAATAAACCCATCTGAAATGTACCCGATCCTCGAGGCCTTGTCAAGGCATACAATAACCAATGCCAGGGGCTACGATTGCTGAGCGATCCAAAATTGTTTCCAGAATAAGGGTGAAACAATTGCAGAAATTCTTCACATTGAATGCAGGACAGCTCATGGTTCGCCAAAAGGTGGCCCAAAAACAACATGTATTTCTCATTTGGAAACGATTTATGGAGAAATAACCCCAATGGGGTAGAATATACCAGCCCGGGGCAAAGCCCCGGGTGAAGTGATAAGAAGAGTCAGAGTCCTGTCAGGGCGATACATTTCATCTCATCGTGGAGGTCTGAATCATTGTGATATAAGGGTTTGTGACTGCTCTCTCCCATCAGTTTTTAACTTTTGTCGAAAACCGACCATAAAAATCGAATATCACTGTCATTGCTGAATCGCGATCGAAAAAAATTTCGGATTTCACTAATTCAATCTGTTACAATATCCTTAGCGTCCGTGAGCCCACCTATCGGGTTAGTCCCCTTCATTCACCGCCGATATTGAGTTTTGAGACACGGAAAGTGGGAGCGTAGGTTGAATTGCGGACGATCAGATCGTTTCCGACGGCATCGATCGAGTTCAGGAGTTCCTGAAGGGTACCGGCAATGGTGATCGAGCTGACCGGGAAGGTCAATTTTCCTTTGGAAATCCATAAGCCCTGTGCTCCAAAAGAGAAACTGCCACTGGTAATATCCAGACCGGAGCCCATGGTATCGGTCAGATAGAGGCCTTCATCGACCCCGGCGATAATCTCTTCGGGAGATTGCTGTCCGGCGGACATGTATAAATTGGAGGTACCGATTCCCGGTAAAGTGTTATATTCGCGGGTGGCATTGCCCGTAGGTTTGGTCCCACCTTTGCGGGCATGGAAACAATTGTAGATAAAATTCTCGAGGACACCGTTCCGGACCAGACAGGTTTGTCCGGTCCTGACACCTTCCCCATCAAACGGTGAAGTATTCAAACCGCGGGGTATGCTACCATCATCAATCAGTGTGAGCAGTTCCGAGCTGATTTTCTGTCCGAGTTTGTCCATCAGGAAAGTCGAATTCTGATTTTTGGCACTACCGAAGAAAGCGGAACTGATCTCTTCGAGAAAGCGTGAAGCACAATCCGGCTCGAAGACGACCGGTGCTTGTGTGGTCTTGACCGGTCGGGCGCCGAGCTGTCTGAGGGCCCTCTGGGCCGCAATGGTCCCGATGTGCTCGGCCGGATAGAGGTCTTTCAGAAAACGGCTGATCTTATAGTAACTGCCCATTTGCTTCTGGTCATTTTCTTCGGCGATAGGAATGGTCAAGAGGTAGCAGTAACTGTCCATTTTTTTCAAATTCAGACCTGCAGAGTTGATCAGATAGGTTTCCCCGACCCAATCGAGAAAACTCGTCTTTCTAAAGTATTTGATGCGTGGGTCGGCTGTACGAGCACTTGCTTCTGCTGTTTTAGCCAGTTCGAGACGTTCCTCGAAGCTGATATTCTCGAGGTGTTCATCGAATAATTGCAGGTCAGGGAGCTGGTCCGGGTAATAAGACTGATCGGGCAAACCGTTATTCTCGTTACTCTCACTGGCCTGGACCAATCCAAATAATTCATCGATCAGTGTGTCGATACTCTTTTCCTGAAAATCCGAAGTCGATGCAAAGGCTAACCGTTTTTTACTGAAGAGCCTGATACCCAGACCACGGGTCCCTGATTGGTCGAGTTTATCAACGTCACCATCATGCACATCGACCGAGAATTTACGGCCCACACTGAGATACACATCCACTTCGTCGGCACCCCGGTCTACTACTTTCTTGATAATATCTTTGGCAAATCCGCTGTAATCCATGATCGTATCCTTTCTTTATGACTTGGTGCCGCCGACAGTTATTTCCGATACTTTCACCGTGGGCATCCCAAAACCGACATTGACCATCTGGCCTTCCTTACCACACATGAAGGATGAAGGTCCCATGGCAAAATCATTCCCGACCATGGTGATGCGGGACAGAATTTGGGGACCGTTACCGATAAGACTGGCCCCCTTGACCGGTTGAGTCAGTTTGCCATCTTCGATCAGATATGCTTCGTCCACGAAGAACATGAAATCACCACTCGATGTATTAACCTGGCCGTTTGAAATAGCTTTGGCATAGAATCCCTTCTTGACCGAACTGATGATTTCTTCGGGCGGGTACTGACCCGGCAACATCATGGTGTTGGTCATGCGAGGCATGGGACTGTATCTGTACGATTGGCGCCGACCGTTTCCCGTAATAGCCATGTTCATGAGTTTGGCATTGAGTTGGTCCTGCATATAGGAGACGAGCTTGCCCTGCTCGATCAAAACAGTCCTGCGGCCCACATTGCCTTCATCATCGATATTGATTGTACCGCCGTCCTTGGGATTATACGAGCCATCATCAACGATAGTTATCTGTTCCGGGCATATTTTTTGTCCGAATTTGTCCGAATAGAGCGATTGTTTTTTACGATTCGCGTCCCCTTCGAGTGGATGTCCGATTGCTTCATGCAGTAATACACCGGCATATCTTCCGTTCAGAACGACTTCCATGGGACCCGAGGGTGACTCGCCGGCCGACAGGTTCCTGACGGCGATTTTAACCGCCTCGGTGGCAATGTGCTCGGGAGTAATCATATCGTACACTTCAAAACCGAGTCTGCCACCGTCAGCATAAAAACCAAATTCGTTCCGGTCTTTCTCTGCAACGACAGCCAAAGCGACGTACATGGAGAAACACTGTTCATCACTGATCATAACTCCCGCGCTGTTCGCGACCTGTATTTTTCTCGTGTTATCGATATAACTAATCGTGAATTGCTTAATCCGACTGTCCTGCTTGATACCATGATCATACCCTCGTTTGACCAAGGCAACTTTGTCCTTCATCACGACATCAGCAAAGGGTTTTTGGATAGAATAATACTGAGGGGCTTCTTTTCTGGTGACAGGAAACGGTCCAACCGCTCGGGGAGATTGAGCGATATTCGCAGCAATCCGGGCAGCTTGTTCGAGACTGTCCATATTCAGGTCATCGGCATAGGCATAGCCTGTCTTGTGTCCTGACAACACACGGATACCGACGCCCTGTTCATAGTTCAACTGTGTATTTCTGATCGCCCCTTCCTTCATCAAGAGTGATCGCGATTGGGCATTTTCAAAGAAAATTTCGGCAAAATCACCCCCGTTCGCCATGGCTATAGCCAAGAGCTTCTCGATGACCACAGACTCAAGTCCATTGACCGGAATGGCTTTCTGTCCTGAAGCAGATGACAAGGGTCGGACCTGCTGACTGCCCATTCCAAAAGGCAGTCCTATCAGAGGAACACAGCCGGCCAGCATGGTCCCTCGCTGTAAAAACTCTCGTCGGTTATATTTCATCACTGCACTCCTTATTTTTAGATGCTTTTTGAAACTGTATGATCAGCCAGTAGATCGGAGCGTTATGCTTTAGGTTACATATCATACCGTATGTTGACTGTCAAAGCAAGAAAAAACCCGACACGATCATCATCTGAAGGGGCTGTCTATGTATACTCACAGTGGGAGATAGGGCACTGCCATCCTGTTCGTGTAAGTGAGAAAATCAGCATATGAGCAGGACACTCATACCACATCAGAATACTCCTAATTATACTTGCACAAATAGTATGAAAGATGCTAAGTTCAGCATATTACAACCAATAATGCATCTCGATCCCATGAAAAAAACAACTTTTTCATTGCAGACATTGATTTCGCTTTTTGTTCGGCAACAATTACGCCCTCTTGGTAAGGATTTCGTCGATTTTGTCAGCCAGGAGATATTCGAGACTGAGAAATTGAGTCGGACTGGTGTGCCTTCGTTCATTTCCTCTTATTTTCCACCCTTTCCGAGTCGTTCCTTCAAGCGTTTAGTGGCGGCATTGGCCTCACAGAGGGCGGGAAAACCAGTGCCTGAGATGGTCAATATTGCCTTGACCTGTGCGTGTCCGTGCAATTGCTGGCATTGTTCGATATTTCATCGCCCTGAGAACGAATTGAGCACGACGGAGATCATTTCGGTCATCGAGCAATTTCTCGAACTGGGTTGTTATCATATCGGCTTGACCGGTGGAGAACCGTTGCAACGGGGCGACTTGGTCGAGATAGTGGCATCGATCCGGCGGCGGGCGGTCAGTTTACTTTACACGACCGGTATAGGTTTTGATGAACAGAGGGCGAAACAACTGAAGAAAGCGGGTTTGACCGCAATTCAGATCAGCCTGGACCATTCTCAACCGGAACAGCACGATGCTTTGCGTCAAAGGCCCGGTTCATTCCAAAAAGCAGTCAACGCCCTTGCCCTTGCCCAGAAAACCGGTTTCCTCAGTTGTGTCACGACTGTGGCCACTCCAGAACGTATTCTCAGCGGTGAACTCGAGTCTTTTTGTCTACTCATGAAAAGACTGGGTGCCGAAGAGGTGACCCTGTTCGAGCCTGCTGCAATCGGTAAACTCAAAGACGATCAGTCTGTATTTTTAAATCAGGGTGATCGAGACTACTTGATGGAACTTCATAAGAAGGCCAATCACAGCAGGAGATTCCCACGTTTGGTCAGTCTGTCCTTCGTGGAAAGTCGTCATCGTCTGGGGTGTCAGGCTGGTTATACCCGTTTTTATATCACGTCTGGGGGTGAGATGACACCTTGTGATTTCACGCCACTTTCATTTGGTAATGTTTGCCGGGAGCGCGTTCGGGATATAATCGCGAGAATGCACTCCTCATTTAAACTTCCCGGAAAGGACTGTTTTTACCGGCAAAACTATGCTCGAATTGCAGACGAAGGGAGGGAAGAACTCCCCTTGCCTGCAGAGGTCTCAAACAGAATCTGTCAGCAGCTCGATCGTTGTAGCGGGCCTCTTTTTTATCAGAAACTAACCGTGACAAGCGAATTAGATGAAGAAGTGGTGCAGTCATGAGTCCGATAGTGAACGACATAGAAGTCATGATATTGAGTTCCGATGTGATCGGGTCAAAGATGGCAGGCCCGGGTATCCGCTATTTGAAGATGGCCAAGAATCTGGCCCGACGATGGTCAACCGTGTTAGCCTGCCCCCAAGCCGTTGAAGATACTGATTTGCCCTGTCCGTTTGTGATCAGCCGCGGTAAACGTTTTTGGTCACTTCTCGATCATGCCCGAGTCATCGTGACACAGGGCTATAATTTTCCATTGAAGCCGATACTGAATTCAAGTGCCCGCCTGATAATCGACCTGTATGATCCGCTTCCGTTCGAAATCCTTGGACTTAAGGGTCAGGGCAAAAATGCAAGTGAAAGGATGCTTCTGCTCGACTGGACCATACGCAAAACCAACCTGCTCATGAAACGGGGTGATGTTTTTCTGTATGCGACACCGCGACAGCGTGATTTCTGGCTGGGCAATCTGCTGGCCGTGGGCCGGATAAACCATGAGCTGATAGCTGAAGATCCTTTGTTGAATGAACTCCTGATCGAGGTACCCTTTGGTTTGGACGGATCATCCTTGCCTGAGCTGGCCTCGGGAGCAATAAAAGGTGTCATGCCCGGGATCAGTCGGGACGATTGTGTTTTCTACTGGGGAGGCGGATTATGGGACTGGCTTGATCCGGGTATCGTGATTCAGGCAACTGCCCGAGCTACTCGTGAGCAGCCCCAGATCAAGACTGTTTTTCTGGCGGGTCGTCATCCCAATCCAGCGGTCGAGGTTAGAGGTCTCGTGGACCCGTCGAAAGAGCTGGCAAAAGAGCTTGGTGTTCTGAATTCCCATGTCTTCTTTCACGAACAATGGGTACCTTTCGAACAACGTATCTCCTTTTTACGGGACGCAGATGTCGGCCTCAGCTTTCACGGCGAGAGTCTCGAGGCCGCCTATAGTTTCCGAACGCGGATACTCGATTATTTATGGGCTGGCTTACCGATTTTGGCCAGTACCGGCGATGGACTCTCCGACCTGATCGTTAAGAACGGGGCCGGTTTTGCTGTGAAAACCGGAGATGTCGAGGAGCTGGCTCGAAACATGGTCGATTTGGCCCGTTCTGCCGAACTCCGGCATAGTCTGGGCCAGGCATCGCGTTCGCTCAGCGCGGCTTTCGACTGGGATGTGGTCCTGACACCTCTGAACGATGCAGTCGAGCGCATGCTGATGAAAGGGCCGGGCCGGTTTTCATCTGGAAGAGTTTATCGAGAATTGGCCGGATTTTATCTGACCAATCTGTCCAGAGAAATTCATTGCCTTGGCCTGGGCAGAGGACTTGCCAAGATTGGAGGCCGCCTATTGCCTCGCCTGAAATAAATCGGACCTCCTACAGTGTCATTGTCATTAATTGGAATGGAGCAAACTGGATCAGTCGAATGAGCGAGGGGCTCATTGGTCAGACAGTCCCTCCCCTGGAGAGAATCCTGGTCGATAACGGCTCAGTGGACGGCTCTGAACAACTCGCGGAACGTCTCTACCCCGGTTGGAAACTGATCAAATCATCAATCAATGAAGGTTTTGCCCGGGCAGCGAACAAGGGGATCAGGGCTTCGACCCAGCCATATATCCTGTTGCTGAATACGGATGTCATCCTGACACCTGGCTATTGTCAGGGTCTGATCAGTTCATTGGAGTTTCATCCGAGGCTGGGCGGCGTGATGGGGCTTCTGGTCCGAGCCGATGGGAGGACCATTGACTCGATGGGCATCAGTCTCGATCGGTTCCGGCGCAGACCGGTTGACCTCGAAACGGACCGGGATATCCAGGCCATTACAATTCCCGAAGAAACATTCGAAATATTTGGCGTCAATGCCGCTGCAGCCCTGTACAGGCGTTCCCTCTTCTCTTCGATCCATGATGAACAGGGTTATTTTGATGAAGAATATGTGTCATTTTTCGAAGATGTTGATTTGTGCTGGCGTGCCCGTAAACGGGGTTGGACATTCGCTTGCGTTCCCTCAGTTCGGGCGATCCATGCCCGCGGCGGCTCGGGCGGTCTGGCTCAAAATTCGATTGCCGTGCGGGCTTATACGAACCGCTTTCGTTTGTACCTGGTTCATGAACGATTAGCGGATTTTCTGGCCCTGCTGCCACTCAACATCGTGGTCGAGCTCTATCGGTTGTTCATCAAACCCCTTTTCGAACCAAGGTTATGGCAAGCTATCCGGCTGCTGGTCAAATCCTTGCCTGACATCCTCGAACGTCGCGACCGATGCTCCTCTCGAATAAAGTCAGCTATCGTGCCCGGTACCATTGCTACGAATCAGGTCGCCACTTCAAGACATACTGATGGCGGAGGAACAAATCACTCGATCCTGAGAACAATCATTGTCAACCATAATACCAGACAATTACTCGAAGAGTGTCTGTCATCGCTGTCAAACCCACTGCCGCCCAATCATTCCATTGTGGTTGTGGATAATGCATCCCGGGATGGTAGTCCAGCCATGATCAAACAATTATTTCCGGATGTCGAGCTCATCGAATTTTCTGAAAACAAGGGCTTCGCCTGTGCGGTCAATGCCGGGATCGCTTCCCGTGCTGCACGTTACTACCTCTTATTGAATAGTGATACCAGGGTGCCCCCACACTTTACCTCAGACCTGATCGAGCTGATCGAACAGTATCCTGGTGTCGGTATTCTGGGACCATTGATTCGAAATCTCGATGGTTCTCTCCAGATTTCCTGGGGAAAAAGGCCTACCCTGTGGAATGAATTCAAGCAAAAACGACGTCACCGCTTCTATCGTAATCGCGATCCTTATATGTTCCAAGAACTCGAACGACTCTACTCAAAGGCCAGGAGTGTTGACTGGGTCACCGGGGCCTGCCTGTTGATCAGGAAGGAAACCATCGCTGATATCGGCTTGATGGATGAACGTTTTTTTCTCTATTTCGAGGACATCGACTGGTGTGTCAGGGCACGTTCAGCAGGTTGGATAGTACTGTTCACTCCGGAACTCGACCTGTTACACCTGGGCGGTAGCTCCGCAGCACTGACTCCTCTTCAGGCCGCTCTCCACTATCGCCACTCTCAGCGACTCTTTTATAAAAAACACTTCTCCCCTATTCAGCAGACCGGACTCAGATTATTCTATCTGTTCAGGGGCAAAAAAACAGTCGATTCTCGAAAATTCAAGAAATAACCTATCAATTGAAATCGAAACGATATCCCAGAAAGAGGATCAAACCCATGAACGTTTCATCGAGCTCGTCCCAATAAGGAGAGTCAGACCATTGTTCGTCCCAATCAACATTAATAGTCGATTGCTGATATCTGAAAGAAGCCATTAAAACAAGGGGTAGATTGGAAAAGGAAAAACGGCTGCCCAGCTCGAATCCGAAAATGGGATAGGTCACATCCCCTTCATTCAGGGTCATGCTGGGAATGGATGTTTTAAAATCACCGACGAGGTAAGAATAACTGAGCGTGGAATAGAGAGAGACCAGTGAGTTGAGGGGGAGATTGAATGAGCTACCAAGCCCAGGTCCCATGGACTCAATATCGTATTTCAATTCCCAGGAACCGCTCCCGAACCAGGTCCCAGTGATGGTTTGATCATAGGTCAAGTATTTGAGACCACCAAAAAAACTGACGTATTTGTTAAGCATAAAAACACCGATCAGATCGAAATCTTTACGGTCTGAGCTCCAATCCGCTTCCGTATAGGCATTATTATAAATGACCCGATCAAAATCCTTTTCGAAACTACCGAAATACAAGGAAGCGGTCAAAGCAAATCTCTCATTAATGACAAAAGAAGCGGAAGGACCGATCATACCGAAATCGGTATCCCATTCGAGTGTCTCGAAATCAGAATAGCCATCCAATTCCCATTGGGGATACCAATAGCGAAGTCCAACAGTCAATGATTCCACAGCCTGGGTTTCAGTACAAAAAAAGAGGTTGAACAGTAACATCGAACAAATCAGGCACAACATCAGTCCTTTTCTCATATTGACTCCTTGTAAGGCGTTGTCGTTGAAAAACAAACCGTAATCCTGAAACAAACAGAAGATGACCCGATGCTCCGAAATCCTGATCTGTTACCATACAACATCAGAACATCAACGTCCATATTTTTTTTCATTTTTTTAAACACTGTTTTTCGGAGGATTGACTGATCATTTGAAAGCGAGTCCTCCTCTCGATTTCTTTTCTGAAATGTAACCGTGCCTGCTGACAGTCTCCTGATGCCAGGTAACATTGACCGAGGTAATAGTGAAGTCCTTCGTATGTCTCGTCAAGCTGATTTGCTTTCAGGAATAAACTCATAGCCGCCTCAGGTTGGCCTTGTTCAAATCGAGTGACCCCGCTCGCAAAGAGCAATCCAGGATCGGTGTCATAGCCATTGAAAGCTTCAAAAGTTTGCAAGGCCAGATCATATTCGCCGAGTGACTTATAGAGAAAACCGAGGTTAAAATAGGGTTGGCTGAAGTTCAGGTCAAGCTCCATTGCTTGTTGGTAGAGAACAATAGCCTTTTCATGCTGCTTCTTATCCTGCCAATAAATAGCCAAGTTATACAAAGCCCGAGCACTCGGTTTGGCTGAGATCGAACGTTCGATAAATTCAAGGAATTTGGTTTCATTACCCTTCTGGTCATAAAGAACAGCGACGTTGAGACAAGCCCGGGCCGCTAAGGGTTCGAACCTGACTGCACTTAACCAGAACTGAAAGGAATCCCGCCAATCCTCATTTCTGATCATCACCCGGCCGGCATATAAAACGACCAGCACAATCAGCAGGCTTGCAGCAAGTCTGGCACTCCCCTGCCGATATAAACAGTCGAGCAACCAGCCAAAGCAAAGGCCGAAACCAATCAAAGGCATGTATAAATAATGTTCCGCCATCAATTCATGATGGGGGAAAATATGAGAGACGGGTAAGAGAGCGATAGCAAACCAGATGCAGCCGAATGAAATGATGGGCCTTTTTCGAACAAGTTTCAGGGACACGATCAGGTATGCAAGTATCAGGAGCACGCACAACCAGGGCAGTATCTCCCCAATCTCGGTTACAATCGGGAATGCAGCCGCTGAATAATCACCTTTCAAGGGTATGGGTAGCACGATGAGACCGAAGTAATAAACCCAGACCTGGGCCACTGTCAGGAAATTGGTGAGTATGTTTCCGCCCCAATACAGGGGTTGCGCAGTCGGTCGCCAAAAAAACAATTTATACGCAATAAAAAGAACGGTCAGAACAACAAGAATTACAATAAAAAAAGCCGCTTTCCGGCATACCCTGAGAAAAGCACTCTTCAGATACTTCTGACCGGATTCAACCTCTCCTCCACCGCTCCGGTCATTCAACTCGAACCAAAGGGCATACCAGACTATCATCAAGGGAAGACTTGCAGCCATCTCCTTGGAAAAAAAAGCGAGCAGCATCAATCCAATAACGATCAATGAAGCTTTCAGGTTCAATCGCTGATAGTGACGGACATAACAGAAAAAAGCTATAAGATAAAACAGAGTGAACAGCAGGTCCCGTCGCCCTGATATATAAGCAACGGACTCAGTTTGAAGAGGGTGGGTCAGAAAGAATAGACTGCAACAAAAAGCCCCAAAAAGATTCAGACCGATCATCTGGGCCAGAATGAATACCATTAAACCATTTATTGTATGATAACACAGATTTGAAAAACGAAATCCTTCCGGTTTCAACCCAAATAACTGATAGTCTAGAAGATATGATAAGAAACGGACTGGTCGGTAACCCGATAAGTTCCGTTTGGTCGGAAAGAACTCAGCCAGATTTCGAACGCTCCGGATCGACTCGTTCTCCACAACAAGCGATATATCATCAAAAACAAAATCATTGCCTAATGAATTGGCATATAAAGCCAAAACCACAGAAAAAAGAAGGAGAAGCAAAGCCCGGTAGAATCCTGTTTTCGTATCCGGAAATATCTTTAACATCCAGGTCCCACGTCCCTCTCTCAACGGTCCCACATCGTTGACTTCTCGCTCTTCCTGCGCCTTTGACGAAAGTATTCCCCACTGTTGTCATTCTTATAGCTTTTATCACTCGTGTCCACAATAGGGTTTGAAAAAATCTACAGGATTGACATCAAAAGCCATACCGGTTTCGGGATCGCTATCGCAAGCGTTTTCGATCTCTTCTTCAAAACACGATGACCTGTTTCGTGTGTGAACCCTGAACATGCTCCTGAATAATGCTTGACAAGAACTGGCTGAAGTGTTAGGAGTTTCACCAGAATTAGAGATCGAGCATACTCCTGTCAAAGTTAACAAGAAGAGTCTGGCACAAGGATATGGAAAAATCGGGAACACATAAAAAAATCGCATATATTTCCAATGGTTACTTGTATTATGTTGATCTCGAGACGGGCCAACACCGGGAAATAAGCTGTGAATTTGGCGAAAAGATGAAGGACCGGATTGTCCGTACTTATGAAAACAAAGAATGGCGATATCGTTCGAACCAGCAGAGTATATTTTCGGCTGGCTATTCACTGTGGAGTGGCAATCAGGTCAATAATCCGCTTCACGGTATCAGAGCAGCGATTTCCGGCGCGGTTTACGTTCCGGAGGAGAAAGCATTTCTTTTTTCATTCGAGGGAGAGGAAGCAAATGGACTGTTCTCTGTAGATGTGAACGATTTTCATGAGAAGCGACTCTTTCATTCTCCTCATGTGCAGATTCGGCATCTGGCCTTATCGCCCACGGGCAAGAAAATTGCGTACTCCTGCATCAACACAGCGGGCTATGAGAATTTATTTGTACTTGATAAAGGCACGAACCAAAAGGTCGAACTGACTGAAGGTGATAGTATCGATACGGCCCCATCCTGGTCGCATGATGAACAGAAAATACTCTATCAGTCAGCAGGGATTGGTCGAAATGCAGCTGGATTTGAAATCGCACTGAGTTCTTTCGAGATTTTCGAATTGGATTTGATCAAACATACCTCACGTGTAATTCTGAGTATTCCCAATAAGGATTTGTATTTACCTCGCTATTCAGCAGATGGAGGCCGTATACTCGCAATTGCCAAACCAAACCAGTCACAATCAACAGTCCGTTCGATCGCGAAGAATATGTTGAGTTTTATCCTTATCCCTTTGAGACTATTATTTGCATTGTTCGAGTGGCTCAATTTCTTTGTTGCTCGGTATACAGGCAAACCAATGCTTGAAACAAATCATTATCGTCGGAAGCTTGACCTGCAGCAGATTTTATTGCAGGGTCAGAACCCTGGCTGGGAGGACGATCTTGATCAGGATGAACTCGACGAAGAAGCTGAAAAAACTCGAGCACCACGTGATTGGAAACTGATCGAATATGATCTGAAGACTGCCCAGTGGCGGGTACTCGTCAACGGTGTATCTACCTATGACATTGCTGCCGAGGATGGCAGTATTCTCTATTCCGATGGGCGAGATATTTTTAAAGTGAACGCAGACGGCCAGAATCCTGAGCGATTGGCGACGGCAACCTTTATCCATAATGTGCTTTGGTGTTGAATCGGATACGGATCAGGCCAGAATAGACTTCAATTCAACCATGAGTTGATGATAGAGCGCGGGCGATAAGTGAGTCTGGGCAGTTAAAGTCAAGGTATAGAGATATTCGTTCAGGGCAGAGAAGAAACGGGCCAACCTTTGATCGACACTGATATCCATAGCATTTCTCTTTAGCGTATCCAAATCCAGTGTTCCGTCATGATCAGGCAGGAAAACGATCCCGTTGAAATACGGGTCAACCTCAGTTTTAATAGACTCGAAAGCCTCGATTAATCGCTCATTGATCGACTGATCAGCTTCAATCCTGATGTAGCGAAAGATGAAACGGTAAGCTTTATTGAAAGTAGAGAAAGTGTCCTCGAGATCATTCGGCCAATGAAATGAATCGGTAATGATCGGAGAACTACGGGCGGATTTTTTCTCTTTAGTGACGACATACCCGAGATAAAAAAGCCGACAGAAAGCCGTGATTATTCGGGCCTTATCCCGCGGCAGAGCTGAGAGAAATTCGGACATTGTATGCGGTTTGTCTAAAAGAGCGATAACCTGTTTTTCGTCTTCTGTATAGGGAAGTTGGGTGAAAAAATCATCTTCCAGGATGCTCACGATCGCATTATCAGGGACCAAGCAATGCCAATCGCATCCATCGGAGATATGCCTCCGGGCCCCGTTGAGTACAAGTTCAGGTGTGGACATTTCCAGGACAATCCGCTCTTCGGGTGGTTTTAAATCCTGATGAACAGTATACTGACCTTTGTCCCAATCAAAGAGAGACAGTGCGATTTCAGCAATTTGATGTCGGACAAAAACGAACAAATCGCGGGGATTCATCAGTTTCATTTCAACCAGAATCCGCCCTAGACGGTTTCCTGTCTTTACCAGAACACTTGCAGCTTTTTTTAGGTCTTCAGAACTTATATAATCGTTTTTCAACAGAAACTCGCCCAATCGATCCGATTTCTGATTTGATCTCGCAAAAATAATATTGCCTTCTTCGAGATGAAGTCTCTTGTTGAGCTCGCCTTGCTGAAAATCGATAATAGCCGAGATACGGTTATTATATGATTGGACCAGTAATTGAGGTAACACTAATCCTTCAATTTTGCCAACCCTGCTCAACTCAGTCATTTTTTCTTTCCAATCAAAAGAAGTACTCTTTTATCGTTATTGTAGCATATTAAGCGTATTTTTTGCACATTCTATGAAAAAATAAGAAGCCAATGACAACGAAACGAAACCAGATCGAGTGAGAAGAGAATGACAAAGCGGAACAGAAATTCAGCAAAGAGTCATGAGTATGAACTGATGGGATCATAACACTTATCGAGCCAGTGCTTGTTGAGATTTCGCATAGAGCATGCTCAGGATTTCTTTTTTACCCAAGTTGGTCATCGATGAAAAAGGGAGAATGGTCAGATCAAGACCAAGATGGGCCAGGCTCTCTTTGATTGTTTTGATAGTCTGGGCCTGTTTGGAAGATTTGAGTTTATCCATTTTCGTCGCAATAATTGAAAAACTGATTGAATGGGAGAGCAGCCAGGAAATCATGTTCAGATCGAGCCTGGTAGGAGAGAGACGGGCATCGATCAAAAGAAGGACTTCAACCAGTTTTGTTCGTGAAGTCAGGTAGACAGTAGCCAATTTGTCCCATTTGTTTCGTTCATCAAGAGGGACCCTGGCAAAACCATATCCGGGCAGATCGACTAAAAAGTAATCCCGGTTCACTTGATAAAAGTGCAGTGCACGGGTTTTACCTGGTGTTTTCGAGGTTCGAGCGATTTTTTTGCCACCGGCCAAGCTATTAATCAGGGATGATTTCCCGACATTGGATCGCCCGATGATGGCAAACTCCGGTAATGATTCATGGGGAAAGGACTTCGGATTGAAAGCTGCAGCCAGATATGAAATTGAAATTGCACTCATAAAATCCCTGCCTCAGCATTGACCTGGAATGATCAGACTGAAGCCTGTGTGTGATCCAGTTTCATTCCAAAGGCGATGTGGAGGACTGTATCCATATGATCGGCCTGGACAAACTCAATCCCCTTTTTGATCTCGGAGGGGATTTCCTTGAGTTCTCGCCCATTTTCGGCTGGAATGATAATGGTCTTGATGCCGACTCGATGGGCTGCCAAGACCTTTTCTTTGAGTCCTCCGATCGGAAGGATACGACCTCGAAGCGTGATCTCGCCAGTCATAGCCAGGTCTTTGGAAATTGGTTTCTTTACGAGGGCCGAGATCAGGCTTGAAGCCATGGTAATACCAGCGGAAGGCCCATCTTTGGGCATGGCACCCTGGGGAACATGGATATGAATGTCAGCTTTTTTATAAAAATCCGAGGTCAGATTGAGTTGGGTGCGTCGCGAGCGAACATATGACAGGGCAGCTTTGGCAGACTCCTGCATGACTTCCCCCATATAACCGGTCAGGATGAGATTGCCCTTACCCTCAAGGATCGTGGTTTCAATGATGAGCAGGTCGCCGCCGACTTCGGTCCAAGCCAGCCCCGTGGCAATTCCGATTGCATCGACACTTTCCTTTTCTCCGATCCGGAATTTTGGAATACCCAAATAACTGGGCAGGTTCCTCTCATAGACAGTAAAAGAAGAATGCAAACCTTTACTGACTACTTTTTTGGCAATTTTCCGGCAGATTGCAGCCAGTTCACGCTCGAGATTCCTGACACCCGCTTCACGAGTGTATTTCTGGATAATGGATTGGATCGTGCTTTGATGCAATTTTAAATTATCAGGACTCAACCCGTGGAGTTGCATCTGTTTGGGCAGGAGAAATTGTCGGGCAATCTGGACTTTTTCACTCTCGATATAGCCGGGTAATTCAATGATTTCCATACGGTCGCGTAAGGCATGCGGGATTTTATGCATGGTATTTGCGGTCGTAATGAAAAAGACTTTGGACAGATCGAAATCAACTTCGAGGTAATGATCACTGAAAGCATAATTTTGTTCTGGGTCGAGCACTTCCAGCAGTGCCGAAGCCGGATCTCCCCTGAAATCGACGCTCATTTTATCGATTTCATCGAGCAGAAAAACGGGATTAAGACACGCGCCGCGTTTCATGGACTGCAGTATTCGGCCGGGCAGTGCCCCGATATAGGTCCGACGATGGCCTCGGATTTCAGCTTCATCGCGAACACCTCCGAGTGAGAGTCGGACAAATTTGCGGCCCATACTCCGAGCGATCGAACGGGCCAATGATGTTTTGCCCACACCAGGTGGTCCGACAAAACAAAGGATTGGACCCTTCATTTTTTTTACCAATTGATGTACCGCCAGATGTTCGATGATCCGCTCCTTGACCTTTTCGAGGCCGTAATGGTCTTCATCGAGAATTCGGGCGGCTTCGACGATATCCGTTTTATCGTCTGTCTGGATTGACCAGGGTAGCTGGACCAACCAATCAAGATAGGTCCGAATAATCGTGCCCTCTGCATGCATCGCAGGCATGACTTTCAGCTTCTCGAATTCACGCACAGCCCGTTTATACACTTCTTCCGGCATTCCGGCAGCGTTTATTTTATCTTCGAGTTCCTGAAGATCGGGAGATAATGTCTGTTTCTTGTTTCCCAATTCTTGGTAAATTGCTTTCAATTGTTCGTTGAGGTAATATTCACGCTGAGATTCTTCGATCTGTTTTTTGACTCGATCCTGGATTTTTCGTTCGAGGTTTACAATCTCGATCCGATTACTCAGCAGAACAATCAGATTCTCGAGCCGGACAATCGGCGAAATGGTCTCGAGAAAACGCTGCTTATCATCAAGTTTCAAACCTTCGATATGAGGCAAGATAATATCCGCCATTCGTGCCGGTTCCTTGATCCTTTTGATTTCATCGAATTTCTTCTTGGGAATGGTACCGGCTATTTTCGAAAATTCCTCGAATTTGTTGATCACGCGTCTCGTGAGTATATCCGCTTCAAGGTCCGGTTCGATCTCCTCATCATAAACCTCGAGAGTCACCTTGATCATCTCGGGATCGGATGAGAATTCGAGAATACGACCACGTTCTTTGCCCTCAACCAGTATCTTGATCGTACCATCCGGTAATTCAAGGTGTTGAAGAATATCAGCAACTGTGCCGATTTCATAGAGATCGTCATTGGCTGGTTCTTTCACCGTTTGGTCCTTTTGCGAAACCAGGAAGAGACGCCGATCGTTTCTGAGTGCAGCCTGCAAAGCTTTGACCGATTTCAATCGACCGATGACCAGGGGAACGACCTGAAAGGGCAGAACAATACTGTCCCTCAATGAAATTAACGGGAAGTCTTTGAGAACACTTGGTTGTTCAACTTTTAGCTTATCTTTCGGTTTAAAAATCATGATACCATCGGGTGGTTACTAACTGTTTATTTCGTCCTCGAGGTTTGATTGATCACGGCTGATAAAGACCTCATCAATGATACCGTACACTTTTGCCTCCTGAGACGACATGAAATAATTCCTCTCAGTATCCTGACGGATTTTAGCCACGTCCTGACCTGTATGATGGGCAAATACCTGATCGAGTTTTTCTCTGAGCAGAAGTATCTCTCGGGTATGAATATCGATGTCGGTCGCCTGTCCTTCGAAACCGCCATAGGGTTGGTGGATCATGATTCGGGCATGGGGCAAGGCAAAACGCTTGCCTTTGGTCCCGGCACAGAGCAAGAGTGCGCCCATACTCGAAGCCTGACCGATACAGATTGTGGTCACATCGGGTTTAATGAATTGCATGGTGTCATAGATCGCCAGTCCTGAGGAAATATACCCACCTGGAGTATTGATATACAATGAAATATCGCGTTCAGGGTTTTCTGCTTCAAGATAGAGCATCTGGGCCATGATCAGATTGGCGACGTTATCGTCAATGGGTGTCCCAACAAAAATAATACCATCTTTGAGGAGCCTTGAATATATATCATAAGCCCGTTCACCACGATTCGTCTGTTCGACTACCATGGGTATCAGCATAGAGTCTGTCCTTTCTGCACATGAAAACGGCCTATCTGGATGAGAGTCGGTATCAGGAACCAGCCTGCTCTCGCCCGCACTCGATCTTAGTATAGTCATAGTCCGTTCCAACCGGATTTGTAAATAGTCAGCATAAGTCCTGACCAAAAGTGTGGGTATCGATAAGTCAGATCAGATCGATCAAGCTTGATCATCTGTTGATTCTGAAGAATCGCTCTCAGTTTTTTCGCCCGTTAGGCCGTTTTTTTCAGGAGCATTTACTATCGTTTTCTCTGCTTTTTCATAGAGAAATTCAACAGTTTTGCCCTCGGTCATATTCCTTCTCACCCGGTCCTGGGTTTCCACCAGGTCTTGCCTGCTTTGTTTTTTGTAATATTGTCCGATGGTGTCGATGAATTTGGTCACCTCGGCTTCTTCAACCTCAATTTTCTCGAGATCGGCGATTTTGTTGATAAGGACCATTTTCTTCAACTCTTTGGTAGCATTTTTCTCGAACTCTTTTTGTATTTCGTCGGTATCGACATCCAATCCGGTCCTCGAAGCATACTGTTTCTTCATATCTGAAGCATAATCCGAGACAATCCGAGGTGGCAGAATAATCTTGTTCTGCTCGATGATTTTATCAAACAACTGTCCGAGAGCCCGCTCATGGTTCTTGCTTTCCTTTTGTTCCAGGAAAGAAGTCCGGACCTGCTCCTTTAAATCGGCCAGAGAGGAATAATCACCGAAACTCTTGGCGAATTCATCATCGAGCTCAGGCAGGACAATCGTTTTAATCTCATCAACCCTGACCAAAAAGGTCACTTGTTTGCCCTTCAACTCTTCATTGGGCTCGTTCTGGTCGAAATCCAGAGGGAACGTTTTGGATTCGCCTTGATTCATACCGATTAATTGTTCATCAAAACGGGCATCATTGATGTAATTATTCCGGCCGACCTGAATCTGGATTTTTTCTCGATACAGGGAATCAATATCTGTCTCGCCTTCCGTGACATCGATATCGACAATCAATAGGTCCTCATTCTGAACAGGACGGTTATCAACCACCTGGATTTCACCACGGCGGTACTGCATTGTTTTCAAATACTGATCGATTTCCTCATCGGTGACGACAGCTTTTTCGACCTCGATCTGAACACCGAGATAATCCTTGGGTTGGTCCATAATGATGGATTCAACGGTAAATTTGAATGTGAGTGGCTTTCCTTCTTCATAATCCATTTCTTGAATGTCAGGTGCATTGACCGGGTGTAGTTTCGTCTCTTTGATAATCTCAGGAAAATTTTCGTTGAACAGTTCTTCCTTAACCTGACTCTTGATTTCCTTGGCAAATCTTTTTTTCAGCATTGAAATCGGTATTTTACCCTTGCGGAACCCCGGAATTACCAAATCTTTCTTGAGTTCTCGGCACACTTTCTCGATCTGCTTTTCGACGATATCGTGTGAAATCTCACCGGTGATCTCGCGGGTATACTCGTTCACATCTTTGATTTCATACGTAAACATACAAACACCTTCTCCTTTATGGTGCGAGAGGGGGGACTTGAACCCCCATGAGTTTCCCCACTGGATCCTAAGTCCAGCGCGTCTGCCAGTTCCGCCACCCTCGCGTGAATAAGGATAACACAAGATACGCCCGGTAGGAGTCGAACCTACAACCTACGGATTCGAAGTCCGGTGCTCTATCCAGCTGAGCTACGGGCGCGTTATAAAAAAGGGTGGGTAAAGGGATTCGAACCCTTGACCCCTAGGGCCACAACCTAGTACTCTAACCAACTGAGCTATACCCACCACATCTATTGCCCAAATCTTACAATACGCCTGAGAGGATTTGAACCTCCGACCTACGGATTAGAAGTCCGTTGCTCTATCCAACTGAGCTACAGGCGCATTTTCACGAACATGTCTAAGAGCTTCGGGGCGAGAGGATTTGAACCTCCGACTCCCTGGTCCCAAACCAGGTGCGCTACCAGACTGCGCCACGCCCCGTTCGTCGTGACTAGTATAGAACGGCTCGTGAATATAATCAACTAGCATTTCATCTGAAAATTTTCAAGCATTCTTGGGAGTGGCAACAGTGCTTTTTTGGGAATCGGAACATTTCAGGGAGAAGAACGCCTGTGATTGAAGTCGAGCTTCTTTACAGTAATGCGGTCCTGAAGATGCAGATTTGTTTCAGCGCGAGGGCGCGATGCGAGATAGTATTTTTAAGCTCATGGTCCAACTCGGCAAATGTTTGGGAATAGCCGTCGGGAATGAAGATGGGGTCGTAACCGAAACCAGATTGCCCTCGTGATTCTGGGGCAATGGAACCGGAGACGGTCCCTTTGGTCCCGAACCAAAGTGAGTCGTGAAGCATGAGCACGACCACACAGACAAAGCGGGCGGCGCGTTTCGGGCCGACCAGCTTGTCCAAGGAAGTCAGAATGTAGTGATGTCGGAGTTGATAGGACACCGTTTCTCCCAGGAAGCGGGCACTCAAAACACCAGGTTTATCATCCAGGGCTTTGATTTCGAGCCCTGAATCGTCGGCCAGGGTGGGCAGACCGGTCTGAGTATGGGCCCACCAGGCCTTTTGATACGCATTTTCATGATAGGTCATGGCTGTTTCCTGGGGAGGAACAAGCTCAGGAAAATCCAGTAAAGACCTGGTCTCGCTCGTTAAATCTGTCAGTAATGCCGCTATTTCACCGATTTTGCCCGCATTTCTACTGGCGATAAGCAGAGGACGATGCCCTAGCATATTCAGCCCAATCCCACGGATTTGATCTGTTTTTTGAAGTAATCACCGGCGAAATCCTGCTGAAGGGTAATGAGATAATCGATACCGGTTTTGGCCAGGGCCAACAAACGATCGAGCATCTTGAAATCGTACGGTTCTCCTTCAGCCGTACCCTGGATTTCAACAATTTTGGAGGAACCGGTCAAGACCAGGTTCAGGTCAACACTGGCCCGGGAATCTTCCGCATAATCAAGATCGAGGAGGACCTGGTCATCGACCAAGCCGACGCTGATAGCGGCCAGATAGTCTTTGACCGCAAAACCATGTTCATTTCTGTCCAGGTTGAGACAGGCCTCGAACATGGCTAACCAGGCCCCGGTAATGGCCGCGGTCCTGGTCCCGCCATCGGCTTGAAGCACATCGCAATCGATCCAGATCGTCCTTTCACCCAGGGCTTTCAGATTAATGACCGAGCGTAAAGATCGACCGATCAAACGTTGAATCTCATGAGAACGACCGGAAATCCGACCTCGGGATGAATCCCGGATCGTCCGCTCGGGAGTCGCCCCAGGAAGAAGCGAATATTCTGCAGTCAACCAGCCCGATTTACTATATCGCAGAAACGGAGGGACCTTGTTGTCGATCGAAGCGGCACAGATCACTTTGGAATTTCCGAATTCGATTAAAACTGAACCAGCCGCGTATTGCTGGATATTACGTGAAATCTTGACTTCGCGCATCTGGTCCGGATTTCTACCGTCCGTTCGCATGATATACTCCTTACCTGTGAATGATCAACAGTTCACTCTCGACTTCTCGTATTAGAATATCTTTTGAAATTCAGTTCCGGTTAGAGGACGATTAATCAAGATGTGACCGGCCAACGTTTCGATCTCATTACCATCAACCAAAATTTGAACGTGGGTTATCTGAGGAAAATTCTCCTGAATAGTCCTGATGATAGCCATGAGGGTCAGTACTTCATCAAGCACCCCTCCCGGATGATTGTCCACTATTTCATGAGAAAGATCGATATAGACGGTTTGGGACTGGTCTGTAAACACCTCTCGAAGACGGGTCTGGTCCGGAATGGCGGTCTTGTAACCCTTCTTGCTGCCCCAGAACAACTCGATTAAAGCGACCCTGATCTCGGCATTGATCTCGTTTTGAGGTAATACATTTCGCTCCTCGACTACCAAAGATTGCTCATCCTCTCCCAAAAAATAGAGTCTGATGGTCTTTTTGACCATAGGAGCAGTCGATGGACTGACTTTACCGCCCAGATACAATTCTGATTTCCCGGTGAGTTGGTCGGTGATACTGTCAAACATCGAATCACGTTCAGGTCCTGAAAAGAGATAGGTAATGATGAAGATGATGATTACAAGCAGAAATATGGTCAGGGATAGAATGGCGACCAGCGAAATTTTCGGCGATGTTCCAAGACCAAACACGTCTACCTACCTGAAAAGAGCAAGATCACCTGACCAGACCAGCTTGATCGGTCAGACTTATGCTCGACTTAACATTTACTTATTTCCCGTTGAGCCTATGAGATCGGCACCAAGTATCTTCTCATAATGCTTGATAAAATCTTCGATACCACGGACTAATGCATCAACAATGAGATTCAGATGTGCTCCATCCGTAAGTTTTTTCTCCTGAACAGGATTTGAGATAAAATCGATTTCAACCAGGACTGCCGGCATGTCCGCCCCCACCAAAACGTAGAATGGTGCTTGTTTAACACCACGAGATCTGGTTTTAAACACGAATTCATGAGCAGTCAGTATTTTTTCTGCTAACACACTACTTTCGAGTAAGTACTTATTTTGGATCAGGTCCCAAAGGATTGATTGCAAATCTGAATCGAGATCAGTTGTTGCCAAACGCGATTCATCCCAATCAAGGTTTTCGAGATTGGCTGTTTCTCGGGCACCTTCGTCCGAAGGTTGCTTATTGAGGTAATAAACCTCGAAACCCGTGGTGTTTTTTCGACGTCCGGAATTGGTATGAATCGAAAGAAACAAATCCGACTTGTTGTTATTAGCAGTCGCTGTTCTTTCTGCCAGTGGTAAAAAGATATCAGTCTCACGCGTCAGAAAAACCTCGAGTCCATACTTACGTTTCAGTTGATCACGCAGGAGTTTCGAGATAGTCAAGACGATGTCTTTTTCTTTAAGTCCGGACGGTCCGATAGCACCGCTGTCTTTACCGCCATGCCCCGGATCGATAGTGATCGAACGGACCTTACGACCTGCCGGGACTATTGTAGAATGTACTTCTTTTGGATCAACCGGTTCCTGAACAAGATAATCATCTTGCCCCCCTGTTTTGGATGAGCGAGCCAGGAGGGTAAGAGTAGTATTCTTTTCATTCCATTGGACCACAAAACTACTTGATGATTTCAGCATGAGCTGCACCGATTCCAGTGGAACATAAACATGGCCTTTTACCAGGGTTACGGGTTCTTTTCCGTGCACCAAAGACTGCTCAATAAAAAAATACTTTTGGTCGATCTGAAATAGGGCAGGTTGTCCAAAGACATCGATCTGATAACGTTGCGACATGACATAGGACTGAACATCTGAGTTAAAAAAACCGGCGATATCAACCAAACGAAGATAATCGATGCCATGAATATGATGAATAGGGATCTTGCTGATCATGTTCCGGCCAGGATAATTCAAGGTGAGATAATCGTTTCGAGCCAATGCATTCGTGCACAAGGATGCGCCCAGGAGCACGAAACCCAGGAAAACAAGCAGGCGATAGTGCCCAGAATGCTGAATCTTTCCAAAACATCTGCTGTTCATCCGCTGTGGCCCCCTTTCAGAAATCATCTCAGAGCAAGTAATCCCCTTCACCCTCCCTGTCAATGATCATCGGCTTGTCCCGACCCACTTAATCCTGTTTTTTTCACCTTCTCATCTTTCTGGAGCACAAGCAGGTGTGATTTTTCACAATAACGAGCATTGTTCAATTCCTGCAGATTCGAACGGTCCTCGGGTGCAATCACATCATTCCGGATGACATATTCGAGCTTGATTGAGAGCGTATTCTCTTCGAGAGAGACTTTATGGATGAGTGATCCGATTGTGTTGGTGATATTCTTCTCCGGTGGCTGATACTTTACGATAAAGCCCTCAGGCAGCGCGATTTCCATGTTCCATTTCTCATTAATCGGCGAAGCGAGCTTGATCGGATTCAGACGGTCATCATTGAACAGTTTCAGTTCAGATCCGTTCAAGGGCATATTCAGAGAAGGCAGAGTAATAACAATTAATCCGTCCTCGAGTGTTTCACTCAATAGAGTCACTTCGAACGGACACGAAAAATGAAGCCGGTCCGAACTTAATTCGTAGATATTCATGGACTCTACCGTCAGGTCCTGCCCCAATGTGGTGAGCGTATTCTTCAAGGCAGAACATGTATCGGAATGCCATGAGGTTGAATGCCTGACTTTCCCGGACAAATCAAGGACAATAGTACCTTTCAGTTTCAGTGTTTCATCGAGCGAGCTCTGGAGATGACATTCGGTATAGGCTTGTTCGGATGGTATTGTTTCGAGATCGAAATGGGAAAATCCGGTCGGTCCGACTTTCAGTACACTTTTTGAGGAAAGCTGAGTCATGTTCCATGATTCGGGGGCCTCAGCCAGGTTAAACCATTCACAGAAACGGCCAAATTTCACCTCGAGGCCTGTCTCGCTGAACTGGGTCAGGGTCGGCACACGAGAATCGACTGTTGCCCGCGGACCAATGAACAACAAGCAGACATCGCCCCCGATCGCCCTGATCATGCTGGCAAACAGCAGTAATTGTTCATACTCGTAACCGTAATTTGAATGATAAATATCAGCCAAAGGTCGGAGCTTATTCCGGAAAAGAGTCGGCTTCGCTTCGATTTTCACCAGGGTCGTGCTCACATAATCGTAAATGGCCCGTACCTTCTCAGCCGGGACAAGGATATCCTTGACCAGCTCATGTGCTTTATCATTAATGTCCTCGGGGATGGTCTGATTGTAAAATGACTGTTTGAAAGGTTCGAGCAACTCTTCCCAACTCCTCCATGTTGAAACAATCACCCTGGGATTCAGCAGGGCAGGTGAAACTGAGTGATGCTCATATTTGTATTCTTTGAGGTTTGTGAAAGTCCAGGTATAGGTTGTGTTTGCATCTTCAAAGGTCAGGATCGGCTCGACCGTCGAATTGATAACGGTATGAAAAAGCTTCATTTCTTCCGGCACTGTGACCCTGATCACCTTTTGCTGCACGGGGCTTGTCTCGAAAACCAGTTCGTTAAACTCGATATGATTGATCTGATTCTCAGAAGCATGCCGTTGTTTTTGAACAAGCAGATTCAGGGTTGAACCATATTCAACCCCGACGAAGGAACAGATCAATTCCTTGAAATTCGTGTAGTCCGGAGCTCCGGCCAAATCATGCGGAGTCAGAATGTTGATCGCCCGATCGGGTGCGTTGATCGACCGGCCATCCGGCACGACCGTCTCGACTTTGACCGGACTGATGTGCTCACAGTTCGAATCAAAAATAAAACGCGGATCGGAATAGAGATCGACCCCGACTGAATTATGGACCACAATATTTCGTTGCCACTCTTCCCGAACAGTATTGTTTTGTTCGAGCATGACCGTGTAAGAATCGTTGAGCACGGTTGCTTGCATTCCGGGCACGATCTCGCTGGTTTGCTGCCCCTGAACAACCGGGACCGACATCAATGCAGAGAGTAACCAGATACACAGTGCGATTGTTAACGTATGTCTCGTTCGTCTCATTCCTTCACCTTTCTCTCGAAGATGCGATGGTCTGGATTCATTCGCTGTTTCATCGATAAATAAGCCTGGTGTTCATGTTCATGCTTTCAAACAAAGGGCTTGATGCTGAATCGCGGGTCACTTTTTCACTAATTTCAAACGCGTTTTTTGAATCTCTTTCATTTTCTGGACGATTTCCCTGAAAGTCGGATATTCATCCGGACTGAGAATCCTTTTATTAACGACTAGTTTCTGATAAACCTTGATTGACTTGCCCTGCTGATCAATCTTATATTCGAATGAGACCGCCTCATTGGACAGCGAAACAGGATCAGGCGTCTTTTCGAGGACATAACCGGCGGGAATGGAAATGGTCTCATCATAGACCATTTCGCGGGTACAATCCAATTCGAGCGGATTGGTCCTCGTTTCAGCTTCAGCCACATACAGGAAGTTACTCTCCCATCGTCGTGAAAAGGGAAGGCGTGATAGAGGCGGAACAAAATAAATGCTGTCACCGAGCTGAAATGAATAATCCGGTGCCGAACAGGTTAAGGACAGGTGCATGGGTTTACTGAAATCGACAGTATCAAGACAGGAATAATCGCTGATCACAGCCTTTGAGCTGATGGGATAGACGGCCTCATAAAAATAGGAAAGCCGCTCATGTTGATTCCGGTATTCTATCGAGTCTCGCATGCGACCACCGGCAAAATTATCGCCCGATACGTTCATGGATAATCTAATCGAACCATCCTTGGCCAGAGAGGTATTCGACGTTATATGCCAGAAATTCTCTTCGGGAGGACTATAAGGGACGTGCTCGAGATCTCGCCCCTCCTCGGTAGCGACCAGGATCGGCTGCTCTTGCTCGACTTTATTGAACAAGGCCCGGTCTCGCGGTGCCCAGGTAGGATCAAGATAAACAAAAGAACCATCCGTGAACTGGACTGCGACCACCCCATGATTAAATTGATCAGCCGGTATATCGACAGCCTGTTCCATGGCCAGGGTCAAGACGAAATATGTCTTATAACCGGCCGCTCGCAGCATGGAAACAAGGACAGCTGCCTTGTCTTTACAGACACCGGCCCGTTCGGAGAATATTTGATCGGTAGGGTGAACTGTAAAACCTTCACCTTTGCCCATATCCAGACCAAGATAGCGGACATTCTCGGCGACCCAGTGCAACAGGACTGCCATCCTGTCGTAATCACTGGTCAGGCCATGCGTCAGTTCATCGACCTTGGCCTGCATCTCCGGCGAAATGATAAATTGTGGTTCGTTGACTTCATAAGCCCAGCGAGATTTCCCCTCCCAATCAGGGTTGGTGGCCATTACCAGCTTGACAGCTTGATCATTGAATGATGAAGCATCAGACTCCGCTTTATAGGCGGGCACATCCTTCTTCTCCCAGATATATTCAGTGCCCTCTTTCAACAAATGTAACGCATTCGTCACTTCACCGTGGACGAGTTCATACTGGACCGGTTTCTCAGGTGGAGCATACAATACATACTTTTTTAGGAGCATTGGCGCCTGTGCCTGGAAATAAACCGTATCAAAAAAATGACCGGGCATCGGTGGAATATAGTCACGCTCCTCACCTTCAGACAAACGTAAGTAGGCCAGATTTAAACCTTTACGTCTGACCTGATAATACAGAGCGTCCCCTTTATTCAGTTTGCCGACAGGGACCAAGCGCATCTGAAAGTTCCAGAAAATCAGGTTATCATCCGGGGCCATCAAGGTTTGAACTTTTTCGAGATCGATGCTCTCGACCGTTGCCCCATCCTTTCGGAAAATCTTGACCTCATCCACGATCACGTTACTGGTCAGTTCATTGAAATCAAAACGGAGTGTCGCATATTGACTACTGGCACTTTCATCCTGAATCTTGACCAGAAACTTCATGGTGGAAATATTGGCCCCATTGGGCTTAAAACGACTCTCGACCTCATCGAAGATGATGATTGTCGGATCATCCTGGAAGAGGGCTTTCTTCTCCGCATCGGCCAGACGGGCCCAAATCTCCTCGTCGGTGTACGCCTCAAGCGATTGGACAGTCAGAATGAGGCAAATCACCATCGCTACCTGAATAATACCATGCTTCTTCATCAGTACTCCTTTCACTCATCCGTTCACTTCTTCGTTCTCATCGATTAGTGTCACTCAGTTGATACGTAACAGGGGTCCTGCTTCTACTAAAAGTGATATTGTTCTTTGTGAAGTTTATGGTATTATGGGCATAATCCGAAGTCAAGAACAACACGCATCAAAAGCAAGAACATCTTGCAGGAAAATCGTTTATTCAATGGTAAAGCATGTTGTTATTTCAGGGCAATTCGTTGTTATCCTGGTAGTGTTACTATGTCTTTTTTTTGTGTATGCTTGCCTGGCCAAAGACTATGTCATCAGTCCCAACGAAGCTTCCCGCCTTGCAACGGTCTATGCTCTGGCAGAACAGGGCACCTTCATCATCGACCAGACCCCTTTTTCCTGGACAATCGATAAAATAAAAATCGACAACCACTACTATTCGGATAAACCACCTCTGCTCTCCCTCATTATGACCGTGCTTTATCTTCTGATGAAGCAAAGATATAATCTCAATCTGCTTTGCGATCAAACTGTTCTCTATTACGGAATGGTCCTGATCTTGTCAGTTCTACCCGCGCTGCTGACCAACCTGTTTTGTACTCTGGTTCTGATTCAGCTGCGGACCAGGACCTGGTTAACTGTTCTCTGTGTTCTGGTCTGCGGACTGGCGACCTTAGTCCTGCCTTATGCCCTGGTCCTCAATAATCAGATCATTGCATCCTGCCTGATAACTGCTCTTTTTCTCCTCATGATCAAATCTTCTGCTGAAATAGCCCGGACAATTTCAACTCGAGGGAGCCTACAGTTAAGTCTCCTGGTCTTTCTGATCGGCTTGCTCAGTGGCTTATGTTTCGCAATCGATCACCTGAGCGGCTTGATCTTTCCCGGTGTTCTGCTCGGTGCGCTGAGTTGCACGATTCTACGTTCATCCGGGACAGCGGCTTTGAAAGTATTTCTCTTTCTCCTGCTATTGATCGGTCTGATCATTTTCTTGGTGCCACATTTCTGGATGAATCATTATATTTCAGGCAGTTACGTGCCATTGAGTCAACAGTATCAGGCCTACAAGTATCCCGGCTCGCGCCTTGATTATGAAACACCGGCCGGTAAACTGGCCCATTCTTCACTCTTCAACTATTGTGCCTATCTTTTCCATCTCCTTTTTGGAATACGCGGGCTTTTTTCATACACGCCCTTTTTACTGATCGGGCTGGCATCACTTGTTCAACAGTCCCGTAATCAAAAATCCGAACTCATATGCCTCCACCGTTTCTTTTTGCTCGGCTTGATTGCATATATATTCTTGGTGTCTTTGATCTCAAAAAACTACGGTGGCTCAGCATATGGGGTCCGCTGGTTTCTGCCTTTTACTCCACTCCTGGTGATCTATGCGGGAATGAAACTCGAGGCAATGAAAATAACACTCGCATGGAAAATCATTATCATAGCATTGATCGTGATCTCTCTATGCACGGCATTTGTCGGTACGATCGAACCCTGGACCCAATTGCACGGTTGCGATTTCACCTTTTATAACAATCTCAGACTCATCCTCTGAATACACGCACGTGGGTCAAACCATAAAAGGAAGATCGATGATACGCAGTACCGGGAATAGCTGGGCCAGAATAAGATAGATAATGGCTAAAAGGGCCGTGATCAGAGCCGCCATAAGCAGTTTTGACAGAAAGCTCGTCTCTTGCTTGAGAACGACGGCAGTAGTCAGGAACGGTTCAGGTCGAGGGACCGGATTGATGACTTTTGGAGGCTGCGAAACTTGCTTCTGCTCTGGCGGACCTGGTCGACCGGGTCCACCCGAATCGGTCAAACCCTTCATTCTACTTGCTGATTTATAATCTGATGGCAGCAGGGTTGTTTTGTCGAAGGTATCGTCTTCAAAGGGATTTTTTTTGCGATGCGAATAGTGTAATATACGCGTTTCTTGGAATTTGGGTCGCTCTTGCTGTTTCTTTTTGGGCAGGGCCGGTTCCATTGGTTCGATGTAAAAATGCTTCTTGAGAGAATCGACGAAATCCGAGGCTGAAGCAAAACGATCATCCGAATTTTTAGCCAGGACTTTCAGAAAGCAGTCATCCCAAGCGTTGGCCGTTTTAGCCAAATCAAGAAGCTTTTTGTGCATGATCGGTTTCTCATGCAGGACCTTATAGATAATGGAAGCTATACTCGAACCGGGAAAGGGCAGGGAACCAGTCAACAGCTCATATGCCACCACTCCGAGTGAATAGATATCCGATTTGTTGGTTGTTTTATTGCCTAGAATTTGTTCCGGGGGCATGTAAAAAGGTGTGCCGAGAATAGTGCCCGAAGTGGTGATCGTGCCCATATCAGGCACCTCCATTCGCGCGATCGAAAAATCCATGACCTTGATAAAATCGTTGTCACAATACATGACATTACCGGGTTTGACATCCCGATGAATCACTCCCTGTGAATGAGCATAATCCAATGCATCGGCGACTTGTTTCAGGATTTTAAAGACTTTTCCCTCTTTAAGGAGCTGCTTTTTGGTCATGATTGATGAGAGAGTGGAACCGGCGATGAATTCCATGGCTATGTAAGGCAGACCATTCTCTTCGCCGATATCGAAGATCGTAACGATATTGGCATGTGACAGGACCCCGGAGGCCCGTGCCTCACGCTGGAATCGCTGCAGAAAACGTTTGACTTTATCCGGGTCTTCATCTTGCAAGGATTGAGTATGGATGGTCTTGATCGCCACGACCCGGTCCATCAACGGGTCCTTGCCGCGATAGACGATACCGGACGAACCGCGTCCGATCTCATCAAGGACCGTGTATCGACCAAATTTCAGCTCACTCATAATCGACTATTCTTTCATTGTTCTCGCTACAGACGGAATATCGTTTGTTATAATTTATTATAAAGAAAAAGATAAAGAAAGACAAATTCCATCATGTCAACATGAATAATATACCATATTATCTGGAAAGGCTGGAAAGTTTGGAACGATTATGCTATCACGATGAAAGAATTTCAGGGACGGACTCATTGTCTGTTCCATCGACAGGCAGTTGTGAGTCATTCAATGAATAGCAGGACAGTCTGAAAGGTCATCTGACGAGATCAAGGAGAGAATAATGACGCACGTACAGACGAAGACGCTGAAGATCGGATCATCGGAAATTCATCTCGAAACGGGCAGGATTGCAAAACAGGCACACGGAGCAGTTATCGTTCGTCACAATGAAACTGTTGTTCTAGTCGCAGTAACCACGGCAGTAGAAACAGGTGAAACCCTTGATTTTTTCCCTTTGACGGTCGAGTATCGTGAAAGGGCTGCTGCCGGTGGCTTGATACCTGGTGGCTATACTCGACGCGAGACCCGTGCCGCCGATCATGAGATTTTAAATGCTCGGATCATCGATCGGTCAATCCGCCCCCTGTTTCCCAAATCATACCGAAAAGAGACACAGGTGATCGCAACGGTGCTGAGTGCTGACGCTTCTGCGGACCCGGGTTTACTCTCACTGATCGGCGCATCCGCTGCCCTGCAGATTTCTGAGATACCCTGGAACGGACCGCTTCTGGGAGTGCGTGTTGCATTGAAAGATGATGGCTATAGTCTGTTGCCAAGTCTACGTGAACTGGATCAGTATCGTTTGAACCTGATCGTTTCTTTAAGTAGTGACGGTCTGGTCATGGTCGAGGGCGGAGCTCGCGAGATATCAGAATCAGAATTGATCGAGGCCCTGGTCTTTGTCGAGCAAGCTCTGGCTGGACCTTTGGCCGAACTCGAACAATGGTGCCGTTCACTCTGTCCGGGCAAACGTCCTGTCGAACCAGAACAACCGAACCAGGAACTGATCGATGCTCTCCGCAGCCGTTTCGAGCCTGAATTAAGAACGCTGTTTGGCCAGGACCTGACAAAGAAGGAACGTTATGCCCGTCTTGATCAGATCATGACGGACCTGATCAAACATTTTTCTTCGGACGAACCTGAGCGTGCTCCCGTAATCAGACAACTGCTCGAAGAAATGGCCCATGATCTGTTTCGGACACTGACTATCGAACGTCAAATCCGACTCGATGGTCGCACCTTTCAAGAAATCCGTCCGATCAGCATCGAGATGGGTTGGTTACCGCGGGTCCATGGTTCCACGGTCTTCACCCGAGGTGAAACACAAGCCCTGGTCTCCTGTTCGCTGGGCACATCCCGGGACGAACAGCTCGTCGAAACAATGTTCGGCCTCGAAAAAAAGCGGTTTATGCTGCATTATAATTTTCCACCCTTTTCAGTAGGTGAAATCAGGGCCCTCCGTGGACCGGGCAGACGTGAAATAGGCCATGGCGCACTGGCGGCCCGTGCCCTCGAACATATGCTCCCTGATTATGAAGATTTTCCCTACACGATTCGGATCGTCTCGGATATCACAGAAAGTAATGGTTCTTCGTCCATGGCTTCAGTATGTGGCGGTTGTTGTGCTCTGTATGATGCCGGCGTCCCGCTTGAACGCCCCATCGCCGGTATCGCCATGGGCTTGATCAAACAAAATGAGAGGATTGCTATTCTGAGCGATATCCTGGGTGATGAAGACCATTATGGCGACATGGATTTCAAGATCGCCGGTACTGACCGAGGTATCACGGCAGTACAAATGGATAACAAGCTGGGCAGTCTCGAGCGAACCGTCCTCGAACAGGCTCTCGAACAAGCCCGGACCGGTCGCCTGCATATACTCGAGCTCATGACCGCCGCCATAGGCCAAAAACCCCGTGAATTGAACCCTCGTGCTCCGCGGGTCTTGACTCACATGATCAAAACAAGCCGTATTCGTGACCTGATCGGGCCGGGAGGCAAGATTATCCAGGAACTCCAACTGCAAACCCGGACCAAAATCGAAGTCGATGAGAGCGGCCTGGTCAGGATTTATGCCGAAGGACTCGAATCAGCCCATGAGGCCCTCAAACAGGTCAAATACCTGACGGATGATATCGAAATCGGAAAAGTCTATAAAGGTGAAGTCACCAGCGTCAAGAATTTCGGTGCTTTCGTCAAGATCAGCCCCCAGGCTGAAGGACTCGTCCATATCTCCGAACTCGATACTAACCATGTGGCAGATATCGAGGACTTCGTCAAAGAAGGCGAGACCATGATCGTCCGTGTTCTGGGCGTCGATAACCGCGGCAAGATCAAACTCTCACGTAAAGCTGCCCTGGACTCGACTCCCGAGGAATGAATTCAAGGGAACACCTCGAATGGTGCGTTCACATATACTCAAGATAAATAATTACATCTATTTCCCAGAATGTACATTCTGAGAATTCATGTTCTTAAAAGCCCACGTAAAGGGGCTGTCGATTTAATGCTGTCCCCCGCTGGCGGAGGAGCAGGGGGTGGAATTCTCGAAACTGTAACTATCTGAATTTATTGATTTTAACGATAATCCTCCCCCCGACCCCCTCCAAAGGGG
>JAFGSJ010000022.1 GCA_016934675.1 bacterium | reverse complement strand
TCTGATGGCAATCCTGTAATCCTGTCCGGTTTCAGAATGCTGATATGATACGTTTTTAGAAAGTAATTGCCATGCCATGGGAGGATTACTCTTAAAGTTATGAGATCTTTTCAAATCCTATTTTGGACAAGAGTGACCAAATTACAATCGAGAAACCCGCCACACAGTTCCGAATGTCAACCGTATTCAGCAGCACAAGTACAAAACAAATGGACAATCCTTCTCTGTCACGGTACACTAGTAATCATACAATCCAACCGCATCACCACATTGACGGAAAATTCTGAAGAGGAGAAAGAGGTCATGTTTCGAAAAATGAATGAAAGCGATCGGGAAGCGGCACTTGGTTTTTTGATCGAAGACCTGGCCTATAATGTGTTCTGTTTCGGGGATATCGAAAATTTCGGTTTTGAAGCACCATTTCTCGATGTTTGGGGCGATTACAGCGATCAGGACACACTAAGGTCCATCCTGCTGCGCTATTATACCCATTACCTTATTGCGGCTCCCGGTAATGACTTTGATCAGGCTGGAGCGGTCCGGATACTCCAGACGGCTACAAGCCCATGGTACATGTCCGGCAAAGAGGAAATAGTCAAACGGTTGGCACCATTAGCCGGTTTAACTTATCTGCGCTATCAATATCTGGCCGAACTGGACCCCCTAATCGAGGAAAAATCCCAGCCGGAATATCCTGTGGAATGGGCCACACGTGAGACGATACATGAAGTATTTGCTTTGATGAATACAATCGTTGAATTCAACTTCAACAAAGACTCGACCGACAGTTTTTTACAAAACCTCGAAAGCGGAACGGGGCGGACCGTCTTCATGAAAATGTCAGGCGGGGTCGTGTCGTCAGCTTCATCAGCAGCCGAGAATTCCCGCTCAGCTATGATTGTCGGTGTCTGTACCGCCCCTGAATTTCGGGGAAAAGGTTATGCCAGCTATTGTATGGTCCAACTCTGCCGCACGTTGATCGATGATGACAAGCGGGTTTTTCTCTTTTATGACAATCCGGCTGCCGGTCGTATCTACAAAAGAATCGGCTTTCGAGACATAGGACGCTGGGCGATGGCCTTCCAAAAAGAATGATCGGGAAAAGCAACTATCTGGACCCATGTGAACAGGTGATAGTGATTTTCCCGATCATATTCCGCCAGTTATTGACCGGAATGACTCGGCCTCATTTTATTGTACTCAAACTGATATCACCGCTGAAAGTCGAGACCTCGAATTGTGCGCCACCGGTACCGATCCGGGCTTTAAATTCCTTACCGATTTTCTGATCATCGGTCCCGAGTTCAAAATCGGATTGAATGGAACCGCTGAACGTTTCACCCTGAATCTCAAAATTGGCATCCGGTTTGAGAATCAGCTTGATCGTGCCACTATGACAATCGAATGAATAATAACCGTTTGGATGAGCATCTCCCTCATACTGTATCGTCCCGCTTACGGCTTCTGTCTTTATTTTTTCTGATTGGGAGATATTTTTCAGGATAATATCGCCGCTGACAGAGGATACAGCAATGGAACCGATCAGATTGGTAATGAGGACATCACCCGAGATTGAACTAATTTCAGCATTTCCTTTCCCATCCATAATGCTGACATCGCCACTGATGACTGAACTGTCGATAGTATTACCGGATTGTGCGATTTTAATATCCCCACTGATGGTTTCGATCTCGATTTGTCCACCCAGCCCCGTGGCAGTCACATCGCCACTGATCGTCTCGACTTCAAGTGCGGCCTTGTCCGGAATGATCAATTCATAATTAACTGAAACGTGATTGGCACCTTCTGTTTCATATTCTGTTTCGATTCTGAGTTTCTTTTCACTGCGACGGATTTTATAAGTTACCTTATCCAGGTCTTCTTTCGAACGAGCTATTTTTGTCGCAGTCATTTGAACCTGGGCTTTTGACCAGGTCGTGACGGTAATGTCGCCAGAAATGTTTGATATGACGACCTGACCATCCTCGTTCAGATCGAAATTCTCAGTTTTTACCTCGGTGGTTTTGGCTTGACTGAACACCGGCATGAAGGCCTGAGACATAATGACCAAGATGATCATACTGAAATAAGATAAAAGGCATGGTTTGTTCATGATAACCTCCCCGTAAGGTGTCAGCCCGAATAGGCGGACAATGTTTGAAACTCGTTGAGTAATTCGATTTTTTTTCGATAACAGATCAAAAGGTATTTGTGGGCGTTCAAGTTATTCGGATTGTGAGCAATGGCGGTCTGACACGAACGGATAGAATCATCAAGAATCGTCAGGTTCCTTTCAAAAACCTGGGCACATTGGGGATCGAGTTTTTCCTTCCTGGTGTCGATCGCTTGATTCAGGGACTTGATAGCCAGTTTATAATGATACTCCGCCTCTTCGAAGTGGAGCGTTGCGGTTTTGTGCAAATTTTCCAGGTGATGCTCCGATTGATCATTTGGTCGGGGCGACATGAACCATAACAGGAAAGCTGTCAGGAGGATCACAGAAAATCCGGCAAACGGGACGAACCGGGGAAAGGGAGGAAAGGTCCTGAACATGTCTCGAAGGCATGACCACGGACTCGAAAACGATATGTTCCTTTTTGAGCGTGTCAGAGCGTGTTTCAGTGCGGGCCAGTCATCTGTCGCAGGCTGGACCGTTTCAAGCTCATGGGCCAGCTTGACCAAGGAAGCCAGACTTTCGAACACTTCTCGACAATCGGGACAAGTCTCGAGATGCTTTTCGACCAAACGACGTTTCTCCGTCGTCAATTCGTTGTCCAGATAAAGGTTGAACAATGCTTCATACTTTTGACATTTCATGACACTTACACCTTGCTGAGCAACCGTCTGAGTTGACGGCGCGCTTTAAAAAGCTGAGATTTGGAGGTACCGATACTCCAGCCCATTATTTCAGCGATTTCCGGGTGGCTGAATCCCTGTACGTCGTGCAAGATAAAGACGGAGCGTAACTTGGGAGCCAGGTCGAGTAGAGCCTGTTCCAGTTGACCGGCCAGCACGTTGACCCCGGATCTACTGTCCTGGTAGTGGTCCAAAGACTCCTGCCTGATAATTTTTTCACGCTTCCTTTTACGGACAAAGCTTATACACATGTTTACGGCCAATCGATAAAGCCAACTTTTAAAAACGATCACATCTCGTAAAGAACCAATCGAGGAAAAGGCCTTGATAAAAATATCCTGAAGCAACTCCTCAGCCAAGGCCTGATCATGACTGAAGCGATATGCCAGATTGTACATCGATAAACGATATGTCTGATAGATTCGGGCCATAGCTGCCATGTCCCCTTTTTGACACAAGATAATATCCATTTCTTCCGGTCCGTCAGATTTACTCAATGCTCCCGTTACTGCCGACATAGACCACCTTTCAGACCTGTTCATCTCGGACCTTACCCACATCTACACCGCTCGTTTTCCTGTTCCAGTCGAGAACTGTTTAGCACTGGATTCTGTCTCTAACTCTAAAGACGTCAGCGATGAGTAAAGGGTTGCCTCATCCTTCACATTTTCATGAGTTGATAGAGAAAAGTGCTCCACTCCTGGTAATTCGATAGGAGTCGATACTTGGAATGCAGCAAGTCCACCTTTTTTTGATATAAAAACAAGAGTGAGTCTTGGGTATGATTATTGTTCTGATTGTGTTCCTGAACGCTTTTCAGATCGGTTATTGATTTATCGATGATGGCCAGATTGTGCTCAAACTCACGCTCCCAGGTCGGATTAATCTTCCCGCCATGGTTCGCAATGGCCTGCTCAAGCTCACGAATAGCTTCAATATACTGGAACTCCGTCTTGGAAAAAGAATTTTTCGCATCGGATGGCACCCGGTCTGTCCGGGTAACAACAGGTTGAGCGACACTTCGCTCTGATTGAGTCCGGCAACCAATAAGAACGCATATACACATGTGCGTGACCAGTATCTCGCCCACGAATCGAAGAAGACGGTCCCTGTTCATAGCATTTTCTCCCTCTTGACCCAAAAAATAGAGCCGTTACCTGCCCAGCAGTACCGATAACCCTGCTCAATCACGTTACCATTACCAATATATCAGGACAGCCCGGAATTAAAAAAAATAATCGGATCCGAGCTGCATCAAAATACCGTGATCCCTCATTAATGATAATAATGCTCGGTTGTGTACCCCTCCCCGATTCCTGACCCTGGTATCCTTGCTTCCTCAGTATTTAGACGCTCCAACATCACCAGAAGTTGCCTGGAACGATTAAATGATTTATATGATGTATTGAAGTGCTTTTCAGTTGACTCTCCTGGATCATGACGAGATGTTGATAATATCATTTAACTAAGGGGAAAGAAAATGACACCCGATTCTCAAACCGGTGAAGTTTTTCTCATTTCCGAATATACCACGACCTATCGCTTGAAAAAAACGCAGAAAAACACGATCGGACGAGATGATACCAATAATATTGTCTTGAAAAACCTTCTCGTTTCACGATTTCACGCGGAAATTACCTGGCAGAACAATCAATTCGTCATTAAAGACTTAGGCAGCCAGAACGGGACCCTGCACAACGAAAAGCCCATTACTACAGCACTGCTTAAGCATGGTGACAATATTAAAATCGGGGGATTCGAGTTCATTGTTCAATACTCGTCATACCAGGATATCATGCATGTTCTTTCTGAAGAAAAAGGCAAGACAGCAAATAGAGAAACCATCAGGTTCAGCGGTAACAACATTGCATTTGATCAAAAAAAAATGAAGGGGAACCTGGGAATTATTCAGCTGATCGAGCTTCTTAAAATGCTCAATCAATCAAAAAAAACAGGTTGTTTAGCAATTCGTTTGATCGATGCCGAACTCGAAGCGGGCTGCCTGTTCTTTGAACGAGGCGAAATTGTCCACGCAGTCCTGGGGGAACTCAAGGGCATTTCAGCCATAATGAAATTGATTAAATGGACTGAAGGAACATTTGAATTTAAAGATGCAACCCCAATACCAGAGCGGACAATACTACAAAGTTTTGATTGGATACTGCATAAAACAACATCAGAGGAATAACGCCGGGGAATCCTTGTTTGTACTTACAAAAAATAACTCTACAGACAATCACAATAGTGAACCCGGTCTATCCTCAAACTGACCTCATGTGATATGACCCTTAAACAAACCTATTGTCACTTATTAGTATCGCTGTCTTGTTTGTTGCTGATTAGCTGTACAAACCAGCCCGAACAAGCCCTGAGTGGACTAACCCTGCTTGACATTTCAGACGAAACATCGCTGAATCCCGAAAAAGGACCGGCTTCGACCATTATTTATGCACAGCGTCTCGGCAATTTGAGAGTTAAAAAGGGAACAGATAATCAAACCATGATTACTGCCCTCGAAGAGGGGATCGACATTACCAGCTCGAACCCAAATAGCGGTGTATATTTACCGGTAGACTTCAGTGCTGATCGATATGGCCTGATCGAGATCGATCTACTCTGGTACACCTCTGCAAATGTATCCCCGACTGTCTTGTCCACAGCCATCGTTGCTCAACACGACCTCACACAAAATCCACGCGATGTTCCTTCAGTGTTATTGAACTGGAAGACAGACAAAGAGCCCTATTATTCGGAGCATCGCATGTGTGAATCCAGGATACAATGCAATCAGACCAGTGAGATCACCGTGCAATTTCCCCTGATCGAAAATGCAGCCTGGCATGATCAGGTTCAAGAATTATCGTTAATGGTACGTCCTTCGGGACAACGCTATATCCTTAAAGAAATTCGGATATTGACCGGCTCTCAACCAGATCGGCCTAAGAAAACAATACTACCACAGAAACGTTATGGGATCGGACAACAAACACGGCTGGCAACAATGGTGCCTGTGCCTTTTTTCTGGTCGAATACGGTCAGATTGGCCCAATCAGCAACCCTGTCGTTTGGTATACAGGCTTATCTGTCAAAGAACTCTATCAAACCAATTCCACTGCGATTATCGGTCATGATCAGTCGGACTTCCGCTGAACAAGCTCTGCTTCTTGAACATGAACTGATACCAAAACCAAGATCGAATCAAGGAAATTGGATGGATTTTTCTGTTGATCTCGATGGGTATGAGCATCAGCAGATCACTCTTCAGTTTCGAATCAATCCCGTCGGTTTTGAACACACATCCCCGTTGATTCAACATGTTGTCTGCGTTGTCTCTCAACCAATCTTATATACACACGAACTCTCACACTCAAAACCGAATATTGTCTTGATTTCCATCGACACTCTCAGAGCAGACCACCTGGGCTGTTATGGTTATCCAGTTTCGATAAGCCCGAATATTGACTGGCTTTCACGTCAGGGTAGCATGAGTTGGGCTGGCTATACACCCTATCCCTCGACCACCCCGGCCCATATTTCTCTCATGACAGGTTTATACCCTTTCCAACACCAGGTCATACTTAAAAACAATCAACTCGACCCCTTTGTGCCGACCCTGGCAGAACATCTGTTGCAGGAAGGCTATGTCACAATGGCAGTCACCGGTGGCGGTAATGTTTCATCTTACAGGCGTATCGACAAAGGTTTCTTGTATTATGATGAACATGATCAATCAATCCACTCATTGCACAACACCTTATTGCCCTGGATCAAACAATATGCGTCAATCCCCTTCTTTTCTTTTTATCATACATACGAGGTTCATGCGCCCTATACTCGTTATGAACCGTTCATCGATTACCTTCATCCGGCCTATCAAGGTCAGTATTACAATGATGTTTCATTGTGCGGGATTGTGCAAGATTTCCCATCTGATCGTGACCTGACCTATGTTTCTGCTTTGTACGACTGCGGTATCAAATTAACAGATGAGCATCTCGGTAAGTTATTCATGGAGTTGGGACATGTTGCGCTTTTTGACCGGACCATCATAGTATTTTTATCAGATCATGGTGAGCATTTTGGTGAACACGGTTTATTGGATCACGGTAATTCCCTGTATGATCCTTTGTTAAAGGTGCCGTTTATTATTACTTATCCGGGACAATTGAAAGGCGGTGCCATCATACCTCATCCGATCAGTATTCTCGACATACCGGCAACATTGATAGGACTCACTGGTTTTGAGCAAGGGGGGACATTACCCGGTACTGACCAGTCTGCTGTATTGAGAGGTAATAAGCCTTCAGACTGGCACTATATTCTGAGTGAATTGCACAAAGCAACCATCGAGGGTGAGGGATATAATCTGGCCCTGACAGATAATGAAGGTAAGTATATCAGGTATTATCCTGATAGTAAGGAATTCTATTCGTATTATCGACTACCTTCGTTGGAGAGTGATCAAACCGATTTAGAAAAATTGTCAGATCAGCAGCGTTCCGAATTCGAGCGTTTGATTGATAGTCAATTGTCCCAATCCTCGACAGATCCACGCCTCCTATCAAAATCCAGAAAGAAGGCGACTGGTGAAACCCCACTTGATCCAACCACAGAAGAAGCCCTGCGTATGTTAGGTTATCTTGAATAGAATTTGATTGACGCTGATTAAAATAAAGCAGTAGCAATCGGTGGAAGCAAAAAGTAATTGTTACCAATCATAGCCTTGCTCGGGTCCGTCCGGATCTTGTTCGTTTTCCTCATCAGCAGGCAAGTCTTCGAGATGTTTGAGTAATTCGATTGCTTCCTGAGCCATTGCGACTGGAACGTGAACAGAGACAAGCCCACCATCTGGACCGGAATGTTGCCCTTCGGGTAAACCTGGAAAAAGACCCAGTACCTCCTCTCCACGTGTAAAATAGGGAATATCGGCACTTTCAAGAATGGATTTGATCACCATGAGCTCAGATAAGTCTGTCGAAGTGACCACAGCTACGTATTCTTCCGATTCTTCCTCGGGTAAGTCCGGTAGAATTTCAATTAAGGGGACTTTGCATTCGGCACATTCAGTAAAACCTTCACGATATTCGGCCCGACATCGAGGACAAAACATGCGAAACCTCCTTTCCGAGGATTAAGACTGGCCTGCATAAAAATGTCCTACTACTAATAATCATACTTGATTTCGGGTCCCGAGTCAACCGATAGCGTGATGGGGTTGTTGAACTCTTCAGCGATTGACATACAATAGTAATTTTGATACGGGAACATGGCATAGCCCCAGAACAAACCGGCCATGTTCCAGAAAATGTTCGCAGGATGATCATGGGTCTCGGGATTGAAACTGGGGAGGAAGCTGACACCCAGCCTGCATGTCGATGCTTGATAAATGAAGGAGAATATCGGAAATGCCCACAATTGAAATCGTCAAAAATGACCTGGATTCCATGCTCGGTTGCGTCTATACCATCGAACAACTCGAAGCATTCCTGCCCTTGGCCAAGGCAGAATTAAAAGACTATAACGAACAGACGGGTGAGATCAAAATCGAACTCAATGATACCAATCGACCCGACTTGTGGAGTCTTGAAGGTCTTGCACGCCAGATCAGGGTAAAGCTTACAGGATCGTTGACGAGATACAATTTTTTTGAACAAGGTCGTCAAGATGAAAGTCATCGAATAATCGTTTCATCCGAATTGGAAGGTATTCGTCCTTATATCGGGGCCTTTGCGGCTCATGGACCGGCAGTGACTGAGCATATGCTGGTCCAGCTTATCCAGACCCAGGAAAAGCTGTCTGAAAATTTCGGACGGTCTCGCAAAACACTGTCCATCGGAATATATGAGTATGATCTGGTCCATTTCCCGGTTCAATATCAGGCCGTAGACCCAAAAACCACGAGTTTCATACCTTTAGGATTCGATCAAGAATTGACGCTCGATCGGATTCTCGAAGAGCACCCAAAGGGTCGAGAATATGCGGCGATACTCCAAGGCTTATCCCGCTATCCCTATTTTGTCGATCATGATGACAGGGTTCTGTCATTTCCTCCCATCATCAACAGCAGGCGTTCCGGCGAGATCAAACCTGGGGAGCAGCATCTGTTCATAGAAGCTACGGGCAATGATATCCATGCTGTCGCATTAGGTCTAAATATTTTCGCGTGCAATCTAGCGGATCAGGGTTATGAAATTCTACCCATGATCACGGAATATCCTTATACGACACCTCTCGGTCAAAAGGTGGTCAATCCCTATCCGTACAAGCAGAAACTGGTTTGTCCACTCGCTACTTTCACTCAAGCTCTCGGCACAGTCTATTCCCCTGAAACGATTTGCCGCCTGTTACGGGAATACGGCATCGAAACAATCCTCCAAGAACAGAATATTGAATGCGTTCTACCACCGTATCGGGCCGACTACCTGCATCCCATGGATCTGATCGAGGATTTTGCCATGAGTCTTGGCTATAATGAATTTGAACCGATCATGCCCGTAGATTTCACCGTTGGACGACTAACAATCCAGGAAGAATTTTCCGATAAGGTACGGCACCTGCTCATTGGGTATGGATTCGAGGAAATTATTTCCAATATTTTGATTTCCCGAGTTGAACTGGCTGACCTGATGGCTACTCCGGACAACCCGTTAGTCGAGGTTGCCAACCCGATGAGTCTGGCCCATGCCACACTCCGCAACCGGATACTACCTTCTTTGCTTCGTGTTGAGGCGGCAAGTGCTAAAAGCGCATATCCGCATCGCATTTTTGAAGTGGGGGATGTCGTTGTTCAACAAGCCGAACAGATAATGAGAACGGAAACCCGAATTATGGCAGCAGCCCTGATTGCACATCCGACAACCAATTTTTCTGACATTGACAGTTATCTGACCAGTTTAATGTATCATCTTGGGATTCAGTATTCCAAAGAACCGGAAGATCAGCCCGGTTTCATCCCGGGACGTGTCGGCTCGATCAAGGTCAAAGAGCGGCACATTGGTCTGATCGGTGAGTTGTCTCCTCATGTCCTCGAAGCATGGCATATCAACCTTCCCATCAGTGTATTCGAGCTGGACCTGACAGGATTTATGGCATGTTGAACGGTCAAAAACCCGACCCGTCCTCGAATGATCACATCCAAAGTGACCGCCCTTTTTCTGCTCAATCACCGTTCATTACGTTACCTACCTATAATGAGAATGAAAATATACAACTGTTGTTGAACGAGATTCTGGAAATTGATCCTCGTTATCAAATCATCGTCATCGATGATAATTCCCCGGACGGGACCCACGAAACTGTTCGACGGTTGAGCGAAACGAACTCACGGATTCATCTCATCCATCGCCTGACTGAACGTGGCCGTGGTTCGGCTGGAATTACCGGTTTTCAGAAAGCAATCGGATTGGGTGCTGACGCTGTTGTGGAAATGGATGCCGATTTTTCACATCAACCACGCTATCTTCCCATTCTGATTGGCCATCTGGCAGACCATGACCTGGTCATTGGTTCTCGTAGTGTCGAGGGAGGTTCAGAGCAGGGTCGGTCCCCTGTCAGACGCTGGATCACAAAAATGGCCAGTCTCTTGATCAGAACGTGGTTACGAGTACCGGTGAAAGACCCAACCTCAGGCTTCAGGGCTTTCCGGGTTGAAGCCTTGAAACAAATCCCCCTTGACCGGATTATCTCAACCGGTCCCAGTATTGTCGAAGAACTCCTCTATTACAGCGCCCGACTCCATTTCCGGATCAAGGAAATTTCCATCGTCTTTGAAGAACGACACGCCGGCACTTCGACCCTAAACACCCGGATCCTGCTCCAAACCCTTCTCTTTGTCCTGCTCCTGCCCTTCAGAATCAAGATCAATCCCCGCTAATTGGTCCTCAGGTGCAGACAGCTCCTTGATCTTCCCAAAAACCTGACCACGGGCCAGAAAAAGCCAGATGATAAAGGGCATGACCGCCTTACCGATCTGTTCGGAAAAAGAATAGATCACCAGGAAAATTGCCTTTATCAATTGCAGGAATCCAACAGCATTCGGAGAAATGCCATGAGCAATCAGGATAATATACAAACTTATAAGATGATAAATAAAGAGAAATAAAATGCCCCAAAACAGGCAAACCAGTTTACGTCCGAACCACATAAAAGGCGTGGAAAAAACCAGGGCCATTAGTACAACCATATTCGAAATCAAATAAAGCGTATCGATTTTGATCGTAGTGTGCCGAATAGTGATCGTGATCGCCTGCTCGTCTATCGTGGTCACAAAAGGCAGAGCAAACAGGTCGGAAACAAGACTGAAAGAATGCCCCAAAATCACTGTATAGGGGTCTTTGAAAAAAAACCATATCGCAAAAAAAAGCAATGAAAAAAAGATAAAACTAATCAGGAATTGGAATATTTTTTTCACTTTTTACAAATTTTTCCTTCCAGATTAACCATAAAAAGATAACAAATACAATAAAAATACCCTGCCAGAGGTACTCGTGTGATGCGTTGAAATATTGAGGATACTTGTAACCAATGATGCCGAGCATGACTAAACGCACGATATTGGACAGAAAAAGCAACGGATTCCCCAGTACGAGCCCGATCGTTTTTTCCTTTACCGTTGCCGGATAAGCAATGACTGCCGCTGAATAGATGATCAACAGGAACAGACCGGAGCAATGGTAAATGATCCGATAGGCAAAGCCCTGCAAGTGTATGGTTGCCTGGGAAACAGAGACTGTAAAACCGATTAACTCCAAAAGATAACCGACCATGACCGCAATGAGATGGGGAAAATGGTAGGCCAAAATATTCTCAGTCACATTCCAGTGCGCTAACAAATACAGTAATCCCATCAAATAAAAGAAATAGAGATAGAATTTGAAGAGGACCCAATTCTGCCGTATGAATGTGCTGATTTTTCGCTTCATTAATGTTTATATGTATAGAAACGATGCCCGGAGATATTTTCTAGAACACGCTCTGGTTCCCGATACCATTGATCATCAATCAACACCCATCTGCATTTGTCCTTGACCTCAAAAGGGACTGGTCCGGAAACGGGGAGCAGGGATGTGACCATTTTCATTTTTATAGTTAAAAAGACCAGCGCTTCCGTAAAATTATGCGAATATTCGATCGAATCAATTGAATAACCTGTTCGTTCAACCTCGAGCATTTGTTTCTTTGGAAACTTTTTGTTAGCAAATTCAAAAGGTGAAATTCTCTTTTTATACCGTTCCGAATAAAAAGAATATGCTTCTTCGGCATCGCGACGAGACTGTGCAAACATCAACTGCTCGATGCGCCGCTCGAGTAATTTCTCAAGACGTTGCTGCTCGGTTAGAGACATCCTGGTACAACCCGGCAAATTCATCAGCAGTAACCAGTTTGTCATCAACAGCAGAAGCACCCCCGACCAGGAAGACATGCCCCTGATAGAAAAATCATTTCTGAGAAAGGACTTGAAGCTCATGTTCGGCTTTGCTCCTCCATAATCCGTTTTTGTCGAGTTCCCGGACCTGTAACAAACTCAGTTCCGCTTCCTTTTCTTTACCTAACTTCAGATTGTATTTACCGAAATAATAATGGATAAGGGCCTGCATGTCAACCGGCAATTGCATCAGTTGCCCTTGAGCCAAACGAAAATAGTTTTCAGCGATATCGTACTTGCCTTTGAGAGTAGCCGACCACGCCAATCCTGTGTGATACAGCGAGCGCAATTTCGGATTAAGACGATAGGCCTGTTTGAAATATTCCTCTGCTTTGACGGTATGAGCATGAGTCTCAAGCTCGAGAAAACCAAGCTGATAATAGATATATGGATCTTTCTCCTTCAGCGTCAAAGCCTTTTCAAGGACCGTGATCGCCTGCTCAGCCTGTTTATATGCTTCCAGCATATAAGCGTATCTCGAATAGAGCACAGGATACTGAACACCAAGCTCAACACTTTTCTTCAGAATTTCTCCTTCTTGATCAAATTTCCGACGAGAATGATACAAAATTGATAGTTGATAATTAACCGGGCCGAAAAGCGGATTTTTCAGGTGAAGCTGTCGCCAGACCTTTTCAGCTTCATCGAGATTCCTCTGTCCCATATAAACAAAACCTTTGACGAAATAGGCTTCATCGAATGAAGGATCAGCTTGGATCGCCTGATCGAGCAGTACCAAGGCTTGCTCGTATTTCTGTTGACCTTGGAATAAACTGGCCAGCATGGTGAGCGATTTCGCATTGTTGGGCTCGATCTTCAGTGAGCGTTCCAACATTTCCTGAGCTGGTCCTAGTTTGTCAGCATCTAGATAAAGTGAACCAAGATTGTTTAATACGGTAGCATTATCTGGATTAAGTTCGAGTGCATGCAATAGGTATTCTTCCGCTTTATCATATACATGACTAACAGCAAATAACTGGCCCAGATTATTCAATACCTGTTCATCGTTCGGCTCTTTCTGGAGGATATTCTGGTAGAGGGCTATGGCATCAGAAATATTGCCCTCTGCGGTCTTCTGAAGGGCTTCTTCCTTGAGCCTCTGGATTTCAGCAGACTGGCGTGAACAACCCAACGGATATACTATCAACACCAACAACAGTATAATGCCTGACAGATTTTTCATAGAATCGTCTCGAATATCGTGTTTATTGATAAACAAGAATTTCAGAAATAAAAATAATTAAAAAAAACCCAATCTATCCCGATGGGAGAGATTGGGTTTTTAAACATTGAAAACTCAATTAATCGATTTAATTATAACCACCCGTTCCGCTTTCCACAAACATCGGCCAAGCTAAAAGTGGCTCTGAATAGAATACATTGAACTCACCATCAGAGAAGCCAAAGCGGAATGTGAAACCGATAAATGATGCATTTGCATTCGAGATTTCAAGTGTGGCAAACTTGCCATCTGCCGGTAATTCATCGTTCGGATAACCCGAAGTGATGAAACCGCAATAATTCGCCCAAGGAATAACCTTGGTGGTTTTGGCTGGAATCACAACGCTGCCTGTCGTCTGGGTTGCTGGTTCAAGGACTTTTCTCATCGTGAAAGTACAGGTTTGTTGTGTGTTTTCAGCATTATAGACAAAAATCTGAGTTGTAACCGAAGAACTATCCTGATGTGCCATCCAGGGACTTACGAGATGCTGAGCCACAACAATGGAAGCAAATACCGCAAAAACTGAAACTGCTACTAATACGAAGGCATACTTTTTCATGAGTTGCTCTACCTCCTACTCAAAGTTGTTATTTACTCTCCTGCCTTTTTCATTTTTTTATCAATCCTTACAAATAAGAACCGCATTATTACAATAAATCACTCTGCCAATCTTGTCAAGTTTTTTTCCCTCCTGGTTACGGTTCATTTCTGTCTTCTAATGTATAGTCTACTGCTCCTTTTCAATAATGTCAAGTTTTTTTTCTTCAGGAATATAGTAAGCATAATTCTGGTCTCTGAACGGCTCTGGCAAAGGCGAGCTGATATCGACAATCTGACCGGTAAACGGATGTTGAAATTGAAGTCTGAATGCATGTAGCATCAAGCGTACTCCCAAATCTGATCTAGTCCCTGATTGACCTGATCTATTAAGAACAGAACGAGACTGGGGATCGTATTTACAATCACCCATGACCGGATGACCAATTGAAGCAAAATGGACCCTGATTTGATGGGTCCTGCCCGTCATCAAATGGATTTTAACCAGGGAGGCTTCGACAGTTCTGGCCATGACCTCGTATTCGGTGACTGCATGACGAAAATAGTTATGATCGACAACCATTCGTGCAGGATAAATCCGCTCATCTTTCCGGAGCGGCGCTATTATCTCCCCCCGCTCGGTCGGAAGTTGTCCACGGACCACTGCTCTGTATTCTTTATGTATTCTTCGTTGCCGAAACAATTTTTTAAAAACGGGCAGATCCCGATAATTGCGACAGACCATAAGAACGCCGCTCGTAAATTTGTCGAGTCTATGGATTACATTGGTTTCCATATCGAGGACGGGGTCGGTTAACAAGAGATTGCGCTCAATGAGTTCAGAAATAACGGAGGTTGCCTCGAGATCAAAATGATGATGAACGGTGAGCCCAGCCGGTTTATCAACAATGAGCACATAGCGGTCCTCATATAAGATCGGCATAGTCAAGGGAGAGGCCACGGGTTTATTGCGCAAAGGTTCCAGCCACTTGGAATCCAATAGGATCAGATCATTTTTTCTGACCCGGTAGTCCGGTTTCACCTTTCTGAAATTGACCCGGACTCTTTTCCGCACAATGAGTTGACGAAAATCACCCTTGGTCCTGTTGGGCCAATATCGTTGCAAATAAGTATCAAGCCGCTCGCGATACTGACTGTAAGAAACACGAATCGCCCAAGTATTGCCCTCAGACGATTGAAATTGTGTCCAATACCAGCCACATATTTTCCGCCAGTGGAAATGGAGCCATTTAATCGAAAACAATTCTCCCCTCGCATGGAGCACGTGGTCCGCTCAATATGTGTTACACAAACACAAAGTAGTTACTTTTTATCAACAGAAACCATGCAATTTCTATTCAGAACTCGTGCCTACGTTTTTCTGGTTTACCGGACTATTAACCGGATAAAGACTCCACCAATATAGAAAAAATCACTCCGGCAGATACGACAATTATAATAACGTGATCCGGTGAAAATTTTCATCCACCATTTTCGTGGGATTCGTTTAAATCGTTTATCATTGCATTGTGGACACAAACATTCTTCAGAATGAAAATACAATCTTTGCACGTGCTATCCTTCCCCCTTCAGTTGAAGCCTAAGACTATTAACCAGTCATTGTTGGGTCTTATTTTCTGGAACAAGATGAAGAGCAATGGTTTTCTTCCAATCCGGATAGCGAGGAATGTCAACATGAATTTTGAGGCTCCAATCAATACGATTATCGCTTGATTTGAAGGCATAAGCCGGAATATCGGGAATCATAAATTCGGTTTTGAACTCCTGATAGCTGTGACTATATGCCTCGAATGATTCACTTAAGCGTGTCTTTTCTTCATGTAATGTATGCCGATGGGTCGTTCGATTTGTTCCGCTCCCCGATACACAGACCTCCTGGCCAATTAGGCTGGCCTCGATGGTATTTATTGTTACCTGACCACCCGGCATGAAACTGAAAGTCAGTGGCAGTGCCTGACCCGGTGAAATCGGTGTCGGGTCTGACAAGTTCAGTGTAATCGGACCGAGCTTCTTCTCAGCGAGTCGATGCATCCAGCGTTGAATGGCGATCCCAAGAGCGATCAAAATAAAAATCCACCAGAACGCCACAAAAAGAAACACAAGCATTCCCAGAAAAACCAATCCTATGATCCAACCGATGATTTTCCCGGTTTGCGATAACTGAGTCGATTTTTCCTTTTTGGTTTTTTCCTTGTTCATTTCCGCCAAATAATAATCACGGCTTTCAGGGCCTGGAGACACTAAAAGGTCCTCTTCTTTCTTTGGATCAATTGCCCAGGGAATATCAGCCCTGGCTCGAATATAATAATCTACATTCAAAATGTGTCCGTGATAACTTAAAGGATAATGTGGGACCGTAAAGCTGAAATCATAAGTGTAACTTGAGCCAGCAAACCAGGAAATGTCATTATTCGAAATCGTGTCAATCACTCCGTTGTCGCGGTTCCCTTTGCCATGCGTCTGCCAGAGAAACTCGATCTCAAATTTCTTACAGACCACTTCCTTGTTCACATCAACATGGACAGTGCCCTCGATCGTATCACCCGGCTGATAGGTCCGACGATCCTGTTTGAACATAATCGTGATATCACATTTTGACATATGCTCACCCTACCGTTTCTTGTCTTTGAATATACTCATACAGATCGTTTTCGATTGATCTGAGATTATTGCCATGACATCGGAGTGACTGTTCGATATGAGCCCGGGAAATGACCGGCAATGGACCCGGGCCACGACGCGCCCATTCCAGGCGATGCTCGATCAAACGTTGAACAAGCTCAACTGTGATGTTTTCTTCAGGATAATATGAAATAGAGACATATCCTGAACGACGATACTCATGACTGAAATCCGTATGTGTGCTAACGGCTTTGACCTGGTATGTCTTCAGCATCCACAATCGCTGACGTTTTGTTAAAAGATCAAATTCATCGAGTAGTAACTGTCTGCTCGTATTCAGAATCGGGCAACGTTTTTCTCCACATCGCATATATTCCATCTCGGGGAATTGAGCCTGGAGTCCCAACAAGCAACTGGTCTTGCCACAACCCGGTTTACCGATTATCTGGACCACTTGATTCGGGGTCCGCATAGAATGTTCCGAAATAAAATCATCACAGATAACCATCGCTCGCCTTTGATTGAGATCAGCCTCACCGAAAGGATTAAAACGAAGATTGAGATATCGGTAAGCTAATTCAAGTCCTTGTGTCTTCATCATATCTGAATGCTCGAGCCCGATCGGAGTATGACATTATCATCATAATAACCCTATCAAAATAGAAACAACAATGCAATTAGACAGAATCAATCGCCCTTTTCAGAAATCATCGAGCAGACCTACCGTTGAAAGATGAGTGTGGAAAATTCTTCGAGCTGTTCCGTGACGATTAAAGAGAGTCCTTGATGAGCCAGGGCTGTTTTTACATCATAGAGCCAGTCCCAGGCGATACCGGCTGCAATCAGGATCCCCTTATCTTTAATATAACCGGGTAAAACGGTATGCAGGTCAAGCAGAATATCGCCCTGGATGTTGGCGACCAAAAGATCGACCTCGATATTTCGCAGCGAAGCGATCGTACCGCAGAAAAGCACGGTCCGCTCGAGGTATTCATGACGTATGAAATTAAGCCGTGCAGTTTCACAGGCCTGTGACCGCACATCAAAAGCAATAACCCGTGAAAAACCGAGTTTCAGAGCAGCGATCGAGAGTATCCCGCTGCCACATCCCAAATCGAGGAATTGTCCTTTTTTTCCCTGATCGGAAAGGTGGGCCATGTGTCGGAGACAAGAAGCGGTACTCTCGTGCAGACCGGAACCGAAAGCATCGGTCGAGTCGATAGCGAAATGCAACAAACCGGAAGATGTTGTGAGTGAAACAGGAAATTCCATGTTCTGGCTAGTGTTTATTCCAGGTGTCGAATGGCCTGAAAGAAAAATTCTGGTTGGTCCTGAAAGGGAGCGATCACATGTCGGGCGATGGCACGGAGAACCAGCCAACCCAGGGCCGGGTCTTCCTCGGCCAAAAGCTCAAAATCCTGTCGTTTCAGTTGCAACAGATGGGCATCTTTACTGACTATAGCCGTTGTAAGTCGGGTCGTTGGGCCGATCAGGGAAAATTCTCCGAAAAAATGGCCGGCATGAAGCGAACAGATGAGATGTTCATTGTAATCCTGCGGTGATTCACCGCGATAAATGTCAAGTGAGCCATGTCGGATGATATATAGGCTGTCAGACTCGTCCCCCTGTTTGAAAATCATGGCACCCTTCGAATGGACTGTCGTCACAATTTTTCCGAATAGTTTCTTCAATTGCTCATGATTGAGCTCTGTAAAAAAAGGGATGTTCTGTAAAAAGGTGCGGTCTTTTTCTCTAATCATCAATAAAAACCTTTCTGCCCTCGAGTCTGATTTTGTTCCGGGCAAACAAGCTGATAACGCGAGGATAGAGCTGGTGCTCCAGGGCCAGGACCCTCTGTGCCAGTGTATCGGCTGTATCTTCCGGGAGGACCGGGACACATTCCTGAGCGATAATCGCGCCATGATCGTACTGCTCATCGACGAAATGGATCGTGACTCCGCTGATCTTCAGACCGAGTTCGAGCACACGTTCATGGACATGATGACCATACAAACCATCACCCCCCATAAAAGGAAGAATCCCGGGATGAATATTGATAATTTGGTGCGGCATCCGTTCAATCAACCAACTCGAAACTTTCTTGAGATAACCGGCCAGACAGAGCAGTTGAACATGGTAAAGCCGGACCAGGCGAAATATTTCAGTCTCGACCGCCTGTTGCGAACCATGCGTTTTCGTGCTGATGTGAAAAGCAGGAATCCCGCTTTGACGGGCCCGTTCCAAGCCAAAAGCCGAAGCCTTATTGCTGGCTACAAAAGCAAGTGAAGCCGGCACATTGCCCAAGGCGCACTGATCGATGATCGCCTGCAGATTCGTGCCGCTCCCCGAAATAAGCACACCTATAGTATACGGACCGCTCTCAGTCAAAAAACACCCCACGTGTGCCGGACCTGATCTCGCCGATCTGCCAGCCAGAATATCCGGTCCGAACAACAACTTCCAGGACTTGATCGCGCTGATCTGGAGCACAGACGACAATCAGCCCGATCCCCAGATTAAAAACCCGCTGCATTTCGCTACGTTCGATAGTACCCTCGGCTTGAATGTGCATAAAAAGCGGTGGCACCACCCAACTCCCCCACTGGACCCAGGCGGCTACCGACTCGGGTAATATCCTGATCAGGTTACCGGGTATGCCCCCTCCGGTTATATGGGCCATGCCCTTGAGCCTGATCTGCTTGAGGGCCTTAATCACGGGCAAATAGGTCAGATGCGGCCTCAAGAGAAGATCTATCAATGGTTCTTCCTCTTTGTCCACCCGCTCGGAACAGCGCTCATAATCCCGGGCGAAAAAGAGTTTCCGGACCAGTGAATAACCATTGGTATGCAATCCGTTCGAGGCAATTCCGACGAGACAGTCACCCGGCTGTATGGTCTGATTATCATAAATGCTCTTTTCATCGACCAGACCGACGATGAATCCGGCCACATCGAAATCGTTTACCTCGTATAAATCCGGCATTTCAGCCGTTTCTCCGCCCAGTAGAGCACAACCATTCGCTGAACAGGCCTCGACAAAACCCGCGACTACTTCCAAAGCAACTTCTTCCCTGAAGCGACCGAAGGCCAGATAATCGAGGAAAAACAGAGGAATAGCTCCCATGACCGCGATATCGTTAACACAATGATTGACCAGGTCGTGACCAAGATTCTTGAATCTACCCACAGCATTGGCCAGCATCACCTTGGTCCCAATCCCATCGGCCGAACTCACCAGAACGGGCTCAGATATACCCTTGAGATTGGGCCGATACAAACCGCCGAATGCCCCTATACCACGCAACACCTGCTCGCTCTGTGATCCGCCCACCATTCTCTTGATTTTGGCAATGGCAGCTTCCTTGGCCTCTATATCCACTCCGGCCTGACGATAGGTCATTTTCTCCGCCATCGGACTTTCTCTCTTTCTCCCTGCTGGTTATACTCGTGTCTTCCATAATCTGTATTTATTAGCAGAATATCTCCCGAGAAACAAGTCCGCATTTTTCAATCATTCGTCTTCGAGCGGCATCAGAAACCATAGGGCCAGATAAAACAGGATTCCCCAGCCCCCGATGAAGGTAAGGATGATGAAAGCGAGCCGGATGAAGGTGACCTGAATACCGAATTGTCGGGCCAGTCCCGCACAGATTCCCCACACTTTGGCGTGTGTTCTCGAGCGTGTCCAGGTGCGGAGATAATCGGACCGATCCAGCCAACTGCCGCAATAGCGACATTTTACTGCCTCATCACTGATCAACTCAGCACAATAGGGACATTGTTTCTGCCGTTCAGATGAGCTCATACACTGCTCTCCTTTGGTACAGGCCTGCTCCTCCAACCGGCCATAATCGGGAGCAAACCGTAAGACAGGCTGCTGATGAAGGTGCTAATCATCAGAAACAGGACCAGATATATTCGGGCCGAAAGTGGTGAAACATATGTCTGAAATAGAGAGTAACCCACATAGCCCCAGAGACCGTTTATCACGATTAAAAGCGGCAAACAGGCCAATCCGACCAGGGCCAGTCGAGACATGATCCAGCGATCGCGGCGGCGCTCATATGAGCCAATCACCCTGCCGGATAAAGCCGCAATATCCCCCGCTGAAAGCGGGTCAAGCCGGGCAGCCTGGGTTAAGTGCTCGACCAGAGGGGCTAGCTCACCATAACTGTGAGCACAGTCAGGACATTGTTCGAGATGTCGCTTGAATGCAGGCGAAAGCTCGGTCCGGGGCATTCGCTCCAGCCATTGCTGAAAAATATGGCAATCCTTGTTTTTCATGATCTTTCCTCTCCGACCTCAAAAAACTGGCGTAGTCTTCGCAGGGCTTTGTTGAGTCGGCTTTTGACCGTGCCTTCAGGAATTCCAAGAATATCGGCAATCTCGCTTATCATCAAGCCACTGTAAAATTTTAGGACGACCACGGCCCGAAGTTTGGTGGACAAACTCTGCAAACCCCGATCGAGATCGACCTGATCGAGTCCCGGTCCGATCTGCCGATGGTCACTCTTGCCGATTACAACCAAGGCTTGTCTACGACCTTCACCCCGTGCCCACAAGGAACGGATGCGTTCCTTGCGGAGATGATCACGGCAACAGTTCAAGGCAATACGGGTCAGCCAGGGCAGGATCGGACGGGTCGGATCGATCCGCTTGATCGAACCCAGAAACTTGATCCAAGTCTCCTGGAGAATGTCCTCGGCACTCGAACGCGATTGGACCATCCGTAAGATGATCAACAACAGCCGGTCCGAATGACGCCTTACCAGTTCACGGACCAGATCGGACCTGCCGACCTTGATCGAAAGAATCAACGTTTCCTCGGACAGCGATTGCAGTGATTGATCAAGAGTAGCCCTGACCTTGACCGGATGTTGCACAGGAACCATGTCCGCTCTGTGCTCCATGGTGATGACAAAACCATCACAGGTCTGATCACAACTGAACATTGCCGTTATCCCTTCCTGACTATACCAAGAGCATGATCGAAAAGCAACCATTCCGTGATGAACGGACCCGCTCCAGCCCTTACAGATAAGCCGTTCATCCTGATATCCCGGTGCCGATCACAATCTCATGATTGCTGTTTTTCACCCTGAAGTCAATCCGGCAGGCTCGAAAACCAGCATCGGCACACTCATTAATTGACTTCTTCGCCTTTGGGCAGATCATGACGAAGCGTGGTGTAACCCTGTCTGAAGGCTTGGAGAAGCCGTTCGAATGGTGCTTTACCGTTCTGGTGATAAGGAGTCAGAAACCACAGGGTCATATATGCCAGCAAACCTACTCCGTGGACTAATGTCGTGATAATGAAGATCATCCGCCAGAACATGACCGGCAATCGCGTGTTGACCGCCAACGTACTGGATACCCCCAGAAAACGACGACCCGGTAATGCACGATACCAGTTTGATAAATCGAAATGCGGGCCCAGATTGCTACGACAATAACGACAACGAGTCGCTTCAACCTTGATCTCCTCAAAACAATAGGGACATAATTTGGTTTCCTGTTCCATGTGCTCTCCTTTCATGAGATATGATGCTCTTTCTAACCATCATTACGCAGCACCTACCAGAAAGGTTCACTAATTCTCTTTTTTTACCGTCTCGGCAAAACAAGCACGTTTGTTTTTATGAATGAATAGTGAGTTCGGCCCACTGAGATGAGAAAAGGATTCAGGGCCATTAATCAGTAATCCGATCAGTTTTATTGGTCTTCTCAGAGAGAGACTTCTGCTTGGCAATATTCTTGGGCCATGGTGCAACGGTAAGACAATTGCCGGCTTCAACCGGGTCATAGACAGGCCGGTCCATGGGTCGGGTCCGTAAGACCCCCTCCATTTCCTGCCGGATGCGTGTACAGGCCAACTCGACATACTTGGGGACAGTCTCGGCTCCGATACCTCGCCGATCGTGACGAATGGCGGCGATAACCGACGTGCCCGTTCCCAGGAAGGGGTCCAGCACCCAATCCCCCTTATTTGATAGAGCCAGGACCAGACGCTCGATCAATTCAACGGGGAACTGGCAGGGATGCTCGGTTTTCTCGACGTGATTGCTCTTGACATTGGGAATCAACCAGACATCGCCGGGGTTCTTGCCGAGTGGGTTGCCTGAGTATTGACCGGCTTTGGGACCCTTGAAATGCTTCTTGCCGGGATATTTTTGCGGGACCCGCACCGGATCCAGATTGAAAACATAATCATCCGATTTGGTAAACCAGTTGATCGTTTCATACCGGCCCGAAAAACGGCGACTGCAGTGCAATCCGTGCTCGAAATGCCAGACGATCCGATTCCGCATTCGTAAGCCGCAATCCGAAAAAACGGGATACAGGGCCGCATCCAGGGGAATGATCGCAGCGCGATCAACATAATTACCGACCTGCCAACAGATACTGCCGCGTGGGGATAAGACCCGGACACACTCGGCGATGACCAGGGCCTGCTGTTGAAGATAGACCTCGATATCGAGTTTCTGCTCGTATTCCTTGCCAATGTTATACGGTGGGGAAGTGACAACCAGTTGCAACGTTTCATCCGGTATGGTTTTCAACAAATCGAGACAATCGCCCGGATAGACCACAATGGCTTTCGATGGGTGAAAAGTATCGGCAATAGCCCGATAATGGTTACAAGATTTCTGTTTGACCATGTCCGCTCTCGCTGTTCAGAGATACGCTAAAGCATTACAATGAAAAACTAATCGGTTTTCGAGGGATTGATCAATGACGGTTGTCCGGTCGAGTGCAGGATCGACATCCACAGAAAACCGTCCGGTTCGATCTGCTTACGGGTCGAGATGGCCGCTTCAAAGGGAATGTGGGTGAAACGGTCCTTGTTCTGACCGACCATCATGCAGGTTTTACCGGCCATGGCCGCATGCACGGCCATCTGGCCCAAAAAGCCGCAATAGACCGCATCGTAGGGTATGGCCGGCACCGAACGAATCGAATAACTCGGGTCGATATAACGCACGTTGACTTCAAGGCCCTTTTCTTTGAAATAGTCAATGATTTTCTTTTTGAGTAACACACCGATATCGCCCAGAATTTTATTTCCCGAAGCATCATAGCCCAGTTCCTGATCACCGAAAAGAGACTGCCCGGCCCCTTCGGCCACGACGATCACCGCGTGCTGCCGCTTGACGATCCTCTTGCGGAGCGCGTTCAGAAAGCCATATTCGCCCTCGAGTTCGAACGGGATTTCCGGAATCAGGCAGAAATTGACGTCCCGTAAACCGAGGGTGGCATGTGCGGCCACAAAACCGGATTGACGGCCCATCAGCTTAACCAGGCCGATCCCGTTGGGTGCACCGACCGCCTCGACATGTGCCGCCCGTATTACCTCGACCGCCTCGGCATATGCCGATTCGAAACCAAATGACTCGGATAGATGGTTGATATCGTTATCAATGGTCTTGGGAACACCGATTATACTCCGCTTGAGACCGCGCCGGGCCACTTCCTGCCAGGTGTCCAGCGCAGCCCGTAAGGTCCCGTCTCCCCCGATAAAAAAAACAAGGTCAATGCCCAGGTTCTCGATCGTGTCGACTATGGCCCCCACATCCTGAGGACCACGTGACGAAGCCAAAATCGTCCCGCCCTTCTCATGAATATCGATCACATCCTTGGGTGTCAGTTTGAAAGGCGTATGGTCTTTCGAGACAAAACCCCTGAGTCCGAAAGGTATGCCCAGAATATCGTTACAGCCATAGGTATAATACAAGGACATGACGATAGACCGGATCACATTGTTCAAACCGGGACACAACCCACCGCACGTTACAACCGCCGCCCTGGTCTGGACCGGATCAAAATATATCCTGGCCCGGGGACCGGCCAACTCGATAAAAGTCGGTTCGCTCTTTCCATTTTTGGCCGCTCTAAACGATTTTTCACTGATATCATCAAGAATACGATCATCGTCCGAGACAAATTTGACCTGCTGTATCGGTGAATGAAACACGCATTCACCCAGCGTTTTTATAGTGCTATCAAACGTTTCCATACATGCCTTCCTCACTGGTCGCCGATTGAGAGATCGATCTTTCGGTACCTGTACTTATCACCTCAAAAACGCTTTTTGTCAAGTGAAAATCTGGTAGAGCAACCTCACAGGATCATGGTGGATTTCTCCCGAGAAACAGGCCCACGACGCCATCGGGAAATTGGACTGTTTGAAATTAGAGGAAATTGGCTCTTGTAGACCGACAGATTCGGACGTATTGTTAATATGTGTTGAGAATCATCATATTGAATAATCGGGAGGTGAACATGCTCATGCTCAGGGTAGAGCGAAACAGTTCGGTACCGATCTACCGGCAAGTGGTCGACCAGGTTCGAGAACTGATTGAACGAGAAGTGTTGGAATTGGGTTCGGCTTTGCCGTCAAGCCGTGTTTTGGCCGATTCTCTGGGGCTTCATCGGAGTACGGTGGTGCGGGCGTATGAAGAATTATATGCCTTGGGTTACATCGAAAGCCAGCCCGGTTCGTATAGTCGCGTCCGACAACGGACCAGGATCATTGACGAACAAAGCAAAGTTGAACGCGGCATCATCGATTGGAACAGTATATCGAGTGAGGGTAGTCAAGCCATGTACGAATTGTACTATGGCCAGAAGCCGGAAGCGATCTTGCCCCAAGGTCGGGATGTAATCAACTTTGCTCCACTTGATGTTGATCGTCGACTCTTTCCGCTCGATACGTTCCGCAAGTGTCTGAACGAGGTTTTGTCCGAACAGGGCCAGAACATGATCGGTTATAGTGATTACGCGGGTTATCGATCATTACGTCACTATATTGCTACCCGGATGCAGCAGCATATGATCACGACCAATGCAGACGAGATTTTGATCACCAATGGCTCACAGCACGGTTTGGAATTGATCATGAAATATTTGACCAGACCGGCTGATGCGATTGTCGTTGAATCACCGACCTATGCCAATATTTTCCCTTTGCTGCGTTATTTCCAAGTGCGGGCTATTGAGGTGCCCATGCTGCGAGACGGCTTGGATTTGGAGATGCTGGCCTCGGTCCTGCGACGGGAAAAACCGGCTTTACTCTATACCATGCCGAATTTTCAGAATCCGACCGGGATCTCGACCAGCCAGCAGCATCGTGAGGCATTACTGTCCTTGTGTGAACAGCATCATCTGCCCCTGGTTGAAGACGGTTTCGAGGAAGAAATGAAATATTTCGGCAAAGTAGCCCTGCCCATTAAATCCATGGATCGACACAATCTGGTTATATATGTCGGGACCTTTTCAAAAGTATTTTCACCGGGGATCAGGGTCGGCTGGATCCAGGCAGAGCGAGAATGTATCGATCGGATCACAGCCATCAAGCGATTCTGTGATATTTCCTCGGCGACGTTGGGACAGGTCGCTTTAACAGAATTCTGCCGGCGTGGATACTACGACCGTCATATCAGACGTGTTCATCGGACCTATCGTCACAGAATGCAGGTTATGCTCCGTTCTTTGCGTGAAAATATTCCAGCCGAATTGGCCGAATGGACTGAACCGATCGGTGGGTATCTGCTCTGGTTTGTCTTGAAACACTGCACCGTTCCGGATTCTGAAATGCTGCAAACCTTCCTTGATTACGGTGTTTTTGTCTCACCCGGACGCTATTATTATCAGCAAAAACTGAGTGTGCCTTCATTTCGGTTGTCCCTGTCAACACTAGATGAGGAGAGTATAATCGAGGGTTGTCGCAGGTTGGGTCAGGCGATCCGGCACATATCTACTTGAATGAGTTCCTTCAATAATATCCTGGAACAACCAAAAAGGGAGACAGTTATGGTCCTGGCATTGAAGAATACGGCCATCTATGGTCCGGTCAATTCCCGACGTTTGGGGCAGTCATTGGGTATAAATGTCTTTAAACCCCAGCATAAATATTGCTCATTTAATTGTCTGTATTGTCAATATGGGCTGTCGGCTCCGATCGATCCGGACCGGGTCGAATCGGAATACTTCCGTCCTGTATCTCAGATAATCCAGGCGGTCGAGCAAGCCTTACAGAAGCTGACCGAGCCACCAGCATTTATCACTTTTTCAGGGCACGGTGAACCAACATTGCATCCACGTTTCGGCGAATTGGTCGAGCATGTGATCGAGATCAGAGACCGTCTTTGCCCGCAGATCAGGACCGCGATACTGTCAAATTCGTCGACGGTGGGTCGACCGGAAGTGGTCCAGGCCTTGAACCGACTCGATCTCAGGATCATGAAACTCGATGCCGGTAATGAACAGACCTTTCTGCTCTTTAACCGGCCGGCGGCTTCCCTGTCACTCGAAGCAATAACCGCAGGCCTGACAGGACTCGATCAGGTCACGATCCAAACGCTAATCGCCGGAGGTGAACCAGGAAATGACACTGAGCAAAACCTGACAGATTGGATCGAGCGACTAAAACTGATCAGACCGAGCGCGGTCCAGGTCTATTCATTGGATCGCGAAACAGCGGTCCCACAACTGGTCAAACTCAACCGTCAGAACCTACAGAATATCGAACAGAAATGCAAGCAAGCTGGCTTGACGGTTGAGATCTATTAGCCGGATCATGTAATATCTGCTTGAAACGATCCCGTCACGGTCACATGCCTGCCCCGGTCCTTTGCACCAGGTGCCTATCTGGTCAGGTGACGGTATTTGATGCGGTGAGGCTGATCGGCCGCGACACCTAAACGCTGTTTACGGTCTGTTTCATACTGTGAATAATTACCGTCAAACCAGACGATTTTACTGTCACCTTCAAAAGCCAGGATATGAGTGGCGACGCGATCGAGAAACCAGCGGTCGTGGCTGATGACCACGGCACAGCCCCCGAAATTCTCGAGTGCTTCTTCGAGAGCCCGCAAGGTATTGACATCGAGATCGTTCGTCGGTTCGTCAAGCAGGAGTACGTTTGCTTCTTGGCGGAGAATACAGGCCAGATGGACCCGGTTCCGTTCACCGCCTGACAACAATTCGACCGATTTCTGCTGGTCCGTTCCGGAGAAATTGAACCGGGCGGTATAAGCCCGCGAATTGACCTCTCGATCACCCAGGGTGATCAGGTCCTGACCCCCGGAAATAATTTCCCAGATCGTTTTACCGGGCTCGAGCGTCTGGCGAGATTGATCGACATACGAAAGCTTGACCGTCTCGCCAAGTCTGATGATACCGTGGTCAGGGTTTTCCTGGCCTGTGATGATTTTAAACAGGGTCGTCTTTCCGGCTCCGTTAGGTCCGATGATACCGACAATTCCACCCGCGGGCAGTGAAAAATTCAGATTTTCGAACAAAATACGCTCACCATACGTTTTCGAGAGGTTCTCAGCTTCGATGACCAGTTTTCCGAGCCGAGGACCAGGTGGAATATAAATTTCGAGGTCACGGGCCAGTTTTTCGGTTTCCTGGGCGATTAACTGCTCGTAAGCGGTCACCCTGGCTTTAGCCTTGGCATGCCGACCTTTGGGCGACATCCTGATCCAATCAAGTTCCCGCTGCAGGGTTTTCTGACGCAGGCTTTCCTTTTTCTCCTCGGTGGCCAGACGTTTCTGCTTCTGTTCGAGCCAGGAACTATAATTACCCTTCCAGGGAATGCCCTGACCACGATCAAGTTCGAGGATCCAACCGGCGACATTATCCAGGAAATAGCGATCATGAGTCACGGCAATGACAGTGCCCTCATAGCGTTGCAAGTGCTGTTCCAGCCAAGCGACTGTTTCGGCATCGAGATGATTAGTCGGCTCGTCCAGTAAGAGAATATCAGGTTTGGTGAGCAGTAAACGGCACAGTGCCACCCGGCGGCGTTCACCACCGGACAGGATATTGATCGGTGTTTCACCGGGCGGACAACGCAGGGCATCCATGGCCATTTCCAAGCGGGCATCAAGGTCCCAGGCCTCGAGGGCATCGAGTTTTTCCTGGACCTCGCCCTGTTTTTCAATCAAGGTGTTCATTTCATCATCGTCAAGAGGTCCGGAAAACCTGGCCGTGATCTCGTTGAATTCGTTCATGAGGTCGACTGCTTCCTGAACGCCCTCGGACACGACTTCGAGCACGGTCCGTTCTTCATCCAACAAGGGTTCCTGCTCGAGAAAACCCACGGTCATTCCCGGTGAGATATGCGTCTCACCCATGAATTCGCTATCCAGGCCGGCCAGAATACGAAGAAGCGAACTCTTGCCCGCTCCGTTCAAGCCAAGAACGCCAATCTTGGCCCCATAAAAATACGACAAGGAAATGTCTTTCAGGATCGGCTTCTTATCATAGAATTTGCTGACCCGGATCATGGAATAGATGATTTTGTTTGGCTCCTGGACCATGGGCTTTTTTCTCCACTTCGATCGAGTAACTTCGGAATGTCACTCAGGTCATTTTCAGAACGATCAGGGTGATATCGTCGGTCTGAGGCTCACCGGCGGCAAAAGAGACCACTGCATCGATGATGGATTTGACCAGATCGGGCGCTGAGAGCTGATGATTGGTTCGGATAACCTCCATCAATCGCTCTTCGCCAAATTCCTCGGATTTATCGTTAAATGCCTCGGTGATACCATCGGTATACATAACAATCAGATCGCCGGACTGCAATGCTACCCGGTTTTCCGTGAGTTCGATCTCGGGGATTATACCCAAAGCCATACCACCGGCAGTTTTAAGCGACTCGAACCCTGCAGATTCAGCCCTGAAAAAAAGTGGTGGATTATGACCAGCATTCACATACCGAAATTGCTTGGCCGCAGTCTCGAATATGCCGTAAAAAACCGTCACAAACATGCATGTTTTAGAATCTTCCTCGATCAGCTTGTTCGCATGGACTATGGCCTCAGCACCATTCGGGTTCCTGACCGCATTCGCCCTGATGATCGCCCGGGAAAGCGACATGAATATCGCAGCCGGAACCCCCTTTCCCGAAACATCAGCGATGACGAAACCGGTATTGTCGGGATCAACCTGTATGAAATCATAAAAATCGCCACCGACTTCCTTGGCCGGAAAAGTGATCGCCCCAATTTCTAAACCGGATATGGTTGGTGTTTTTTCAGGCAACAGTGAATCCTGTATCTTCCGGGCGATCTCAAGCTCCTGCAACATGCGCTCCTTTTCCTTTTTTTCCGCAATGAAATCCTCTTCCAATTTCTGAGTGTAAGCGATCTCGACATCACGCAATCGTTTCTTTTCGAGGCATGCTTCGATTCTCGCCTTGAGCACAACTTCATTGTAATTTTTCGGCAGATAATCTTCAGCACCGAGTTCGATGCAACGGGCGATACTCTCAATTTCGTTGACATCGGTGATCATGATCACGGGAATATGGCGAAATTCATCAGTGTTTTTCAATGTTTCCAACATCTGATAACCGTCCATCTCCGGCATCATGATATCCGATAAAACCAGATCATACTGTTGCTGCCGCATCATTTCGAGCGCAATGGCACCATGCTCGGCAGCATCGACCTGATAACCCAGCTCATCAATTTGAAAGCACAGTATGTCTCTGATAATGGCACTGTCATCCACAACCAGGAGCGTATAATCTTTATTTGTCATGGTCCTCATTCACTTGAAGGTCTTGTCGTCCACAACCGTGTTCGGAACTCCTGCAATAATTGTATAGCAGTAATCTATCATCACTTGCATTTATTTGCAACATCTCCGGGCCCTTTTCGATCCAATGGAGTCGAACTGGGACCCCAACTTCTATATTACCTTTGTGCTATGATCCGTTGTCCTGTTTTCGGCACTTATGTCCGAGTACGGCACCGAATAATGCCAGACTCAAGAGAAGTCCACCAACAGACAAACTCGGGACCACAGTATCTGGCACATAGCCCAGAATTGTGACATCATCGATATACCAGCCATCACCCGAGAGATATTGATCACTCTCAAACAGGAAGCGAAGCCTGACATCAACTTCACCGCTGTATGCCGACAGATTCATGGTTTCCTTGATCCACTCGTTCTGAATACCATCATAACCCGGCTGGCCCATTTCCTGGACGCCATCGCCCGAACCACTCCTGGTGAGCGAGCCGGCAAGGGGGACCCAACTGCTTCCTCCATCAATGGAGATGAGTACCTGGGCAAAATCATAACCGGACTCGATGTCCCAACGGCTCCAAAAGGTCAATGTGGGTTCGACTAAACCGACCAGGCTGATCGGATCCTTCATGGTGCAATGAGCACTGATATAATTGGCATAGTTACCGCTCGGGCTATCTGTCAACGAATAGGTTGGTGAATGGCTTGTGGATGCAGTCAAACCCCAGGTTGAACTTATCGTCCAGTCGCCCAGTCCGTCTTCGAAATCATCGACATAGAGAATACTCGGCTCACCCATGACTAGACTCACAGTTTTCATCGCCTTCTGAAAACCGGTCGAACTACCGGTCAACGTGAAGGTGATTTTATCTCCCGTATGCAATGATGGTCCAAAAAGCAAGTAATAGGGGTCAGCCATATTGGAAAACTGACCGAGTGTGGGCACATCCCCCAAGGGACAGAGCGGATTTGTAATGACGACATCCGGATGATCGCAACTCAAGGCAACGCTTAAACCAGATGCTGCCTCTAAACCAAGACTCTGACCTGAAATCGTCAGATAGGCATCCTCGTTCCCATCAGGATAGCCATTGCCATTCTGATCGCCAAATACCCAGCTGGTCGAGGATATCTCACAGTATTCATCCGCCAGCCAGGCGATCAATTGGTTCAACTCGATGTTCTCCAAGGCCAAGGGAGCAATCCGGGATGGAGGCGGCCAAAAATAATCTGCCTCGGAACCAACCTCAGGCGTGAAACTGATTATCTTGGGTCTCAAAGAACGATCGCCATACATCCAATCATCGGCTCCTCCATTGACCACATAACCGACAGTGCTGATCGCATCACCATAGAGATAATGATTGATCCGTGTCAGAATCGAACCCCAGGCATTATACAGAATAAGGTCCTTGACCGGATCGAGCGGAAGATCACTGTCATACGAAAAAGGACGGATCAGCAAATTACTGTAGGTGTGATAATTCAATGTCGTCCGAAAGATATGAGCATTGCAAAAATCCCGTACGGCCTGACTCTCCGGTTCCGAAAACGGACCGGTCCCCCGATATTCGTCTGAACTGCTATTGGGACTCGATCCTTGATTGTCATAGCCCCACTCATACCCGAAATTCCGGTTCACATCCACACCGTAACTGCCACCCGCATTCGCACGCCGGTTCTTTCGCCACATGCCCCCACCATTGGGATTAGTCTGGTGATTGTATTCGTAACCATCGGGATTGAGCACGGGCACAAAATACATCTCACGATTATCCACCAGATAGGTCGCTTCCGAATCAAGACCATAACCACTGGTCAAATAATCGAGATAATACAACAGACATTCCATGCCCTGCGGCTCCCGGGCATGGATCAGGGCATTGTAAAATACCTCGGGCTCGTTCTCGTCGAACGTGACATTATCCGAGACCTTGTAGCACCAGATTGACCGACCTTGGATACTGGTCCCGATCGAAAATTTGGCTGATACAATGCCCGGATAAGTCGTATGAAGATTATCAATATAACTGATTACTTCATCAAAAGTGTGAAACCCCCCCATGCTTCCCGGTAGAGGGGTCTTGTCCCGTGACGCTCGCTCCTCCTGAAAACGCGCTAAATCAGCGTGGATGATTCGATGGCGAACCCCTAAACTCTTTAACCGTGAAAGGTCCGCCGCATCAACAAGCAAATCCATGTGCTTGAACAGTACTGCCCTGATAATATCGAAATGCTCACTTCGGATAAGCCGGACCATTTCACTATCCGGACAGTCGATCCGGACCAGACTGATGACCTCCCGATCAGCGTGGACCCATACTCCATACAAAAGAAACACGAGGACATAACTCATTATCAACGTAGTACTGCATGATTTCCAAGGCCTGTTCATGGTTGATCCTCTCTTGGTTGGTTTTCTGTAGTAACTCATGATAACATTCTAATACACCAAATCAAAACCTGCAACAAGTGCCTTCAGCTTACATCAACCATGAAAACAGCCATACTTACCGGGGAATGAGTTTCTGCTCAATAAGGTATCGTACGATCTGCTCGACACATTGCTCAATATCTTGACTATCTGTATGCAGATGGATCTCGGGACTCTCAGGTGACTCATACGGCGCCGATATGCCCGTGAATTCCTTGATGATTCCTTGCCTCGCCTTGGTATACATCCCCTTAGGATCGCGACCCTCACAAACCTCGACCGGACAATCAACGAATACCTCAATGAAATCATCATCCTCAGATAACGACCGAGCAAAATCACGTTCCTGTCTGTACGGCGAAATGAACGCGGTCAGATTGATCACACCAGCATCACGAAATAATTTCGCTACCTCAGCCAACCGCCGAATGTTCTCCTGACGGTCCTCGGGCGAAAAACCCAGGTTTTTGTTCAAACCATGCCGAACATTATCACCATCCAGGATATATGTCGGATAACCCTTATCGTGCAGCACCTTCTCGACTCGACAGGCCAAAGTCGACTTGCCCGAAGCCGATAAACCCGTAAACCACAGCGTGAATGATCGACAGTTATGCAGCCGTTCCCGGTCCTGCCGCGAAACGAGCGTAGCCTGCTTCACAATATTAGTTGCTTTTTGTTGATCCATGTTCTATCCTCCTATATGAGTGTTAATGAGCCATATTAACATACCTTATAATACTCTCTTAAGAGTGTCAAGGGGGCGAGGTGTCATGCCGAAAAAAGTTGCCCGTGATGCTACCACCAAAGCGACAATAAAGATTCCACGTGCGCTCTATAACCGTCTTCAGGATATCGTGGACGGGTCGGGCTTTGATTCGGTCACGGATTTTGTGGTTTATATATTACGTGATCTGGCTTCGGTCAATCAAGGTGAGCGGGGAGAGGCGAACGAGATATTATCGGCCCAGGAGATTGAATTGATCCGGAAGCGGTTGAGGAATCTGGGTTACCTTTAAGAGTTCATTGTGTTTGGAAGGTCGTTCGGAAGAAGTTGAGCCATTCCTGAGTGAGAATTTCGGGTGGTAGAGTAGCTTTATCGGCGACGACCAGGCCTTTTTCCCAGAACATGGTTGCCCGCTCGATATTGCCGGACATGAGCGCAAACTCACCCAAGGTTCGCAGGCAGAGGGTCATGGCTTGGAGTTCGTGTGATTTTTTCATGTGGGCCAGGGTTGAATAGTAGTATTCATTTGCTCTTTGGAGATTACCCTGGACATGTTCAAGCAGGGAAGCCTGATGGGAAGTATGAAGGCTTGCTTCGTTGAGTCCTATCTGTTTTTCAAGTTTGACGGCCTGGAAGAGGAATTTCTTGCCCAGCTTCACATTACCGATGTAATAGTACATCAATCCGAGGATGTGTTGAAGAAGGATTTGTTGATAGATGGGGATTTTATTAAAAGAAAGGCAGAACGTAAAATGTTCAGCACATTCCTGCAGACGTTGATTTTTCAAGTTGATAAAACCCTGTACAATCGCGTCCACTGTTATCTCCATGAATGATCGACCAGATGAAGCATTAGCCTTAAGTGTATCATGTTCTGGTCACAAAATTCAAGTGGTTTTTTAGGATGACGCGTTGTCTGATTCTGGGGAGAGGAGTATCCTTGATCAGAGGGGTTGTGCGGGGCGAAAATCTATGATACAGGAGAGATATTCGTCAGACAAAAGGACTGATCGGGAAGAAATAGAAAGCATGTGTTCAACAATTGAGTGACAGGTAAGGGTAGAAAGTCCAGGGTTATGTATTTGATTAAAGCGACCAACATTTCTTTACGTCTGGATGGGACCGATATACTCCAGTCCATTTCACTCCTGCTCTATCCGGGTGAATTGACAGGTCTGCTCGGTCCGAGTGGTTGCGGCAAATCATCGTTGGTACGGGTGTTACTGCAAATGTATGAACCGACAAAGGGCACGGTCCAGTATAGTCTGTCGGGATCCGGTTCGAAGGGGTCCCCGGCCCGGCAGATGTTTGGCTATGTGCCTCAGGATGACATCGTTCATCGTAGTCTGACTGTTGAGCAGGCCTTTGGTTATTCATATGTGCTTCGCAAGGGGCCCGGGGTCTCCCGCGACGAGGTCAAGGTCAAGGTAAAAGCCCTGTTGCATACGCTTGATTTACAGCATCGTGCAGATACACGGATAAAGCGTTTATCCGGTGGTGAACGTAAGCGGGTTAATTTGGGGATCGAGTTATTGACGGACCCTGTCGTTCTGTTTCTGGATGAACCGACTTCGGGACTGGACCCCCATCTTGACCATCAAATGATGAAATTGTTCAGGGAACTGACTTTATCCGGACGTTCTCTGATGGTTACAACCCATATTTTAACAAATATTGAGTTTTTTGATACGGTCTTTTTTCTCTTCAAAGGGCACCTGGTTTTTGGTGGAACACCTGCAGCAGCCCTGGAGTATTTCCAGGTCGAGGACCATGAATTGATTTACACCCGGGTCAGGAGTGCCCGACCGGCCCAATTGTCGGATCATTTTCGGAAATCACCTTTTTATGAAGCGTTCATGCAGCGAAAGCCGCGTGAAATGGGGTCTCCCGGCTTGCAGCATTCCGAACAGGCCCGACCTGATCAGGGCCCGGCCCATCGGGCTGGAGAGCATGGTGGCGTTGCATCGAAGGTGCCTGTCTCGGACCGTACTGAACAGCATGCTTCTGACAGGCCAGTCGGCAGTACGATCGAAGATGAACTGCAAAAACTGAAAGAAAGGATACGTCAGCGCAAGGAACAGGAACAGAAAGAGGAGTAAACGGAACAATGACTTGGGAAGAGGTACATCATCAACATAAAGTTTTAACGGACCGATATCTCGATTGCGTCCTGGGCGAATTCCAAACGACCTTACTCTTGATTCTGCAAGCCCCGTTAATTGCCGCTCTGATCGCTTGGCGTTTTCATAACGTGACCCCTACCGATTTTCTCTATTTTTCATTATCATTGTCTACCTTATGGTTCGGCTGCACAAATGCGGCCCGGGAACTTATCAAGGAGCGGGCAATTTTCAGTCGTGAGCGTCTCTTCGGCCTGCATATAGGCACCTATTTAAGCTCAAAATTCCAGATTCTGGCCGTGATCTCTTTTGTTCAGGCCCTTTTATTCATACTGGTCGTTAATTATTATGTGGCCTTGAACGGTTTTTTACTGTTTCATATCGGACTTGCTTTTTTGACTATTCTGGCAGGAGTAGCCCTGGGATTGACTATTTCCAGTATCGTGGGTACTATACATCAGGCTGACGCCTTGGTGCCCATCGTGCTCATCCCCCAGATTCTCTTTTCCCCGATCGTCATGCCGGATACTTTTTTACGCGGTCTGGCCGTGTACTTCGAAAAATTAATGCCCTTGCGCTGGTCTTACTATGCCTTCAGTGAAATCGCGGATAAGGAAACACAGCTGGGGACCCTGTTACTAAACGCTGGCATTCTGCTGGTCATGATTCTATGTCTCCTGGTTGTTTCCGGTTTCTTTTTAAGAGGTAAAAAACCGGTTTTTTAGGTGTAATACAATTATGATAAACACGTCGATCCTCTGCGTCGCTTTCGGTCACCTGAACAAATCAGACACAGCGTGTTTGCCCATTACACAGGAGAGATGATTATGAGAAAAATCTATCTCATCGTGGCATTTTTAATATTCATCACCGTGATCATTGCCCTCTTCAGTTCACGCTATGGTCTCAAGCTCGGCAATGTCGTCATTGCCCCGGTCCAGGATAAAAAGCTGCTCGAAGACATGTCCTTCAGGTTTTGGGAGGACATTCAGTTCAAGGATTTTAAACGAGCTGCCAGTTATCACACTGCCGATGTTCAAGCCGAGCGGGATATTGCATTTTTCATTGAACGTCTTTTCATGGTCAAGCCTGAGCAACTTGATATAAAGACCATAGAAATAACTGAAGTTGATGTCGACTCGACCGGCGAACGTGGGCGGACCAAAGCCAAACTTATGGTCGACATTCTGAACACCGGAAAAATCAAAGAACCGGAGGCTGTGCTTTACTGGTTTAAAAAGGATGGGGTCTGGAAAATGAACCTGGAATCATCGCTTCGTCCACTCGAAGAAGACCCAACGAAACGAAAGAAGAAATAAGGAATATTATGGCGGATGCAACACTGAGACAGACCCTCTTTCTATCCGATGTACATCTCAATGATGTCAATCCACAGCGACAACGGCGACTGGTTGATTTCCTGGAAAAGTTTCCCGATCTTGAACGGCTTTATATCCTCGGTGATCTCTTCGATTTCTGGTTCGGCTACAAAACGGTCATTTTCCGCTATTTTTTCCCGATACTCTGGCAATTGTACCGTCTACAGCAACGCGGCTGCAAGATAATCTATGTTCTGGGCAACCATGATTTCAATCTCGGCCCTTTTTTCACGGAAACGATCCCTCTCCGTATCGTTGAATCCGGCTCTACAGAAACGATCTATGGTTTGAACGTTTTCGTTATCCACGGCGACGGTCTCGATAAGGGCGACCGCGGTTACCGGCTACTCCGCTTCTTTGTCAGGAGCCGCCCCGTCCGCCGGATGTTTCAGTGGATCCATCCGGATTTGGGTTGGATGATGGCCCGTTTGCTTTCTCGGAGCAGTAAGAAATATACCGGTTGGAAAAACATTGACAAAGAGAAAGCGTATGTGGCCTTTGGTCGGAAAAAGGTTGACCAGGGCCTGGACTTGTGTATTATAGCCCACTCCCATCTACCCTTCTTTAAACAATTTTGCTATACCAATCGTCAAGCCTTCGTGGTTAATCTGGGTGACTGGATAGATCACTGCACCTTTCTGCTGCTCACACCCGGGCATGGTCCTCAGTTTTTCCGTTATCGGGATAGTGACGGGACCTTCGAATCAATCTCCCCGGAAAAAATTAATCGAGAACAGAGCTCGCACGTTGATTAATGAAAAACTTGACCGTGATAACGCAGATTTCCCAGATAAATTCTGCGTTATCTGCGAAATCTGCGGTTACACTTTTTCTTCAACAGCAAACGTGAAAAATTAGCAGCCTCACAACGAAATAATTAGGCTCAGGAATGGGCCGTTTTGACCAGAGTATTGAGACATAATCCTCTTTCCTGGACTGAGGTCTGGATCAACTTTTTTAAATCACCTTCCAATTCCAACAGCACCACTTCTGCATCAGATAAGGCCACTGCCGAAAAGGAGGTGATATCGCGGCGACCCTGCTTATAAAAGAGCAGGGCTAATTCTTCTTTGTCGCGCACCTTGATGAAGAGCTCCCAACCATCTTTTGTAAAATTCCGGACAACCTGGTCCACACAGTCGGTTGTGAGTGTCTCCAAACCACTGTGTGTTTTATAGATGGCCACATTGAGTCTGTCGATACTTTTCAAAGTATCCATGGTCTGATCATCATCTTCACAAAGATCATAGATTCTCCGGGCGAAGAACATCGAAATCGAACCCAGACTGATGCTCCCTTCATGGTCCAATTTGAGCGGTTTGAGATACGTGTCTATTTTACTGTCCAGCAATTTCAGGTCTGTATGAAAAACGCAGCCGCTGCCCAGAACAATGATAAGCACACCGAAAAGAATCATGGCATAATCTCTGATTTTCATGGCTAATCACCTTCCTCATGCCCAGCTTCCTGGTCCTGTTGATCATTTTTTGCAGCAGATGCCTTTTCCAGGCCCGGTATGTCAAACTGGGCTCCAAGCTTTCCGAGCAAGCTGAGATCCAGTTCGCCGACAATATTGATGAATGAAGCTTCGCCGTCCTCAAGGGCCATGACTAACAATCCTGCGATCTTGGCATTATCGGATTTGATGAAAATCTCGACATGCTCACCACCATCGACCGCTTTCACCAGTTTATCCCACTTCTGTTTTTCCAGTTTTTGCGCCACTTCATCGATTGTTTTCTGCACTTTCGCGCCTTGATCGGGCTCGATTTCAAACTGTTCGACCCTGATGAGAGCAAGGTTCTCGATGAGTTGCTGCAGGGTAGGGTCCTCGGCATTCAAAGCCGCGACCAGACTCAACAACGGTTTCTTCAAATAGACCTCAACCGACCGGTCCGCTTTTTTAAATCCGGTCAATTGCGGCAAATCTACAAAACCGGCATATTTCGAATAGTCCTCTTCCTGAGCGTAACCGAGTGAACCCAGAAACACACTAATGACAATGGCAAACGAAATTTTTCTGATCATGATTGTTCTCCCTGTTGAATGGGTTTGAAAGCTTTTTTCAGAGAATTCTGTAAGGGTAAAGCCACGCCTTCGAGCATTACTTCTTGTTCGATGAAAGTGTGTGCCTTCCGTGAATAGTGATTAACCCTGGCCAGGGTCATCTTTACTTGTCGATCAGCTTCGAGCAGTTCGGTCCGGCTGTAATCCGACTTCGTGTTCTGGTGCCGGGGAACAAAATACGGTCCGATCACCAGCATCACAAGCACAATCGCACTGACACCGACCAGAGCATACCGAATTCGGAATCGTATGATCGACTGTATGGTCCGGGTCAGATTGGGCTTGGAATTTCCGTGCGAAAACAGTGTTTTCTCGACAATTGACGCTACCACACCATCCGGGCAACGCACATGACCAAGACTGGGCAGTTCACGCTCGAGTTGCTCATAACAGTGGTAGAGTTCCCGACAACTCTCGCATTCAGCCAGATGTCGCGAAATACCCTGTCGCTCTTGTTCCGTGATATTCCCCCGGAAAAAATCTTCCATTTTCAGTTCATAATCGTGACATTTCATTGTTATGTTCCTGTCTTTGATATGATATGAGACGGAGGGCCATCATCCTCTTAGCCCGATGAAGATATACTTTGACTGTATTAAGCGGGAGTTCAAGCACGTCCGCTACTTCCTGGTAGCTGCACCGCTCGATTTCCCTGAGAATGACGGCCATTCTCATGACCGGATGCAGAGCGGTGAGTGCCTGGACCAGTTGTCCCCGCAAATCACAGACCTCGGCCAATTGCTCCGGCCCATGCCCGGGATCAGCGGTTTCCCATACTGGCAGATCATGCTCTAAACCGCCGCTGGCACTCAAAACGGACTCGGGCACGATCCGTCGGCGCCTCAATTGATCGATGCAGGCATTCCGGGTCACGGTCAGCAACCAGCTCTTCATCGAATTGCGTCTTACCTGACCAATATTGACCCAATACTTCATGAACACCTCCTGAGTAATATCGGCGGCATCCTCATTGTTCCCCGTGAAGTAGTATGCCTGCCTGTAAACCAGGTCCCGATACCGTGTCAATGTCTTTTTAAACCGTCGCTCTCGGATCATCTTCCTCGCCATTCGTTGTGTCATTCTACCATTAATACGCACCAAAACGCGAAAAGTTACAATTACATAGCTTGACATTTGCTCAAAGAACACATAAATTTTCAGTCCAACACATACATATGCAGTGAGGTGAAAGCAAGAATGAGACACAAGATAAGAGTTGCAGTATTGGGAGTCGGACATCTGGGACAGCATCATGCCCGGATTTATGCGGAACACGACGCATGCGACTTGATCGGGATCGTTGATTCGAACGCAGAGCAGGCCCGAAAAATAGCGGATATGTATCAAATCGAGATTTTCGACGATTTTCAGGAATTGATCGGTCGGGTCGAGGCGATCAGCATTGCGACGCCGACCGAAACACATTATGAACTGGCTCGTTATTTTCTCGAACACGGTGTACATGTCCTTTTGGAGAAACCGATCGCCAGGACCATTGCTGAAGCCGAGAATCTGGTCCAATTATCTCGTGAGCAAGGGATTTTGTTGCAGATCGGGCATCTCGAGCGTTTTAACGCAGCCATAACCGAAGGGCGGCGTTATATCGACAATCCCGGTTTTATCGAGACGCAGCGGCTTGGTTCATTTTCACTGCGGAGTCTGGATATTGACGTGGTGCTCGATCTGATGATTCACGATATCGACATTGTTTTATCACTGGTACAATCACCCCTGAAATCGGTCAGTGCCGTGGGAGTGCCGGTTATCAGTCCGAAAATAGATATTGCCAATGCCCGTCTCGAGTTCGAGTCGGGTTGCGTGGCCAATCTGACAGCCAGCCGGGTCAGTCTCGAGCAGACGCGCAAAATCAGGATATTTCAACCCTCACTCTATCTCTCGATTGATTACGCCAATCAGAAACTGTTTTATTGCAAAACCACGCCGCCCCAACCGGGCAGTCCGGCCCAGTTTCCCAAAATTGACCGGGTCGATGTGCCGATCGAGCGGCGTGAACCGCTCAAAGAGGAAATAGCGGCCTTCCTGGAATGTATCATGTCCGGAACAAAACCCATCGTCACCGGTGAAGATGGGCTCGAGGCGCTGCGTGTAGCGTATACCATCCTGGGCCATGTTACCCGGACAAATCACGAGTAGCGGTTCATAACGAGCACGGGGAGGATAGTGTTGTATGGATTCGAGCATGACAGGTAATCCCCCGCTCTGGATAGTAACCGGAGAAGCATCAGGCGATCTGCATGCCGCCGGCCTGGTCAATCAACTCAAGATACTGTCGCCCGGCCTCGAGGTGCAGGCCATTGGCGGTCCTGCACTCGAAGCCGAGGGTGCAGTCCTGTTACATCATATCAATGAGTTGGCAGTCATGGGTTTTTCCGAGATAGTGTCCTCATTACCGAGAATATATAGGCTGTTTCGTGGTCTGATTAAACGGCTCGAGCGGGAACGGCCCCGAGCGGTCATCCTGGTCGATTTCCCGGATTTTAATCTGCGGCTCGCCCGCAAGACCCACGCTCTCGGCATTCCGGTTATCTATTACATCAGCCCGCAATTATGGGCCTGGCGGCGGGGCAGGATCAAGAAAATACGGAAATATGTCGACCGGATGATCGTCATTTTTCCGTTCGAGCAGGATTTCTATCGAAAAAACGGTATTGAAGCGGTATTTACCGGTTATCCTCTGTGTGCCAAGATTGCCGGACTGGCCGGCCGAGACGGGGAGCCACTGGTCCCTGTCGATCCCGAGCCCCGGGGACCGGTCATCGGGATATTACCGGGGAGCCGTCAATCTGAAGTCAGAACTATCCTGCCGGTCCTGATCCAAGGCATGGAACTCATCCAGCGGGATTTCCCCGAGGTCGTGTTTCTGCTTCCTCAGGCCCCGACTGTCCCGAGACAGCTTATTGACGATCTGGTCTCGCATTTTACCGGTCAATTGACCATTGTCCGGGGTCGAACCTATGATGTTATGGCCCAATCGGATTTCATCTTTGTTGCGTCAGGCACGGCCACGGTCGAGGCGACCTGTCTGGCTGTGCCCATGGTGGTCGTCTATCGTGTTTCGGGTCTGAGTTATATGATCGCCCGGTCCCTGGTCAAGGTGGACCATATCGCCATGCCCAACCTGGTGGCCGGTAAGCGGTTGGTCCCGGAGTTGGTCCAGTCCGAGTTGACACCGCAGGCTCTTCTCAATCAGGCCCGCGATTGGATCGTTGACCCGGCCAGGCTCGATCGGATGCGGGCCGAGTTGGCCCAGGTCAGAACAAAGCTTCAGAGTGACGATGCCTATAAAAATGGTGCTCAAGCCATTCTCGAGTATTTAAGGGAGAGAGAAGTATGATCAGATTGATCTATTCCTTGTTATTGTATCTGGCCATGCTTCTGGCAATGCCCTTTTTCTGCATCAAGGCCCTGCTGGACCCCCGTTACCGTTATCGACTCAAAGACCGGCTCGGTCTCAGCCCGTGTCATCGTGACCGTCCGGTCATCTGGTGCCACACCGCCTCGGTCGGTGAGGTGCTCCTGGCCCTGCCTTTTTTCAAAAAGCTTCTGGAGCACTATCGTGATTACGATCTGTTCGTTTCCACTCAGACACCATCGGGACATCAGACCCTGGAACGGGACCTGGGTGACCTGATCAGTTCGTTCTTGACGCCGCTTGATAGTTATGATGCAGTGATTCGTGCCGTCCGTCGAATCCAACCGGCGCTGTACATTGTCTTCGAAACGGAATTATGGCCCAATCTCCTCATGGAACTTGATAAACACGGGGTCCCACTGGTCTTGCTCAATGGTCGGATATCGCAGACCTCGGTCGCCCGCTATCGATTGTGTCGCTTTATTCTGGCTCCCATCTTGCGTTCGTTTACCAGGCTGTGCATGCAGAGTCAACATGACGCGGACCGACTGATCGAGCTTGGAGCTCTCGAACAGAATGTCCTGGTCACGGGCAATTTGAAATATGATCGGACCATTCCGCCCTGTCCCGAGGATTTAAGGTCCGTCATCCAGACCGTGCTGAATACCGGGGGGGCAAAATCACTGGTTGTCCTGGGCAGTCTGCATGAAGCCGAATTCGAGCCGGTCCTTTCGTCTATCAAGGAAATCCACGCGTGTGAGCCTGATGTTCGATTTATTGTTGCAGCCCGGCACCTTGAAACATTACCGCGTCTCGAGGAAATGCTTCATGCCCTGGATCTGAACATGGTCCGTCGTTCACACACTGGTCGTGCTTCATCTCAGGCCCGAAACTGCCTGGGCATGGTCCTGGATACATATGGTGAATTGGCTTCGCTCTATTCTCTGGCCGATATCGTTTTTGTCGGAGGGAGTCTCGTGCCGGCCGGTGGTCAGAACATGCTGGAGCCAGCCTACTTTAAAAAACCGGTCCTGTTCGGACCTCACACCTGGAATTTCAAGGATATCGCCCAGAAGCTGATCGAAGCGGGTGCAGCCCAACATGTCACGACGGGTCCCGACCTGACCGGGCGGATTCTGGCCCTGTTGCATGATCCCGAGCAAAGCCGATCGATGGGTGAAAGTGGTTTTCACGTGATCAGCCAGCACCAGGGGGCTTTGGATAAAACCATGCAGATTATGGCAGACCTTCTCTCGAAAACGCGGGGACCTGGAATATGACTGTCCGAAGTAACCCGGAACCACAGAAATACGGAGCGGTAGTAATGCAGTTGATGCGTCCGATCGCCCTGTTTTTTTCTTTGGTCTACGGTTCGGCAGTCAGGCTCCGGAACATGTTCTACGAGCGAGGTTTTCTACCGGTCAAATCCCTATCCTGCCCGGTCATCAGTGTCGGTAATCTGACTGTGGGAGGCACAGGAAAGACACCCTTGATTATTACCTTGGCCACAATGTTTACCTCTATGGGTCTGGATGTGGTCGTTTTGAGTCGAGGCTACCGTCGCCGTTCCTCGGAACGATTTATTATTTCATTCAAGCCTGACCAGTTTCCGGGTCCCGACCTGGTCGAACGGACCGGTGACGAAGCCTGGCTGATTGCCCGACGCGTGCCCGGACTCACCCTCGGAATCAGTCCCCAGCGATACGAAACAGGACTGGAAGCAATACGGTCACTCGAACAGCCGATTGTTCTACTCGATGATGGCTTCCAACATCGTCGTCTGGCCCGAACCGTCAATTTACTGGTCATCGACACGAGCAGACCGTTCCGGACCGACAGGCTCATCCCCGCTGGCAGACTCCGGGAACCGCTCGACGGATTGCATCGTGCAGATGCCATAATTCTGACCCGGGCTTCGATCCGCCCGGACCTCGCTCAAGAAATCCGGGACTGGCTCGAACGGCACTGGACCGATCTGCCCCTGTTCAAGGCAGAAACTCGGGTCGCACCGGTCTATGGACTTATCCGACGCGAACACATTGAAGCGGAGAGGTATCGGGACAAACCCGGGCTTCTCGTTTCGGCAGTCGGGAACCCGCACTCGGTCCTGGACCTGTGTAAGCGGATCGGTGTCGAGGTTCGGCACCATATCGTCTTTCGCGATCATCATCATTATACTCGAGACGATCTGAACATGATCACAGCCGAGGCCAGAAAACATCAGGTCCGGTTCGTGCTGACCACGGAAAAGGACGCTGTCAAGCTGGCCCCAGTTGCTCAACACCTCCCTGATGATATAGAGATATATGTATGCCCCATCGAGCTGATTATTCAGCCGGAACGTGAATTTCGGGAATGGTTAATCGCCCGACTGACCCGGAACAATCAAGGAGTAAACCATAGCCAGGATTAAGTCATGAACAACATTGATCAACTGCAGGGTTTGATTCGCGGCTTATCCAGGGCCCGGATCGCTGTCATCGGGGATATGATCGCCGATGAATACCTCTTTTGCGAAACAGCCCGGGTCTCACGCGAAGCACCCGTACTGATTGTCAATTATCTCAACAATACGTTCGGCCTGGGCGGGGCACTCAACGTGGTCAACAACCTGAACTCGCTGGGTGCCCAGGTCTTTCCGATCGGCCTGCTTGGGCAGGACGGTCCCGGTGACACGGTCCTTGAAAAGCTGCGTCAGAACGGAATATCGACTGATGGCCTGGTCAGCCAGACCGGCTTTCATACTATTGCCAAGACCCGGATACTGGCCTGTAGTCTGCACACAACCATGCAACAGGTCTTGCGGATCGACCGGGGCGAACAACTCGAACTCAACAACGAGGCGGCACTGAACCTGGAAAAAAGAGCCATCGAGCTGCTGGACACTTTCGATACGGTCATCCTGTCCGATTACGGTTATGGCTCCCTGACTGATGGGTTGCTGGACCATCTTCGCACACGCGTCGCACAAAAGAAAATGACGGTCATATGCGACTCGCGTTATGCCTTGCCTCGCTTTCATGGTCTGACGGCCATTACACCGAACGTTCCCGAAGTCCAACAGGTCGTCGGTTACCGGCTCGAACCGACTGAACGTCTGGTCCGGGCCGGCCGCCAATTACTCGAGCACTTGCAGCTTGACTGCGTTCTGGTCACTCGGGGCAAGCTGGGCATGGCCCTTTTTGCCCGGGCAGAACAGGAAAGGATCGTCCCCGTTTTCGGGGGGGACGAGGTTGCTGATGTCACCGGCGCGGGCGATACGGTCATCGCCACATTCACCGCGGCCAGAGCCGTGGGAGCCAGTTATTACCAAGCGACCTTGCTGGCAAATGTCGCCGGCGGCCTGGTGGTCATGAAACGCGGGGCCGCTACGGTCTCGGCCCACGAACTCAGTACGGCCGCCGCTCACCTTGAAACAGAAGACATGTGACATGATGGACTCTTGCTCTTATACAGAATCAGATAAGATCGTGTCGTTGGATGAGCTTGATCGACTGTGCCAGAAGGCCCGGACCCAAAACAAGCGAATCATTTTCACCAACGGCTGTTTTGACCTGCTCCACGTCGGACACCTGCGCAGCTTGTCCCAGGCCAAAAAACTGGGCGATTTGCTGATCGTCGGCATCAATAACGATCAATCCGTCCGCTCCTTGAAAGGTCCGAAACGCCCAATCTTCCCCGAACGCGAACGGGCCGAACTCATCGCTGGTTTTGGCTGCGTCGATTATGTCACCATTTTCGCCGGGCAACGTGTTACCGAACTCCTTCTCCGTTTAAAACCGCATGTTCATGCCAAGGGCACCGATTATACCAGCGAGAATGTGCCCGAGCGAGAAGCTGTCCGGTCATACGGCGGTGAAATTGCCATCACCGGTGATCCCAAAAACCATTCATCCTCGGACATACTCGATGCCCTGAGCGAACAGGACGCCGAATAAACTACCTATGAACACACAACGCTATCAGCCGGTCCTTATCACAATCATGATTGGCACACTGCTGCTTTTAGGAGTGAATATGTCCTTCGCCGATAATCCGGGTCCCACCGTTAAACCTCAACCCCGAATGGCTCGAAAAACAGTCTCGAAAGATGGTCCTGTCCGCCCCTCGAAAGTTATCGCCAGTCCCGTCAAGGCTTTTAAACCCGATTTTATCACCAGTCATGGCAAACCCATACCCTTTACCCCGGGTGAAAAGCTTCTGTACAACGTGAGTTGGTTGAAGATCAATGCCGGTTTCGCCGAGATTTCCGTGGGGGATGTCACCCGGATTAAGGGCTTTGAAGTGTTCCCTTTTGTTGCCCGAGCCTGGACCAATGCCTTCTTTTCGAAATTTTTTACTGTCGAGGACACGATCGTATCATGGTTGGATACGACCAATTTCATCCCTCATCGTTACGAAGAACATATCAGGGAGGGCTCATACTCACGGGACAGAATCTTCGAGTTCAACCATGAAAAAAGAATAAGCCTGTATAAAAACAAAAAATTCGCCCTATCGGCACAGGCCCAGGACCCCTTCTCCTGTCTGATGATCCTCAGAATGCTCGCTTACTCGCCCGGTGATACCATCACGGTGGACGTTTTTGCCAATCAGCGCTGCTACCAGATTGAAATGACAATCGGACCCGTTCAGGAACTTGAAACGGAACTTGGCCTTTTACCCTGTTTCACCGTCAAACCTATCCTGAAACTGCGTGGCCGGGTCGTCCAGGAAGATAGCGAATTGACAATCTGGTTTACTGATGATGACCGAAGACTCCCGGTCAAACTTGAAACCAAGGTGAAAATCGGGACCATTGTCGTCAAAATGATCGAATATTCGGCCAAGAGAGATAAATGACGAGCCTCGCTGATAAATCAAACAGATTGTTACATCTACTCGCTGATATGGGCAGCGTGGTCGTTGCCTATTCTGGCGGAGTCGATAGTTCCCTGCTCGCACTGATGACCTATGAAGTGGTGGGTCAGCGGATGCTGGCCGTGACGCTCCGTTCCGCTCTTTTCCCCGAAGAGGAGTATAGCCTGGCTGCCACCATTGCCCTGCAATTCAGTTTTCCACACGAAACCATCGTTTTTACAGGCCTCGAGGACCCTGCCCTGGTTGCCAATCCACCGGACCGCTGTTATCTGTGCAAACGGAAATTCATGATCACGTTAACTGAACTGGCCAAAGCTCGAGGTTATGCCCAAGTCGTGGAAGGGTCTCATGCCGATGATTCCACTGATTTTCGACCCGGCCGAAAAGCGGTCCGCGAGCTGAATGTGCGGAGTCCGTTCGAGGAGGCTGGTCTGACCAAGGCTGATATTCGCGAACTGGCCCGGGCCAGGGGTATTCCGGGTTGGGACCGGCCAGCCTCTGCCTGTCTGGCCTCGCGCATACCCTATGGCCAGACAATCACACTCGAGAAATTGGCCAGGATCGAACAGGCTGAGCTGGTCCTGCATCGGCTCGGTTTTGTCCAGGTCCGCGTGAGGGACTGGCACGAACTGGCCCTGATCGAAGTCGCTCCCGCCGAAATTGCAGACACTATGGACCCAGCCAAACGTGACCAGATCAATTCCGCTTTGAGAAAAATCGGGTTTCAAAGAATTGTCCTCGATCTCGAGGGGTATCGTATGGGCTCGCTCAACGAAATGCTCACGCAGGGGTAATCTCACGCCATGACCATGAACCGGTCAACAGTCCTGGTAGGCTTGAGTGGCGGACTCGATTCCACCATGGCTGCCCTGCTGCTCCGAGATGCTGGTTATAAGGTGATCGGAGTCAGTATGAAGCTGTGGGATGGACACTCCCAACCGGTCCACCCCGAGCATCGCTCCTGTTTCGGCCCCCATGAGACTCAACGTCTCGCGGACGTCGAAAGCATGGCACGTTCACTCGAGTTGCCCTTTCAGGTGATAGACCTCAGCCAGGAATACCGGGAAATAGTATTGAATTATTTTACCCAGACCTATGCGTCGGGCCGAACTCCCAATCCCTGCGTTCGCTGTAATCACAAACTCAAATTTGACCTTTTGCCGGCAAAAGCCCGAGACCGGGGACTTGTCTTCGACTATTTCGCCACCGGACATTATGCCCGGACCGAATATAACTCCGAACAGGACCTTTTTCTCCTCAAGAGGGGCGTCGATTCGACCAAGGACCAGGCTTATTTTTTATACGCCTTGACCCAAAACCAACTCACAAAAACACTCTTTCCTCTCGGAGACCTGACCAAAGTCGAAGTCCGAGCCATGGCCAGACAGCGAGGTTTAATCCTTGCTGACACAGAGGAAAGCCAGGACTTTTTATCTTTCGAGGAGTATCCCCAGTTGTTCGAACAACCACCCCGACCGGGTCCGATTTTCGGGACCGACGGCGGTCTGCTCGGAGAACACCGCGGACTCCACCATTATACGATCGGACAACGGCGCGGATTGCGATTGGCTACCGGCAAACCCCTGTACGTCATTCGGATCGAGCCGGAGCGCAACACCTTGATTATCGGCTCGAAACAAGAAACCTATTCGGATAGGTGCCGGATCGAACATGTTCACTGGATTTCCGGTGTAGCACCGCCCGGGCCGATCGAGGTCATAGCCCGGATCCGCTACAAACACCGACCTGCCCGGGCTATCGTTAAGCCACAGCCCGACGGTTCGGCCCTGCTCCGCTTCGCGCAACCCCAATCCGCCATAACTCCGGGACAGAGTGCTGTTTTGTACCAGCAGGACATTGTTCTTGGAGGCGGTCCTATCTCCCTTCAAACCTGACCAGCGACCATGACTGAAAAAGTGAAATATGGCCACTTTCGGCTTTATGGACAATCACCCTTCACGATCGTGGTAGTCCATGGCGGGCCGGGTGCTGCGGGTGAAATGGCCCCGTTGGCCCGCATGCTGGCGTCACATTATGGCGTCCTCGAGCCTTTTCAAACCGCTCATTCAATTGAAGCCCAAACCGAGGAACTCGGGCAGGTCATCGTCACCGCTGCCGACCCTCCCGTCAAACTGCTGGGCTATTCCTGGGGGGCCTGGCTGTCCTTCATGCTCACCGCCGCACAGCCCCAACTGGTCAGTAAGCTGCTCCTGGTCAGCAGTGGTCCCTTCGAGCAGAAATATTCAGCTGAGATTCAAGCAACGCGCATGGCCCGCCTGTCCCACGCCGAAAAGATCGAAATGGTCGCATTACAGGAAATACTCGCTGGTCCACAAGCATCCGATCAGGACAAAGATAAGGCTTTCCGTCGCTTCGGTGACATTATTCACCGGGTGGATTCGTTCGATCCCCTGCCCGAGACACCGAACAATGTGGTCATGCGTTCCGACATTTTTGAGGCTGTCTGGCCGCAGGCAGTCAAATTGCGGGCCACGGGCGACTTGCTCGAAATGTGTCGTCGGATCACCTGCCCGGTCGTGGCCATTCATGGCGACTTTGATCCCCATCCCGCTCGTGGAGTCGAACGCCCCCTCTCCAAAATCCTGGACCATTTCCGCTTCAGATTGCTTACTCGATGCGGGCACACGCCCTGGCTGGAACGCCAGGCCCAAAAAGCATTTGTGCATATTGTGCTCGAGGAACTCGCCGAGAATTGACCGGTTTGAACTGTTCGGGGGTTGTTAGTTGCCCTGATTATCCCATTTCAAGAGGATTTCCAAGGCTTTTTTTCAGCCAGGGCCAGGTTGTGGCCAGTTCTCTCAGTAAAACGTTCCAGAAGAGACCGAGATATATGCCTAACAGGGCCCCGGCTATGACATCGAGTGGAAAATGGACGCCCAGATAGACCCGGGAAAAGGAAACGGCCACGGCCAGCAGGAAAAACAACCAGGCCCATCCCCCCAGGAAAACGGTCCAGAGGGTGGCCAGGGTAAAGGTATTGGCTGCATGGGCCGATGGGCAGGAATAAGACCTGGCCGGTTTATAAGCATGTATCTCATGCTCCGGGGTCCACTGCCACCGGTCATGGACATACAGGTGCACATTGCCCATCTGATTACAGGGCCTGATTCGAGTCAACTGGGGTTTGAAGACCCTGCTGGTAGCAGTTTCACTCGTGATAATGGCCAACACGGTCAGGACCAGCAGAATGTAACCTGTGCGGCCATAGTGTTTGATACAATAATAGATCAGGATAATAATCGGCAGAATAAACCAGTTCGGTTCTGAGATGATGGGCATGATCCGGTCAAAAACCGGATTGACCAGGTCGTGATTAATCATAAAAAACAGGTGGTGATCAAGCAAAAGTATGGTCTCCCACACGTTTCAGTTCCTCCGCATTCTTTGACCGATGACGATACCGGCGATGATCAGAACAAGGCCCACACCCGATGATAACATGATTGTTTCCTTGAGGATCAGCCTGATAAAGATGAGCGAAATGAACGGCGAAAGATACACGAGTTGCGAAAGCACGGTGCTCTGACTCATTTGCAGGGCCTTGGACCAGAAAACGAAGGTCAAGCCCATTTCGAACAAACCGATATAGAGACAGAGAGTAAGCGAGCTGAAGCTGATGCTGAGCGAGTGGTCAAGAAAAAAGAGTAACAGGGCAATAGCGCAGAATCCGGAAAAAAAATTGAAGAACATCCGGATGGATATATCGAGATTGTCTTTGATGTTCAGGAGCCAGTAAGTTGCCCACAGCAAAGACGAGCCCACGGCCAGGCAGACCCCAAGGGGCTCGACGATATCGAGACTGACCAGTCTGCCGCGGGTGGCGATGACCATAACGCCACTGAAACTGATGAGAATGCCGATTATCTGTTTGGTAGTGATCTTTTCTTTATGAAAGAAAGCGGAAAAAAGGACCAACATCAGCGGCCAGGTGTAATTCAGCGGTTGTGCCTGCTGGGCCGGGAGTAAATCATAGGCTTTAAACAGGACCAGGTAATAAGCCATAGGATTAAACAAGCCGAGCAGAACTGATTTGGGCCAATGCCGACGAGACAGTGTCAGCATGAGTCCGAGCTGGCCGCGCATGATGATGACTACTAACAGTGACAGGGCAGAAAAAAATGTACTGTAAAAAAGCAACTGCAGAAAGTCGATCTCTTCGAGTGCCAGCTTGAAAGCGGTGGCCACAGTAGACCAGCACACTACCGAAAGGAGTGCATAAAAATAAGGATTTTTTCTCATTCAGTCCTGATCGTTGAAGGGTGTTGGCTGAGTTTCTGTCTCACGATCCTGCTCATATCTGGTCTGTTTGTATTCTCCACGGAATTTTCTGCCCCAGGCGATCTTGAAGCCAAGGTTGCCCGGCCCGAAAAACTGGAAAGAGCGCCTGGGCGGGAGCAAACGGCGTACGAGAGAGGGGACCGAGTGGAACTGCCGGGTCAGGGTCCTGAATCCATCATACAATTGTTCGGCGGACAGCTTTTTAGGCTGATACACAACATGCTCCATATCGTAGTCATTCCAGTCACTGGTCAGGAGCCTGTTCTCGTCGGCCAGTCTCTGACGGACGCGTGTCCCGGGGAAAGGCGTGAGAATAGTGAACAGGCCGCCATCGAGCTTGTTTTTACAACAAAACTCGTAAATGTTCTCGAAGCTCTCGGGACCATCGTGGTCGTAACCCACGACAAAAGAGCCGAGAATACCGATACCGGCGTCATGGAACCGGGCCAGGGCCTCGCGGTAATAGGCCACCTTGTTGACCCGTTTTCCCATCAGATCAAGGTTTTTATCATCCAGGGTCTCTAAGCCCACAAACAGGCCGTAACAGCCGCTTTTGGCCGCTGACGCCAGCAAGTCTTCCTTGAAGGCCAGGTTGATCGAGGCATGACTGAGCCATTTGTAGCGATACTCTTTCAGTAACTCGAATAACTGTTTGCTATAACGGGGCAGACCCAAAATGTTATCATCCACGATAAAGATGAAACTGCCCGGCCGGGCGATCGTGTCAAGTTCAGCCCGAACGTGTTCCAAGGGCCTGACCCGATAGGAACCGCCATAAAAACTGGTCACACTGCAGAATTCACAATCATAGGGGCACCCCCGTGTCGTCTGCAGCAGATTGGTAAAAAAGTATTTCTTACCTTTGAACACTGAGCGGTCTACCGCTGGGATCAGGGCCCCATCGATCAAAGCCGTGGCCTGATATTTCTGCTCGAGTGTCCCCGACTCAAAGTCCTTCAGGAGTAGCGGCCAGGTTTGCTCAGCTTCGCCGACCACAATAGCATCGGCGTGCTCCAAAGCTTCGTCAGGACAGAAAGTCGGATGGACCCCACCTAAGACAACGGTTTTGCCTCGGGCCCGAAAATAATCAGCCAAAGCATAGGCCCGTGGAGCGAGAGGGGTCATTACCGAAATGGCGATTAACTGCTCGTCACCAATACCTTCCTGGACATTCTCGATATTATCGTCCCAAAAAGTCAGCGTGTGCTCCGGCGGTGTGACTGCTGCCAAGGTAGGCAAACTCAAGACCGGGAACCGAAAAAGCAGATAACCCCAGACACTTGATTTAGTCCAACCTGGCGCGACCAGTCCGATCTTTACCATGAGAGTTCTCTCCCTGTCTTGCAAAACAATGTAATCCTATTCATCTTCAGGTTGAATGTCAATAAATCCTGCCCAAATGTGATAACTTGACAAGTCCAATGAAATATGTTAGTTTCGAATAATTAAGGGATATTGCCAAAGCAACGACTTAAATGTGCGGCAATAATCGCCTTTGATAATCGGAGAGCATACGCGAGGACGTGTATGGGCAAGTTTCACATCCTGGTTAAGGATGATCCGCCATCCGGTCAGCTCAGAAAACTGATCGAGGCGCTTCAGAAAAGATTCATTCTTCAGCCGGTGATCATCGATAAAACCGACTTAAAGAACCTCTCATTGTTTCAACAAACCAGATTCATTGTGATTAGTTCATATCAGGCCACTAAGGGATATGAATTGATCAAGGCACTTCGTTTAAGCAATACTCAGCCTCTCACACCCATTATTCTCCTGACCAGATCAGGTTGTGCTCCCGCCAGACTTAGAAGCATCCGCTTCGAACCTGATGCCTATACGCGTTGGCCAGCCCAGATCTCCACAACAATCGATCTCATCGAGAATGTGGTCGAGGGTCTCGAACATTCAGTTGCCTATGAGGGCCTGCGAAAAAAATTCGTCTTTCATGTTCAGAATGAATTGCGTTTTCTCTTCAGGGTCAACAATATCATAACTAATCAGTTCATCCAATTGGGTCTCGAAGATGATGAAATTGTCAATTTGCGATTGACACTCGATGAACTTGGGACCAACGCTATCCGTCACGGAAACCGGAATGAACCGGACAAGATGGTCACGATCCGATGCCTGATCTATCAGGACCACATTTTCATTTCAATCGAAGACCAGGGACCTGGCTTTGAAGTCAGTGATATTCCGGACCCGACGAACAGGGAACGCATCTTATTGCCATCGGGACGCGGTATCTTTATCGCCCGGCAATTGATGGACAATGTCCAATACAATGAAACCGGTAATCGGGTCGAGTTCGTCAAGGACCTGTCATCAAAATCTGAAAAAACCACATCCGCTCACTCAGATCAGACCTGGTAGATTCTCTTCAGATCGGCAGTGATGTTCTTCTGCATGGCCTCGTTGGTCCCACCGCCGATACTGAGAAGGATCGCATCTCGTAACAATCGCTCCACATTGTATTCACGGCTGTAACCATATCCTCCCAGGACCTGGATCGCGTTTCGGGCAACTTTTTCTGCGGTAGTGGTGGCGACCAGTTTCGCGCTCGAAGCACCAAGGCTGTTGCGGACTTCGGGCGAAATGTCCTTGGCGACCAGGTAAATCAGGGCCCGGGCAGCGGCGGTTTGAGCATACGCTTCCGCGATCAATTGCTGAATCTGGCCAAAGGCGATCAGTTTTTGTCCAAATGCGGAACGCTCATTAATGGCATAACGGGACATGATATCGACACATTGCAGGGCAATCCCGATCGATTGGGCCCCCAAAGCGACCCGCTCGATTTCAAGGTTGCGCATCATGTGAATCAGGCCTTTGCCTTCTTCACCGAGCAGATTCTCAGCCGGCACCTCGCAATCTTCCATGACCAGGCACGAGGTACTCGAGGCTTTCATACCCATTTTTATTTCCTTTTTGCCCACACTGAAACCGGGAAAGTTTTTCTCGACCACAAAGGTGGATATCTCTTTGCGGTTACGATCGGGTTTGGCATAAACAATGAACACATCCGCCTCGGGGCCGTTAGTTATAAACTGCTTGGTCCCATTGAGGATAAACGTGTCGCCCTGACGGACGGCCGTGGTCTGCATCCCCAGGACATCAGTTCCTGCCTCGGGCTCGGTCATGGCCACACCACCCATAAATTCCCCATTCAGGAGTTTGGGCAGGTATTTTTCACGTTGAGCCGGATTCGAGGCATAATAAAAATTGTTGACGAAAAGGACCTCGTGGGCCAGATACGATATGGCAAAACCCGGGTCGAAACGGGACATTTCCTCATGCACGATCACGCAGGCAATGGCATCCAGTCCGATCCCGCCATCCTTTTCCGGTATAGTTATGCCGAGCAGACCCAGTTCACCGATCAATTTACGATAGAGCTCCAGATTGAATTTTTCAGCGTCATCAAAAGCATTGGCCTGAGGAGCGATTTCTTCCCTCGAGAACTTGCTGACCGTTTCTCGCAGTGCTTGATGTTCTTCTGTTGGATTGAATAAATCGAATTTCTTATAATCCATGATCGACCTCCCAGATGTAACTGCAGGTGACAATTGTGTTAACTGTTATGCCGCTTTATTGGTTCAAGCCACTATAGCATGTTTGTCCACATTTGCCAAAACAAGTTTACTATCCAGTGCCTAAATCTCTACCTAATCATGGGAGAATAGGGCCAGAGGAGTCAGGGCAGGAGTCGCCGTTTGGCCATCTCGAAGAAGACCTTTCGCTGGCGGGGATAACGGAGTTGTTTGAGTAAAGCGAAAGCACGACTGGGTTTGCTGTAAAACTTGACATAGGCCTGACGGCGCAACGTGATCAACTCGGGGATGGTCATACCCTTTGGTGCGTAACCGATCTGATCGACGTTGACTGCTGACCAGTTGACCTCTGAAATCTCGTTCTGCTCGATCAGATAATCGTACAGGGCAGTGCCTTTCGAGACCCGAAAGGGTGAAAAAGCGGCCAAATGCAAGGGTAGAGAGCACGCAAAATCAATTGTAGCCTTGATTTCCTCCCTGGTTTCGCTCGGAAGACCGAGGATGAAAAATCCCTGTATAAGCCAATTCGTTTCTTGGGCTATCATCTCGAGATTTTGCCGGACCTGATCGATCTTGATCTGTTTATTGATCAATTTCAGGATGCGGGTTGAACCGGACTCGATACCGACCGAGGTACCGTAACATCCGGCCTTTTCCATGGCTCGGACTATTTCGGGCGTCAAAGCTTCGATTCGAATGCCAATGGGGCAACACCAGGAAATATCGAAATCAAGTCGTTCCAAGGCTTGGCAAAATTTCAAAACGTATTCCCGCTGACTGGAAAAATAATCGTCGGTGATGTGAAATTCCTCGACACCGTAATTCCGGTGCAAGAGTTTAATTTCCTCGATGACCAATTCGATCGGCCGAAAACGGACTTTTCTGCCGGAAATGGTATGCGCGCTACAGAATCCGCAACTGAAGGGGCAGCCCCTTGAAATATGCAAGGGGGCTACCACCGGTCGTTTCTGGAAAATCCACAGATTCTCGAAATGCTGATAAGCCCGCGGGTCCATCAACTCCCAAGCCGGTAAGCCCAACGTGGCCAAGTCCTGTATCTGCCCTTGCTCATTGACTCGGACCGAGCCGTCTTGACGGTAAATCAGACCGGGCACACCTGACAATTGCTCTGGAGCCAGGGTCCCTGTTTCGAGCAGTTCGAGTAGTCTGGGCAAACCCTCTTCTGCCTCTCCCCGAAACGCGAAATCAACCGAGGGAAAAGTCTCGAGGACATCATCCGGTGAACATGATGGATGGGGACCGCCGAGCAGCACAATTGTTTGGGGGCAAATCTGCCGAATCGTATCGGTCCAGCGCCGAACCGTATCCATGTCCATGGAAAACAGCTTGAAACCGATTGCCCCGAATTGCCGTTCCCGGACAAAATTGAAAAATTCAGTCTCTGTTATATCCTGGCAGATACAATCAAGGAATTCAACGCGGAAGCCATTTTGCTGCAAAGCGACGGCCAAGAAGGCCAAACCGAGGTCCGGCATGGCCTGCTTCCACCCCTTGAGTAAAGGCTGACTCAATAAAATATCACGATTGGTTAATACTCTTTTAGGACTGATTTCAGTTGTCATTGACCTGTTCCCAGGCATATCGCCGTAACACTTCGAGCTCATCCCGGGAAATGTGGGACAAGCTATAATCTCCCCGGGCAAATTTGATTCTGCTGAAATCCACCGGACCCTCATCACCGAAGCACATGTCGTAGAGTTCTGTGCCCGGCAAAGGTTGGACAATCGAAAAAGTTGCGTAATCAAGTTCCAGACCACGGGCATACTCGATCGTCTGCATGATATCTGCCCGTGTTTCTCCGGGTAAACCGATCAGGAAAAAACCGCTGACCCGGATGTCATGTCGTTTTAATTCAGTGACCAAAGGCTTGATTATACCTAAATTTAACGGCTTTTTGATCCGGTTCAACATGGTCTGGGAACCCGATTCAAGAGCAATCCAGACCGAATAACATCCGCTGGCTCTCATGGTTTCGATCAGAGCCGGTGTCATTTTGTAGAGAGCTATCCCGTTGGGTGTGGTCCAGTGCAGCCTGAAATTACGCTCGATCATGCCCCTGAACAATCTGTCCGCCCGGGCGATATCAGCAGTGATGTTATTGTCTTGAAAGTGGATTTCTTCGACACCATACTCCAAAACCAGGTGCTCGAGCTCATCCAGCACATTTTCCGGAGAGCGGGCCCGAAAATGGCCCCACATCATGGGTGAAGAACAAAAGATGCAGTGGGCTTGACATCCGCGTGAGGTCAATATGTTGGCATAACGGGTCGAAGCTGGTCCGATTTTTTTTTCCGTCCGGGCGAGACGACCCCCCAAATCGAATCTCCAAACGTACTGGTGATCCGGAAATAGCGTTCGAAAGGAAAAAGATGGCGGGCTGGAAAAGGCAAGCTATCGAGGTCCTCGATCGGGGCCCGACGGGCATTGATGACCACCTGTCCGTCCCGCTTGTAACCAATACCCCTCACACCTGACAGATCACCGCCCTCAATCAGGACTGAGATCAATTCAGGCAGAATGGCTTCCCCCTCACCCTGAACAATAAAGTCAACACAATGACTTGTCAGGAGATGTTCGGGTAAGGCCGTTACATGATTACCGCCCACAACCGTCAACAGGTCCGGATCGATCTCTTTCACCAGTTGACATAACGCCCGCACTACTGCGATCTGATCAGAAAAAAGATTCGAAATGCCCACAATGTCCGGCTGTGCAGATTCGATCTCCCGGATAATCTCCCGATCACTCAAACCATAGCGAAAAAGATTGTTGCCCAGCTCCTGCTCTGTATCAAAACCTTCAAGCACGCAATCGAGCACATTCACCTCGATGTCCGCTTGTTCGAGTGATGCGGCCAGATAGCCCAACCCCAACGGAAAACCGTGACGTTTGGTCTCACCGCTGCCATAAATGGTCCGTGGTGGCTCAATCAACAGGATCCGTGCTTTTCGTTTCATCCCCGATAGTCTCCGGCACTTAAATGCTGGTCTATTCATAGAACGTATGGCGATCCTATTCAAATCCTATGAATTTTCGACCTGGCTTCGTCAGGAGCCGGATACCAGGAAATATACGGGCACTGAATCAGTATTTTCAATAGTCCTCGCTGAAACGGAAGATGAGCCCCAGATTGAAATAGGTGTACTGATGGTCCTCAAGTTTATAATCGACCTCTTCGACGTCACCATAATAGGAACTATACGTAAAACCCGCTTTTAAGGCAAACGTCACGACCGGGACCGGATTGACATTGACACCGATCAAGGGCCCGACGCCGAAACCGGTGATACTGGCATCCTCATTATAATGATCGCCTTCGGCTTCGACATACCAGACTGCCCGAATCTGAAAACCACCGTAGAGCCTGACCACATCCGCGATATTGCCCCCAAAACCGAAATCGCTGTGCAAGGCATAACCCTGTAACTCGACACTACCGCCTGAGGCCGACAGTTCATTGACCTCGGGACCAAATGTCAACCTGTTGCTATAGACCTTGTCCTTGGAAACGTTCGACTCGATGATCATACCGAAGCCGGATATGTCCGTATCAACATCAACTTCAGCACCACTATCATCGTTTTTCCAGGTCGCATCACCGCTCCCATTATTTAAATATAACCCGATCCCGGCTGCCTCGACATTGCCCGACATGGTCCAACCACCGAATACACTGAGAATAACAAATACCATGAATGATTTTTTCATCACTGCCTCCCACGATAACTGTTTCATGACCAACGACCAATCAATAGGTCTAGCATTATTCAACTCTTGTTTCTCGACCTTCACCTGCATGCTCTCCTGTCATACAAGAATATTGAAAATTGCCCCCCCTGTCAAGTAGGATCAATCCCAGACAGGAGAAATATGAAGCACTGGGTGTGCGACAAAAAAATGATCGAAAATTGACATCTTCTTTTTTTTGCCCTAAAATCTGGTAGCTCACAAGCAACCAGATTATA
>JAFGSJ010000004.1 GCA_016934675.1 bacterium | reverse complement strand
GCATACCATAGCCCGTTTCCCAGAAGTTTTCGACCAGAGCAAATTTCTGATAGGGAAAAGGTCCAATCAACTGCTGATACAGAGTCAGATACTGCCGGGTCGTGTCGATATATTTCGAGGCCTGGTTCTGATCAGACGTCCGGAGATAGGCCATGATGTTGACTGGGCCGCTGCTATCCTCGAACCGGACTAAGGGACCGGCCACCAGATAGACCTCTTCCTGAGGATTGTTCTCCTGCCAGACGACCCTGTGTTCTTGTGGCCCTGCCTGGTCGAGCATCCGTTGCCCCTGACTGACCGCGTCCCAATCCGGCGGCAGAACAAGTTCGAGCCTGAAACTCACGAGTGTATCCTCGAATTGGGGTAACCAACAACTCGAACCGGCTAAATAAACACCCTGTTCACAAATAATACCAGGCGTTTCACTGAAACCGCGGGCATACTCGACTGCCAATTGTACGATCGGATGATCGATCCGACCGTGGTACTCGAGGGAAAAGCTGCGTGGTCCCTCGACCGGTCCGGACCAGACATATTGATACGTACCGAGTGGCACATCAGCGTACGGTTTGGTGGCCTGGCTATACTCCGGACCGCTCTGAGCATCTGCTGATCCACTTTCAATCCGGGTCAGGACCACATTCCGGGCAGAACTGATCTCACATTGCCCATGCAGGACAAAAACCTGTTTATTTTCAATGACAAAATCGGGCGGTAGCGTTATGGTATCTCGGACAAACAGGCATTGTTCATGCGGGTCAAGCCGGACCTGGAGATCATGGTGGAGGCACCCAGCCTCGATAGACGCGGCCAGGACCATAGATAAGAGCAGAAATCCGACCAACGAGAGTATTTTCCTGATCAACTGTTTACCTGATCTCATGGTGCCGTGTTGGTAATCAGTCATAAGTTGTTACCTGGCTGCGATTTTCTGGAGGGTGGCCCGGGTCTGCATTTTCTTTCCGTTCCTGATAAAGACAATCGTCACATCACTGCCGACCTGTTTTCCCTCGAAGGCCCGGACCAGATCATCACTGGATTCAATGGTCATGTCATCAATTTGAATAATTATATCGCCAAAATAGATACCGCTCCAGGTCTTATAAACACCTTTAAGACCTGCTCTCTCAGCGGCGCTGCCGCGTGAGACCTCGAGAATTCCAGCCCCGGTCAAACCATTTTGTTTCAGGATGGAATCAGGTAACGAACGAATACCCAATCCGGCCCGGGCTGTTTTAATTTCCGCAATCAAACGCGGCACGATCCGGTTGACCGTATCGATGGGGATGGCAAAACCGATACCGGCATAGGAGCCGGTCGGGCTGACGATGGCCGTGTTGACGCCAATGACTCGGCCGAATGAATCGAGCAACGGTCCGCCTGAATTACCCGGATTGATCGCGGCATCTGTCTGGATCACGTTATGGATTTCCTGATTATTCTCCGATTGGATCGTCCGGCCCAAGGCACTGATGATGCCTGTGGTCAGGGTCGAATCAAGACCGAAGGGGTTGCCGATGGCCAGAACTTTCTGACCAACCTCGAGGTCGGCTGAAGTCCCTATTTTCATCGGTATCAGTTTGTCTGGCGGGGCATCAATCTTGAGCAGGGCGATATCGTTGTCAGGATCAGCATCGATCAGTCGGGCAGGATACGTTAATTGCTCACCACAGGTAACTGAAATTTTGGACGCTGAGGAAATGACATGAAAATTGGTGACAATATGGCCTTCTTTGTCCCAGATAAAGCCCGAACCAGTCCCCCGCGGGATTTCAAGTGGACGCAGAGAGTAAAAATCATAGCCCTCCGCCAGGGAAGTAATGTATACAACCGATGCCGATGTCTCTTTAAAAATCTTTATGGTGGACAACTCATCAGGACTCAATGATCCCATCGGTTGCGTTACGGGCTCCGGCTTGACCTCGAGACTGACTGAGGTGGGGGAAACGATCGATACAGGACTCGGAGTCTGGACGGTATGCAGCGCATACATACCCGCGATAATGATAAAAAAGATGATGAAAATCATACGGCCAAACCAGCGTCGAGGAGACTGTCCCGTATAGCCGGTTGTGGAAATCACATTGTCATCATATGGATTTGTCATGATACGGCCCTCTCTCCGGTCGCTTGGACAAACGGTATTTTACCAGGATATAAACTGCCCTCAGCCCATCACGCCAACTTATTTTCTTGCCCTGGCCAAAGGAACGCGGTGCATAGCTGATCGGAATTTCTTTTATAATTTCCTTTCGGCGCAACAGTTTTGCGGTCACCTCGGGACAAAATTCAAAGCCTTCGCTTTGCAGATCCAGGTCCTGGAGTAGTTCCCGTCGAAATAATTTATAACCGGTTGGTTCATCTGTTAAAGAAGCGTGATAGAGGACATTAGTCAGAGCGGTCAGTAAACGTCCCCCCAGATAGTACCTCATATAAGACATCCCGTTTGCGGGCTGCAGAATTCGTGAGCCATAGACAACCCGAGCACCATTATCAAATGGTTCGAGCAATTTGGGCAGTTCATCCGGATCATATTCGAGATCGGCATCCTGAATGATAATGACCTCACCTGAACAGAACTCGAGCGCCCGTCTAATGGAATAACCCTTACCTCGATTCGTGGTATTACTCAGAACGGTAATGATCTCATTGTTCAACGCGCGAACAATCTCTGCGGTCTCGTCTGTCGAGCCATCATCAATGACGATGATTTCCTTGTCAAAAGAAAGGGCCAGTATTTTGAACAGTATGGTGGGTAACGTCGCCGATTCATTATATGCCGGTATTATAATCGATACTTTCATTCGTTTGTCTTTCAGAAAGTGTCATCATTGCATGGAGAGTTAAGTAACACATCTCATTAATATTTCGATATATAAGACATAAACGCTTGAAAATGCAAGTGGACTGAGGCTGTCGATCCCGATGCCGCTCGCCTTGAACGGGACATGAGTACTTGTGAAAAACGCATCGATTTGATATATTCAAGCCGAGGTATGATGATGTGCTCGTTGACACGAGTCCAGAGGCAGCAGGACAAGATCAAGTCGGCAGAACACAGGCTCAAATCCCAGACCGGCTGGTTTTGACTGAACGAAAGGTGTCGTCATGAAGAGTTGTATCGCACTCATTCTGGGGGGAGGTCGAGGGACACGCTTGTTTCCATTGACCAAGGACCGGGCCAAGCCGGCTGTGCCTATGGGCGGCAAATACAGGCTCGTTGATATTGCCATCTCGAATTGCCTGGCAAGCGGGTTCGAGCGCATTTTTATCCTGACCCAGTTTAACTCGGCTTCGCTCAATCGCCACATTTTCAGGACATACAAATTCAGTGAGTTTTCCCATGGTTTCATCGAGATTCTGCCGGCTGGTCTGTCTTCGGAAAACACGGATTGGTATCAAGGCACGGCCGATGCTGTCCGTCAAAACCTGCAGCAGTTCAGATTCCCTGAACTGGAGAACTATCTGATCATGGGCGGTGATCAATTATTCCGAATGGACCTGCATAATATGCTCCGAAACCACCAGCGCAACGGCTCGGATATAACAATTGCAGTCATTCCAGTCTCGGCTGATATGATTTCCCGATTCGGGATTGTCAGGCTTGATCAGCACAAAAAAATTATCAGCTATCGTGAAAAACCACCCATGCCCTCCGAGATTAAAGACATGGTCGGCGACCGTTCCCAACTGCCTGAAGGTTTGGACCACCCCCTGCCGACCCCATTCTACTGGGCTTCCATGGGCATTTATCTGATCAAAAAAAAGGTGCTGGAATATTTGCTCCGTAATCTGAAGGGTGATGATTTCGAACATGATATCATCCCGGCTGCCCTCCAGTCTTATACTGTCACTGGCTTCCTTTATACCGGTTACTGGGAAGACCTGGGCACAATACCGAGTTTCTATCAGGCCAATCTGGCCATGATCTCGCAACGCCCCCCGGTCAACCTGTATGATAATCAGACCACGGTCTACACTCGTCAGCGCCATTTGCCACCCTCACTCATCATCAACTCGAAGATTGAAGGGGGATTGGTGGCTGAAGGGGCCCAAATATTCAATTGCACCGTGAAAAACACGATAGTTGGAGTCAGAAGTCTCATAAAATCCGGCACGGTGATCGAGGACTCCATTCTGATGGGAGCGGATTTTTTTGAGCCGGAACTCGATCCTGTCCGGTCAGACCCCTCAATCCGTATTCCGGTCGGGATTGGGGAGGGAACCCTTGTTCGACGGGCTATTATTGACAAAAATGTCAGAATGGGGCGTAATGTCATAATCGATAACAAGACAAACCTGAATTTTGCCGATCACAGCCTGTTCCATATCCGCGATGGTATCATCGTGGTCCCGAAAAACACGGTCATTCCCGATAATACCGTTTTGCCCCCGATCGAGGATACAATGAATCCCGATGCACATGATTAGCATAACCCTTTTTCCATCGAGGAGGTCCCTATGCCTGAAAAACTGAAATCAGCCCTGGAAATCGCCATGGCCAAGTATAACATTAATCCTGAGTCCCTGGACAATATGCCTGAACATTTGAAAGCAAAAATCGCCGAAATCAGGAATTTCTATGCTTCAAAGAGAGCCGAGCTTGAAATTCTTCACCAACAGGAAATCAAAAAACTGCTCGATGCCCCTCCGTCTGATTATGCGACCCTGAAAGAAAAGACTGAAAACAATTATCAACTGGAACGGACCAGGCTCGATAATGAGGAAAAAAAGAGGGTCCGGGAGGTAAGGGAACAATCGCACAATGATGTAGAGCAATGACTGAAAGACCAAACGATATGAATGAATATACTCATCTCCTCGACTTCTTGCCCCACCGGAATCCCTTTCTCTTTCTGGATCGGATCGTCAGTTTTGAGGCAAGTACCCTGTCTGCGGAGGGTATGAAAACATATTCTTTCGATGATGTATTATTGTCAGGTATACAAGCTGGTCGCACCCCGGCTATCATCCCCGCGGGTCTGCTGATCGAATCCATGGCTCAACTATCAGCAGTGCTGGGCCACTTTGTCCAACAAGATCGAACCAAGGCGGACCCTCCCGGACCTGCCGGACCGGGTTACCTGGTCGCTATCAACAGTTTCGACTATAATCATCCGGTCTGCATGGGAGAACAAACACTGATCCAGGCTCGCGTTACCCATTCATTTGGGACAATGCTTCGAAGTTCCTGCATGATTCATGTCGCTGACAAAATCTGTGCCACGGCAGAGTTAAGTTTTCAAACCGAGCTATCAATTCAGGGCGACGGGCCCGACTGATCTTGTATTTGCCATGGTGCTCAAAAAAAGCTCGACCTCGTTTATATTTTGTGATATGAAAGCATCAACAGGTAAAACAATTCGTAAACATCTTTTCAAAAGGGAGAGAGTCTTATGTTTCATTCGAACAAAGCTGTTTTGGCTATGGTCTTGATGTGTTGTTTTTGTGCTCTGATCATTATACCCCAACTCGAAGCTAAAAATGATCTGAATTATGATAAAAAATTGTTCAGACATCTGCAGAAAAAGGATATTGAACAAATTCCGGCAAACGAGGATTATCCAGGAGCCGATGCCATTATCATTTATGATGAAACCATCAAGGAACAGTATTTCGGCTATTATTCTCTCTGGGATATCACTTACAAGGAACTGGGTTATAAAGTCTGGAAAGTCGTCAATCCGAGTGTCGAACGTTTGCAAAAGGTCGTGATCGAACTGAGTAATAACAAAGAAGTCGATGAGTTTGAAATCAATCTCTATCCTTTTCAAGGTGAGTCTCAACGATTCAAAAAGGAAAACCTGCAAGTCCAGACCTACACCTATCCCGAAGGGGGCAGTGAATATAAAAAGGCCGTCCTTGAATTACCGGCCATGGCATCGAATTGCGTGATCGAAATGGAATATATTCTGAATGTACGTAAACCGCTGTTCTGGGAAAAATTCTTAATTCAGGGTTTGGATCCTATCGTTCAGTTTCACTATGGTTTTAGGACCCCCGAATTTGTAAAAATGTCACCGACTCAACTCTATGCACCGGTGGCCCATAATAACCCATTTCTGTATAAGTTCCGGGCTTTTGATGCTGTGAACAAAAAGCTTGTCGAACCGAAACAGAAAAATGGTTTCTTCTTTAGTTTCGAAAAGTTACCTTCAATATCTGAAGCAGATGGAATGTTGCCGAAAGCAAACAAATCATCCTTTTTGGCTTTTTGTGTCAATGACTTGATTATCAAGGATCCGGTCGATAGCAGATATGATGAAAAATATGAAGCCTACATGCAGATCAGTCCGGATACTCCCCAGAATTTCATCAGTAGCGCAGGTAGCCCTGCCGCTTACAGAATACCTTTTCATGACTGGGCATGCGTCTCTGATTATCTCTATTTCGACCTCTTTGATGATATTCTGAAGTCAAAGGTATTTGAAGAAGTTGCGGCTACCATTATAGGTGATCTGAGCGAAGATGTTCGGAAAAACCAGACCCTGCTTATCCAAAAGGCCTATAATTTTTTGAGCAAGGATTTCGTCATCGATGACTTTCGACCGGCCGAGGTATATGCTTTAACCATAAAAGATATCGAACGTGCTTTGACAAACCGGAAAGCACACCAATTCGATCTTGGCTTCATCTTTTGGGGACTGCTTCAACATGTCGGCATCGAGGCCAAGCTGGGAGTCGGTTTTACGCATGACGCCTTTCTCGGTGAATTCGATCGTAAATTTCCGATACCGATCCAGTTCAACACCAGTTTAGTTGTTGTGGGGCAGAAAGAAAAGGCACAGTTATATTACCCCGGAGAATCTACACTGCGTATGGGAAGCTATCCCCCTGAAATCGAAGGTGCCGATTTTCTCATTATTTCCCTGAGAGACAAAGCCGTACTTGCCGAAGAAAATCTCTATCTGACTGACAAATTGAATCCATACATCAATGTCAGACAGAATTCTCGAGTCACAGCCGAGTGGCAGTTGTTACAGGTCGGATCACCCACGGCGAACAAGACCTCATCTAAATTCGAGTTGACCGTAGCCGAGGATGGCACAATCGTGACCAAAGCGGTAACAACATTCTGTGGTCATGAAGAAACCCTGATCAGACGGGCTTTACAGGGTCTAGACCAACAGGCGGCTGAACAATTCGCTCGGGATTGGTATACCAAACAACTGGAAAATGCCGAAATCAGCTCGGTCTCACTGAAACATGTCAACGATTTTGCGGCAAATGTGGAATTTGATGCTGAATTCTCTCTTCCCTTTGCTGTTAAAGATAATACCTTGGCCATCCCTTTTTCATTTTTTAACCAGACCAAGGTTTTACCCATTACCGAAAAACAGGCTGAAGAGCTGGGTCACGAAGTGGTTTTTCCATTCATGTCCTTCGTTTGGAATGATTTTATGGTCACGTTTGACAAGGGCTGGAAAATCCAGTCAGGGGCACAATCGACCAACTTCCAAAAACCAGAAGGCATGGTTGCGACCAATATTCGGCAAACGGAGAATCAGTTCAATTATCAACGAGGCTTTACGATGACTTCGATTTATTTGAAAGACCAGCAAATACAAGAACTGCTGGGCTATTTCGCAAAAATCAAAGAGTTGGAGAAAGCAGATATCCTGGTTCTCGAGAAAATCTGAGTATACCCGGGAGGTCTGCCTTCTGATCGGAGGTTCCAGAAAGATTGATCAACTCTTTTTCTTCAGGATACGGAGCAATGGCCCCAGGCAAGAAAAAAAAGTTGGCATCTAAGCTACTGAAACGGCACCCGACTACCTTGACCCTGAAAAAGGAAAAGATCGACCGAAACGACCCATGTCCCTGCGGCAGCGGTAAAAAATATAAAAAATGCTGCCTTCAGAAAAAACCATCACTGCTCAATCAGGTAATCAAGTTGGTCAGCAAAAAGGAATAACGACTTCTCAAGCAGAGCGGATTCTGATTACAGTCGGAGCTGGTTATTGTTTCGGTTTCAACTCGACAGGGTGATCGGCATGGAGACCCCGTATTTCTGGCACTCGGTCTTCATGACTCTGTTCAATTCGGATTGAATGGCTGGATCAAGTTGAATGGGCCGGTTTGCAAGAAGAGACTCGACTCGTCTATTGGCCCGCTCTGCTGCTCCCATATGCCCACAGGCCTGCCATTCCTGTAAGGTAGCCCGATCGAGGGCTGGCGATGGGAAATATAACTCGTTTTGAAACAACGAAAGGGTGTGCCGAGAAGCCAGAAAATTGCCTCGAAATTCCGGCTCGAAGAACTCTCGGGCAAAAGGTCGTTCAGGCGAAGTAATACCCCTGGTCAATCTGAGAGCCATGCCGGCGATATCATTATCCAGCACCAACTTTTCCAAAGATTGACAGTTCTCGAAGGCTAACATACCACAGCCTGAAACAACATTAATACCGGACAAGGCGGCTAGGATTGCACCAATTCCGGTTTCCAGTCCTGCCTGATAATCGAGAATCTTGGCGTCACTCAAACCCAGATAAGCGTGGACCGGGAAACCCAGATGCTTGCCAATCCGGGCATGACCCGATTCGATCATCATGGTTTCGATTGCACCCATGGGCGTGGTTCCCTTGCGCATATCCATTATCGCCGGGGAACCGCCATAAATTACCGGAGCACCAGCTTGGGCCAACTGATGAATAACGATGCCACTCAGATTTTCGGCGGTGTGCTGGACCAATGTGCCGGCCAGGGTTATGGGTGCGGCAGCACCGGCCAGAGGCATAGCCACTATTTCTGCCGGTACCCACCTCTGTGCGGCCTTGATCAAATCACTTACCGTCTGGGAACTCCATTGAAGTGGAGAAGTTGGACAACAGTCGAATACGGCTAATGGTTTCTCGCGAAGGGCTTGCTCACTGCCTCGGACCAGACAGAGCATCTGATACATGACCTCGAAGCCATCCGGGCTGAATGTGCCGGTGATGACAGGTTTCTGACAGTAATTCAGTCCGATAAAAAGACGATATCGATCGGCAATCTCTGTGGGAACATCACTGCTGATCAAAGCAGTACTCTGAAAAGCCAGATATTCGAGCTGGTCTACTAAACAGGCACAGTTGACTAAGTCCCGACTCACCGGCTTACGTATCGTTGTGCCATCCGGATCGAGTATCAGAAGGGCAGAGGAACCGGGATTAAAATGAGTGTTCGCGTCTTTAAGCAGACCGGCTAAAGCACCCGAACGATCAAAAAGTGATACCGATGCTGGTGCTGATTGTCGACAATGGTCGACCAGTTCTCCCGGAAGAAAAGCACGATCCCTTTCGATACGTGCTCCACCACCAGCCAACAGATCGAGAGCTTCCTCACTTTCGACCTGAACGCCTACTGTTTCTAAAAGAATGTAAGCTTCAGCAACGATCCCCTCGATAAAAGCAGAACTTAAGAAGTCAACACCCGGTCTCATCCAGATATCAGTCATACTCTTCCCCCTGGAGCGTTCGAACCTTGAAAATTACCCTGGAACCTACTATATACAAACTCTCTGGAAAAATACAGTCTTGGACCGCTTCTGATCCAACCAGAACCTTCCAGAGTTAGCATGAAAACAAACAAGACATCATCCTTGGCAGTACTGGGCTCTGGCTCCATCGGGACGCGTCATCTTGATGTCGCACAAAGCATGGGCATCCCCTGTCTGGCCATTCCGATAAGGACCCAAAGAGCTACGGAACTCGCACACGCTGGCTATAACACAGCCCGATCATTGGCTGAAGCCCGAGATGCCGGCGCCGATGCCGTTATCATCGCCACAGACACCGCTCGCCATGTTGATGATGTGCTCCAAGCTCTCAATCTGGGATTTCATGTCCTGTGCGAAAAGCCCCTGGCCATCTCGCCTGCACCAATCAACGAACTTATCAAGAGCGCCACACTGAACAAATGCTGTCTCAAGGTCGCCTATTGTCTGCGGTTCGACCAAGGCTTGCAACGCTTTCGTGCTCTCTTGCCCGCTATCGGTGACATTCACGCCGTTCACTGCGAATGTCGTTCCTTTCTCCCTGATTGGAGACCAGGTCGAGACTATAAAGAATCCTATTCGGCACAACCTGAACAGGGTGGGATCCTTCTTGATATGAGTCACGAACTTGACTATTTACTCTGGCTTTTTGGGCCAATCAGCAGTGTCTGGGGACAAACCGGTAACACCGGACGATTGAACATTGCCAGTGAAGAATGGGCCCAAGCCATCATCCAATGCGACCAAGGCCCGATTGTCAGCCTCGGACTCGACTACCTGACTCGTCCAAACACAAGGATTATCAGGGCATACGGCAATAATGGCACACTATTTTATGATTTTCTCCAACGTCAATTGACCCATTTTAGCCCAGAGTCAGGTTCACATTCCTATACTATTGAGAGTCCATTGTACGATGTCTATCGCGAACAAATCCTTGAATTCAGACGGATTTGTTCCGGTCAGGAACCTACAGTTCTGGCAAACGCTGATGATTCTCAGGCTGTCCTGAACATCATCCAAGCGTGGCGATCGAGCACATTAACCGGATATCGACACGAGGTGTATCCATGAAAACGGACCCTATATTAACCATTATTCCAGCCCGGGGAGGCTCAAAGGGACTCCCAGGAAAAAATATCAGACCTTTGGCCGGTTTACCCCTGATCGCCCACTCCATAAAGTGCGCCCAAATGTGTCCTGAATTGGATCGTATTATTGTTAGTACCGATAATGCCGATATACGAAATATCGCCCTGCAATACGGTGCGGCCGTCCCCTTCTTACGACCGGCTGAACTGGCCGGAGATACGACCCCCATGATCCCTGTATTACAACACGCCCTCCAGACCATCGAAGCATTGGACAACTGTCATTATCAGACAATTCTGCTCCTCGATCCAACGAGCCCCGGACGTTTTCCTGACGATATCTCCGCCGCACTGGTCAAGCTGGCTGACGACCCACAAGCCGATGGCATTATCGGGGTGTCAGAACCGGATTTCAACCCGATCTGGCATTGTGTCCGTGAAGAAAAACAGTATCTGAAACCATTGTTCGATAATGCCTCCCAATATACCAGACGACAGGATGTCCCTCCCGTCTATCGTATCAATGCGACCCTGTATCTCTGGAGAAGAACATTTTTACTCGAAACCAACCCGACCTGGATCACGCAAGGCAATTTTCTGCTCCAACAAATACCCGAAAACCGCTCAATCCACATTGATCATCTTGATGAATTCGATAAGGCCGAAATCCTGATAAATTCAGGGTTGATACGTTTGCCTTGGTTATCTTAAAGCACTGAATCCCTCCGGACCTTGCTGAGAAAAACTTGCATTTCATTCACAGTAAGAGCTATATTTCCTGCAACTGAATATGATCACTTTGATCCCAAAAAAATGTAATATTTATCCAGACATTGATGAGTTATGATGTCCTCCAAAACACCATCGAATACATTGATCATAAGGTCTGAAATCTCCCCCCCGATACTTTTCTCCTTTTTACTCTTTGTTTTTATTGTTCCTTTTGAAAATATTGCTGTTTTAAGCCATACAAGCCTAGCAAAGATGCTCGGTTATCTCTTTATTTTCACAACAATTTTACAATTCAAGAGATGCTATCAGCTACCCCATAGAATTGTATGGTGTTTTGTAATATGGGTTATCGTTTATTTTATTTCTGGAATAATTCATGATCCAATCTATCTCGGAATCATAAATCCATATTATTATAGCCTTGTTTTCCTGCGTTCATCTCAATATGTGCAATCAATTGTTCTTTTTTGGCTTTGTGTAAATATAATGAAAGATGAAGTGGCTATAATTGGGGCATGGATTTGTATAGCATTATCTGGTGTTACACTTGCTTTATTATCGAAAATCGACAGTAGCACGATTACGGCTAATTCGGAGATAACGTCTGCCCGGATTACATCAATGGGACTAGATCACAACGCATATGCTTGTTATTTAGTGATAGGACTCGTTGCTCTTATTGGTTTAGCATATGGAAAAGTAATCAAAAGCAATGGGGCAAAAGTCATTCTATATGTTTTCGCTGGTCTTATTCTTCACTCGATAGCCCAAACAGGTTCAAGGACTGGAACTCTCGCCCTTTTTGCGGGGATTTTGCCCTTCATGATCATGCGTGTGAGCGCAATCGGTGCATGGCGAAATCGTGTTATTGCTTTTCTTTTGTTTATACTAATCTCTTTTGTTTATTTGAATGTCGATGTAGCTCGTAAGCGCTGGGAAGAGACGATTTTCGAGGGTTCAACCGCAAAAAGAACTGAGATTTTCGCAATTGCTTGGCAAACCTTTCTCGACCATCCGATCTTGGGTGTCGGTCCTCAAAACAATCTCTATTACATTGGTATGGCATTATATGGTATGGAATCCTATATAAACACACACAATTTATACTTGTGGATACTGACCGAGGTTGGTCTCGTTGGGGCAATACCATTTTTTCTGGCTCTTCTGATGTGCGTACAAGCAGCTTTTCGAGCCCGCCATGGTCCGCAAGGGCTGGTCCCTCTCTCCCTTCTTTCGAGTATTCTTGCTCTAAACATTACCTTAACCTGGCATACACGAAAGCTCTTTTGGTTGGTTTTGGCTTATGTCATTGCCAGTGGCTATTCTAAGAAAATTGAAAAGAAAGAGTATAAAGCACCCAGCTTGCTCACCTGAGGTCATATAGTTAGATGTGGTAGCGATTGATATTGTAGTTTTCCAGATGTTTGCCCAGCCAAAGTGCGGTTTGTTCGATACCCTGTTCGATACTGGTTTTATGGGTCCAATTCAGCAATTTTGCTGCTTTCGATGGGTCTGACATCAAGACTATAACTTCGCTTCGAGTGGGTCGAATTCGTTCAGCTGACGAGATTACCTCGGCTTTTTTATTCAGGACCCGACATGTGGTCTCGAATAAATCCGCTATTGAAATAGTTTTACCGGTGCCGAGTTGAATGACCTGACCTTCTAAAGAATCTGTCATGGCACATTTAATAAAACCTTCAACTGTATCAGCAACGAAGGTCAAGTCGCGTTTGGGATCGAGCCTGCCGAGTTCGATTTTTTTCTTACCGGCCAGCAACTGGGTGATTATAGTCGGCAGGACGGCCCGAAGAGATTGCCGCGGTCCATATGTGTTAAAGGGTCTAAGAATGACTACCGGAAGTTCGTACGAGCAGAAAAAAGCTTCACAAAGTTTGTCAGCCGCTATTTTTGAGGCACTGTACGGTGATTGTCCCTGAAGTGGATGCGTTTCGGAAATGGGTATTGATTGGGGCGTGCCATAGACTTCGCTGGTCGATGTGTGAATGACTCGTTGACAACCGGCTTTTCGGGCGGCTTCAAGAATATTCAGCGTTCCCTTCACATTCGTATCGATAAAGGATTCCGGTGCTCGATAGCTGTAAGGGATAGCGATAAGTGCAGCCAGATGAAAAACGATGTCTGCACCAGTTACCGCTTGTTCGACATACCGCCCGTCACGAATATCCCCAAGCCAGACCTCGATATTGTCCTTTATGTTTGGTGAGGATTGATCAAGCCAACCCAGCGAGTTATTCGAATTATAGAGACAGAACGCACGAACATGGGCTCCGCACTCGATCAACCGTTCCACGAGATGACTCCCGATGAAACCGCCTGCCCCTGTTACTAGCACAACTCTACTTTTCATATTCTTCATTATTTTACCCCTTTTATGTCTTTCTATAAATTTTATCCTTATTGTTATTTGCTATTTTCTGAAAAACAGAATGAAAATGTCAAAGAAAAATAGAACACATAGTACAAAAAAAGTTAGAATTATATTTAACCCGAACATTCCATAACTGATAAGACCTATATTCTCAAATTCAAACGATTAACAGAGAATATATTCATTCACCCAGCAATTTTCAATCTTGACAACGCTATCTGTATGTTCTAGAAAAAAGCTTGGCTTTATTAAGACTAATTTATTATCATATTTGACATTCTCCTAGAAGGCTTCGCTTTAAAGAGAAAGGTTTTGCTTACGCACAGGATTTCAAGGGAAAATATCTTGCTTTATGTTATCTAAAAATCATTATTCGATGAATGATTGGGTTTGGTTAAGTGGGATTCTGCTGTTGGGTGCTTTTTTACGTTTCTATGGTTTGCTGTGGGATCTGCCTTTTATTTATTACACCGATGAGGCTGTCCTGGTTAACCGAGCTCTTGCTTTTGGACTTGGTGACTTTAATCCGCATTTTTTCTATTATCCTGCCTTTTATATGTATTTGTTATTTTTTGCATATGGTTTTATTTATATTGGAGGGTATGCTACTGGAATTTTTGCTTCGACCAATGACATGATTGACCTATATTTTAATGATCCGACAATTTTTTTTGCTACGGGTAGATTTTTAAATGCACTTGCGAGTATTTTTTGTATCGTGATTGTGTATTATCTGGGACGAAAATATTATGGTCATATAGCAGCCATTTTCTCATCGGCTGTTCTCACGCTTGCTCCCATAACAGTCTTAAGTAGTCATTACTCTAAAGTTCATTTGGTCGCAACGTTTTTTCTTGCAGTTAGTCTTATATTTCAATTTTCCGGCATTGCCACCAAAAGCTTGAAAAGTATTTTGATTGGAGCGTTTTTTGTCGGACTTGCAGCAGCAACTTCTTATCATACCGGTTTAGCAATCGTTTCAGTGCTTGTTGCTGAGTATTTACGCTTGGGTAAATTACAATACAAACAGATTATTGTAGGTAGCATACTTATTGGTTTTGTTAGTTTCATGGGTTTTTTCTTGGGTGCACCATATTCAGTTCTCGATTTCAAGATGTTTTACAAGACTTTTTATGCAAGTGCTCATACTATCGTCGATACATACCTATATACCAATAGCTGGGATCAACCTCTTCGAGCAATACTCACGGGTATCGGTTTACCCCTTTCCCTTTTGCTTTGTCTTTCGTTAATAACGCAATTATTTCGTCGGGATAAGATACAAATTGTATTATGGATTCATGTTTTGAGTGTTCTTTTTTTTCTTATGAATATTTCGCTGAAAATGGCTCATCATAGTATCATTATTTATCCAGCAGCTTCGTTGCTTATTGGGATTATGATTCAAGATATTGTAAAGTGGTCTCAATCTCTTAATAATATTGGGAAATGGGTTTATATTGGTTTTTTGATATTATCTTCAGCTTCTTTACTTTACTCGGGTTATAACAATTATGGTATTCTTCGTACTTTAAAATTAAAAGATACCAGAACAACAGTACGGGAATGGGTTCTTAAAAATATCCCTGAAGGGACTAAATTACTGGTAGAAAGCGGAAAGTATTATCTGACTTTTCGCGGACCGGATTTGCCCCTATCGCAAGAAACATATGATATGATCATTCAACGTGAATCGATTGATGAGCAACAAAACCCATTTGTTTGGAAAGGGAATAGGCAAATCAGTCATAAAGGCTCAACGCGTTTTTTTGAAATGAAAAGAAAGTATGAAAAGACTCAAGGATACACTATTTATCAGATAATACACAGTGGAAAGATTGACATAGTATATGTTAATGATCTGCAGTACTATTTGGAGAAAGGCGTACAATACGCGATTATCAATCGACATTGTGAAAGTAATTACCAGATAGGTACGGCTCTGGAGAGATCAAATCCCGTGGGAGCAACGATCTACCGTACATTGTACCAAGATATTAGAAAAACCGGAACACTCGTTGCCTCATTTGATAAGAATGATAATGAAAAGGGATTTTCTTTTGATATTTATAAATTCTGATCATTTTCAATTCTCTCGTCTCATGATCTGTTTACCTGATACTGCAAAAAAGTAGAACGCAGATTTGTATGAGATCCATCTTCAGTGCTCTAGAGTACGGGGTCTCTCATTGATCTGATTCGCTGAACGAGGCCTTAAGTATGCATACTTCAACACATTACTTGAAAAAGCTTAGCGGTGCGTAATATTTCAATCTTAGCGTCCTATTCGGGAAGAGAGCCTTGAATATTTTTCTTCAATGGGAAAAGATAACTCGTATAAAGATAATTGAACGAAAACGTGGTTTTGGATTCATGGATCAGATGATCAGCAAGCTTTCTTTATTGTATATATAAATAATTTAAAAGTTCGAAAAGGTACTCCTTGTCTTCAGAAAACATGAAAACTAATTATTTTACAACACGATATTGTTTCGATAAAGGGAGGTCTTTGGTCTGGAAAGCAATTTGTGAATATCTGCAACAATATATTCCAACCGAGGCGACAATCGCTGATCTTGGGAGTGGGTATGGGGATTTTATTAATCAAATTGAGGCTCATGTAAAATATGCTTTCGACATTAATCCAAATATAGATAAATATCTCAAGAAAGATATTATTAGACGAATTGGCGATATAGCTTTTTCATTACAAGAAATTGATTTTAGTTTTGATGTTATTTTTGCAAGTAATTTCTTTGAGCATTTTCTTGATGAAAAACTTGATCTTGTTGTTACTCATATTTTTAGGTGTCTTAAGCCTAATGGTAAATTGATTCTTATTCAACCAAATTACTTTTATGCATATCGAGAGTATTGGGATGATTATACGCACTATAAAGCTTTTTCGCATAAAAGCCTGCCAGATTATCTTGAATCAAGAGGTTTTTTCATTTGCTGTGTCATGAAAAGATTCTTGCCTTTTAGCTGTCAATCAATATTTCCCAAATCATATTGGTTGACAAAATTATATCTAACTTTGCCTTTGAAACCGTTTGGTAAGCAAATGCTTGTTGTGGCCAAAAAGGAGTCGTGAAAGATATGTTTCGGGGCAGTACGATTTCAGTTATTTTACCCACATTTAACGAGAAGGATTCAATTCGTAAAGTAATTGAAGATTTCGACCATCTTGGCATTGTGGAAGAAATAATTGTCATTAACAATAACGCTGCTGAGGGAACTTCTGAAGAAGTTGCCCAAACTAAAGCGATTGAAATTATTGAACCTGATCAAGGATATGGCAGCGCAATTCAGAGAGGATTTCGAGAAGCAAAGGGTGATCTGCTCGTTGTATGTGAACCTGATGATACCTTTTTAGCTAAGGATATATACAAATTTTTAGCTTATGTCGATGATCTTGATATTATTTATGGAACGCGCACAACAAAGAATCTTATTTGGGAAAAGGCAAATATGGGTTTTTTACTAAGATGGGGAAATTGGGCTGTAGCAAAACTACTCGAAATACTCTTCAACACGAATTATCTTTCGGATGTAGGCTGTACATACCGCCTGGTCAAAAGAGAAGTTGTCCAAAATATGCTGCCATATTTCAAGGTCAAATCGAATTTTTTCGGTCCCGAAATGATGGTTCTTGGATTCAAAATGGGATACAAATGTGTGCAGATCCCCGTTAATTATAAGGAACGAGTAGGCATTAGCTCGGTGACTGGCGATATAAGAAAAGCAATCGTTTTAGGTATTCAAATGATTTTTTTGATACTTTTCATGAGGTTAGATTTTCGCAAAAAGAGTATTTATTGAGTATACCTTTATTTTTAATCTATTTGATGTTTTTTTTGGGCAGACTTGTTTCGACCTGGAAAGGAGTTGGTTATTATGGCCTTGAATGAACAATTAAAGGAAATCCTGTGTTGTCCCAAGTGTAAAGGCGAGCTTGAATTTAAAGAGGACGAGAATAAAATCATTTGTCAACACTGCCGTTTGATCTATGCAATCAAGGATGATATCCCGATCATGCTCATTGATGAAGCGGAAGCGTTCTAGTACGTTAATTTCAGGGAATGCAGGAATTTTTTATCCTCGATACTCAAATGTAAGTCTTTTTCGATCAGTTTTTCCATTTCATGACCAACGAGTTTCTTATGTGCTTCGTTGGCTTCGGCCGTTTTTTCCTCGATGGTCAATGCAGTCAAAATAGTGATATCCACGGTCAAGCCTGTACGCTCAAGCTCCTGAATATAGGCCATGATAGTGGAATCTGTTTTGAACACATTTTTTAATTCTGAAGCAATAATCCGGGTCAATTCTTTTTTTCGTTCCTCGAGATCGTCATGTGTCATGATGGAAATCCTTGCATTATAGTCTCACAGCACAATTGCTGTATGCATTTCCTCGTTATATAGTCAATATAATTCTCATTAACTCGTCGGACAACTTGATGGGAAAAATTTGATATCATTTTTGATTTCTTCAGAAAGGCAGTGAATGTGAAACCTGACAGTAAGAATTCGTTGATGATCAATTTGTTGCTTCTGTTAATAGTGACAATGCTGTCATTAGTTATGGGCTGTAGATCAGGTAATATTCACTCCGGCGACCAAGACGCCCTGGGGACTGATTTTCCGTCTCTTGATGGCTGCAATATTATCATGATTTCGCTCGATACATTACGACAGGACCATCTGGGTATGTATGGGTATAATCGGAACGTCTCGCCTTTTCTCGACTATGTCAGCCGCCGAGCTCTCCTGTTCTCGAATGTCTTTTCTCAAAGTCCCGCGACGAATTCCTCACATTATTCGCTTTTCACTTCACGTTATATCAGTAATCCGCACGATCCAAGACTGAAGAACGAGCATACCTTGGCTGGAATACTGCAGCTTCAGGGCTGGAGGACCCATGCGATTACTGCGGGAGGTATGCTTTCCCCCAACTATATGAAGGACAAAGGATTTCAGACCTTTGATTCACAACGTCAGGATTTTAATGTCATTTTGGATAAAGCCCGATGTTGGCTGTCGGATTTGGGGGATAAGCGTTTTTTTCTTTTTCTGCATACCTATCAGATCCACCCACCTTTTAATCCCCATCCAGATTATCATAAGCTTTTCCGAGACAGTTACAACCCCCAAATGGACCTGCAAAGGATGGGTATCAAGGCCCTTACTGCGTCACCATTGACTGAGAATGATTATAGCTATCTCAAAGGTGCCTATGACGCCAAGATCAGATATTGTGATGCACTTATCGAGAAGTTTGCTGCTTTTCTAAAGAGATCGGGCTTGAACCAGAAAACAGTATTGGTGATCATATCAGATCATGGTGAGAGTATTGGTGAGCGAGACTATGTTGGGCATTGTCAACTCTATGAGGTCCAGCTTCGAGTTCCCCTGATCATACTTCTGCCGGGAGATTATGGTCGGATCATCAACGAACCGGTTGAAAATATTGATATTGTACCAACGCTATTCTCATTGTTTCGGCTACCAGTTCCCGCCTTTCTCCAAGGAAAGAATCTGACCCCCTTGTTATACAAAAGCCCCGGAAATGAAGCAAATCGTTTTCGAATAAGTGAGTACGATAGTCGTTCAATCCGTTCGGAAAATGGTTGGAAACTGATTGTCAGGGGAAGACCTGATCAGGATGAATTATATTTTCTTCCAAGTGATCCCAACGAGATAAACAATCTGGCCCGCCAAAACCCAGAGAAAGTGACAGAATTAACCTCGGAGATGAAGGGAATAATGGGGGCGTCTGAGGATCAATTACGAAAGCCGATAACGCGTTTCCGGGTATTGACGAACGTTATGGGAGGCATTCAAACAAAGGAAGATAATGATATCATTGACCAACTGCAGGAATTAGGATATATCGATTAACTGAACAGACAGATCCGGACTGGAGCTGTTCGATAGTGTCTGTTCCTGCTCTCACTTGTTTTTCGTCAAGACTTAGATCGGTTCGAGTGCAGATCCGGGTATCCAGCCCTGATAACCATTTTCGAGTTTGATTTGAAGCCACTCTTGTCGAGACTGCAGGACCTCGGTCCTGGTCCCGGAATGAATGCGTAACAAAGTGGTATAACTGGTGGATGGACCACTCCTGACTTCGATTTCGGAAACCATAATCACGCCCCGAGTGGTATAAAGGACGGCATCGAGTTTGACCGCAAAGAATGAACCAGTCACAATGAACAGGAAAAGCATGCAGACCAGGGCATAGAGAGTAAGATCGCGTAGCAGTCGCCTGGTGAGTACCATTCTCAAGATAAAACCAAGGCAGATGAAACAAAAAAGCACGCTCAGGACCAGGGTCCATTCATTCAGGCTCAAGTAATTCAAAATGCTGCTGCCGACGGTCACGAACAATGATGCATTGGGATTCTCGATTTTGTCGATTGTTTGATCAAGGGCATATTTGAGATTCTGCCTGATATCCCGGTCTCGCGGTTCCAGGATACGAGCTTTTTCATAGTACAGGATTGCCTTGGCCACGTTACCCTTTTTAAACCAGGCGTTTGCCAGATTATAGTAAATACTGGCATTATTGATATCGGATTTGATGATGCGCTCATATTGTGTGATAGCCTGGTCATACTGGCCCTTCTCGTAATGCTGATTTGCCGTATTGAAAAGTTCGAGTGTGGGCTGCGCGAAAACCATGCACAGGAAGAAGGACTGGAACGACATAGTCACGAGTAGGGCACTGATAAATGTGAGAATACGTGTGTTCATGATTTTTTCTTCAGTTTCTGACGATCGAGTGTATTGATAGCGGCCCGGGCTTTCTCGAAAGCTGCATGCATATCCTCTTTGGAAATCGAGGCCGGTGCAAAGCGGGCGAAATCACATTGATGTAATATCTCGAGTATCTGTGCCTGGACCTCCTCGGAGACCTCACGTTCGGACAGCAGATCGCGGACCAGGTCCGTGGTCATGCCCGCGGCGGAAATATTCAATTTATCTGCTATATAGGTTGAAATACCCTTGCCGAGGACCTGGAAGAAATTCGCGGTATCATTCTTGTGCAGTGCCTTCGCCGCGGCTTTCAGATACTTTTTTGCCACGTTTCGGGCTTTACGGGAGCGGGTCCCTGCCACATCGTTGAGCAGGCTCCTCTGTCTCCATCGTACAAGAGCGACGAGTCCGATCAAGCCAACCGGGACCATGTGCAGCAGCCAAAACCAGGGTTTTTGGATGAGGTAATCACCCTGGTTCCCGATCGAACCGAGCCCGACTTTAATATAATTGATATCCTGACCGAGTAGGGTCAGCTCACTTTTTGCTGTGGTTGGAGCAAGGACGATCAAGGGGCTTTCTTGACCATGTTCAGAAGGAAGAACGTTAAGGGTGAGGGGTTGGGTCCGGGCCAGTTTATAGGCGTGTGCCGTCGGACTGAAATACGGAATTTCGATAGAAGGGATTACAAGTTGTCCCTCACAACGGGGCACGATGATGTATTCGAATGTTTTCGAGCCCGTAACGCCCGAACTTGTTTTTGAAACTTTCTTGCTGACAGTAGGGCTGTACAATTTAACATCATCTAATTCAGGCAGAACCGGTTCCGGAATATTCTGAACATTGCCCTGACCGCTTATGCTCACGCTAAAAGTAACGGAATCGTCCCGTTTGACTTCGGTTTTGTTGATTGAAGCCCGGGCCTGATATTCTCCGACCAGGCCATTGAAATTCTCCGGCTTGCCCTGCCCTGCTGGAAGACCCTGAACATCAATGATTATCGGCAGACTGTTCTCCAATTTTGTCTGCGTGCGTGTCGAAAAGAACGGATCATTGAAAAATCCATCGAAGAGTGAACGGCCTCGTCTTTGGTTTTGGACCTGAACACCCACTTGCAACTGTAATCCGATCGGTTCGATGGTCTGCTCGCCGCTCGATGTGGGAAACAGAAGTTGCTGTTTCAGCAGCAGTCTGTTATAGGGAACACCGTCGATAGTGCTTTCAGATTGCATGATCTGGTTCATTTCGATATCTTCGACCCAGAATCCGGTCAGGCTGGGCATGTTCTGAAAACCCACATTTTCGACCCGTTCGCGAGTATAGAGCACATATTGAAGCAGGATTTGCTCACCTACAAATACTTTTTTCTTGCTGACTTCGAGTCGGAAAAAGCTCTTATCGCTATCCGAGACCTGCTGTTGACCCTGTCTCGACGATGGAGCGGCCTGGCCCGTTTGTCCGGCGGCTGATCCTGCCGGCGCGTCCACCACCTCGATCTGAATCGGTTTTGTCGTATATTTCTGGCCTTGCCAACTGACATTTATGACAGGTAATGTCAATGTCCCGACCTTGAGGGGAGCAAGAATATAGGTATAGGTCGAGGAAGCGGTCATGGCAAAATTGATGATCTGAATACTGGTCTGATGATTGGGACCGGTCAGTACGCTGAAGCCCTCGAACTCATAGGGTAACTCAGGCTGGGGAAGGTTCTTACTCTTGTCATCTGAGACAATAATCGAAAACTGGAGTTGATCCTGGATCGAGAGTTTTTGTCGGCTAACCTGAGCATCAATCGAGAACGCCTCGAGCCTGGCCGGCACAATGGGAACGCATAAGAGGAGCAAAGCCAGCCCCAACAGAATAACTCTGGTCCTGTTCCCGGTAAAAGCAATTCCCGTTAGTGTTGTGTGACTATCCATATCTTTATCAATCCGGTTTATGAATCATGTATGTTATAGTATCTCGAATGAGGTCATTACCAGTCATTCCCCCGGTATTCTCCCTCGGGTATCTGGACCTGGTGCTCCATTTTTTCCTCTTCTTCCTTGAGCGAATCAAGTATCCTTTGTGCTTCTTCTGGGGTCATCTCTTTTTCTTCTTCAGATTTTTCGGCCTGCTGCTGTTCCTTTTCTTCTTCGGTCTCCTGTTCCGCCTGTTGGGCCTGTTGCTGCTCCTGCTCCTGCTTTTCCTGTTCCTCCTCGTCTTGCTGGCCTTGGCCCGCCAATTGCTGCTGCTGTTGCTGCTGGTTTTGCTGCTGCTGTTGCTGCTGCTGTTGCGATTTCTGGGCCAATTCCTTGAGCATACGTCTGATATATTCGATATTGTACTTGGCATCAAGGTCGTTCGGGTCGATTTTCAGGGTCTCGGTATATGAGTTTATGGCCTGCTGATAGGTCTGCATGGCCTTTTCGAATTCCTCCTGACTTTGCAGGTTCTGTAGATCAACACTTTTATACAGGGCATTCCCGATATTGTAATAAGCCCGACTGCGTAGGCTGTTATCTGTGGCCGAAAGGGCTTTGTTCAACTCTTCAAAGGCCTTATCATATTTCTGTTGTTTATAGAGAACATTACCGATATTATAGTGTAATTCCGGGGATTCAGGGTCCTCCCTGGTCGCGGCGACATAAGCCTGTTCGGCCTTTTCATATTGATCCTGACCAAAAAAGGTGTTGCCCTCCTCATTTTTTGTATGGAGTTGACCACCGAAGGCACAGAGCATGAGCCATGAGGATACAAGCAGGGTAGCGTTCAGAATCTGGCGTAAGTGACAGGTGGTATTATATGCATAACAGCGATGTTTGATCATTTGAATCGCCCTTTCCATTCAGCTAAAACACTCTTCCTTTCTGAAACGACTGTTTCAATGGCCAACAGAAGCAGGGCCACAAAAAGAAAATACTGGAAACGATCTTCGCTGAACGTTTTGATATTGCTGGCTAATTCGCGTTTCTCCATTTGATTGATTGTATCGTAGATTTTTTCGAGCTCCAATTGTCCCGTTGTAGCCCGGTGATATTTTCCGCCCGTGATACTGGCAATTTTGAGCAGGGTTGTTTCGTTCAATTTGGAGATGACCACCGAACCGTCCTTACTTTTCTTACGATCCACGACCGTGCCCCGTTTATCTTTAAGCGGAATGGGATTCCCCTCCTGTGATCCTAACCCGATAGTATAGATGATCACTCCGTTATCTCGAGCATATTCCGCAGCAGCTATGGGATCGGTTTCGTGGTCTTCCCCATCGGTGATCAGGATTATGGCCTTATACTTCAACTCTTTGCTCCTGAAACCGTCCACGGCGGTCCTGATGGCATTCCCGATCGCGGTCCCCTGGACCGGGATCAGGTTGGTATCCGCTACTTCCAGGAAAATCTTGGCGGCCCCATAATCGAGTGTCAGGGGACATTGGACAAATGAAAGTCCGGCAAAGCAGACCAGGCCAACTCGGTCACCCTGTAGCAAATCCAGAAAACTCGTGATTTCGAGTTTGGCCCGTTCGAGACGGTTTGGCGATATGTCTTCGGCCAGCATGCTCAGAGATGTATCAAGGACAATAAAAATATCGACACCCTTACGATGGACCTCACGCATTATTGTCCCGAACTGGGGCCGGGCCAGTGCCAGGACCATCAGCACCAGCTGGGTTGTCAGCAGCATTTTTTTTACCAGGCGGCGCCGCCGACTGACCGATTTCATCAGTTTGCGGACCAGTTCCATCTGGCCGAAAAGAGCCAAGGCGCGTGTCTTTAACTTGGCGGTCACAAAATAGAACAAGAGCAGGGCCGGGACCAGAAAAAGCAGCCAAAGATAATGTGGATCAGCGTATAACATGATCGGTCCTCACGGCAATTTTCGAAAACGGGTATGGGCCAACAACTGCTCGATGAGAAACAGACAGAGGGCCGTTAGCAGAAAATACTGAAAAAGCTCGGTATACTCGGTATATTTCTTGACCTCGATTTCGCTTTTCTCCATCTGACTTATCTCGCGATAAATCTGCTGAAGTTGACTGGCATCGGTGGCACGGTGATATTGGCCGCCGGTCAGTTCCGCGATTTTACTCAGTGTTTTCTCATCGATCTGGACCGGAATACGGCGATAACTCGTTCCCCAAAACGGATCATCGACTTTAATCGGAGCAAAACCGCTGTTCGTGCCTGCTCCAACCGTAAATATCTTGATATCAGTCGCTTGGGCCAACTGGGCACCTGTTATGGGATCGATTGCCCCGGAATTATTTTCACCGTCGGTCAGAAGAATGATAATCCGGCTTTTGGCATTGGAATCTCGCAAGCGGTTAACGCTGTTCGCTATGGCCATACCGATGGCGGTCCCGTCCCACTGTTTGGGAGCGAAATCGACTTGATCGAGGAAACTGAGCAGGACGCCGTAATCCAGGGTCAATGGGCATTGGATAAAACTCCGAGCAGCAAATACGACCAGGCCGATCCGATCGTTACTCCGTGTTTCGATGAAATCTCGAATGACTTCCTTGGCAATATCGAGCCGGGTAAACTTCGGTTTGAGGTCTTCAGCCATCATACTGGTCGAGATATCCAAGGCCAGGATGATATCGACACCGTGAGTCAGGACTTCCTCCTCGGTCATGCCTGATTGGGGTCGGGCCAGGGCCAGGATCAGCGCGGTCAGTGTCAATACACGGAATACTTTGAGAACGTGACGCCATCTCAACAAGGGTGACGGTTTGAGTTTGGTCAAGAGTCCTATATCCGAGTAGGTGAGCGAAGTAGATTGTTGCCTGAAGGTGATACAATAATAATAAATAATAACCGGGATGATCGCGAACAAAACCAGTAACTCAGGATTTGCCAATCTCCAGAAAAGCTCCATTGTCCCTACTCCGCTCTTTCGGACGGATTGCTACTATCACCGTTCGTTTTCTGTTCATGCATTTCATCGTCCAGATCGTGTCCGATATCGGATCGGCTTTCAGTCTGTGAATCGCCAACATTCTTTTCAGGGTCAGGACCAGTCTTTTCCTCGCTCGGACCGGTCATGACCGGACTGACCTGCCCTGGTGCGGTGAAAATCATGGTTTTATCGATAATCCGTTGTGCCGTCTCGATAATGGCCCTATGCTCGTGCTCTGATGGAACATATTTGGCGAATTTGACCAAATCGGTTTCCTGCAGAAAATCCATGATCAAGGTGAATACATCGTTGGACAGATAGAGAGTCTGGACTTGTTCCTGTATTTCCTCGGTGGTTCTTTCAAGCGTATAAATCTGGAAACGTCGTCCCAGGTAACGACGGATGATATCGGCCAGTTCGAAATAAAACTGTTTGATCAGACCCTGTTCGAGTAATTTTTTGGCCAGGAGGGCCTCGAGTTCGGCCCGGGCCACCTCATGGGCCGGACCAAGATAGACTTCCTGCTTCGAGTCCGGTTTTTTGCGTATTTTTTTGAAATAGTAAACCAGGGCGATAATGATCACGAGTATCAGGAGAGCAGAACCCGAGCTCAGAATCAGCAGGCGGTAATCGGGTGGAATAAGGGCTTGTTCCTTGATGTCCTTGACATCATCTGCTTCGCTTGGGGCCAGACTTTCAACGACAATTTCCACGGAATCTGAAAGCAATGTCTGGGGTTCTTGGTCCGGTTTGGTGGTGTAGTTGATGGTGACAGCCGGAATGGTGAACGTGCCCGTGTCGTAAATAGCCAGGGAATATTGTGATGTAACAATACGGCTCCCATCCTCGTCAGTGTTCTGTTCGAGATTATAATCTCTGATCTCGAATTGTCCGACATTGGCTCCCCAGCCTGGCATGTTCACACTCATCTCCGGATCATGCCGGACTGTGATCGTATAGGTAAAGACATCACCCAGATTGATGTTACGCCGATCGACCTCGGTTTTGATGCTGATTCGAGGGGTCTGGCCAGAATCAGCTTTGGTCTGGGCATAGCCGGAACATTCAAAAACCAGCAGGATCGACCAGAACGCCACTATCTGGATATATCTGACTAATCGGGCCGCATCGTGTCTCATGAGTTAATATTGTTCGGGTTGAGGGTCACTTTTTCAGCAGCCGACAATCGCTCGAAAAGTAAAGCCAGGGCTTCCTGATACTTGACTTGTTGAAAATCAGTGGCGACCTGCTGCTGGACTTCTTGAAACGGTTTTCCTTCATAATCGGCCTTGTGGGCCTCATAGAACAGTTGCACCTCGGAGGGCGTTATTCGAATGGTATCACTCAATTCCTCCGAGATATACCGCTGGACCATAATGCTTTTTTCGAACTGATGAAGCGTATCTATTATGGCGGGATCACGCTCATACCCCTTTCTTTTGGCGGCATTATGGATCAGTTCGGTGGCTACCAGTTGCTGCAGGAATTCAATCTTCTTTTCCCGGTTCGTGATAGTCTGCCTCACCTCGTCCGGTAGTTGTTCGAGGTAACGCTCGAACTGCCGGACCGTGATTTTTTTATCGCCGATCTCCGCAACCACTGCCGAGGCATCTGCACGATCGGCTGTTGACTGATCGAGTAGTGCAGATTCTTCGAGGACCCTTTGGGCGTCACTCGTCCTTTTCATACGTTCGAGGCATTCAATCTTCATCTCATTGATACTTTTGGACAGACGTCCCTCGTGATCATATTTCTCAGCCTTCATCAAAAAAGCAAGTGATTCGGGATAATCTCCCAATCGACGCAGATAGAGTTCCGCAGTTTTGAAGGCGATATTGGCTGCTTTCGAGGCCGGAAGGTCATACGCCTGAAGAACATGACCATATTCATCGGCTGCCGATTGATATAATTCCTGAGTATAAAGCATATCCGCGATAGAAAGCGGCACTTCAGCGGCTTCTTCACCGGGTTGCGACAGAATAATCCCGTCCTTGAGACTGAGAAGCAGTCCCAGGACTACCAGCAGTAAAACGATCTGGATGATGATCAGGACCTGACCCAGCCTGGATGAAAGTGCATTCGATCCTGTTTTCTCTACCATGTGTTTTGTATCTCCGTTCGAGTGCGTTTTCAGATCGGTTGTGTCTTAATGATAACGTTTGGCCCGCAAGCGAAAAAAGTGGACCAAAGGGTCCACATACGGTTTATCAGTCAAAATATCTATAGAATCCACGGCAATGGAACGAAAAAATTGGTGCCTTTGATCACGCTGTTCACTGGCCAGGTTGGCGAACAATTCCCGGACTGCATTCGAATATGTATCTATCACAATGGCTTCACCGGATTCAGCGTCCTGAAACTCGATAAAACCGATCCGTGGCAGGGAAATCTCCCGTGGATCGGTTATGGTAATGGCAATCAGATCATGCTTTCGGTTGGCGATCTGAAGGTCTTTTTCGAAGCCCTTGGACATGAAATCCGAAACCAGAAAGACAACGCTGCGCCGTTTTTGGACCCTGCCCAGGTATTCGAGGACCTGGGCGATATCCGTTTTTTTCTTTTTGGGCTCAAAAAAGAGCAATTCTCGAATGACTCGCAATACGTGCTTCTTACCTTTTTTGGGCGGAATGAATTTTTCGATCGCATCAGTAAAAATAATCAGCCCGACCCGATCATTGTTTTTGATCGCGGAAAAGGCGAGCAAAGCACAGATTTCCACGGCGACCTCGCCTTTCATCTGGGCGACGGTTCCGAACTCGCCCGATGAGGAGGCGTCGACCAGCAACATGACCGTCAGTTCACGTTCCTCGACGAATTTCTTGACATGCGGTTTACCGGTCCTGGCAGTGACATTCCAATCGATCGTTCTGATATCGTCTCCGGGCAAATATTCGCGGACTTCGGAAAATTCCATGCCCCGTCCTTTGAACACACTCTGGTATTCGCCGGCCAGAACATCGTTAACCATGCGGTTGGTGCGTATTTCGATCTGTCTGATTTTTTTGATCAGTTCTTTGGGGATCATGATGTTCCGCTCGTAATCAGGGGACCTCGACCTTATCAAAAATCTGCTGGATGATTTCTTCTGAAGTCATGTCTTCAGCTTCGGCTTCATAGGTTAAAATCAAGCGATGCCTCAAAATATCCATACCGATCGTTTTGACATCTTCAGGTGTAACATAGCCACGTCGTTTCAGAAAAGCGTGTGCTTTGGCAGCGATGGTCAAGTAAATCGTGGCCCTTGGTGAGGCCCCGTATTGGATCAGATCCTCGATTTTCAGGCCGTATTTATCTGGATTCCGCGTGGCAAAAACGAGGTCTACGATGTAATCCTTGATCTTGTCATCGATATAAATCTCATTAACCAGGGTCCGGGCCTTGATGATATCGTCCTTATTGATCAAACGTTCGACGGTAATGGCGATGCCGGTAGTCATCCGATCGAGAATGGCCCGTTCTTCCTTTTTATTGGGATAATTGATCTTCAATTTGAGCATAAAACGGTCGACTTGAGCTTCAGGCAGAGGATATGTTCCTTCCTGCTCGATCGGGTTCTGGGTGGCCATGACCAGAAAGGGCTCATCCAGGGGATAGGATGTGTCTCCAATCGTGACCTGATGCTCCTGCATTGCTTCGAGTAAAGCGCTCTGGACCTTGGCTGGAGCCCGATTGATCTCATCAGCCAGGACCAGGTTCGAAAAGAGAGGGCCCTTCTTGGGTTGAAAGCTGCCATCCTTCTGATTGTAAATCATGGTCCCTATCAAATCTGCCGGTAACAGGTCCGGCGTAAACTGGAGTCGCTGAAATTTGAGATTCATGATATCGGACAAGGTTTTGACCGATAGGGTTTTGGCCAATCCTGGAACACCTTCGATCAGAATATGACCGTTTGACAACAAGCCGATGAGTAAACGCTCGACCAGATAATTTTGCCCGACAATAACCTTGCCCAATTCAGTTAATATTTTCTCGACAAAGGCGCTTTCCTGATGAATGCGTTCGTTTAATTGTTTAATGTCAACGTTCATGACCGGTATCCTTTCAGCTAAAACGTTGGTTTTATTAGATAGCTCCTTATTTTCGCTTTATGATTCCGTTTCATTTTCAACGGGAACTCGTTCAAACGCCCGGGCACAACGACCGAGTGCCCGGACCATTCGCTCGATTTCTTCTCTTTCTGGTTGCTGGCCAGCAAATTTGACCAAATGGGCCATTTCCAAAAAATTCTGTACGGTCGATCTGTCCTCCTCACCAAGCTTATCGCTCAGTGAAGCGATAATGTCAGGGATCGATTGGCCAGTCACATCCCGGTTAAGTGTTTGTTTGATCAAGGTAAAGAAGGCTTTTTCAGCACGAACGATATACTCCCGCATCTCGCCCTCGATGATCAGGTGTTCCTCTGAGTTCAAGGTCTCGATGAATTGTTGACTGGGGGCTAGGACCTCAGGTTCATCGATTGGGCGTTCCATGGTTTTACGTCGGCGTAGAAACAGGAAAAACAACCCGAAAAAAATGATCAAGCCGACGACTGTTCCAATGGCAGACCAGGGCAGCACAATTTTTTTTCGGGGAGGGTGCACGGTAATCGAGAGGGGCGTCGTTCCCAGACTGGTCCGATCAGACCATTCCGATTGTCCTTCAGGTCCAGCCAATTTCTGGCGATAATATATCTGAACCTGTCCAATCCGTGCCGCACCTTCAACCAGGGGAATCAAAGTATAACTGTAGCGCCGGATCACCTGATAGCGTCCGTTCAACGTGGTCGTTTCATTCGAGTTGGTGCTCTGGACCATCTCGAGCCCCTCCAATGCAAGAGATTGAGGCGGTTCAATCTCAAAATCACCGGGTTGACCCAACCAACTGAGGGTGACCTCGAATGTAAACGGTTCCGCCAAACGATAGGCTGTCTTTTCCAGAACGGCTTGGACCGTTATTTTTGTCGTCCCGTCTGGTCCAGATTCCGCACTGACCCAATGCACGAAACAGATCAGGGCCAGCATGATGAATATGCCGAATCCCGCCCATCGTCCTGTCCTGCTTGCTATGCTTTGCTTCAACCAGTCCATACTGTTTTTGTTTGAAATGATGTTGATTACCAGAATACTATCTTCTATTTCTTCGCGGTTTTATAGAGGCGTTCGACCGTGTATTTCTGTTCGAGATCAGCCATGAGTTTTGTCCGAAGATCGACCCGTTTCTGACCCGCCAGAATATTGACAATACTCGAACGGACATCGTCGAGAGCATGAAAGGAATCCGGCTCTTTATCATATGCCAGGACCACATGATAGCCCTTGGCCGATTTTATGACCGGACTGAGATTTCCCTTTTCGAGTTGAAAGACAGCATTGATGAAATTCGTGTCCTTCCCGATCCTTGGTACATAACCATCCTGATAAATCATGCCCAGATCGCCACCACTACTGACAGATTCCTTATCCAAACTGACTGCTCGGACCAGGTCTTCGAATTTCTCACCCTTTTTCAGGCGAGTGAGCACCTGTTCTGCCTCTTGTTGCGTACTCGTTAAAATATGCTTGATCTTGACAAATGCTTTCTTTTTGAAACGCTCGTCCTTGACCTTGTTATAATACTCCTCGATCTCACTCTCGGAAACTGCCATTAAGTCTATTATTCTCCGCTTCGAGTGCTCGAATTCCTCGAATGTCTCCGGAATCAAGGTATCGACCCTGATAAGGTGAAAACCTTTACTGGTCTCGAACGGACCGAGAAAATCACCGGGCTTGGCCTGGAATATCTGTTCACTGATCTCAGGGTACGGACCCAGTGAGGGAATGAAATTACCCTCCATGATCGTCCCCAGTTTACCCTGATTGCGGACCGTGGTCTTGTCCTGTGAATACTTGGCGACTCCTTGGTCAAATGATAGTGTCCCGGCTTCAATTTCACTCTTGACCGTGTCGGCCATTTCACGGTCAGAAACCAGAATATGAGAAATCATGGCTTTTCGCGGAACGGTAAAATCTTGTTTGTGACTTTCGTAATATTTCTTCAGCTCCTCATCGGAAAAATTCAAAGAGGTGATCTTATTGTTCAGGTAAACCTGGCCAACAAGCTTTTCAGTCTGGTCCTGAATGCGGGATTGGACCTCGGGGGTTTGATCGACTTTCTCCTCGACCGCCGCCAGGAAAATCAATTTACTGCGAATCATGTCCTCGAGTACTTTTTCACGTTCTTTTTCGCCGAAATGCATCAAGTCCTGCTTAGCCTGAAGGTCAAGCTCGGTAATGGTTTGATCACCGACCCTGGCCAGGACCGGACTGTTGTCTTTCACTCCCGTACTCTTGACGGTGTGTGACGACTTCCCACACGAGATGAACAGAACACTCATGAATACACAGAAAACACCCAGGACTACCAACTTTGTCTTTGACATGGACCTGCCTCCTTGGCCTTTTTCTGAGCTGTTTTCACGTCCTGAATTGAAGATATTGGTTTCAGATCGACCAAAATTCTTCAGCCCTTCTACACCTTCGTTTCCTCTGAAAAGTTCCGAAAAAAGACTCCGGAGGATTTGAAAAAGTAGAACGACCTATTCAGACAGCCCTCCTGTTTTTAATCTTGAAATACTCTTCGCTGATCGAGGCCAGATTGTTGAACAAGAGCTTACTCAACTCCTTCAAAGTCTCGATCACTCCCTCTCCTGATATGGCTGTGGCTTCGTAATAGGGTGCCTTGATATGGTTCAACTCACCATTCAATATGTCGACTGGTAATCGGCAGGGCAAATCACGCTTATTGTATTGGAAAGCAAGCAGTATATCCCGGATCCTGCGACCATCGCTTTTTAAATCTGCAATCATTGATTGATAGCATTCTCTGTTTTCGAGGAGCCGCTCTTTATCCGAATCGACCACGAAAATGATCGCATCTGCCGATTGAAGCACGAGTTTACGAGCCTGATGATAAAATTTTTGTCCCGGGACCGTGTAGAGTAGCAGACGGACATTGGTCCCTTGAAAATCGCCCATTTTGACCGGTAAGAGATCGAAATAGAGTGTTCTCGAGGTCTCAGTCTCCAAAGAGATCAATTCTGTCTTGGCATAGGGCGCCAACTTCTGATGGATATACTGCAGATTCTGGGTTTTACCCGAATGGGCGGGGCCATAGTAGACAATTTTCACCGCCAGTTCATTCGTTTCCTCATTGAAGTGGACCATAACCTGATCTACCTGTCCCGATCAAGAAATTCGAATAGAAATATATTTGAGGATTTCTTTTTTCTTGACATTGAGATATGCCTCGCGCTCCGAGAGTGAAATAAACGCTCGTCGAGTCGATAGCCAGTCTTTATGTCTTTTTTCAAGCCTGGAAAAACGTTTCTTTCCAAGATATATCGCCGAAATAAGTGTTTTCGTCTGATATTTCTTTTTTACCTTCTCTTTTTCAAGACAGAATATGACTGCGGCCACATCACCATTATCCTGAAGGACCCATTTCTTTTCAGAAGGTATTTCTTTCCATTCCATTTTTTTCGCCTGTTTCCTCTTCGATGAATTATGGACTGTATATAAAACAAATCCTTCTCAATGCAAGAGGTGAACACTATTTCCTTAATCAGTGTCCGCATCCGAGTTATTTTTTTTCAGAGGCGAGATCAGCATGATGGACTTGCTTTTCTGTGCATTGAAACGTACTATGAATCAAATGAGCCCGGAACGTGATTCGATCGAAAAGAGCCATGCAACAACTGGTTCCTCCGGAATGTGCATAGTGTGAGATAAGGTCTCATGCTATTTTTTTCACTACTATTGGTATCAATGTGAGACAGGGAGGCTATTCATGGTGAGAAAAAAAGAGTTGAATGAATTGTCATATACCCAGCTACGTCGATGTTTTTCTGAGGTTGATTTTGATTTTAAAACAACTCGTGATGTGGAACCATTACGGGAGATAATCGGGCAGGACAGGGCTTTAAAGGCACTGCAATTGGGACTTGATATCGATAGCAGTGGCTATAACATCTTTATTACCGGGTTCGCCGGAACGGGCCGAAAAACAACGATCAAGGCCTACCTCGAAAAAATCAGCCAGAAGAAAAAAAAACTGTTCGATAAAATCTATGTCAATAATTTTCAGAACCCGGATATGCCCCTGCTGATTTCTCTTCCTGCCGGTAAGGGAAATGAATTCAAAAAAGAGATGGACCTGCTTATTGAAACCATTGTGCATAAAATCCCCTTGATTTTCGAAGAGGAAGACTATCAACGCGCGAAAAAGAAACTGATCGAAGAAAACCAGGACATGGAAAAAAAAGTCTTTCATGAATTCGAACAAGATGTCGCCAAGAATGGATTTGCTCTGATCCAAGTCCAATACGGTTCTTATACAAAACCGGAAATCGCGCCACTGATCGATGGGAAAGCCGTGCCCATTAACCAGCTTCCCGGCATGGTCAAAAGTGGCGGTCTGACCGAAGAACGTCTCGAACGTCTTAAACAGAAATATGAACTCTTGCACAATAAAATGGACACGGTCTTCAAAAAATCACGTGAAATTGAACGCAAATTGCGTCAGGAGATTCAGTCACTGGACAGTTCTTTCGTCATGCCTTTCATCAACGATCTGATTGCGGATATCTATTCGCGTTACGATGAGCCTAAAATTCAGGAATATCTGAACAATGTCAGCAAGAACATCATCGACAATATCGAAACGTTCAAGGGTACGGACCAGGAAAAGGAGAACCCGTTGGCCAAAATGTTTACGGCCAAATCGCCCGGCGACCCCTTCCTGGAATATTCAGTCAACGTTATTGTGGACAATTCACGCGAGACTTCGGTCCCGATTATCATCGAGAATTACCCCACCTATAGGAACCTGTTCGGGACTATCGAAAAAGTCGTGGATAAGAGTGGTTATCTGACCACTGATTTTTCGCGGATAAAAGCCGGTTCCTTTGTCAGGGCCGACGGTGGATATCTTGTGATCGATGCCATGGATGCCCTCATGGAATATGGGGTCTGGTCCACGATGAAACGGGTCCTGAAAACGGGTTTCCTCGAAATTCAGAATTTCGATCCCTATCTGATGTATTCGACTTCATCAGGTCTCAAACCGGAACCCATGCCTATCGATGTTAAAGTGGTCATGATCGGTGATCATTATATTTACCATTTGCTCTATGATCGGGACGAAGATTTCCATAAAACCTTTAAAATCAAGGCCGATTTCGACTCTGCCATGCCCCTGAATGAAAATAACATGGAAAAATATGTCGCCTTTATCAAGAAAATTACCGATGATGAACAGCTTTTACCTTTTTCGGCTTCTGCCGTCGCCGAAGTGATCGAGTTTGGACTCCGCTTATCCGAACGACAACAGAAACTGTCGACCAAGTTCAGTCAGATCGCTGATCTCATCCGGGAATCGAGTTACTGGGCTAAAAAGAGCAAATCCACAGTCGTCGAGCAGACGCATATCGAGCAGACCCTCGAAGAACGACGAATGCGATTGAATTTGTTCGAGGAAAAGCTGCAGGAAATGATCCAGGATGAGACGCTTCTGATTGAGACCGATGGTGCCAAAGTCGGTCAGATCAATGGTCTGGCGGTATTTAATTATGGTGATTACATCTTTGCCAAACCAAATAAAATCACCGCCCAGGTTTCGCTGGGTCGGGCCGGTTTCATCAATATCGAGCGCGAAGCTAAATTAAGCGGAAAGATACATGATAAGGGTGTATTAATCCTGTCAGGATATTTTCGGGCCAAATATGCCCAGGAATTTCCCCTGTCTTTGAGCGCAAGTATCTGTTTCGAGCAGTCCTATTCCGGTGTGGATGGTGACAGTGCTTCTAGTACCGAAATCTTCGTGCTGCTCTCTGCCCTATCAGAACTGCCGATCAAGCAGGGTATCGCCGTGACCGGATCGGTCAATCAAAAGGGCGAGATACAACCGATCGGTGGGGTTAATGTCAAAATTGAAGGCTTCTTTGATGTTTGTCACGCACGCGGTTTGACCGGAAAACAAGGCGTGATTATCCCCATTCAGAACGTCGAAGAGTTAATGTTACGCAAAGATATTGTCGAAGCGGTCCGAAAGGGTAAGTTCCATATTTACCCGATCTCGAATATTGACCAGGGTATTGAAATTCTGACCGGGAAACCGGCTGGTGCTCTGACAAAACTGAAAAAGTACCCCGCCAATACGGTCAATAATCTGGTCCTGGCTAAACTCCGCTCATTGGCAATCACACTCAGGGATTTTGGCCAGGAAAACAACAAGAAGACGAACAAAAAGACCAAGACATCAACCGGTTCAAAGCGAAGAAAAGTATGATTATTCTTTTTTGAAAGGAATAGCCAATAGTACGCACAGCGATGCCATCATAATAACCGGGGACCGCACCGAGAGCCGACATGACCAAGAGCCTATCATTCCTTCTGTTTGTGACCATTATATCCACAGTCTATTTTGGTCTCCATTATTATGTCTATAAGAGGTTGTGGTCAGGCCTGGACCTTTCAGCCGAAACATTGAGGTATATCAGAATACTGTTTTGGGTCGGCGGTGTTTCCTTTTTGGCGGGTGAAATCATCAGGCGACAGGTGAATATTTCGTTCCTGTTCATCATCGGTGTGATCTGGATGGGCCTTATCGCCATCTCTTTTTCGGTCACGCTCCTCAAAGACCTCGGGCAATGGCTCACCCCTATCCCGCCACGCCTTCTGGGCTATGGCGCTTTGGTCCTCATCATGACGATCACGGGTTATTCGCTCTTTAATGGGGCCCGTTTACCCCGGACCAGGGAATTCACGCTCAGCTCGCCGTTAATACCATATGGGCAACCTGAATTGAGATTGGTCCAGCTTTCCGACCTCCATCTGGATGGCATCAAATCGGTCTCCTGGCTCGAAGAAATCGTCACACGGGTCAATGCTCATCAGCCCGACCTGATCGCGATCACAGGCGATCTGATCGATTTGAGTATCGAAAAAATGCGTCATTACCTGCCTGCTTTACAACGTTTAAAAGCCCGGCTTGGTATTTTTGTCGTGCCGGGAAATCACGAGTATTACTCCGGTCTGGAAAATTATCTCGAGTGCATCAAAGTCTGCGCCATGCATGAGATCAGCAATCAGGTAGTCTCCGTGACGCCCTTTCTGCAGATAGCCGGGTTGCCGGATCCGACCGGAAAGCAGTTTGGCCGGTATCAGCCCCAGGTAAACGAGACCTTGAGTCGACTCGATCCGGCCGCAATGAGCATTCTCCTGTCGCACCAACCCCTGTTTTTCAAGGAAGCGGCGAAGCATGGGGTCACTCTGCAGTTGTCCGGACATACCCATGCCGGTCAGATTCCACCCATGGAGTTGATTGTCCGCTTGGTATTCCGCCATGCCTATGGTCTGGGCCGACGAGCGAACAGTTACATCTATACAACCTGCGGCACTGGTACCTGGGGCCCGCCCATGCGGTTTTTAAGTCGCTCCGAAATAGTCCTGTTCAATATAAAACCGGGTCCACTCAACCTCGAAGCCAGGCATTAACCTGTCAGTCGATCAGAACAACCAGAGTCCGCCGGCCAGAAGGTGAATCAAACCGAGAGCAATCGCAGCCAGGCCAAGCGGCACCTGTCGCTGTTCCAGTTTCCTGATTCTCGCCTGGTGTTCAACGAGTAAATCCTGGGCTTTGCGGGCTGCATCCCGGGCCCGGTCCATGGCTTGGTCGACGGGGTTTTCCTTGCCCTGTGCCTGCTCATCGACACTTTCTGTGTCTGAGGTTGACTTCTTGATCAAGATATCCAGTCCAAGCATCACACCGAGAATCATGGCCATAGCCTGCGGCAAAAGATCGGTCAGTGGTGCGAAAAACAGGACCAGTGCCCTCAGAAAGCAGAGAAGACCGATAATCAGGAGTCCAATACCTACACCGCTTCTGGACCGGACCAGTGTGTTTAATACGCTTGACAGGGCTGGCACTTTATCTCGCAGAAAGGAAGCAGCAGCCAGCAGACCACCACCGATCAGCCCTAACGAGAGCAGCAATCGGAACACAAGACCGAAAAAACCGCGGGTCGGACGTCGCGAAAGACCGCCCGTGCTTTTGTCCTGCGGAATATTTTCGCGAAGCATCGTATAATGAGCATAGAGATGCGGATTCGCATAAAAGAACGGAGGGGCTTTCTTAACTCCGGCCTCCTCCTTGGTGTAAAAAGAAAAGCGATATGTATAGGCCATGCGGGAATCCTTCAGGCTGGCAAAGGCCACATGAAAATCCAGACTGAACTGGGTCGGTTGCTCGGTCAGAGGTGCTTTCTTATAGACTTCCCAATCCTGTCCGGCCAGACTGACCGCGAGAGGCTCGCCCGTATCCCCGCGATAGGCATCGCCCCGTTGGTCCGGATGGGCCCTTAAAAATGCCATGGCCGCGGCACAGAGAGCATCAGGATCGCCCTCACCGGACCAGGCCGGATTATTGCCCGGCCATCTCATCTCTTCACTGTTCAAATTTTTCTCAAATGCTGCCCGCGCTTCCTTGACTGCTTCACGGGCCAGCGTGATCCTGGATTCATGCTCGCCATCAGGGTCCAGCTTCCGGACAAGGTCAAACGCAAAAAGGGCTTTTTCAGCCTTGTCGAGCCATAGTTCAACCTTGTGGGCATGGGGCGGGTTGTCCTTGCCTCGTTGCCATTCCCTGTAACTGTCCTCACCCAGACGAACGGCCCAGTCAACGATATTCTGTCCTTTACCGGGTACCTCTTCCAGAATGCTGAACAGCGTGCCTATATCGGTTTCGACATCGAGAGGCTGCTCCACGGATTCAAAGGCTGCCATGACTACTCTGCGATCCTGACCGTATCTTTTCATAAAGGCCGACCAGAAAGGGTCGAATTGTTTCTTGAAGGACAGCCATTTTTCAACATATCCCTCAGGGTCCTTGCTGAAATCCGATTCCCAGCGCAAACCGTCATCATATTCTTTTCTGAACCGGGCCGCTTCTCGCCAGTCATCGAGTGCCTGGCCCTGATCAACGCCGGCCCATACAACCGACACATCAATCATTGTGCTCAAACAGAATAAAAATAGAACAGAAAGTACTGAGGTAATCCAAAACCTACTTGAACTGACCTTACTCATAAACGCCTCCCGGAAAGTTTCCCGTAACCTACAATATCCTTCATATGGAGAAAACAACATGAATCTAGTCGTCACGAGTGATTAACCATTAAAACGTCCCAGATACATTTTCGGGTGAACACGATTCGGAATAGTTGGGACAAAATCAATGAGGTGAAAAGAATAGTCATCACATCTGAAAATATAAAGAAAAAGTTGACGAACGACTATTTAGTATTTATGATATAGATCAGCGGAAATGAGCAGGAAAGGAGGGATAAAACCCGCCTAATATATTAGTCACGCTGGTATTTTCGTTGTCTTGTATTCACTCGAGCCATCCTTGCCACCATGAAAGGAGCACAATATGTTGCGCTGCCGCCGTTTTTCTGTTCTCTTTTTGTTGATTATGTGTATGCCTCTGGCTGTGTATGCTTCGAACGGTAAAATCCCGATCTACCAGCCGACCGTAATCACTGCTTCAGGGTCCTATTATCTGACAGCCGATCTGCCCCCGGCTTCACCAGCGATTATAATCGATGCGGATTTTGTCACTCTGGACCTTGACGGACATACGGTCAACGGGACTATTCAGCTCATGAATAGTCATCAGAACATCCGGGTCACCAATGGTGAGATTGGCTCCGGAGGCAATCTCGACTTTTCCATAGGTGGAAATCATTTGAGAGTCGATAATCTTCAGATCGCCAAAGGCATGATCTATATCGGTCCGGGAAGACAAAATGTGGTCGAGCACAACACTGCCAGCCGCATAATGTTTGCTCAGGTTCGAAACGGTCAAATTGTCCATAATCTCCTCACCGAAATTGAAGAAACAGCCGTAGGGATCGACCTGATGGAATGCGAAAATATCGAGGTGATGTATAACAACAGCCATGGCTTCGTAGGTGAAGGTATTCATCTGGGATTCACGACCGACTGCATCGTGAGTTATAATGATGTCTGTCATCAGAGCAATAATGGTCTGATCATGGATGACAGCAACAACAACCAGATCATGCACAACAACTTCTCGAATAATGGAATGTGCGGAATTCAAGCATTTCATAGCAATAACAACCTTATCGCATATAATGTCTGCAGTGCCAACGATTCGGAAGAACAAGGCAATGGTAATGGGATCAGGCTTGAACTCTGTGATGCGAATGATGTTTCCAACAATACGGTAAGTGGCAATGAGGTAAACGGTATTATGGTTAGTGTCTCGACCAATAACAGGATTGCCCACAACAACTGCTCGAGCAATGTTCAGATAGGGATCAATTTGATCAACAATGCCCTGAACAACAGTCTGGATTGGAACCACACCGCCAACAACGGCATCGGTATTAGCTTTGACGCTACTACCCTTGGCAATATCTATGCAAACAACCGGGCTCCGGGCTCTCTTTTAGTCAATTATCAGGACCTGGGTGCTAATCTCCCCGTAGTGTATGGTGCCGGCTTCCCGACAAACTTTTAAGGACAAGCCGATGAGACCTTATGGGAAATTTTTCATCATTGTCATTTTATTCGGATTGCAGCTCGTACCCAGCAGCGGTCAGGGCCAGGATTTCACCTTCAGTGTGGATGTCCCGACCAGTATTGCCGGTTCTCCCATGTTTCTGGCGTATCAAACAGTGTATCGTACTGGAGGAGTATACAATCTGAATTTTGACGGGACCCTGTTCGGCTGGACGGCTGACGTGAACATAAACGCCTTGGCCTACCTGCTCGATCACAGTGGCGATTTTGTCTTTTCAACGGACGCTCCTTTTTTGGAACCATCGAGCGGTTCATATTATGAACCACGCGATGTCGTGCTTTTCAATCAAGCCACGGGATCATTTTCGGCCTATCTGCTCGGAGCATCTATCGGACTGCCTGCTGATGCCAATATCGATGCGCTTCTGTTCGATGGTTCAGGCAATCTGATTGCCTCTTTTGACGAACCGCTCACAATAACGGGAACACCGATATTGCCCACAGACCTCGTTATCATTAACACCGGGCTCTTGATGCCGTATATTCTGGGCAGTACCTTGGGCTTGGGTGCGTCCGATAATATCATCGGTGCCGACCTTGATTTTGCCGGCAATCTGCTTCTCTGTTTCGATGCTCCGGTCAGTCTGGCTGGTGTCTTCGCCCTGCCGGGAGACATTTTTCTCTTCAGTGCCGGCGTTTTCTCGCTCTATTTCCGGGATACTTCATTCCCGTCTGGCAATGCCATGACCGATTTCGCCCTGGATTTCGTTTCACCCGGACGGACTCCCAACGGGAACGATGTTACCGGCACCGTGCTGACCATTACCAAAAGCATGACCACGTTGGGCAACATGGATTTGAGCTGGGGAGTGAGTTGCCTTTCGACCTACACCACCTATTCCGTGCATGAAGGCACTCTGGGCACTGGTTTTTATAATCACACCAATATAAACTGTGATACTGGCGGTGCAACGAGTCTCAGTATGACAATACCCTCGACTGACAGGTATTACCTGATCGTACCGCTCAACACTCAATTCGAGGGCAGTTACGGGATCGATTCGAGCGGGACTCAACGACCTGTCTCGACCGTCCCCTGTCGAATATACCAATACGTGACACCTTGCCCATGATATGATCTGAATACCGGGACTGGCATGAAAATCGTGCCAGTCCTTTTTTTTTGAATCTAAAACTATGAAATTCCGATACAGACACAAAAACAATTGATCAGATTAGATGGGCTTGCGTGAAATGTCTACGCGACGGAACAGGGCTTTGACGATGAGACTCATGAGACGGGGTTGTCTGAGAAGTATGGGCAGACGGCGGATAATTTTCAATCCGGCCGTGTTTTTAAAATGATTGTACAGGCGTTCATACATTGCCTGAACGCCTTGTTCCAAATCGGTCGGACTCATCAAGGCAGGTTGAAAGACGGCATTGGACCAGCCATAATCGAGCCGGGCATTATCCAATAATCGCCCCTGTCGTTTGAAGGTATCGTACATCTCCGTACCGGGGTACGGTGTCAGAATATAAAGACAGACATCGTCGAGATCAATCTGCTTAATAACCTTTTCAGTAGAGTCGAAAATGCTGCTGTGATCATGGTCGAATCCGAACATGAAGAAACCCAGCACAAGAATATTGTATCTGTGAAAAGCCTTGACCACCCTTGTATAGTCCTCGATCCTGTTCTGGTCTATCCCTGCGGATCGTAATGATCCGGGATTGACGGTTTGAAAGCCGAGCTGAACATGAAAACAACCCGCATCAGCCATGGCTGACAGCAGTCTGTCATTGCGGGCGATGTTAGTCGGGGCCTGGACCGACCAGAGTTTTTTCAGGGGTGCAATCCTGTGACACAAGCGGATGACATAGTCCTCATCGGCGAACATGTTATCATCCACGAAAAAGATGACCTTCTGCTTGAGCGTTCTGAGTTCTTCGTAAACCAGATCGATGTCTCTGATCCGGTGGCGGTGCCAGGGAACACTGGGTAGATAGCAGAATTTGCAGTGATTGGGGCAACCCCGGCTTGTCTGAACTGTAGCGACCCAGTATTTTTCCCTGAACAGGTCCCGACGAGGTACTGGGACATCGTTCATGTCAGTAGGCCGCTCCTGCTGATAAATCCCTTTGAGTGTCCCGGTTTCAACATCCCGCAAGACACTCGACCAGATATATTCCGCTTCACCGACCACGACTGCCTCGGCATGTTCCAGACATTCCTCGGGCAGGAGCGAAGCATGCACTCCGCCTAAAACCACTCGAGCGCCCCGTTCGCGCCAGCGATCTGCCAATTCATAAGCTCGTTCCGAGGTAAAAGTGGCCGTAGTGATACCAACCAGATCGAAGTGCTCGCCCCAGGGTATTTCTTCCCAGTCGTTATCACACAAACGGACCTCATGCCCTTCGGAAAGTGCCGCAATGACCGCAATGTGCAGCGGCGTGAATTTGACGTCTTCGAGGAACCTATAGACACCGCCGTGAACGAACCACTTCGGCTTAATAAGCAGGATTTTCATGCTTGTGTATTCGTCGTCTGAAAGGCTTGATCATAGTACGCACGGCTGCCACGAAACGGATCAGAAAGGCACCGAACTGTCCGGAGGGACTTCCCGCGAAAATGTCCCGCCAGGGCGAGTTGGTAGCAATAAACTCGATAAAGGCCCGCGTATTGCGTGAGGTTTCCTCGTCATACTCTGATTTGTCCTGCTCATCGCTCGGCTCGAAAAAACAGGTCGGGTCCTCGGCAAAACAGTCACCGGACGAGTAAAAGGCCAAAGCACGACACCCCCCGCATGCAGTCCGGTAACGGCACCGGCCACATCGCCCCTTGAGCTTGTCACCGGAACGTAATCCGACCAGGACCGGATTCGTGTTGAATAATTCGGACAAGGGCGTTTGCTTGACATTACCGCAAACCGCGGCAGAATCAAGGAGATGAACACAGGGCGCCACATCGCCCTCCGGCGAAACACCCACATAACCCCGGGCTGCTTGACAACCAAGCTGACCCAAAGATATCCCGAGTTTTGCCAGACCAAGCTCGGCCAGACTGGGTGAAGCAAAAAAAGGAGTATAACTCACATAAGCAAGATGATTGGAACGGAGCACGGGATGAATGAAATGTTTCATATCTTCACGAGTGAACATCAAGTCGCGTCGTGTTGCCGCCGCTCCCCTCGGGACAAAAGGCGAACGAAGCATGGGTATACCGCGTTCCTTAAGAAAGGCTGATGTCTCGGCCAGAGTATTCATGTTAGCCCGCGAAACCGTCACGAGCACGAAATAGCCTATCCCCGCCTGATCACACAGGGCAATCCTCCTGAGTAATTCATCCTTATCGCCCGAACGGCAACGGCCCTGTACATCCGGATCGACCGAATCCAGCGAGAAACCTAAAGTGATTCGACCTTGACACGCTTTTTTTATCTCTGCCAGAAGAACCGCTTCAATCAAACGGCCATTCGTGTTGATGAACGAGTAGAGACCCCGACTGGCAGCATGTGCCAGCAAATCAAGCGCATCGGGCCTCAGAAGAAACTCACCACCGGAAAATGCGACCGAACCCACCGGACAGATTTTGGCCACTTCATCGATAACAAGCCTCTTCGCTTCCTCTGTAGAAAGGGGTTCAACAACCGGACCCTCGCGGCGGGTCATGCATCCCGGGCAATCCTCGTTACATTCGCGCGTCGTCTCGAAATAACACATGAAAAAATGCACTCCACTCATCCCCTTTCTCCCGAATAAAGACCTCTGAGAATACAGCTAACCTAAATCCTTCCCTTTCCTTTTTCAAGTTCTGACCATGACGATTATTCTGATCCATGTCAGGATTGTGACAACAAACCCGGAAAAGCGTTTGCCGGTTTGAATGGAATAATGCTAATGGCGACGGTAATAGTGGACAGCCAGAGGAAAAGTTTCGACCAGGCTCTCGAATCGAGTGGTGTGGACCAGTTTAAACTCACGATCGATTGCTGTTTTAAGCTCTGTGATGAAATCGGGCGGGATACGGTCCTCATAGTTTATCAGATAAAACTCGGGCGACTGTCCCACAATCCGCTGAAGATTCGTTACCAATTCGGACACTTTCTCTCCCGCCAGAAAATGGACCGGAAACTGCCGGTCAGCATAATACTCAATGACCTCGAAGGAACCGGGTTTGATCGTATCCGGACAGGGGATTTGCAGGGGGGGATTCAGCACGGGTGCCTGATTTTGATTGATTGCATTCAGGAATGCGACCGCTTCCTTGACCCGGGCCTTGCCGTACAGGGGCGCGAAATTATACGCTATCAGGACAAAACCCCAGATACTAATGAAGGTTATCCTGATCAGAAGAGACAAAGAGGGTTTGAACAGCGTGTCGATCCAGTGGGCCAACAGGACCAGCACTAATGGCAGAAAAACAATAGCCGCATGCGGTCGGAAAACCTGCCGCGAAAGAAACGAGGAAATCAGAATCAAGAGCAGGCCACATCCCAAAATCATGAACAGGTAGTGAACATGGGGCCCGAAATGCCGCCACCTCTTCAGAAAAAGAACAAGGAGGAGTCCGAGTAATCCGGCCCCGATCAGATACGGCCAGAGCTGGGCGAGCAGGAAGAACCTGTTACCGAAAAAGACAAGTTTCAGCACGAGATAGACCGGGACAGTCAAGGGATTGACCGCCTCAGGCACAACATTGCAGCTCAGAACTTTGAGATCATTGAGAAAAGGGGCCAGCCAGGGCAGATACAACACGCCCATGACCAGATAGGCATAGATCAGGGCCTTGGTCCGAGACCGGTCCCAAAAGAAAACAGCCACGACCATCTGACCGATCAGGAGCAAAGCAAAATAGTACTGCGTATAGATGCCCAGAAGGGAAAAAAGAGCGTAACAGAACAGGTTGTGTCCGGTGGCTTGGACCGAGTATCGCAGATAATAAAGAGTGCTGAGTGTGGCCAATAAAGCGGCCAGAGCATACATACGAATCTCGGTGGCATACCAGATCTGAAAGGGTGACAGGGCAAAGAACAGTGCCGAGAGTAAGGCGAGCCGGTCCGAAAAAACGACTCGTCCCAATCCGAACACCGCAGCAATAGCCAGCAGATCGAACAAAAGTGATAAGGCCCGGGTCGCCCAGGGAACAAACGAGAAGAGCTTCAAAAAAACATGCAGGATGATGAAGTATAACGGTGGAGCTATATCAGCACCGGGGATATCGATGACGGCCAGTCGGACAAGCATGTCTTGAAAATCATAACTGGCCTGACTGACGGTCGAGATTTCATCGCCGGTCAACGAAGGTAAAAATAAGCCGGGCACACGCAACAAAACCGCCAGAACAAGGATAATGACCAATTTGGTCCGGGATTTATCAAGCAGGCAGTCTGAAAACAGGGTCACCAGCATACCTTTTTCGCTTAAGCATGAGGAGATTCTGATCGTTTCGCGAAATGTCCGAGGTGCATTGTCCAGAACCTAGATTTTCTCTTTGTCCCGATTTTGGGTTTGATCGGACCGATCCTCGATCCGGCATGACTTCGACAGTCAGGTCGAGATGCCAAAACGGGGCAGAATAAAATAATTCAGAACGAACCAGATGACAATGATAAGTAAAGGGATGACAATATTCCAATCCATGACTCGCCTTTCTGGATAACGACAGATCTTCGCAAGTCTGTCGCTTTTCCGTCAGACCGGAACCATTCTACACAGTCTGCTCCTGAGTACTATAGCTGCCAGACCCTTCCTTTTCAAGGTAAGCGGAAGGAACAGCCCTTCAGTTGTTCCGATACCGATTGCAGAAACGGGTCTCGAAACAGGTCCGTGGTCGAACAGGACCAGGTGTCAGGCAGGGTCACAAACGCCATTTTCAATTCAGTCATCGGCGGCAGAAACCAGTAGGCGGTCCGATGCAGTTTTTGGTCCAGGTCACTCCTGTCCAGAAAAGGTTTAAGTTCATCCGGACAATGCTTATTCATGCGTTTCAGGGTGATGGCGATCAGTTCCAGAAGACGGGCTTGCCATTCCCGCTCGTCACCCGACTGTTCGAGGTAGAGCATGGCCACGGTCTGGGGAACGGTCAGCCAACTCCAGCAATGATCGCCCCGCTTCAAAAACAGGCCCTTGTTCGGTAAGGGCTTGAATATCGACGATTTGTTCTCCAAATCGTTATCCCCGTGACAGAGTGTCCATCAGCGTCAATTCATGGCAGATGTAATCATCATTCCTTTACACCCTCATAGAACATAGTCCATCGATGACTGTATGTGAAGAGTACCCGCACTTCATTGGTAACCGGGATCAACCTCTGGAGAAATGGGGGAATGTGCCATACATACTCCATATCTGATCACAGTATTCGAAAAGGAGTGACGAATGCAACGGCCATTTCCCATCGAGCCAGTGCTCCAAAAAATTTCTGAGTATGTGGAAGCATTTCAGCTTCCCAGTGTGACCCACATAGCTCGTGACCAACACTCGCCCCTCTATGTCCTGGTATCGACTATTCTCAGTTCCAGGACAAAAGACGAAACGACGCTGGTCGCAGCCCAGAGACTTTTTGAACATGTAGGCTCGGCCCGAGACCTCGAGGCTCTGTCCGAACCTGAGCTGGTCCGCTTGATTTATCCGGTCGGCTTCTATCGGACCAAAGCCCGAAACCTCAAAAAACTGGGACGAATATTAAACGAACGATATGGTGGACTAGTGCCCCAGAATATGGCCGAATTGCTCGAATTACCAGGAGTCGGACGCAAAACCGCGAACCTGGTTTTGGCCCTGGCTTTCGATGCTGACGCTATCTGTGTCGATACTCATGTCCATCGCATCACCAATCGCTGGGGATATGTCGCGACCCAAACACCGGCCCAGACTGAAATGGCCCTGCGCAAAAAATTGCCCTCCCGCTGGTGGAAAGAAATTAACACAGTCCTGGTCAGCTTCGGTCAACAAACCTGCCGGCCCATTTCACCATTCTGTAGCACATGCCCCGTTTCCAATGTCTGTCCCCGGAAGGGTGTTCTCCGGAAACGTTGACTGGATTTTTTTTCAACCTTTTGATCAAATCCCGGTCATAAGAGAGGTTAAATTTTATCCAGGGCATGGTAAAGCGGACAATATCACAGTGATGTCGAGGCTGAAAACTGTGCCTTCGGACACTCGGCAGCCCTTCGATTATGGCGAAATCGATTTGACCTCGTTCACGACAATCGGCCTGGAGCAATTACAAACTATCGGTCTGCTGAATCGACATAATGCCAAATGTATTTTTCACAGCGCACAACTGTCGGATTTTCTTGAATCTCTGCTCCAGCACTATCGTTTCAAAAGAGATATGTGCCCTGAACAAATTTGTTTAGAGGACTCGGAGGGCACTTTTCACCCAATTTCCTCGATGAACACCCTATACATTTTTCTCTGTCTACTGTCTAATCCTGGTTGATTATTACAATGTGATGGTATTAGAATTACGCCAGTGCCAGTGGCATAGGAATTGCAGTGGAATGAACATGATAAATGAGCCGGAGATTGTCTCTTTGAACAATTGATGTTCAAACAATGATCCGGTCACAACTCATTCAGGAGGGCTTTTATGCGACACATATTCATACTCGGTTCACTCTGTTTGCTTTGTTTTTTTATTGCGGTTTCACATGGTTTGTTCCTGCTTGGTTGTGACGATGATGATGACGACTCGACGCCTAGTCCAACCGCCACGACCACTGAGAACACCCCGACCCCGACCCCGACCCATACTCCGCTTGAGACACCGACAGCCACAGCAACTCCAGGTGAAAGTACTGCCAGTGTGCAGATTTGGACGAAACCCGTCGATGTCACCGGTAATGAGATGCTCCTGACGAACACACAAACCATGGAGGAATGGCGATTTATCAATGCTTTCGAAGCATCACTGGCCGAGGGTTCCTATACACTGGAAGCTTTTCCATGTGAGTATTGGCTTCCTGAAAATCCTTCCCAGGATTTGTACTTCCAGGCAGGGGAATATTATGGCATCGAGGTTGTCTATTACTGTAATGCCCAAGAAGGAAACCTGGTTGGTGACCGGGCTTTTAACTTCACCCTCAATGATCGATACGAAACATCTCATAGTCTGTATAGTTATTGGGGGCAGGTCATTCTACTCGATTTGTCGGCCATGTGGTGCGGTCCGTGTAAGACGGAGGCCTCGAAAAGCGAAGCCCTCTATCAACAGTATAAAAACCAGGGCTTCATTATCCTGTCAGTCCTGATCGAGGACGCAACCGGAAACCAAGCCAATGCGGCCGATTGTGCGACCTGGGCCAACACCTATGGTATCACCTTTCCGGTCTTGTACGATCAGGATTTTACGGTCTGGAACCTCTTTAATACAGAGGGCTACATCCCCCTGAACCTGGTCATCGACCGGAACATGATCATTCGTTATAAGAAAGCCGGATATAACGAAGGCGAGATTCGGGCCATGATCGAATCATTGTTGTAGGCTGCACGACCAGAACTGTTCATTTTTTTTACAGTTGACCACGACCATGTGTTCATTTCCTGAACAGGATCACCTGCTCAGGCAACGGGGAGTGGTTCATTCAGGGCGAGAGAAGCCAGGGTAAAACCTCCCAGAATGTGGAATCACTCACGAGGGAGTATTGGGTTCTGGCGATGCCTCCCCCTCGTTCGGGGACACGAGTTTCGCCGAGAGCAACAACAAGGCCAGGATGACCGCTTCTTCACCCAGACGATAGCGAGCTGGGGCCTCCTCTTGGGTCAGGGGCCGGGAAAGGTCGATGGTCGTTTGAGTCTGATGATCAGAGGCATGTATCATCGCTGCAAAAAGCGCAAGTGCATAATATGCACTTCTTAACTTTTTTCTTGCTTTTTTTCTACCTTCGCTTTATAATTGAGATTAGATACAAATGGACATATTATCGGGACCGGAGATTGTCTTTTTGAACAAAAAGATGTTCAAACAATGATCCGGTCGCAACTCAATCAGGAGGGATTTATGCGACACACGTTCATATTTGGTTCACTCTGTATTCTTTGCTTATTTGTTGCGTTTTCACATGGTTTGTTCCTGCTTGGTTGTGACGATGATGATGACGACTCGAAGCCTAGTCCAACCGCCACGACCGCTGAGAACACCCCGACTCCGACCCCGACCCCGATTGTGACCCCAACTGCCACATCAACGCCCGAGGAAAATCCTGCCGAGGTGCAAATATGGACGAAACCCGTCGAGGTCACGGGTAATGAGATGCTCCTCACGAACACACAAACCATGGAGGAATGGCGATTTATCAATACATTCGAAGCATTACTGGCAGAGGGTCCCTATACACTGGAGGCATTTCCTTATGAGTATTGGCTCCCCGAGAAACCTTCCCAGGATTTCTACTTTCAGGCAGGGGAGTATTATGGCATCGAGGTCGTCTATTACCCAAATATCCCATAAGAATAAGGAAACATGGATAATGTCCAACGGAGCAACTTTACCCAGGCAGACCAGGGTTTGATTGAGGGGTTTAGACCGAGTGAGGCCTGGGCCTGGGCCAGACAGTCCTCGAGCAGAGCATCATGCATGGGTCGAAATATAAGGGGCCAGGACAGGAGAGCCAGACCATGCGTACTCATTGCAATAGTATGTCTCAGAATGACAGACTGTTCCGGACCGCTTGAAACCAGGAATTGATGAAAGCCGTCAAAGCCTTTCGGGCCGGTGAAGCGAAAGGTAATCGAGTGTCCCGGATCATAAGCCTCCACGACATACCGAATCGGGCCGTGTCCGCCCGAAGCCCCGACACTCAGAGCGAGATCGAATCTCATGCGTGGCCAAGAGTGCCACGGCCACAAAGCGTCCTGATCCGACGAAAGAGAATCGATCAACTTTTCCACCTGTGCCGGCTCAGCAGTCAATATCCGTTCGTGAACATTGTTGATATGCATGCCATGCTCCATCTGTGCCTGGGAATACTACCAGATACCCGGCAATAGACGGTATCGCACCTGTTGAGCATATTCTTCATAACCGGATAATTCGGTGCGTAGGGTTTTGTCTTCAAGATTGGTTCTGATAATCAGCACTACGCCAAGAAAAAGCACCGGCACAAAGGTCCAGTTCGAGTTTAATAAGAGTGGTGTACCCAGATATGACACGAGTGCTCCGGTATAACCCGGATGGCGCAGCCAGCGGTAAGGGCCGCTGCTGATAGGTTTATGGTCCCGATCTTTTTGGATGCGGACCATGCCGGAGAAGAACCTGTTTTCGATCAGGGCGAGAGAAGCCAGGGTAAATCCTCCCAGAATAAGGAGCAGGGCCAGAATTTTGATCGGAAGAGCAAGCGAGTAAGACCAATGCCAGCGTGCCTCCAAACCGGCGGTCAGCGGAATGAACGCGCCTCCCAGTCCGACCAGGGGCGAAAGGACCTTATCCCAGGACTTGGCATCCTGGTGGCACATGAAATGGGCCCGTTCGGCGAGCAGGTCCGGATGTCGTCGGGCAGCCAGGGCACGACTGATCACAAAACCCAGCACATAAATCAGAAAAAAAATCCAGGCTTCCCACCAGTTCCACCTTTGGGAAAGCAACAGGGGCAGAAAGGGGACAACTACGATGAAAATGAACAAAAGTATGAGAACGCGGGGGGTCATGACTTTATTGTGATCGCTCATGGAGCACCTCAAACGATATGGAAAACCGGGACAATCTCACTGTTCTTCCCTACGATGATCGGCAGGTCCTGTTCCCTGGCAAGGCCCGATAACCGCACATCATCTCCTTTATACCTGCTTTTGTATCAAACCATGGCCCAAAAGTCAATGGTGTTTCGGTCGTTAGTTCGGGCAGGCGGCAATTGATTCTGTTCGTGACTTGGTTTACCATAAGAGATGCAATAAAGGAGAGAAATATGAGCCCAAAAGCAAGAGTAGCTGTTTTATACACGCGACCCGAGACAGTCCTGGAGGACTATCAACGCTTATTCGAATTAGCCGGCGGCAGTCAGTCGCTCGATAAGCAGGCGACGACCATACTCAAAGACAATATCACCTGGCATTTTCCCATGCCCGGCGCCAATACGACGCCCTGGCAGCTCGAGGGTACAATTCTGACGTTACGTCAGGCCGGGTTTCACGATTTGGTCTGCGTCCAGAATCAGACCGTGGTTACCAACGCATTCAAGGGTGAAGACCTCAACGGTTATATTCCGATCTTTAAGCAGCACAACATTCCGGTCTTATACAATTTTCGGACGACCGATATGACCTGGAAGCCGTTTCTTCCCAAGGCAAAAATGTTGGCACTTGACCACATTTATCCGGAAGGTATCCTGATTCCCGACTATCTTATCGGTAAGAACATCGTTCATTTGCCCACGGTCAAGACCCATATGTACACTACCACGACCGGGGCCATGAAAAATGCGTTCGGAGGTCTGCTCAGCAAGTATCGTCATTATACTCATACCTGGATTCACGAGACCCTGGTCGATCTGCTGGCCATACAGAAAGAGATTCATCCCGGCATATGGGCCATGATGGATGGGACCACAGCCGGAACGGGCGCAGGGCCGCGTATGATTAAACCTGTGCAAAAAAACATTATTCTGGCTTCAGCCGATCAAGTGGCTATCGATGCCGTTGCAGCCAAACTGATGGGTTTCGATCCCCTCCGGATCAAATATATCCGTCTGGCGCATGAACAGGGTCTGGGCAAGGGTGATTCTCACGAGATTGAGCTGCTCGGCGATGATATTTTGCACGAGAACTGGAACTTCAAAGTTGGCTATAATTCGCACAGTTTTCTGGCCTGGTTGGCCTGGTACGGTCCGACTCGTTTCCTCCAAAAGCTCATTTTGCGGACACCTTTGGTCATTATTCCGACTCTGATCGGAGAAATCGAACAGGATTATCTCTATTGGCCCTTGAAGTATCGTCACATTGCAGCCCGCTGGCGACGAGACAATGAGTGGGGGCATTTGTTCCGGCGTTATCAGGAGCACGGTTATCTGGCTGAGGCTGAGGTTAAAAGTAACAACTGATCTGACGAATTGTTCTTTCTCTCCATACTTACACTTTCTACTGGACGAACGAAGTCTTTTCGCATATAGTAACGTTATCTGGTTGAGACCTGTTCTATCTACTATCAACTTTTAAAGTGGGTAATGTGCTTATGCTCGAAGTAGGCTCAGTCTTTGCTGACAGGTATAGAATCATCGAGGTCTTGGGTCAGGGTGGTATGGGCGCCGTTTATAAAGCCGAGGACCTGAAATTACGCGAAACCATTGCCTTAAAACTTCTGCTGCCTGATTATCAGCACCATCCCGAAGTCATAAAAAGGTTCTTTCGCGAGATTCGGCTCGCCCTGAAAATTACCCATGAGAATGTGGTCCGAATCTATGATTTGGGCGAATGTGACCAAATGCATTACATCTCGATGGAGTATATTGATGGGACTGATTTAAAAACCTTGATCGAGCAGAGGGGCCCGTATCCGGTCGGCGAAGGGATCGGCCTGATGAAACAGGTCATGAGGGGATTGGCTGTAGCCCATACCAAAGGCATTGTTCATCGAGATATGAAACCCCAAAATATCATTGTCACCGATAAACGGATCGCGAAAATTGTGGATTTTGGTATTGCCAAGGCTGCTGCTGATCATCAATCAGCCACAGCGGGTATGACCAAGAAGGACATGATCATAGGCACGCCGGAATATATGGCCCCTGAACAGGCTCTGGCCCGCAGCGTTGACGCCAGAACCGATATTTATGCCCTCGGCATCGTTATGTTTGAAATGTTTACCGGTGAACCGCCTTTTAGTTCGGATACAGCCGTCAACTTATTGATAAAGCAGGTCAAACAGCAACCCCCCGATCCCTGCCGCCTGAATGCCGACTTGCCGTCCAATCTCAGCCGGATCATTCTCAAAGCCCTGGCTAAGGACCCCAGGGAACGTTTTCAATCGGTCAATGAAATGATCGCCGCATTGGACAATCTCACGACTGGCAAGCAAAACCCGCTGGTCATCGAAAGCGATAAAGCGGTCGACCTCGAGGGTGCCACGAGTCTGAATGCCTTCGAGGTCCTCGAGGAAGTGGTCGAAGAATTAGTCGAGGAGGTCGAGGCCCCGGGCGATATACAGACCCTGTTTGAACGTGGTCGGCAATTATTCAAGGAACGACAGTTCAGTAAGGCCCTCTCATTTTTTCATCGAGTGATCGAGCTCGATCCAACCTATGCCCAGGCCTACGATTATCTCGAAATCGCCGGTCAGCATATTGCCAAGGATGCTACGGTCAACAGGTTGTTGGCCAACGCTGAAGCTGCTTTTACCAGAAAAAGCTACGCTGAGGCCTTCCGAGACTTTCAGGAGGTCCTGAAATTCAGCCCGGACAACCCGACCGCTCAGATCGGGCTCAAAAAGACCACGGCCCATTATACTCCTCCTGCAGGCGAACCAGCCAGTCAAGCTCATGTAGCCACACCAGGACAGGCCTCACCATCTGACACAGCCGCGCGGCCATCGACTGCTCCGGAAGAAATGACAAACACCTTCGCACAAGGCAAGCATCTCTTCGATCAGAAACGCTACAGCGAGGCCTTTGATATTTTTCAGACCCTCCTGGATAAAAACCCCAATGATGCACAAGCTTACGAGTATCTTGAATTATCGAAGGCAGCCCAATCTGCTCAGGAAGAAATCGAGCACCATTATCTGACGGCCAAGCGTTTACTCGAAGAAGGCGATCGGGCTGCCTGTCAGCAGGAATTGGCCATTGCTCTCGATTTTGACTCCAATCACCAGGCCTCGCTCGAATTGCTGAACACTTTACGTCTCGAGGCGAATGACCCTGACATATTGAAAGAGCTTGTTGCGCCGGCAAGTGATCGGACCTCTGTGGGTGAAGCAGCAGCCGGACAGGCCAAAACCCGGGCATTGAAACAGGACCCTGAATTTGTCGAGTTGACTGCTCAAATCAAAAAATTGCTGCAAGAACACAACTATGATCAAATCCTCGAGGAACTGGATCGGGCTCGGACCAAATTTCCGCAATGGCTCGATAAACTCGATGAACAGGTCAATCGGATCAAAGCAGAAAAGAAAAAATATCTGATTCGGAATCAATTACATAAAGCTGAAGAATCCTATAAGGCCCAGAAATATCATCAAGCCATGGCTTCACTCAAGAAAGCTCTCGAGATCGAGCCTCACAGTCAGCAGATCCAACAGCTTCTGGTGGAATGTCGGGCTCGGATTGGGGAAGAGCGGGGTCAAAAAGAGCGTGAAGCCCAGCGAAAGGTATCACGTAAGGCCAGTGAGGCTGAATCCGCTCCTGATCAAATGCCAGGTCGTACCCGCCAACCGGTCTTGCTCTATACGGTTCTGGGCATCGTTGCGGTCATCGTGATCGGATGTACTTTCCTGGTTTTTCCCCGGTTCAAACCATGGTTGGGCAAACATTATCATGAGGAAGGTCTGGTCGCATTCAATGGCAGACAATACGACAAGGCGGTAACGGCTTTTCAGAAAGCTTATGAATATCAGCCAACTGCTGATGTTCTGGAAAAACTCGGTGAAGCACATTTCTATGCCGGTAACTACAGTGAATCCCAATCTGCGTTCAAACAACTTCTGGCTGAAAAAGGTGACGTCGGCAAATATAATTATTTTCTGGGTCAAATTGCGCTCAAGACCGGTAAAACCGACCAGGCCAAGGAAGCGTATCTCAAGGCTTTGAAAGGGAACCCGAACGACGCATCGACCCAAGCCAACCTCGGTCTGATATATCTTGAAGAACGCAATTTTCCACTAGCCATTCAACATTTTCAGAAAAGTTTATCGCTCAAGTCAAACCAGCCCACAGTCCGTCTCGAGCTCGCCCGCGCTTACAGTCAAAACCACGATTATGATCTTGCCACTGAGCATTATCAGCGGTTGATCAAGGAAAACCCGAATTATGATGTGCCCTATAATGAATTAGGGCGTGTGTATATCAATCAAGGCAGTTACGGTTCAGCCATCGCGACCCTGAAAAAGCACCCGGCCTTTCATTCGGGTGATGCCGCCCTTTTCTATAATCTGGGTATGTGTTACGAAAAGATGGCCCAGGCAAAACAGGGCGACTGGTCCGAAAATATCGATAATGCCCTGGAATATTACCAGAAGGCCTTCGTGGTGAATATGGGCCATGAGGACGTGGTCCATCGCCTGACCAAACTCCTGGTGACCCGAAAAAAGAATGACCACGCCATCCAGGTTTATTCACAGTATCTGGCTGATTATCCGGATGACAGCTCAGCCCACGTCGGCCTGGCCGAACTTTATCAATCACAGAAGAAATACAGCCAGGCTTCCGAACATTTAAACCGGGCTACCCAGCTTGACGTAAATAATTATGAAATTTGGAATAAACTCGGTGATCTTCACCGAAAAAGCGGAAACAAAAACGAAGCCAAAAACGCCTACCGCAAATCGTTGGCCATAAATCCCAATCAGAGTGCCATCAAATCGAGGCTTCGCTCTCTATAATCGGTTTCATCAAGGGGAAAAGGACCGTTTCACGCAGATTGTCCTGGCCGGTCAACAGGCAAACCATGCGGTCGATACCCATGCCCCAGCCTGAGACCGGCGGCAAACCATGTTCCATACAGAGCAGGAAGTCCTCATCCATGGACAGGGCTTCTTCATCTCCACCGGCTTTCTGGCGGGCTTGCTCCTCGAAACGCTGACGCTGATCGATCGGATCGATCAGCTCGGAGTAGGCGTTGACCATCTCCCAGCCATTGATCACCAGTTGAAAACGGTCAGTGATTTGGGTGTCCCGGTCATTTCTCCGGGCCAAGGGTGAAAGATCGATCGGATGAAATATCAGAAAGAGCGGATTGACAATGCCTGGGCGTGATACTTTTTTGTAGAGTTGATCGATAATTTTACCTCGACCTGCTTTGTGCATATCTTCGAGTTCGATACCTTTGTCTTTCAGGGCCTGACGAAGCGAATCAGCCGTTGGATGCTGGTCGATATCCACGGCACAGTCCTTGATCAACAACTCACGAAGAGAGACGCGAGGCCACTCACCGCCGAAATCAATGGTCTTCCCGCGGTAATCGAGACAGAGGGAACCGTTGAGTTTCTGGACCAGGTCTTTGACCAAGGCCTCGGTAAAACGCATATTGTCCTCGAAATTCCAATATGCAGCGTAAAATTCGAGCATGGTGAAGTCCTGAAGATGCGACGGGTCCATGCCCTCATTACGAAAGCAGCGACCCAGCTCGTACACCCGGTCGAAACCGGCGGCAATGCAACGTTTCAAATATGTTTCCGGAGCGATGCGCAGGTAACAATTCATGTCCAGGGCCCGGTGGTGCGTCACAAACGGAACGGCCAATGCTCCGGATGGCTTGGTTTGAAGTATGGGTGTGTCCACCTCGATGAAATTATGGGCCTCGAGGTAACGTCGAAGAAGTTTCAAAAGCTCCGCCCGGACAAAAAACCGTTGTCCGCCGGGCCGGTCCATGATCAGGTCAAGATAACGCTGGCGATATCGGGTCTCGATATCAGTCAATCCATGCCATTTTTCCGGTAAGGGCCGTAATGTTTTTGACAAGACCGCGTAATCGTTCACCGCCAGGGTCTTTTCTCCGGTCCGGGTCGTGATAATCTGACCGCAACATCCAAGGAAATCACCGATATCGACCCACTTTTTCAGGAGAGCGAATCGCTCCTCACCGATCGTTTTTTTCTCGATGGCGATTTGCAGTTTACCTTCGAGGTCCTGTATATGGCCGAAAATCAGCTTGCCGAAACTCCTAAACGAGATCAAGCGACCGGCCAGTTTCACCGGCCCGCTGCCATCAGCCAAGGTTTCCGCCTCCTTGAGGGTATGAGTGCGCTCGAATCGATCGAGGTAGGGGCAGACACCCTCACGAATCATCTCTTCACGTTTCTCGGCCCTGATCAGGAATTGTTCGTTGTGCTCAGTCATTGTCTTCAATGTCCTTTGTTCGTGATTGACGCCGTGTGCATGCCGGTTGGCCGTCGTGTCAGCGATCGCCCGAAGACCGGCTCCGGCTTTGTCAGTTCTAGTTCTCCCGGCCTTTTATTTCAAGCCGGTCGTTCTGTCAAGCGGGTGTAGATCCGTTCAAGCTCGAGCCTGTACCGCTCCCAGGAATAGTCGACCTGCCCACTCTCCATATGCTGACGCAGACGGCTGTTGACTTCCGGTCGAATGACCTGGGCCAGGGCCTCGAATAACAAACGCGGCTCGTTCGGCTCGACCAGGAAGCCATCACGATCAGGATCGATCAGATCGGGCAGTCCCCCGACCCGGCTGGCAACGACCGGACACTGAAAGGCCCGGGCAATCTGCATGACCCCGCTTTGCGATGCGGACAGATAGGGCAGGACCAAAGCATCAGCTACCCGGAAGTAACGGGCCACCTGCTCGTTCGGGATATACTCAGCCACCAGCTTGACCCGATCATTCAGTCCGGCGCTTTCAATATAATCCTGATACTTGGCCAATGGCTCATAGAACTCACCGGCTACGATCAAATGGGGGCTTTCCTCTGCTTTGAAGAAGGTCAGCGCTTCGAGCAGGACCCCCAATCCCTTGTATTTTCGGACATAACCAAAGAATAGTAAAACGGGGTGCTCCCGAGGAATTCCCAGTTCCTGTTTGATCGTATCGCGGTCCTGCGGAGTGTCCGGAAACGCATCATAGACCGGATGGTCGAGCCGAAAAATATTTTTGGGACCCACGAGTGTGCTCAAAGCAGCTTCATCTGTCCGCGAATGCACGATCAGGGCCTGAGCACTCCTCAAAGCCAGCCTGGTCAAGTGTCGGTCCAGCAGGGAGGGCTCATGCGGCTCGATGTTATGACACTCGATCACTACATGTGTTTCTTTCAGCATTCTGACCAGACTCGCCTGCATCAGGGCAAAAAACGGGTGCCACCACTGGATCAAGACCAGGTCCGGTCTATATTGGGATATGCGTCGAGCAGCCTTGAACCATGAACATGGCCTGAGTGCGGAGACCAACCGTTCATTGGGGATTTGATCACACTTCTGACTCAGATCGTACTGGGTCTTGCCCGGGAACAACAGCCGGGGATACAAACGCTTATAATTGATGCAGTGGACCTGATGCCGCTCGCCCAACTCCCGGCACAACCGGGTCGTATACTGGGCAATGCCGCCCCGATAGGGATAGGTCAATCCGACCACTACCACCACGAGTCGCTTCATCTTGAAAACCTCATACCTCGAAATTGAACCACAAGCATTCCCGCTCGCGGGCCTTGTTTCTCCCGCCCGCTGCATGATTCGCAATATCCACTTCGATCCGACGCCATCCGCCGTACAATGTGTCATACAGTGGTGAGGGGTATCCGCTTAAGACGACCTTGCCGGCAATTCCGTGAAGGCAATGTGCCAAGGCACAGTGCTCTTCCTCGCACATTTCATAGCCGTAGACATCGCGACTGTGTTCTTGACGTGTCGTATGCACATAAGGCGGATCGCAATAAAACAATGTGGCCGGACTGTCCCATTTTTCGATCACCTCGATTGCAGGTCGTGAAACGATTTCAACCGTGCGGAGTCTTTCGACAATCAACGGTAGCTGTTCATCGATTGCCGATAGATATCCGGACACGACATCCGCCATGGAGCGTCTCACCCTATGCAAAGTGTAGCTGAACGCTTCTCCTCGACCGCCCAGTGACAGCCGCCAGCGAACAAAATCTCTTCTCGCCTGCTCGATTTCATCATCAGACGGAACACGGGCCCCATTAAACTCGATTTCACTGTACGGCGTCAGAGCAAGTCTGCGTCTTAACTCGTCGCCCTGGTCCCGTAATACTCTAAAGAGCCTCGTGATACGGCTGTCCAGGTCATTATACACCTCCACCTGGGCCTGCTCCTTGTTCAATAATACGGATGCGGCTCCGCCAAATGGCTCTACATAAGTATGATGATCAGGAAAATTCTGAATGATCAATCGGGCAAGATAATGTTTCCCACCATGCCATTTTACCGGTGGACGCAGTTTTTTGTCTGTCATTGTATTCTGTTTACCCCCTGTTGAATGATTATCCATTCGATAAATCGAAGCACTTATACCAGAAAAGGCCTTAAAAAGGAAGAGGTTATGCTGGCATACCTGCTCGGGTATGATCGATAGAAGTCTGATTTGATCGGGTCCCCTGCTCCAGATGAACCAATGCATATCATCGATTCCCCATGATTAAGAATAACTCCGGAGGTATGTGCGGTTCGATGCTGGTTGTGATTCAAGAACCAGATTCCCGCATGGCGTATGGTTTGAAGGCATTTTTCCCCAAACTGGCATGGATGTTGCCTAAGGAAAAAGCACGGCATATCTGCGAGAAATAAATCGAACTGTCGGGAGTGGATGTTAGAAAACACAGCGTCACAATAAGGGGGTTATCAGATGAAAGAATTGGTTCAGATCATGTTTGTTTTGCTGTTATCATGTTTTCTGGTATTCGGATGTTCTTCCGATGACGATGATGACGAGAGCGAAACAATGAGCGGTCGGACTTTTGGTGGACCAGGCAACGATTACGGTTATGAGCTGCAACAGACCTCGGATGGCGGCTATGTCATTGTCGGTTCGACGGAATCGTCCGGACCCGGTCTCGAAAATGTCTATTTGATCAGATTGGATGGGCAACTCGGGGAAAAGTGGTCTCGTTCAATCGGTTCCGCCGGGAATTCCTATTCCTGGGGGCAGAGTGTTCAGCAGACCGGCGATGGAGGTTTTCTGATCAGTGGTGGGACAAATACGTTCGGTTGGGTCTCTTATCTGCTCAAGACCGATAGTAACGGACAGCGTCTCTGGGAGAAAGGCTTCGATGGACCGGCCACTTCAGCAAACGGTATCTGTGAGACCGACACAGGCGATTACCTGGTTGTATCCGAAAATTGCCTGCTGAGAATCGATCAGACCGGCAGTATTATCTGGCAAGTCGAGTGGATGTTTCAGGCGGGTTATGACCTGGTCCAGACCGACGATCATCATTGCGTGATCGCGGGCCTGTCCGCCCGCATGGCTGGTGAGATCTATCTCGAGAAAAGGAACATCAACAATGGTGCCCTCATCTGGGGCCCGATCATGTCCGGTCTCGAAGCCAAAGACAGGTGCAGCCTGACCCGTGCCCACGATGGCGGGCTGGTTCTGGCCGCCACCAACGGGAACACGCTCCATCTGCTGAAAACTGATCAGAACGGCACAATGATCTGGCAACATACCTTGAACGGACCGTATGAAAGCTGTGCCGAAATCCGAGCGACACCGGACGGAGGCTACATCGTGACCGGAAGCAGTAGTAATGATGCTTTCCTGTTGAAAACGGACACCAACGGTAATCAGGTCTGGGTCAAGAAATACGGCGGTCAGGGCGAAGATAGAGGCTTCAGCGTTCTGCCCACGTCCTCGGGTGGCTATATTCTGGTGGGCTCGACCGAGTCAACCGGTGCTGGGGCTTGTGATGTCCTCCTGCTCACCCTGGACCAGGACGGTAATCAGAACTAATCACTGGTGATTTGTGTGGTCCCGTGAGGTAAAAGGCCATCTCAGGGGGTCACATCGTCATGGAACAAGAAAATTTATTTTTATATGTCACACTCTCTTTTTTCGGGTGTCTAATTAATGTAGAATAGAGAAAAAGGAGAGTGTGTCGATGCGCCCTTTTACACCTTCAAAAAAGGATGAGCAAAGAGACCAGATACTGGTAGCGGAAGCTATCGCGGGTAACCGGTCCTCGCTCGAACAACTGGTTATCAGGCACCAATCCTGGATATTCAATATCGTTGTCAGAATGACCGGACATCCCCAAGATGCGGAAGATATCTGCCAAGAAATCATCATCAAGGTGATCACACATCTGGCCAGCTTTCGAACGGAAAGCAGTTTCCGGACCTGGCTCTACCGCATCGTGGTGAATCATCTCCTGAACGTCAAGCGACAGCACCTCCGAAACAATCAAATATCTTTCGAGCAGTACGGTCAAGCAATAGACCGAACGCCTGATCTTGATCTGCCCGATCCCAATGCCCTGCCCGTGGACCTGCACCTGATTGTCGAGGAGACGAGAATTAGTTGTATGATGGGTATGCTGCTCTGTTTGGACCCGCACCAAAGGCTCGTTTTTATTTTGGCTAGTATTTTTGGAGTGAGCCAGAGAGTAGGTGCAGCCATTATGTCGACCACGGTTTCCAATTTCCGTCAGCAACTCTGTCGGGCCCGGCATCAGCTCGCTCATTTCATGGATGAGAAATGTGGCTTGATCAGACCTGAGAATCCCTGTCACTGTGTCCGTAAAACCCGGGCTTTGATTGACGCCGGTCTGGTCGATCCGCATAATCTCCTGTTCAGCAGGGAACACATCCAGCGTGTGCATGAGGTCGTAACGGGTAGGGACAATAGCCTTGCTAACTTTCTGGAAAAACGATGTGTCCAACTCTTTCGTGAAAACCCGATTCAGCCTTCACCGGATTTTGTCAACTATGTCAAATCCTTGCTGGATCATCCCGAATTGAATGCAATATTTGAGCTTTATCACTGACTGTAAAGGACATTTTTTTTACCTCAATCCAAGGGGGAAATGATAATGAAATCGATAATCACGTGGATGGCTTGCCTATTTTTGGTGCTTGCACTGTGCTGTTGTCCCGGATGCAAGGGAGATGACGACGATAATGACGATAACGATTCCGGACCCGATACCATCCTGCTCGTTCCCGAAGAATATACTACCATCCAGGGTGCCATAGATGCGGCTGAAAATGGGTATTCAGTCCTGGTTGCCAATGGTCGATACAGGGAAAACATCGATTTCAAAGGGAAAAACATTGTTGTGTCCAGTTATTTCAGCCAGGATGGGGACCTCAACCATATACTCGAGACAATCATCGATGGCAGTAATCCGACTGATCCCGCTATCGGAAGTTGCGTCCGGATCGTTTCCGGAGAAAACGAAACTGCCGTGCTGACAGGTTTTACTCTGACCGGGGGAACAGGGACGATTTGGTTGGACACCCATCTCGAACGCTACTATCGCGAAGGCGGCGGTATTCTTATCGAACGCGCGTCCCCGACTATTCACCACAATCTCATTATCAACAATGAAGCCATAGACATAGTCGGCGTGGTCAGTGCCGGTGGAGGGGGCATCCGTTGCGGCGACGGCAACCCGCTCATCCGGAACAACATCATCATGACCAATCAGGGGCGTTATGGCGCCGGTATCGTCATGAATTATTCGACCGGCACAATCCGAAATAACATCATTCTGAATAATACCGGCGGAGAGGATTATGGTGGCAGCGGCATCTGGGGTTATGAAGTCGGACCGATCCTGATCGAAAACAACATCATTATCCAGAACCATTCCGAGAAAAATGGCGGAGGCGTACTGGCCTGGGCCACGACATTTATCTTGAAAAATAACATCATCTGGGGCAATACCGCAACCAAACAGGGTGATCAGATTTACGAGGCTTCCGGAGCAACGGTCGAGGCATCCTATAACGATGTGCAGGATGGTTGGGAAGGCACGGGCAATATCAATCTCGATCCGCTATTTGCCATAGATCAATTCCTTCTGACTTCGGATTCACCCTGTATCGACGCGGGAGACCCCCAATCGGGAAACGATCCCGAGGACCCGAATAGTCCGGGGCAAGCGGCCTATCCTTCAATGGGAGAACTCAGAAATGACATGGGCTGTTACGGCGGCCCCACCCGAACCTCATTACCCCCGTTTACCTAAGATGGCGATATAGATGCCCTGCTGATCAGGGATCGTCGCTTCGCGACGAAAATACTTTGTGGATCATTATTGAGAGATCATGTTCGCATTTCCAGTAATATTAAAAAATCTTTAAAATCGCATAGGTGAACAAGGGATAGCCGTCATTTGCCTGTTGCACTTGACAGGCGGTTGGCGGACGTCTATGGATGAACAGGCGGAGGGTGATCCTGTTCAGGACCCAGTGCCGGATAGACAGTGTTGCGGGAAGGACCATGTTTGAAGCCAAGCCAGATTGCCGTCGTTTCAAGGGTGAAAAGCCCTGCCTACCGGGACGCGAGTGCCATGACTGTCCCGACTATGACCCCATGGGTGTCCGGATACTGATCATCAAGCTCGGAGCGGGCGGCGATGTACTGCGGACAGTCGCATTGCTGGAAGGACTGAAAACCAAATTTCCCGTCTCGCACATAACCTGGGTGACCGAGAAACTCTTTTTTCCCCTGCTCGAAGGTCATCCCCAGATCGACCGGTTGTCGGGCCTTGATCATGTTTCTCTGCTCCCGCTCGGAACTGAGTATTTCGATATGCTGATCAATCTGGATAAGGTACCGGTCGCCACGGCTTTGGCCGAGCAGGTCAATTCAGTCGCCAAATACGGCTTCGGTATGGACCGCTTCGGTAGTCTGCGGCCCTTCAATCATCTGGCCGATTATGCTTTTCAACTTGGCTTGTCCGACCGGTTAAAATTCCATGAAAACACGCAGACTTATCCGGAAACGATTTACGAGATCTGTGCTTTGCCCTATGCCGGTCAAGCGTATCGGCTTTATCTGAACCAGCAGCAGCAGGAGCAGGCGTCCGCTTTTCGTCACCAGTATCTCCAGGGGAAAAAACACCTGATCGGGCTGAATACAGGGAGTGGTCCCGTGTTTGCCACCAAGAAGTGGAAACTTGAGTATTGGGTCGAGTTGGCCCAGCATCTTGATCGGGAGTTATCGGTCAGGCTCTGTCTCCTGGGCGGACCGGATGAAAGCGAGCGTAACCGTGAGATTCTGACCAGATCGAACATCCCGTTGGTGAATACGGGTACGGACAATACGCTTGAACGCTTCATCGGGATTGTGTCGGCCCAGGACCTGGTCATCAGCAGCGATACCATGGCCATGCACATCGCACTGGCCCTCGGGAAAAAGATTGTGGCCCTGTTCGGACCGACCAGTGCCCTCGAGGTGGACCTTTTCGGCCAGGGGATCAAGCTGGTTTCGGACCTCGACTGCAGCCCCTGCTACCGGAAAACCTGTGAGAAAGACCCAACCTGTATGGACCTGCTTGGACCACGGGCAGTCCTCGATGCGGTCAGGCAGCTACTGGCTTAGTCTTATTTGGCAGCCCGGGTCCGTTTTTTCCTGGGGACAGTCGCTTCGGTCTGGGGCCTGACAAAAAAAATGAAGGCCATGCTGGGACGGCGTGACGACTCGCGGACCACGAAATGAATCGAATCAAAAATCCAACCCTCGGCCGTCATTTTATTCAAAGTGGTCTGGATGGTCTCGTCCGTGACAATGCTCAATTCAATCACTTTGTATTCGGTATATGCGGTTTCGTTCATCGGTCCTGAATGATCAGTTGAAGCTTCTCAACTTGTCCCTGCGGGAGGGATGTCTCAGTTTTTTCAGGGCTTTGGCCTCGATTTGCCTGATCCGTTCACGGGTCACGTTGAACAGGGAGCCGACTTCTTCGAGGGTGTGCTCGTATTTAGTATCGATCCCGAAGCGGAGGCGCAAGACCTTTTCTTCACGGGCAGTCAAGGTTTTCAGAACGTCTTTGATCTGGTCTTTGAGATTGTTATTGATCACGACTTCCGAGGGGCATTCGGCCTTGATGTCTTCGATGAAATCGCCCAGTTGGCTGTCTTCCTCTTCCCCGATCGGCGTTTCAAGCGAGATCGGGTCCTGGGCCATTTTCAAGACGGTCCGAACCTTATCCACCAGGATGTCCATCTTGTCGGCTATTTCCTCGTACGTCGGTTCGCGGCCTTTTTCCTGGACGAGATGGCGTGAGGTTCGCAGCAGTTTATTGATCGTCTCGATCATATGGACCGGAATCCGGATGGTCCGGCCCTGGTCAGCGATGGCCCGGGTAATGGCCTGTCGAATCCACCAGGTCGCATAGGTCGAAAACTTGTAGCCGCGTTGATACTCGAACTTTTCAACGGCCCGCATCAGTCCGATATTGCCTTCCTGGATCAGGTCAGAAAATTGCAGGCCTCGATTGGTATATTTTTTGGCAATATTGACCACCAGACGCAAATTAGCCTGAGTCAACATTTGTTTGGCCCCTTCTTCCTTACGTTTGCCTGAAACGATAGCGCGATGTATTTTCAACAAATCAGGGGAAAGCATGCATGCTTCGAGTTCCGCTCGGCGTATTTTGCGCCGGGCATTTTTGATGATTCGATCTAAATCCAGAATATCGTTATTTTCCAGTCTATCCAGATAATCCGGCAAAATCAGGTCCGGTTTTCTTTTGAGCCGTCTGAGTAGGATTTTCAACTCATCCATGGACATGGACGTCTTGGCCAGACAGGTATTGATCTCTCGCTGGCCCCGTTTGATCCGCATGACCAGGTCTTCGATCCGTTCGGTCAGCCGCTCGATATATTTCTGAGAAAAATTCATAAAACTCAATTCAGTGACGATAGCATCCTTGCAACATTCGAGTTTATCGATTTCCTTAGGCGTGATTTTTGACAAGGCATTCGAGGACAGGATTTTCCGGATGCTGTCCCGGTGTGATTGCTTCAATTTTCTCACGACCATGACGATACGCTCGCGTTCTTTGAGCGATTCCACTTCCTCGCCATCGTTGATCTGGATAATATCTTTGAGTTTGATTTTGCCCTTATTGAGTTTGTCATCGAGGCTGACAATGTCTTTCAGAGCCAAGGTGCAGCGCAGGACAGCCTGGAGCACCTCCCGCTTACCTTCTTCCATGGTTTTGGCGATCTCGACCTCTTTCTCCCGAGAGAGTAAGCCGACATTACCCATATCGCGGAAATACATTCTGAGCGGGTCTACAGATTTTTCCAAAAACTGGCGACCGTCAGTCGCGCTTTGCATTTTATCGGCCAGGTCATGTTGCTCTTCATCGCTCTTTTTCGCAGCCGTCTCTTTGCGTGCTTCAAACTGAGTAATTTTGGCTTTCTCAATAACCTGAATACCATAACTATCGAGCATGATCAGAAGGTCTTCAATCAGTTCAGGAGTAAGCGTGTCGGGTGGCAGGACCTGATTAATTTCATCGTAGGTTACATATCCCCGCGTCAGACCTTCTGCATACAGTTTCATCCAAGCAACACCCGATTTTGAATCAGATTCGATCATATGAGCTGACTCCTTGGAATGAGTAATACTTCAGGTAGGTAGTGCAAGAGTTATTGCCATTAAGAATATCCTGCAGCTCTGTGGAAGTCGGTATCATCAGAATTACTGGATCTCTCCACCGGTTCATCACACACATCTGAAATAGATGCACGTCCGATTATGACTCCTGCCCTCGTTGACCATCAAAGCATCAATGCCTTATAATATATTCATTTGAGCACTATTTGTCAAGTAACGGGCGTTTTCGGAAGGAGTCGTGTTGTTTTCACTTTACATTCATTGGAATACATGCTATACATATGGCTTTAAATTGGTCAAGTGACTGATTTCGTGCTACAGCGAGGTGACCATGAAAAAGGTGGAATTTGAGAAAAAAGTACTGAAAGAAGCCATGACATTTGATGACGTTTTACTGGTGCCTCAGTATTCCGAGGTTCTACCCAGCGAAGTGGACACATCCGTTTCCTTGACGTCGAACATCAAGTTAAACATACCGGTGATGAGTTCGCCGATGGATACGGTGACCGAATCGCATTTGGCTATTGCCTTAGCCCAAGAGGGCGGTTTGGGGATTATTCACAAGAACATGTCTATTCAGCGTCAGCAGGAGGAAGTCGAGAAGGTAAAACGCTTCGAGAGTGGCATGATCGTTGACCCGATCACGTTACCGCCAGACCAGACTGTCAGTGAAGCGATCCGGATAATGAAGGCCTACTCGATTTCAGGCATCCCGATAACCAAGAACAAGAAGTTGGTCGGCATTTTAACGAATCGCGATTTGCGTTTTGTCCGGGATGTCGATTGTGCCATCGAGACGATCATGACCCGAGAGAACCTGATTACGGCGGCTGAAGGGACAACCTTCGAACAGGCCAAGGAAATTTTGCAGAAGCATCGGATCGAGAAGTTACCGGTCGTGGATGAGAGTAACAATCTGATCGGCTTGATTACTTATAAGGACATAAACAAGCACATTCTGCATCCCAAGTCGAACAAGGACCATATCGGACGATTGCGTGTGGGTGCGGCGGTTAGCGTGGGCGAGGAGGCGGAGGTTCGGGCGGAAAGTCTTGTATCGGCCAAGGTCGATGTTCTGGTGATCGATACTGCTCATGGGCATTCATTACGGGTTCTGAATACCTTACGCAATCTGAAAAGGAAATATGCTGATCTGGCGATTATCGCCGGTAATGTTGTCACGGCCGAAGGCACAAAAGCCCTGATCAAAGAAGGTGCAGATGCGGTCAAGGTCGGGATTGGCCCGGGCTCCATCTGCACGACCCGGATCGTCAGCGGTGTGGGAGTGCCCCAGATCACCGCGATCATGGATTGCGCCCAGGAAGCTCAAAAAGCGGGAATACCCATCATTGCCGATGGCGGCATCCGATACTCGGGAGACATCACCAAGGCAATCGCCGCCGGTGCTCACGTGACTATGATCGGTAGTCTCTTTGCCGGGACCGATGAAAGTCCCGGCGAAGTTATCCTTTACCAGGGCCGCAGTTATAAGGTCTACCGCGGCATGGGCTCTCTGTCTGCCATGAGAGACGGAAGTCGGGACCGATACGGTCAGGAAAATGTCACCCAGTCGGATAAACTGGTGCCCGAAGGCATCGAGGGCCGTGTGCCCTATCGCGGCTCCTTGGAAGCCTCCGTTCATCAATTAATGGGCGGACTGAAATCGGGCATGGGCTACTGCGGTGTCAAAACCATCGAGGAGCTTCGTCATAATGCCCGTTTTATCAAGATTTCATTCATGAGTTCCAAGGAAAGTCACGTTCATAACGTCATTATCACCAAGGAAGCACCCAATTACCGTTTGGATGATCTTTAAAAATGTTCCGAGAGAGAAATGACAGATGAAATTGCACTTCACCAAGATGCATGGCATCGGGAACGATTACATTTACATCGAGCAGGGTAGTAAGCTGCCCCGTTCTCTTGCGGACCTGGCCATTCTTTTATCACGCCGCAACTTTTCCGTCGGCTCGGATGGTCTGATCGAGATCGGTCGTTCCGAGCGGGCCGATGTTTCGATGCGAATATTCAACGCTGACGGTTCCGAGGCCGAGATGTGCGGGAATGGCCTGCGTTGTCTGGCCAAATATGCCTATGACCATGGCCTGGTCAAGGGGCCGGAAATGACAGTCGAAACGGCTGCAGGAGTTGTGCGGGCCAGGATTATTGCGACCGATGGTCCGATAAGCCAGGTCGAGGTTATGCTGCCTGAGCCCGAGCTCACACCGGCCCTGGTCCCATTCGAGGCTGATCATGCCTTCATCGACGAGCCGCTCGAGGGGATCGAACCAGGACTGGCTGGCCTGAACTGTACTGTGTTGAACCTGGGCAATCCTCACTGTGTCATCTTTCTAGCTGAAGATGTCGGCACATTCCCCGTTCAGGTCTGGGGACCGCGTCTGGAAACGAAGGCTATTTTCCCTGAAAGGGTTAATGTTGGCTTTGCGACTCCCCTTTCTGCGACCCACGTGCGTGTCCGGGTATGGGAGCGTGGCAGCGGTGAGACGCTGGCCTGTGGCAGCGGGGCCAGCGCCTGCGTTGTGGCCGGGCTTATAACGGGCAAGCTCTCCTCTCCCTGCAGAGCCTCCTTACCCGGCGGTGATGTCTCTGTCGCCTGGATGCGTGGTCAGGGTGTGCTTCTTACTGGTCCGGCTGAAGAAGTCTACCAGGGCGAAATTCCTTATCAATCACTCGGTCCAGAATAAAGATTGGAAAATCAGTGCGAACCCTGAAGATCAGGCGTGGACACTAGTCAACCTGGAAAAGGACCCGGCTGAATGGAATCCCACCATCTATGATGAAAATGATCGAGACACGCTAAGACTCGGGCAGGACCTGAAAAACTGGCAGGAAAAAATCGCCGGGATGCAAACACCGACATTTGATACTGCCAGAGACCGTCAGGGCCATGATTTTCTGATTGACTTGGGTTATATAGACAATAACTAATCAGCGTCCGGAGAGGACTTATCATGACTCATACACAATCAGGTCGGGCCTTGTGTCTCCTGTCGGGAGGTCTGGATAGCATCCTGGCTGCCCGCGTTCTACTCGATCAGGACGTTGATGTCCACGCCCTTGCATTCATTACCCCATTTTTCGGGTCGGATAAAGCTGAAAAAGCAGCCCACCAACTGAACATCCCGATCCGGATTATCGAGATAACCGACGATTTTCTGACCATACTCAGATCACCTCGCTATGGTTTCGGCCAGACTATGAATCCCTGTATCGATTGTCACACACTCATGATCAGGGAAGCCGGCAAGATCATGGAGCGGGAAGGGTATGATCTGATAGCGACCGGAGAGGTCCTGGGTGAACGGCCCATGTCGCAGAACCGTCAATCGCTCAAGAATATAGCCCTTCATTCCGGTTATCAGGACTATGTCTTGAGACCGCTTTCCGCCCTGTTACTCGAACCGACCCAGCCTGAACGAAACGGTACAATCGAACGAAACAGGTTACTCGGTTTGTCGGGACGATCACGTAAGGCCCAAATTGCCCTGGCCCGGAAATATTCAATCACCGATTACCCGCAACCGGCCAGCGGGTGCCTCTTGACGGACCGCTTGTATTCACTCCGGCTGAGAGAGCTCTTGGCCCACAGTCCGGTCCCGGAACACCGGGAACTCGAGCTCCTGCGACTCGGGCGGCACCTGCGTCTGCCCTCGAGTCACAAAGCGGTCATAAGTCGGAATGAAATCGAGGGGGTCCAAATACTGAGCCATTATCGGGCCGGGGACGCCCAGATTTCACTTGAGCCACTGAAAGGCCCGATCGCTCTGATTCTGAATGGCGGGACCGAACAGGATGCCGAACTGACCGCCGGGGCCTGCCTCTATTACAGCAAATATCGAGGCAACAGCTTCCCGGTCAATCTGATGAGGGGCGAAAACAGGACTGTTATTCAATCAGCGGTTACCATGCAGGACCAGTCCCAACTTTATCTCATTACTGATCTGCCGCGACCTGACCGATCAGGTCAGGTATGAGCGAGCCGAATTTTTTCAGGCCAGTCCGGAAAGCGGCATAATTGTAATTGTCGTTGGTGAACGGGTCCTGACCAATCAATTTGACATCGGACACGCACATGACCGAAACGGCGGGCACTTGCACCGCCGCACACATGGCGTAGATGGCCGAAGTCTCCATATCAACAGCCTGGGCCGTGCTTCCCCAGGCCCGATGATCTTCCAAGGTCTGGGCGAAAAAAAAGTCGACCGTGGCGATGGCACCCGCTGTCATGGACGGTTGTACATGTTGACCGGCTTGCATGATTATCCGGACGAGTCCCGAATGTGCCTCGATCGGATTATGAGGATAATACAGTTTCGAAACACCATCATAGGCATAAGCCCTATCCGCCACGAACAAAGCTCCGACCGGCAAATGTTCGGACAAACTGCCACAAACATCAAATCTCAAAATGGTCCGAGCCCCACCGGCTAGAAGAGCCGTTAGTATGATCTCAGTCGCCGGTGCTCCCACGCCGGTCGCACATAAACTGAATTCATGACTGGCATGCCTGATGTGTGTAACCTGACCGTCACGCCACGATTTCCTGAAACATTTCTCGATTCGCCTGCGCATACTTTCCGTGGCCGGAAGTACGACGACCGGATCGACCCGATCTGTTCCCAGAATAATCCGGGCAATGCGTTTCTGCTCGGGATAACGGGCCAGTACAGTCCTGGCGGCAAAATTCACAAATCGCTGCGAAAGTGATTGATCAGTCATAGTGTATCATCGGTCCGTATTATACCTTCCTGACACTATCGCAATGATTGTAGATGACAGCATCAAAAAAAGCAAGGCTTGAGTGGCTTCGAGGCATCTGCGGAAGTCATTGCCCGGAAATTGAACCAATGTGGCCTAATGAAGACTTATCCCGAAACTCATGAATGAAGGAGTTGATCCACGAATACCCCGGCCTTATGAATCCAAATTGGCATTCCGATTAAAATAATGAATCTAAAATAAGGAAAGAATCGAGTAAGTTGTATACATGATAAATTTTGTGACAGCGACTGTCAAAGAAGCTTACCAAATTAACTGTCTGCTCAAGCCGGCACGACGTACCCCAAAATGATGGTGTCCTATGCAAAGACCGTGAACCTTGACATGGACCGGCCGGTCATGCTATCCTTTTAAGAGGATGTAACAGGGGCGAGACAGTGTCACACAACCCTCGATGCGTCGTGAGCAGGTTATTGACCCGCTCCTGATTTTTAGTGACGATTCAAGCAGGATGTAGCGATGAAAAAGGTGAAGGCAGGAACTGATCAAACAGTGACGATGAAAGACAAGATTGGCCTCGAGGAGTCCTCGTTGCAGCTTGACCGGGAGCTGGCCTGGCTCGAATTCAATCGTCGAGTGCTCGGTGAGGCACAGGATAAGAACAATCCCGTGCTGGAGAGACTGAAATTCGCCTCGATTTTCAGTTCGAATCTGGATGAATTCTTCATGGTTCGGGTCGGGGGTCTGTATCGATTTCTCGAATTAGACCTCGAGGACCTCGATACGTTCCAGAAAATTTCACAGGACAAACTCGATGCCATTGCCCAGAAGGCCGGTATTCTTGTTTCCGAGCTATGCACCTGTTTTGTAAACGAGCTAATCCCGTTATTGGAGAAAGCCGGGATAACGCTGCTTCGTCTCGAACAGCTCGAGAAGGATAAAAAGACCAGCAAGCAGCTCGAGGACTATTTCGAGGAATATGTTTTTCCGGTCCTGACACCATTGGCTGTGGACCCTGCTCATCCTTTTCCCTATTTGGGCAATCTCAGGCTCAACCTGTTGGTTGTTTTCGAGCAGGTTCCGGGGAAACGGACGCCGCAGGAGTATGCTTTTGTCGAGGTGCCTTCCATTCTGAACAGGCTGGTCCCGATCAAGAGCGAGAGTGGGGGCTATCGTTACATCCTTCTGGAAGACCTGATCCGCAAGCATGTCCACCGGCTGTTTCCGGGCATGAAGATCAAGAATACCATAGCTTTGCGGGTGACCAGGAACCAGGATTACGATCTGTATGAAAATGAGGTCATGGACCTGCTCGAGTCAGTCGAGGCCGTGATCAAGGACCGTTCAAACAAGATCGCCCTTCGCCTTGAAATCGATCCTGGTGCTCCCAAAAAAATCATAAAAATGATCCTGAAACATCTGGGTATCGAGGAGCGGTTTGTGTATGAGATCCATGGTCCGATCAATGTGTGTGATTTCCAGGCCCTTTTAGAGCTGCCCTGCGCTCCCCAGTTCCGTGATGTCCCCTTCAATCCCCGTTTGCCCAGACGCTTTATTGCCGAAAAAGACATATTTACCATCATTCGCGAGGGCGACGTCCTCCTGCACCATCCCTATGACTCGTTTGCCGTGGTCATGGACTTCCTGGATACGGCCGCGGATGATCCGAATGTTCTGGCTATCAAGCAGACCCTGTATCGGACCGGCAAGGACTCGCCCGTTGTGGCTGCGCTCCGCAGGGCTGCCGATAACGGCAAACAGGTGACGGCCGTGGTCGAGCTGAAAGCCCGATTTGACGAGAAGGACAATATCGATTGGGCCCGTCAAATGCAAGAAGCCGGGGTCAACTCGGTTTTCGGCTTCATTCAATGGAAAACGCACTGCAAGGCGACCCTGATCGTCCGCCGGGAGGGCAAACAATTGCGCCGTTATGTCCATGTCTCGACCGGAAACTATAACACGATAACAGCCAAAATCTATACGGATATCGGTATTCTGACCTGCGATCCCGATTTCGGACATGATGTTTCGGCCCTGTTTAACGTTCTGACCGGTTATAATTCATGGTCAAGCGGCGATATTCTCAATAGCGAGACCGTAACCTCCATGTTTCGTCTCTTCACGATCTCGCCGGTCAACACGCAGGAAACCATGCTTTGTCTGATCGACCGGGAGATCGAAAAATCGAAGCCGGGCAAGCCGGGCCATATCATCGCCAAAATGAACGCCCTGGTCGATCCCAAAACCATCCGGAAGCTTTATCAGGCTTCCCAAGCAGGCGTGCGGATCGAACTCATCGTCAGAGGCATCTGCTGTCTTCGACCCGGTTTGCCCGGCATCAGCGAGAATATCCGTGTTGTCAGTATCGTGGACCGCTTTCTCGAACATTCACGCCTGTTTTATTTCCAGAATGGCGGTGAAACCGAGATTTATTCCGGAAGTGCCGATTGGATGCCCCGAAATTTCAACAGACGCATCGAGATACTGTATCCGATCAGGAATAGTGAAATAAAGCAGCGAATTCTGAGCGAAATACTGGGCATCTATCTGGCGGATAACGTCAAGGCACACCTGATGCAACCCGATGGGTCCTACATCCGGATTGTGGCCAAAGAGGACGCCCTGGCTGTGCGCAGCCAGAGCGAACTCATTGCCATCGCCCGGAAAGGGGGGATCAAGTCCCCGCCCTACGAGGAAATCATCACCAAAAGCGGCCGCAAGAAACGGAGGAAACGCTAAATGCACTCATGGGCAGACCAAGGCCGGAACAGCAGTGAGACTATGGATTTTATCAAACAGGTCGCCGAGCACTATGATCCTGACCCGGATCATAGCCGTCATGTAACCTTTCTGGCCCTGACACTCTTTGATGGCCTGGTTGCCCTCCATGGCCTTGATCCGGAACGGCGGCGCCTGCTCGAGATTGCCGGAAATCTTCATGATATCGGCTGGTCGCGCGTCAACTCCGGCAAGCACCACAAACAAAGTAGTACAATGATCGGAGAACTCGAAATACCCGGTCTGAACAGGTCCGCGCGCGACTTATGTGCCCTTATCGCCCGTTACCATACCAAAGCGGTCCCTGACCCGAAGCGTCACCGTCGTTTCCGGACACTCGGACCCGACCAGCGCGACCTGGTCGAATGGCTGGCCGGAATACTCCGCGTCGCGGACGGCCTGGATTGCAGCCATGAAAGCGTCATAACCAATATATCCTGCTCCTTTGATGATCACACGCTGACCATTCACCTGCACAACACGGGCCCTTGTCAGTCCGAGGTCTCGAAGGCCCGGACCAAGCAGGAATTACTCGAAAAAAAAACAGGAAGGCGGATCATCTACAAATGCTGACCTCAAACGATCCTGAAATTCACGGTCATATGTCGTCCCACAATGCGGCCATTTCTGACGGTAAAGCCGATTGGGCCGGTCCAGGTCTCCCGGCCCATGGAATCCGCCCTCTATGCCTGAAACGAAAACGCCCATGAACGAGGACCGGGAAAAGAACCAGGTCGAGATCGAACTGAAACTCATGCTCCCGGATGAACAGGCCGAGTTTACCATTATTGCCACCATGCGTGCCCATAACTACCGGGTAACGGACCAAACCCTTATCCACAATTTTGACCTCTACATGGACACGTTTGATTGGTTACTCATGAAAAGAAAACTCGTTCTGCGCTACCGTCTGGCCAATGCTAAAGCCCTGTACACCATAAAGAGCCTGGGCACAGTCGGCGATGGGATCGCCACAAGAATGGAGAAGGAAATCCCGTTAAAAAAGCCACTGGTTGATCCTTCGAGAGTGGCCTGTCCCCCGATCAGGGAAGTAGTCGCTCCGATCATTTTCCCCCGGAAACTGCTCGAACAGGTCCAGGTCCGCACGGAGCGACGACAGTATCGGGCCCTGTCCCCGAACGGGGCGGAATTTGAGCTGGCATTCGACACCTCGACTTTTCAACGACGAGGACCCCATGCACGCCGCTCTGTCCCGAAGCTTCACGAGATGGAAGCCGAACTCATCAAGGGACCGGAAACTGAACTCCGCAGTCTGGCCACCCTGCTTCGGGATACGCACCAGTATCAGCCCTCACCCTCGTCCAAGTTCGAGCAAGCACTCTCTCGACTCAAGGTGGTTGTCCCCTCAAAAAGCCCACCCGCCAGACTCAGGGTGGGTATCGACGACCGTCTCGATCTGGTCGTTCAGAAAATCCTCACCTATCAGTTCCATCGTTTCCGAGAACAATTGCCCGGACTGAAACATGATCTTGACAGCGAGTTTGTACACCAGGCCCGCGTGGCTACACGCCGGATGCGCATGGCCCTCAGATTGTTTCATGACGCTGTCCCCGACATATCGCGCCAGTATTTGGAAAATGAACTCAAATGGCTGGGCGCGGCTCTGGGCGAGGTCCGGGACATCGATGTCTTCCTGTTGAACCTGGACCGGTTCCAGCAACAACTCGAGTATTTCCCGCTCAAAAAGAAAAAAGCTTTCGCTAACTGGGTCCGTAAACAGCGGCGGGTGCCCCTGAAAAATCTGCTCAAAACCCTCGGCTCATCGCGTTATCGCCGGTTCAGAGGCCGGACCGTTCGATTTTGTCATAAACGGCTCTCGACCCGACCGAGAGCGGCACTTGCTTCGAAAACGATCCGCGAAATGGCACCTTTACTCATTTTCAACCTGCTGGATGCAGTCCTGGTTCAAGGACAATCAGTGCTCGCTCATCCCAAACTCAAGGAATTCCACAAACTCAGAATCCGGATGAAGCAACTCCGTTATGCCTGCGAATTCGTGGCCCCGGCTTATAATACCTCGCTGACACCCTTTATCAATCGAACTGTGGAACTGCAGGATTGCCTGGGAGAAATTCAGGACACCGTGTTCACGAAAAATTTCATCGACTCACTCTCGGTGAACTGGAAAAAGAAAAATTTCGATCCTTCTATGGCCTTCGTCCTGGGCGAAATGTACCGCTTACAAACCGACATTGCCCAGGACAGACAGAAACGCTTCTATAAAATCTGGACCCAGTTCAAGGCGCATGACACGATTAACCAACTCAAAGAAGCCCTGTCATCCCGGAGCTGATCTTTTGTCTCGGGAAGAGTCGGCACACTAGTCCGGACAAGGAGAATAACATGCTGGAAAAAGCGGACCTTTCAAGAAAAATAAGCAAGACAGACTATCGCACTCTTTTTCCCGAATTGGAAACCAGACTCGGGATAGTGCAGCGGGCAATCAAAGAAAACCGGATCCCGGTCATTATTCTATTCGAGGGTTGGGGGGCGGCCGGTAAAGGGACCATGATCAACAAGCTGTCGCTGGCCATGGACCCGCGGGGCTTCCAGGTCTACTCGCCCGCAACCCGGACCGAGGATGATCAATTCCGTCCCTATCTCTGGCGTTTCTGGTCGAAGATTCCGGCTGTGGGCCGCATCGCCATCTTCGATCGGAGCTGGTACGGCCAAATGGCAACCGATGACACAAAGCACAAGACTTCTGCCCGGAAACAGTGGCAACTCTTCGAGAGTATCAATGCATTCGAACAGACACTAGTCGAGGGCGGTTATTCCCTGATCAAGTTTTTTCTGCACATCTCCCGGAAAGAGCAGCAAAAACGCTTCCGTAAACAGGAGAACAATCCGGCCACGGACTGGAAAGTAACCAAAGCGGACTGGCAGGCAAATCGCCACTACAAGACCATATTGGAGTCGATCGAACATATGCTGGCCCACACTGAGACCGAATTCGGGCCATGGACTATCGTGGAAGCACATGATTGGCGCTACGCCTCGATCAAGATTTTCACGACGATCATCGAACAACTGGACAGGGCTCTCAGAAATAAGGCAGACGCGGACAACCTGAAGAATCACATCACTTCGCAACATAGGATCGAGCCCAAACCCGGTTCGACCCGAAAAAAGAAAACTGTGCCGGTCCTGTCTTCCTCGATCCTGGCCAGGGTCGATTTGTCCCATTCACTGGAAAGACCTGAATACGAGGAGTCCCTCGAAAAGTATCAGGACCGGGTCCGTGAACTCGAGTTCGAGGTCTATCGAAAACGGGTCCCGGTTGTCATTGTCTATGAAGGTTACGATGCCGCCGGTAAGGGCGGCAATATCAGGCGACTGGTCCAGGGCATGGACCCACGCGGTTACGATGTTGTCCCGATCGGTGCTCCGAACGATATCGAAAAAGCCCACCATTACCTGTGGCGATTCTGGAAAGAATTTCCTAAAGCAGGACATATCGCCATCTTCGACCGCTCCTGGTACGGCCGGGTCATGGTCGAACGGATCGAAGGCTTCTGCTCCGAACAAGAATGGAAAAGGGCCTACCGCGAAATCAACGATATGGAAAAACAGTGGACCTCCTTCGGAACTGTGATTATAAAATTCTGGCTGCATATCGACCAGGACGAGCAGCTAAAACGCTTTAAGGAACGTGAACTGGATGTCAACAAAAAATGGAAAATCACCGAGGAAGACTGGCGCAATCGCGAAAAATGGGACCTCTATACCGCCGCTGTCGATGAAATGCTCCAACGGACCAGCACAGCCTACGCCCCCTGGACCATCATCGAATCAAACTCGAAATGGTACGCCCGGATCAAAGCCCTGAAAACCGTGATCACAGCCCTCGAAAAAGCTCTGGGACGATCGTAATAATCATTCTGATTTACAGAGAACAGCCTGTCCATCCTGTTATCCTGTCAAAAAACGCTGCACTCCTATTATTTGAATCCAGATATGTCTACCTGGGAGTGAATGGTCTGTCAAGTGTTCAGTTTGAAAGAAAAGGGAATAAGGAATTCACCCTTAACAGCACGGCTAGGACTAAACACTACGTTTCCGCTGCCCTGCCGGAGTAATGTAAGCACAGGCATGGTGAACTCTGACTAAAGTTTGGTATTTTGCCGATGAAAATGATATGCTGCTTTAGTGATAATGAAGACGCTTTCACCATAAGAAACAGAGAGGCCGTGGGTCCCAGATGATTGTATCGCAACATCGAGCTGAACTGGAAGCGAACAGACGCAGGATCGGTTATTGGGAAGGTAATATCTCGATCGTGCTGAACATAATCCTGTTTGGTTTGAAATACTGGGTTGGGCTGGCCACATCGTCAGTAGCCATCATCGCCGATGCCTGGCATACCCTGTCGGATTCACTGACTTCACTGGTCGTGATCATCGGTTTCAAAATATCGGCAAAACCGGCGGACCAGGAACATCCATTCGGTCATGGCCGGGCTGAAATCATCGGGTCGGTTATCATCGGGACCCTTTTGGCTATTGTGGGTTTCAATTTTCTGACCGAATCCGTGCACCGTTTTATTCATCACCATGAAGCCTCATATTCGCTCATGGCCCTGATTGTGTTTATTATTTCCGCTTTGAGTAAGGAAGCCCTGGCCCAGTTTTCGTTCTGGGGCGGCAGAAAATTCCAGTCCCAATCTCTGTTGGCTGACGGCTGGCACCATCGCAGTGATGCCATAGCATCGGCATTAATCGTGGGTGGTTTCTTTCTCGGACGGTATTTCTGGTGGGTCGACAGTGTCATGGGCTTTTGCGTGTCAATACTCATTTTCATAGCTACATTTTCAATCCTGAAACACTCGATCGATTCGCTCCTGGGCGAGAATATCGACAATCAGCTCCGGGAAAAGCTCCATCTGGTTGCTGTGAAGACACTCAAGCGTGACTTGCAGCTCCATCACCTTCATCTGCACAGCTATGGTGAGCATCGGGAAGTGACCTGTCATATCAGGTTGCCATCCGACCTCAGCTTGCGTGATGCGCATGATCTGGTCGACCGGCTCGAACAGGCCATCAGAGAAGAATTGGACCTGGAAGCGACCATACACTACGAACCCGAACGAAAGCAACTCGATCAGCCGACCCCTGGTCCCGATTGAACTGATAACGCCTGAATCAAGGAGACATTCTATACTCACGGAGTTGTTTGAGACGTTTCAGGGCTGGGGTGTCCTCGAGTTGTCGAGCCAGACCTTCGGCTTCAGCGACTGTCCGTTCAAATTCGTGGGCCAGGCCGAGTCGGGCATAGACCCAGGCTTCATCTTCCCTGAATTTCAGGAGGGTCACCGGATTCCCGATTTTCTGGGCCAGGCGATCGGCCTGGTCGAGTTTGGCCCGGGCCGCTTCAGTCCGGGCTTGATCGGCTTCAAACCTGGCCAATAGTCCCAGGGCATAGATCCGGTCTTCCGGATACTGATCGAGAAAAGTCAGGGCCAGCTTGACATCGAGGTCAAGAATGGTCCGGGCGCGAATGAAAAGGAGTTCAGCCCTGTCGATCAGGGCCCGGGCCTGAATCAGGGTATGCTTGATCCGGGCCCCCTGATCAATAACCTCGTTGAAAATCTCGAGAGCGGTCTCGCTCTTTCCTTCAGCATAATAGGTTCGTCCGAGCAGATGACGGGTTTCGAGCTCTAATTGAGGATGATTGATGTGTCGGGCGATCTCGAGCGTGCGTTCGAGGGCAAGCCGGGCCTCCCGGAAAAGACCCAGCTTCAACTGGACCGTGGCCATTCGACGCAAACTGTCAGCGATCCCATACTGATTGCCGATTTCCTGGACGATAGCCAATGATTCCTCTTGGACTTGCAGGGCTTCCTGGTTTCTGCCCATTATCTGTAAAACAGCACCGATGTTGGAAAGACAATCGGCCACTCCGTAGCGATGGCCGAGTTCTCGATAAATGACCAAGGCTTTCTTTTGACCTTCGAGCGAATCTTGAAATCGAAAGCGATCATAGTCGATGGCGCTGATATTGACCAAAAGATGCGCTTCTCCCAGACGATCCTGGCATTTTCGACGAATGGCCAAACTTTGATCGTAGAGCTCGAGGGCGTGTTCCAATTGGCCCTTACCTCGAGCGACAATGCCCAGATTGTTGAGAATGGACGCTTGCTCCTTTTCACGTCCTTCGACCTGGGCCAAGGTTAACGCTTCGATCAAATATGGCTCGGCCGCCTCGATTTCGCCGAGCCTGATATAGTTACGGCTCCCGATAATCAAAGCTTGTATTCGAGGCAAACCGGTCGGTTCGCGTGCCAGAATCTGCCTGACCAGGACATTCGAATCTTCGAACTGGCCGTGGCGTTCCCGTAATTCCGCCTGAACGAGCAGTGTCGCGGTTTTCTCGCTTTCGGTAACATTCTCCGATGCCATGAGGTCCAGGGCGATGCGATCGGCATCTTCGAAGCGGGCCAGGCCGATCAGGGCATGCGCCATCAGGAGCTTGGCTTCACTGCTATCCGACAGTGCTCCAACCCGTTCACAATGAACAATGGTTTCTTCATACGAGAAATGATGGAGTGCATTCTGGGCCGCCCGCACATAATAGTGAACCGCTTTATCATTGTTACCAGCCATCTCGTTATGGAAACCCAAGTCGGGGTAGTACTGCTCAGGAGACTGTGCCGATGCTGATATGGCTTCGATACCCGTCACGATCCGTCCATGCATGTCCCTTTTTTGCCGGACCGGGATGTGCTTGACCATGATCTCGCGTAACTTGTCATGAGTAAAACGAATGGTGCTCGGGCTATCCCATTCGAAAATCTGATGCTTAAGCAAATCATCGAGACTGGCTAATATCTGCTCCTCATTCTGACCGCTCACCGACCAGATCAACTGGACCGGGGCCATTTTACCAATGAGAGCACATAGTTCGGCAGTTTGCCTGACCGCGATCGGCAGTCCCTGGATCCGTTTTTCGAGCAGGGCCCGCAGCGAGCCGGGTAAACCGAGTTTCTCGAATTGGGCCAGGGCGGACGAACTCTGATCATGCGGAAGGAGCCATTGGCCCAGGCTGTTCCGCGAAAAGATACCCATACTCATGGCCAGACGAAGATACTCGGCTACAAAGAAGGGATTGCCCTCGGCCACGCTGGTCAGATACCGACAGAGTTCCTCCGGCGGTGTGGCCGTGGCCAGCATGTCGCTGATGATCGAGGTCAGATGCTCGGGTCCGAGCCGGTCCAAGGACAGAATCCGGTCGGGGCAGGAGGCCAATATTTCAGCCAGGAACGGGGGCACCTCTTCCTTGCGGCAGAGCCCGACAATGAGACAGTGCCCACCGGTTAAGTTTAGGTTCTTTTGAACAAAGTGGAGAAATTCGAGCGAGAGTTGATCGGCCCATTGCAAATCATCGAGAATGAGCATGACCGGCTGCTGGGCAGCGGTATTTCTGAACACTTCAACCAGATCGGTCACTATTCTGAGTTGAGCTGCTTCACGTTCCAGTGGTGCAGGTTCTGGATAATGTTCGAGGCCAGGCAAGTCCCGAATGGCCGGTTCGAAATCCATAAGGACCGCCCCACAACGCCCGAAGATGCGCCGGGTCTCGGCTTCGCCCCGGGTCCGGCAGCGGTCCGCCAGGGATTGGAGCGGTTTACGGAACAGACCTAGGGCAGCATAACTGCCCTCGATGGCCTCGCCGGTCAGGACAAGGTAATCATGCTCGGCCGCCTCGCGACCCGCCTGAATCGCCAACCGGGTCTTGCCGATCCCACTTTCGCCCAGTATGAACAGCATTCTTCCCTGTCCGCACTGGACCTTGACCAGATTATCGCGGATATGGACCTGTTCCTCGGTCCGACCGGCCAGGTCGGCCCGGTAAAGGTAATGCCTGGCCCGCGGTGCTGCTGCGAACACACCATTGCCCGCACCGAGTTTTTTCAATTGGACCGCAACATCTTCGACAAAACCGGTCCTCTGCCGGGGTTGCTTCTCGAGCATGTGCATGATTAACCGTTCCAATTCAATCGGGAGACCCGGATAATACTTCGAAGGAGGGAGCGGTTGTTCATAGAGGTGCCGCCGAATCTGCTCATCTCTCGTTGCGGCTTGAAACGGATGCACACCCGTCAATAACTCATAGAGTATGCAACCCAGTGCAAAAATATCGGTCCGGGCATCAACGAGTTGATTGTTAAGTTGTTCCGGGGCCATATATGCCGGTGTGCCCAGTGCCCAGGGTTCGACCACCAGGCTTTCTCTACTGACATCACCCCCGAACATGGTGATCAAACCAAAATCAATGATTACCGGGCTACCATCGGGCCGGACCAGGATGTTGTTCGGCTTCAAATCGCGATGAACCAATCCCTCCCCATGCAGGTACGATAAGGGATTGCATAAACGGTGAATCACGGTCAATATCTCACCGAAATGCTCGGAACCCAGGCAGTATTGCCTCTGAGGGACCGCTTCGGTCTCGTGCCCGGACAGGCCGTCCCGGTCCGGTGGGCCATATAGATTCTGCTGATAACCGGTCGTGTTCCCGGGAACCCCGGTAACGGACCGGGTCTCCCGGATCCGATTAAGGTCAATAGCAGGATACGTTCTTGTATGACCTGTCTCGACGGCCAGCCCCTTGACTGTATCTTGACCCATGCCTTTGCTCCAACTCTGAAGCGTGATACCTTCGAGCAATTCCATGGCATACCAGGGCGTTCCACTTTCGAGCCCATGGGCTTCGATATGAACAATCCCGGGATGTGACATCCGCGACAAGGAAAAAATCTCGCGGCGGATACCCTGGAGATGATGTTCATTGGGCAGACGGACCATTTTCAGGGCGACCAAGTGCCCGGTGACGATGTGACGGGCCCGGTAAATGCTGCCCATGCCGCCCTGTCCGAGCGATTCGAGCAGCTCATATGGCCCGACCCTCCTGCCCATCCATTCACGCTGGTCCTGATCGGTCATGCCTTTCCCTTCTTCTGAGAACATATCCGGTTAGAATAAGGACGAGTAGGAAACCTGCGGGTGACAATATCGGCACATCGTTGAAATCAGCGCGCTGCAAAGTAAAATAGCTGACATGTTGCGAGCCAAGGGGTTGTCCGTCACCATTTTCGCCCTGGACCAGAATATATAACCGTGAACCGGTTACGGGAATATTGATGCTGGTTGTCGGGCCAATATCAAACAACAGACCGTTATGACGTGATTGGGTCGAGGTGATCGGCTGGTCCCAGCGACCATACAGTTTAATCCGGTCTTCACCCTGGATAACGGTCAACTCGATCGTGTCCTGGTCCCGTGGTTCGAGCCGATACCAGGCTGTGCCCCAACCACCGATCACACCTTCCACGACCTGACCCGGTTCGATCGTCGGCAGATTCTCGCTCTCATCCAAACCCGGATCATAGGCCTGTCCATAATGACGCCATTGCGTATCGTTCAGGGCATAGCCGTGATGGCCCGGCCTGACGTAGCTATAGGTTGACTGGGCCGTGCCAGAGGCATCAGCAAACGAATCATAAACCTCGAAGGGGCAGGAGCTCTGGTTGACCGAAAGATAGAGTTCGTCGCCCTGGGGATCCGCTATTGTCACTGTTTTGAGAAGACTATCCAAATGCGAGGCATAATAATCGCCAGAGAAGGACTCGTTGAGTTCATAACGGCCACGATATCCAGGACCATCCCGATACTCGAACGTGTTCAGCAGATAATCACCAAAACCGTCGAAGACAACCGGGCCGATATGGCCCTCGAGATGGGCCGCTGACGAACTGGTATAGGTATCGCACGCATCAAATTTGAACCAACGGCCACCCCAGGACTGGGGCGTCCAGGTCGTCTCGAGAAAAGCCGCATTGGTCCAGACATGAAAACTCCACAGCCAGCCGCCCCCACCGGCCGCATAATGCATCGTTGCCGGAATACCGATACTTCGGAAAGCCTGGGCCAACAATGCTCCGAAATTCATGCACTGACCGCAGTTATAGACATACGCCGCCGGGAACCGGTTGACAAATCCGAGGCCCAGGGCTGCCTTTTCAGCCGTATTAACATCCAGTTCACTGGCTTGATACGAGCCCGATATACTCCGAATCTGTTCACCGGCAAAAACCCGGTCATGATAATTATAATAGCCATTCTCACAGCCGTAATAGGGCTGCATGGTCCAGGTGATCCGTTGCCCGATTATTTCATAACAATGTATGGCTGCTTCGAGCGGAGTGGAGGCACCCCAGCCATGAATCGATGCGAACAATTCCACGGTCCGCTGGCCATAGAGACCACCATCGCGGCCCAATTCGGCATCAGTCGCGCCCCGGTAACCATAGATCGAGCTCGAACCCGGACCTGATGTCGGACCCCAATACTGATAATTCAAATAATCAAATAGTGAGCCGTAACCGTCCCGTTGCGTGCCCGTATAGGCAATGTCTTCATACGCCCAGGAAGCCATTTCCGTGGGGGTGAACGGTCCGCCCTGGCTTTGGGCAAAGAGTGCTGTATCGAAAAGCACATACATTGTACAGAAGTTCTGGGGGTCTGTTCCTACTTGAATACGATAATCCCCAATCGGCGCGTCAGCCGGGACAGTGACAGTCGCGGCCTGCTTTTCCTCGGACCAGCCCACTTGATAACTGCAGATCGGACGGATCGCCTTGGGGGGGATCGGTCCCCAGACCGTGACCGGAGTGGCCGACATTATACCGGTATCGGTGACATACACGATCCGGCCACGTCTGACTACCCCGGCATTGACCACTTCATCGACACCCGGATACTGGTCGGTTATGCCGTCCCAGGGCCCTGAATAACCGTTGTCCCAGCACTTATAGCGGGCAGTCTCGTACGTCGGATCATAGACGATCCGCACCGATGTGTCCCGACCCTTTGGCCTCCTGACCCTGGGTGGCTCCGATACGACCGGTTTAGGCTGGTACGTTCCGAGATCAATCGAAAGTTCACCCGCCGGCAGATCATATTCGAAAGTATGACTGGACCGAAAAGCATAGATATGCCATCCGCTGGCAAGTTGTTGGTCCGCCTCGAGTGGGAGCATATTGCCATCATAGTAGACAATCATGCCTTCGAGTTCTGGTACCTGTACGATGAAGCGGCTAAACGGCACCGGACCGGACAAGAGCGGGTAACAAAAACCAGTTAACTCTCCGGCCGGAAAATGAAAACTCGCTTCCGCTTTGATCGCTCCGGCCAATACTATCTCGGGACTGAGTGGTTCCTCGACATAGAAAACCATGCCGGCCCTGACCGGATCATCACCCGTGAGCTCCTGACGATCAAAATAGCGATACAACTTCATGCCGGACCGCCAGATATCACTCAACGCTTCCGCTACTGTCGGTTCGGACGGCTCGAACGGCATCGGAATAATCCGTTCCGGTCTCCTGATCATCATCACCCCGGCCAAACCCAGCTCATGCTCGAGGCCATTCTCGATGACCTTAAAACGAAAAATCTGAATCGCTGACTCGCAGGCGCGGTCCAGCCTGAACAGATGCGATCGGGCTTCCGGACCACGTAGGGCATACGGCTCGAATGTGAGTCCCTCACGCCGCAAACCGATTGGTGATTCAGCACTGGCTCGTTCAATACTGAAACCCACAACCTCCCTCCCCTGAACAGCATCATCGCTCCAGAACAACTCGATCTGATCATGACTATGGACCCGAGCATTGAATGGGGTATTATTCGCATTGACAAAACCTGCACTCACGCTGAAAAGTATCAGTATGTGCATTATCTGAAACACTCGCATTTTTTTCACTCCTCTCTCCTGTCTCCTGCCTTTAACCGGAAATGGGCCGGTCAGAAGGCAAAGAGCAGTGAGATGCCGGCCAGGGCACAGAGAGCTCCCAGAATGGCCCGCATGGAAACAGTGTCACCCAGGTAGATCGCAGCCAGGGGCAGCACAAAAACCGGGCTGGTACTCAGCAGAGTCTGAGCAATACCCGCGTCGGTGTATTTCAATGAAATCTGCTGCAGCCAGATACCCAGAAACGTTCCGATGAAGGTCGCCATGACGATCTGCATGACGAGTGGCCAACGAATGTGTTTCGGGGATTCTTGAGCCAACGACGGTTTTTTCAGGGCCAGCATAAGCCCGAGAAAGACGAAGCTGGCCATGAGTCTGATCAATGCGCTCCAGAGCGGGCTGATCGGCGTCTGGGTAAGAGCGATCCGGGAAAGCAGGGCCCCGATTGATTGGGCCAGAGCGAAACAGAGTCCAAAAAGCAGGCCTTTATGCAAAGAACCGGTCGGATGTTGGGCGGATTGCTGTTCACGTTCACCGATCACCCAGATGATCCCGGCCAGGGTGAGTCCAATACCGCACCAAGCCCAGAGTCCGAGGTATTCTTCGAGCAGGACCAGGGCCAGAACAGCGGTTATGGGCGGGGCCAGCGTTTCCATAAGCAGTGTCCGACGTGCTCCCAGAATATTCAATGCCTGAAAATAAGCGGTATCGCCGAGACCAATCCCGATGATACCACTAAGCATAAGAAGCGAGATACCATAGGGGGCAAAAGGAAGCGGCTCGGCCCGGGTTACGATCAGGGTCAATCCCAATAAAATCAGGGCAATCAGGGCTTTGGCAAAATTCAGGACCAGAGGCGAGACACTCTTGCCTGCCCGCCCAAACAGGACCGTGGCCAAGGCCCAGGAAAAAGCGGCTGTGAGTGCCGCTATTTCCCCTTTCAAACCATACACTGCTTCCATGCTAATCTCTTTCAGACCGGGCTTGGGTCAATGACACAACCTTGTTTTCGATCTGATTATCAAAAAAAGCCGACACCCCATCGAACAGACGATAGGATTATCGGCTTGGGTTATCAATCACCAAAAAGGCCTTATTCGTCCGGCACGATTTCCAGCAATTCGACTTCAAAAACCAGGGTGGCGTTCGGTCCAATTGGTTCTCTGGCCCCACGCTCGCCGTAAGCGAGATTCGCCGGAACAAAGAATTTGTATTTGCTGCCGACATTCATGAGTTGGAGCCCTTCAGTCCAACCTCGGATCACTCCGTTCACCTTGAATTCAGTCGGCTCATTGCGGATGTAGGAACTGTCAAATTCGGTCCCATCAATCAAGGTGCCCTTGTAGTGGACCTTGACCTTATCGGTCGCCTTTGGTTTCACACCGGTCCCCTCGGTAATAACTTCGTATTGCAGCCCACTTTCCGTGGTTTTGACGCCTTCCCGTTCCTTGTTCTTGGCTAGGAATTCCTCGCCCTCTTTTTTATTTTTCTCTCCGGCGATTTGTCTTTTTTCCTGCTGTTTCGCTTGCATGTCTTTGAAGAAACTCTGCAGGACTTCAGCAATTTCCTTTTCGGTGAGTTGACCGGGAAGATTCTGGTAGCAATCAGCCACGCCTTTCGAGAAAATGGTCAGGTCCACATTATGTTCGAGTCCCTTCAGGTCCTGTCCGATTTTATAGCCCAGGGCATAGCTGATCTTCTGGTTTTCATCGGCTAATGTAGTCCCGGTTTGGTCTTGGGCCTGGACCCCTGCACTGAGCGTCCAGATCATCACTATTGCCGCAATACAAGCACACTTTCTCATAAACCGCTCCTCTCTGGCTCAAAGGCCAATTAGTCGGGGCATTCACACTCAGAACACGCAGCTTCATGGACCTCTTCGTGCCTAATATGGCCCGACTGATGAAAAACATGCCAGGTTTGTAGCACTTATCCTAAGGAAACGCAAACAATCATTGTTTTTTTCTCTGGTTATGCTATGCTGTCCCAAAACAGGTCCAATGCACTGCAATGTGATCAGGAGAAGAGTATGAACACATGTACACGTTTTCTTTTCATTGTAATTGTATGTTTGGCCGGATACATGATGATCACTGGTTGTTCCGGTGATGATGACGACGACACACCTCCTCCCTGGAACCCACCTGCAGCAGTCGAGAACTGGCAGCGTGATATTCTGAGTACGACCCTGGCTATTGATATGAGTGCTTTCAAAGCTTCCGCTACCATATCTATCGGCACTGCGGACAGTACGGGCTGTTCGTTCGAGGCGGGCGGTCTGGGCATCACTTCCGTCCGCTGCGCCCAGGGTGATCTCAATTATGTCATAGCAGACGGAAATTTGCACGTGGGTATTCCCCAGACAGAGGGCCCTTTCGAGCTGATCATCGACTATACTTTCAGCTATCAGGATGTGTCCGAGGGCTTCATGGAGACCGGTGTAACCCTGATTTGGCCATATTTCTGCGGCAATCTGTTTCCCTGTCATTCCGAACCGGTCGATGGTCTCCGCTTCAATCTGACGGTCAACGGATACGACGCGGCCCTTCAGGCCGTCTATCCCCAAGCAATCCCGACTGATTGTCCCTCATACCAGATCGCCTGGGCTATCGGACAGTATAGCTATCTCAATCTGGGTTCGACCCAGGACGGAACTGAAATCGGCCTGTGGGTCCTACCCGGAGATGAAACCAAGGCCCTTCAAGCCACAACTCACCTGGTCGATATCTTCAACTGGTACGAACAAGTCCTCGGTCCATACGCCTACGGTGATAAGGCTGGTTCCGTGGAAGTGATTTGGGGCGCCGGCAGCTACGGCGGCATGGAACATCACCCCTACTGGCATATTGCCAAAGGGGCCATCGGTATGACCGATGTCCACACTCATGAAGCCGCTCACGGCTGGTACGGCGACGGCATCCGCATCCGCTGCTGGGAAGATTTTGTTCTATCGGAGGGCACCGTGACCTACCTGACCGCCCGGGTCACCGGACAGATCGTGGGGGCCGATGCCGAAGCCCTGATCTGGGAGGATTACGACGCCGACTTGAATTACGTGATCAACCATAATGATGGCATTGCCTGGCCCGATTCATGCGGTGAGGTCGATATTCTCGAAGACGGTCTGTTCTCTTTGGTACCGTATCTCAAAGGGGCTTTCTTCTACAAAGATGTCGCCGATGAGATCGGGGCCGATAGACTCGACCAGGTCCTCTCTTCATTTTTCAATCGCTATGTCGGCGATGCAGCCCTGATGCAGGACATGATCGACCATATCCTGGCTGAAACCGGCTTCGACGCTAACGAACTTGCCCAGAGCTGGCTCCGAAGTTACGGCCGGCCCGATTAGAATTTGAGCGCATAGTGCTCCAAAGCATTAGAAGGAGTCTATTAAAATGCTTCTGGGTCAGAAGAGCCAACTCTCAGTCAGGACAAAGTATCTGGCTTGACAGACGGCCTTACGTTTTTTAACTGGACCGGTTCATTCTGGGGCCGACTTAAACGCATGTTCAGCATTTCCACAAAAGCCGAGAAAGCCATAGCGAAATAGATGTAACCTTTGGGTATATGCAGGTCGAATCCTTCACCGATTAGGGCGATCCCAATCAGTAACAGGAAACTCAATGCCAGCATTTTAAGAGTGGGATGTCGCTCCACGAAATCGCTGATGCTGTTGATAAAGACCATCATGACAATAACCGCTATGATAATGGCTGATACCATGATCGCGAGTTGATTGGCCAATCCAATTGCGGTAATGACCGAATCGAACGAAAAAACAATATCAAGAAGCATGATCTGGATAATCACACTGTAAAATGATGAGTGGAGCCTGATCTGGTGCTCACTTGTGCCACCTTCGAGTTTTTCGTGAATTTCCAGGGTGGCTTTAACCAGCAAAAAGAGCCCGCCGGATATCAGGATGATGTCCCGGCCGGAAATATCGAGGGCGAAAACAGTGAACAAAGGTGTCGTCAATCGCATGATCCAGGTCAGACAGGACAGGAGCAAAATCCTGGTGAGCATAGCACCGGCAAGGCCCAATCGCCTGGCCTTACCCTGATTCTGGACCGGCAATTTTTCAGTCAGAATAGCAATGAAAATGATATTATCGACACCCAGCACAATCTCAAGTACGGTCAATGTCGTCAAAGCAATCCAGACTTGCGGGTCCAATAGCCATTCCATCACAATTCTCCTTATCAAAAGTGAATTGGGTCGTGTTCGTCTTTACCTAGCAGAAACAGAAAAAAAACTCAAGCATCTAAATCAATGGTTATATTTCCTTGGTTAACGATAATGGTTGAGCGGGTCGCTTGACATTTCACAACGGACTGATTATGTATCCGAGACAATAACAGTGAGTAAGGACAAGCTCGTGGTTTAAGAGGAACAGTCATGATGCTTTTCGACAATGTATCGATTGTGTCGGTGGCCTGTGAAGATGCCCCCCACCGAGTTACATCATCTGAAATAGAAGAGCAATTGGCCCCACTTATGGATAAATTTGGTGTTCAGCGGGGATTGTTCGAAGGTTTGACCGGGATCAAGTCACGCTATTTTTGGGACGAGAATGTGCAACCCAGCCAGATGGCAACCTGGGCAGGAGAAAAAGCGATCATCCGTTCGGGCATCGATCGTTCCAGAATCGGGGTCCTGATCAATACCTCGGTGTGCAAGGATTATATCGAGCCGTCCGTGGCCTGTATTGTCCATAACAATTTGCATCTGAGTCCTTATTGCATCAATTTTGATGTGGGTAATGCCTGTCTGGCATTTCTGAACGGGATGCAGATTGCCGGAAACATGATCGAACGGGGCCAGATCGACTACGGCCTTGTTGTCAATGGCGAGGGTAGCCGTTTCGTGATCGAACAGACGATCAAACGACTCTTGAACAGTTCCCCAACTGTGGATGAATTTCGAGAGAGTTTCGCGACTTTTACCATAGGTTCGGGGAGCGTGGCCATGATTTTGGGTCGGTCCGATCTGGTCGAGGAGGGGTCTCAATTCCGGGGTGGTGTGACCGTAGCGGCCACAGAGCATAATCACTTGTGTCGGGCCCAGCCCGATCAGATGATGACTGATGCCCATGCTTTACTTGTCGCCGGTTTGGGCTTGGCAGCCAGGACGCTGAACAAGGCAAATGAGGTCCTGGGCTGGGATTTTCTGAACCTGGACCATTATATCATGCATCAAGTGAGTAAGGCCCATACCGAAAAGGTTTGTGAGTCTCTTAAAATGGACCTGCGTAAGGTGTATACGACCTATCCGGAATATGGTAATATCGGCCCAGCCGCTTTGCCCGTCACTCTGGCCAAGGCACTCGATGCCGGCAGGATAGAAAAGGGTGACCATATCGCTCTGATGGGTATCGGTAGCGGCCTTAATTGTTCCATGATGGAAGTCGTCTGGTAGAGGTAATGGAACGGCTCAAATTAGCCAAACCGGCTTTGGAAGAACTGTTTGCCCGTGAATATCCCTTTCAGTCGCATTTTTTTGGGCCAGACGGTACCCGGATGCACTATCTGGATGAAGGACCGGGCGAACCTCTGCTCATGGTCCATGGCAATCCGACCTGGTCGTTCTATTATCGCGGCTTGGTGCAAGCCTTCCGCGGTGCCTATCGTTGTATAGTTCCTGACCATATGGGTTGCGGGTTGTCCGATGTTCCCGACGACGATCATTATGACTATACTTTAAAGCAGCGGATCGACGATCTCGAGGCACTGGTGGCACATCTCGGCCTGGAGAATGAACTCACTCTCCTGCTCCATGATTGGGGTGGTATGATCGGAATGGGTTTCGCCGATCGACACCCGGCAATGATCAAGCGTTTGGTCATTTTCAATACCGCTGCCTTTCCGCTGCCGGTCGGTAAAATATTGCCCTGGCAGCTCGGTTTGACCAGGACCTGGCTGGGTGAGTTCCTTGTTCTGCGTTTGAATGCATTCAGTCGGATAGCGGCCCGGGTCTGTTGTCGACGTAAAAAGCTGTCACCGAACCTACGGCAGCTATACTGTGCCCCATATCAGGCTCCGGATCGGCGTCTGGCTACGCTTCGCTTTGTCCAGGACATACCGTTACGGCCTGGCGATCGGGCTTATGCGATCGTGCAGGGCGTTGCGTCACGACTGGACCGCTTTCGTTCGGTGCCAACCCTGATCTGTTGGGGCGAGCGGGATTTTGTCTTTGATCGTGATTTTCTCGAACAGTGGCGACGCTATCTGCCCGAAGCCGAAGTTCATCAATGGCCAAACGGTGGGCATTACATCGTCGAGGACGCGCTCGAGGAAATTGCCCCCCTCATACAGGCTTTTTTCGACCGTTATCCCGTTGAGGTCAACAGTCATGGTCGAGTTCGATAAAGGAAATGCTGCCGGATTCCTGGCAGAGATAGCCCGGACGCGACCGGATGCAAAAGCAGTGGTTGAACCGAGCGGGTTGGATCGGGAGGGGCATTACCTGTATCGTCACCTGACCAACGCCCAGTTGCAGGACGAAACAGATGTCCTGGCTCATGGTTTGGTTTGCCTCGGTTTCGAGAAGGGTGACCGTTGTGCTCTGATGGTCAAACCGGGCCTGCATTTTGTTACAATCATGTTTGCCCTGCTGAAAGCAGGTATTGTGCCGGTCCTGATTGACCCGGGGATCGGTTCCGGTCCCGTAAAGACCTGTTTGGGGGAGGCTTCACCCCGTGGTTTCATCGGCCTCCCTCTGGCCCGATTCGCCCAATTCCTGTTCGGTTGGGCACGACAGTCGATCAGACTAACGGTCACGGTTGGCCCGGGCTGGATTCCGGGCGGTTTCACACTGGACCGGGTCCGCAGGTTAGGTCTCGATCGCGGACCGTTTCCAATGCACCAGCCGGAGCCGGATGAAACGGCGGCGATTATATTTACAAGCGGAAGCACAGGCGTGCCCAAAGGAGTGGCTTTTACGCACGGCAATTTCATACATCAGATTCTCATGATCCAGGCAATGTTCAAGTATGAGCCTGGTGAAGTCGATGTGCCGACTTTTCCGCCTTTTGCTTTGTTCGATCCGGCTTTTGGCGTGACCGCGGTTTTTCCGGATATGGATGCCCGTTTTCCGGCCAAGGCTTGTCCGGCCAAGATTTATCAAGCCATCAAGGACTTTGATGCCACAACCATGTTTTGTTCGCCGGCCCTGCTCAATGTTCTGGCCCGGGAGAGCCGGTCCAGTGGCACACAACTGCCCACACTCAAACGAATTGTGTCCGCCGGCGCCCCGGCCCAACCGGATGTGCTCGAGCAGGTTAGCATGATGTTGTCCGAGGGTGTCGAGGTTTATACGCCCTACGGGGCTACTGAATGCATGCCGGTGACCCTGATCGGCAGTCGGGAAATCCTGGCTTCGCGAGACAAGACCGACCAGGGTCAAGGCATTTGTGTGGGCAAACCGCTGCCCGGTCTCCAGGTCAGCATCATCCGGATTTCTGATGATGCGTTGCCTGATTTCAAACCCGAACTGGTTCTGCCCGAGCGAGAAATCGGCGAAATCGTAGTCAGGGGCCCGGTGGTCACCCGGAGTTATATTCAACGTCCGGAAGCCACACGCAGAGCAAAAATGTATGACGCCGAAGGACGATGCTATCACCGCATGGGCGACCTGGGTTATCTCGACAACGCGGGCAGATTATGGTTTTGCGGTCGCAAAAGTCATCGGGTCCAAACTTCGGACCAGCTTTTGTTCACCATTCCGTGCGAAGCGGTCTTTAATACGCACCCGGCCGTGTTCCGAAGTGCACTGGTTGCCGTCAGCCTGGCCGGGCGAGTCCATCCGGTTATCTGTATCGAACCCGATCCGGACCGAAAAAAATTCGACTGGAACGACACCGTGACTGAATTGCGCTCACTCGGGGCCCGTTATCATCACACTCGTTCGATCGAATTGTTTTTGCTTCATCCAAAATTTCCGGTCGATATACGACATAATGCCAAAATCCGCCGTGAGGAACTGGCGATTTGGGCGCAGGAGAAACTCTCATGAATATTCTGGTAACAGGTGGCGGTGGCTTTCTCGGCCAAGTCATCGTCAGACAACTGCTTGACCGGGGTGAACGGGTCACGGTATTCAGTCGGGGAGATTATCCTCAATTGCGGACCCTGGGAGTCAACCTCATTCGAGGAGATATCCGTCAGATTGCACCCGTGCGACTGGCCGTGTCCGGAATGGATGCGGTCATCCATACGGCTGCTCGAGTGGTCATGTGGGGACCCTATCAGGAATTTTATACGACCAATGTCATAGGGACTAAAAACCTGCTCGAAGCCTGCCGCATACTGAGTGTGCCACGTTTTATCTATACCAGTTCCCCGAGTGTAGCCTACGGTCGTCGCGGTTGTGAGGGTATCGATGAAAACGCACCGTATCCTGTCGAATATGATTCGTTTTATTCGCAAACCAAGGCCGAAGCAGAACGACTCGTACTTCAAGCCAATGATCGACATCTGGCGACCTGCGCCTTGCGACCACACCTGATCTGGGGACCGGAGGACAATAACCTGGTGGTCCGCATAGTGGACCGGGCACGTTCCGGGCGTTTACGCATCGTGGGCCGGGGCGATAATCTGGTCGATACGACCTATGTCGATAACGCCGCCGAGGCGCATCTACTTGCCCTCGACCGCTTATGGCCCGGCTCAAACATAGCCGGGAGGACCTTTTTCATTTCACAGGACCAGCCCATGTCCGTCAAGGAAATGATCAATCGCATCGTCCAGGCAGCCGGCCTGCCGTCTGTCACCCAGCATATCTCGGTTAAAAAAGCTGCCTTAATCGGAGCTTGTTGTGAATTGGTCTACCGTCTGCTCAAGCTGAAAAATGAACCGCCTATGACCCGCTTCCTCGCCTATCAGCTCTCCTGCCCACACTGGTTCGACCTCTCTGCCGCCAAAGAATATCTCGGGTATCAACCCCGGACCAGCATTGACCAGGGCATGACTAAATTAGCGCAATGGCTCACGAGTACTCCATAATTGAGAGTTCCCCAAAACTGGGTTTACTTTTAACTGTTCTTCCATTATAATAGGTGAGACATCACTTGGGAACAGCGTCTTCTCATTGATCGTCTAGCACCTGGAGAGTTCGATGTCACAAAAAGCCTACATCGCACTTGGTTTGATCGTGACCCTTCTGCTTTTTCTCTATCAGGTCCTGAAAAAAGACCCGCTCGAAAAATTCCTGGACCGGGCTATTCAGGCTGTTCAAGCAAAGGATACCGATGCTTTCATGGCTCTGATTTCAGACGAGTATATCGATCGGTCCGGCCTGACCAAACCCAATATTGCCGAGATGCTGCGCCGTCTATGCACCCAGTTTAGCGACATTAAAATCATTACCCAGCATGTCGAAACCACGATCAACAGCAATACAATCGGGACACTAAGCCTTGAATTCAAAGTGGTAGCTACCTTTGTGCCTGATCAACACGTCCAGCAGGGTATCGATCTGTCGGCCTATCACAACCAGAGGTATTTTCTGGTCGGCGGTCCAACCACATTTGGGACGATGCAACTGGCACTGCGTCAAGAAGGAACTTCCTGGAAACTGACCAGTGTCGACCACATCGATATCGGTCAACCCATTCCTCATTTTGCCGGTCCTGATCAATCGAATGAATGAAATATAAACTTGAAATTTTAAGGAGAAAATCTATCATATTAGACTGAAGAAACAATTCCGAATTCTCATAAGACCAAACGTATGAAACGTATGTGGAAGGAGGTGAAAAGGAGGGGTAGCAATAGCGTGAAGGTCACAAACCCGCACGAGCAATAGTAATAGTATTTGAAGAAGTTGAACCTAATGAACAAAGAAGGGAGTTAATCATGAAACTCGAAAAGATGATTCTTTTTGTCGCTGTGTGTGCTCTATTGATTGTTCCGCAAGCAATGGCTGTCCAGTTATCACCAGGCACGATCATTATTTCCGGCGATTCCAATTTCAATTTCAGCAGTGATAAACGGGAATTTGAAGATACAGATCAAACGATAACCACATTTGGTTTGAATGTTCACGGTGGCTATGTTGTGATCGATAATCTCGAAGCCTTTGTTTTGTTCGATTTTGATTCGACCTCGACCGAAAATGGTGAAGATGTTACCACAACGTATTTTGGACTGGGCGCTGGGGCCAACTATTATTTCGATTTGAGCTCGGAATTGTTTCCCTATGCCGGCGGTTTTCTCGGATTCGGTAACGAAAAGACTGATGATGGTTATGAGGAGACCATAACTGGTTTCATGTTCGGTCTGCAGGGCGGAGCCAAGTATTTCCTGAACGATCACTTTGCCTTAGACGGTGGATTACGATTGACTCTGGGCATGGGTGATTATGAATATAAGGAAGGTGGCTATAAAAATGACGGTGATGCCGATTCGACCAAGTTCGAACTCTATGCCGGTGTCGCTGTTCTGCTCTAAGACAATTCACATTGTGTGAAGATAAACCCCGGAAATGCTTTACCCCTTTCCGGGGTTTTTATTACTGAAAGAAAGCATGAGGAAGAGCAGATGGTCCGATCAAAAGTAGCAGTGCTCAGGACAACGCCCGAAACCGTATTGGAAGATTATTATCGTTTAATGAACCTGGCCGATTATCAGAAGGTGCTGGCCAAGGATGCTGATACGGCCCTGAAGATCAATATCAGCTGGCATTTTTTTTATCCGGGCAGCTCGACGGTGCCCTGGCAACTCGAAGGGGTCATCCGGACCCTGCTCAAGGACGGCTATCAAAAGGACTTGGTCCATGGCTGCCATAATCGGACCGTCGTCATCGATGCTCATTTGGGTGAACGTGAGAATAAACAAATCCACGTTATCGAGGCCCATGGACTGCGCAATATTCATCTGTATGAAGGGGATGAATGGATTTCGATCAGGGACGCGGTCGGCGACCTGGTCGATCAGTTCTTGTGTTTAAATGAGGTTTATCCGGACGGTTTTTCCATCCCCAAACGCTTTATCGGTGAGAATATCATCCATCTACCCACAGTGAAAACGCATGTTTTTACCACCACGACCGGGGCTATGAAAAATGCTCTCGGTGGCCTGCTCAACGAATGGCGGCATTGGACCCACCCGGTTATTCACGAAACGCTGGTCGATCTATTGATGATCCAGAAAAAAATCCATCGCGGTGTCTTTGCCGTCATGGATGGGACTTTTGCGGGAGATGGTCCGGGCCCACGCTGCATGTCACCGTACGGCAAAAACGTCATTCTGGCCTCGGCCGATCAGGTGGCGATCGATGCCGTGGCAGCCAAGATGATGGGCTTCGACCCGTTGAATGACCTGAAATATGTGCGGCTGGCCCATGAACGAGGACTCGGCTGCGGCGATCCCTCGGAAATCGAAATCGTGGGTGATGAGGACCTGGCCCATGAAAACTGGCATTTCGTCGGCCCGTTCAAAGACCTGACTTTCGCCGCCAGGATGCAGCACCGGATCTATTGGGGAAACCTGAAAAAATTGGTCGAATGGTCACTCAAAACCTGGTTGGCGCCCTGGTCATATATCGCCAGTGTGCTCTATCACGATATGTTCTGGTACCCCCATATCGGTAATGAACGTGTGCAGGAAGCACTGAAAAGTAAATGGGGACGCCTCTTTCATAACTGGGAGAACGTCCAACCGGACGAAAAAGGCTGGCCGGATGTCGGCCATGAGCCACCCGGACTCATCCGCAAAACCGGTCAATTACTCTGGATGGCAGTTAAAATTCTGGTCACCTGCATCATCGAAGCACCTGAAGTCGCCGCCCGTAAAAGGAAAAGGGCTCGTCACCAAGATTCCACCGGCCTCGGCTCAGAATAACTGCCCGCCAGGCCCACACGGATACTTCAGTTCTCCAGAATGCGTTTGGTGCCCGTAACAGCTCGCAAAACCAGTGGCTTGACCGTATCAAGCTCAGAACCCAGGGCCAGAAAGATAACGTCTTGATCGAGTAGACTGAACTGGTGATACACTATCGAATAATTGCCTTCACGTCGCTTGAGGATATAGGTCGTCTCATGCGAATGCCCATCACCATTCCGCTCGGTCAGAAGACTACCGCCGATCACACCGAGTGAATCATTGAGCGGATCATTGTTGGCAGCAGCGATCACTAAACCGTCACTGTCAGCCAAGAGGGCCGTCTGTAGCTTTCCATCCAGGACTACCGCTTGCAGTTGCTTGGTCACCGCTTCGTATACCTTGTCAGAACGATTGTGCCGTCGATCGATGAACATGATTGACCTCCTTATCTCGCACTTATCGTAGCAATTTCTGGGCCAACCCGATCACCCCAAGCAGCATCTGTCAACCATGGGGCGGAAAACCTCATGAGTGGTGTATTATAGACATATGCTTCGTCGTATGGAGAGTTGCTTTGACTTCTCCGAAAGGGCTGCTGGTCCGGCCGATTGCCACCATTCCCCGGCCAACATTCGCCAACAAGCATGCCTGCGCTAACCCGGATCACATGCTTGTCCGATCTTTATCATTTCACATGAAAGACCTTTAAGAATATCCAGAAGCAAATGTGGAAAATCGAGCGAGGCAGTGATAAATGTTCAATTTCTCGATAGAGTTGCCAATGATACTTGAATAAATCAATTTTATTGATGGAGATGGAATTCTGGCGTATTCTGTATCTGGTCAGGACCTGGTTCAGACCATAGATGAATTTTTCCTTTTTCAGGATTTGGAGCCAGAGTGCGTCATCGTTTCTTTTCTTTATGTTGGGAACAGTGAATTTACCCAAGTTCTCGGCATTATAGATCACAGTTGAATTGCCCACGGGGCAACTGAGTAGAATCCCATTGTAATCTGTTTTTCTTTTCGTCTTGATGATCCTGTCGAGAGGCTTTCCCTGTTCGTCCATGTGGGCATATGCAGTACAGGTAAAATTGTACTGGTGGGCCAGCATAAAAGCAATTTGCTTTTCCAATTTGGTGGGCACCCAGACATCATCGCTGTCAAGGAAGGCGATATACTTACCCGAAGCGAGCTCCATCGCCTTGGTCCTGGCTACTGCGGCCCCGCTGTTGAGGGCAAGATAGTAATACTTTATACGTGAATCGTGTGCCTGATAGGATTCAACGATGGTTCTCGTATCATCTGTCGAGCAATCATCGACAACGATCATTTCCCAGTTTTGATAGGTCTGGTTTTGTACGGATTCGATCGTTTCAGCGATGAAACCGGCACAATTATAACTGGGCGTGATGATCGAAACCAGATTTTCCACGGGCTAACCTCCGGTCTGAAAATCCCGTCAGGCGGTGCGATCTCCGTGTAAAACCGCCAAGACGGTGCGCACCATAGTTCGTAGCTCATGCACAAGCGAAAATTGTTGTAATGATGCCAAATTATATTTCATCTTTTCAGGCAGTATCTGCTGAATATACACCTGGTCTACATTACAACCGGGTGAGAGAAGACGCTCCTCGTCCTTGTACTGAATACTGGCTTCTGAAGTGACTCCTGCCGGTAAGAGCAGGGTCGCATACATTTCGGGAGTGTACTTGGAGACATATTTTTCCACTTCCGGCCTCGTACCCACAAAGGTCATGTCACCGCTGAAAATATTGAACAACTGCGGAATTTCATCCAAGCGGAATCTTCTCAGGAACCTGCCAACCCTGGTAATGCGGGTATCATATTGAGTTGTAAGCTGGCTCCCGATCGATTCGGCATGTCGGACCATGGTCCGAAATTTGAAAATGCGAAATTTCCGGCCATATTGCGTCACTCTTTCCTGCCTATAGAAAACCGGGCCCTGGGAATCGAGTACAATCGCCAGCGAAATCAGGCAATAAAGTGGCAGCAGAATGATGACCAGAGCAAGCCCCAGGCCTACATCAAAAACACGCTTACCCAACAGGCTATATGGTTTATTCTTCAGTAGTTGATAATAAGGATAAACCTCATCATTCTTCATGATTAACGGCAGGCTTTCCCAGGGGATTATTCCCATCAGGCGTGTTCCTTTTACACACTATTTTCCGAAAGGGATGTATAGTCCATTTGAACAAGATCAATAATATGAACAACACTAAATGGACTCTCATCCTGTGTACGAGGATTGAAAGTAATCCTCATCAGCTTTGTGAGTACAACACTATAATTCTTTTCGGTAATATCGCTCGAGCTCGTTTTCATGATAGATCGACATGCCAATCTTATCATATAATCCTATTGCCTACTAATTTGACTGGAAAACCGTCTATGCATAGCCAGGAAATTGAAGGGCACGCTTCGGCGCGATAACACGGTACATTTATGGATTTTAAGCTATACTATCCCGGGAACATTGTCAAGGTTTATTGGGCTTTCAGGGTCAATCCATGGTCATAGAAGATGAGCCAGGCATGAACATACATAGTGAATGTCATCGGTCGATAAGCTGCTGTATAAAGGGAGTGTTAATTCGTTTCGATATTGGTTATAAGCATTGGGATAGTTGCATATGTCGAAGCCGATTGCTTTATAGGCTGTAAACATGGGCAGTGGTTTGAAATGCACGTTACAGCTGACGCTCTGTTCAGCCATTTTCGTTAGAATCACATTTCGTTGTTCTTCGGTTTTATCTTTTAGACGTATCAGGTAGAGATGCCCACTGCCTGTTCTCTGATCATTATAGTGATCGAGCAGAATTACCGGCAGTTTCCCGAGGAATTCATTATAGGATTCGATCAGCTTTCTTCGTTTTTCGAGCAGATGAGGATAGCGATGCAATTGTGCCAAACCGATAGCTGCGAGAATATCGGGCAGATTACACTTATAGGCGGGATAGATGATATCGTATTCCCAAGAACCTGATCTGTTCTTATTGAAAGCGTCCTTGGATTGTCCATGGAGGGAGAGTAACATATATTCATGATAGAGCCAGTCATTATCTATCCCGTTGATTTCTGGCCAGACCACGGCACCTCCTTCGGCGGTGGTCAAGTTTTTTACGGCATGGAATGAAAAGCAGGTAAAATCAGAAAGGGTCCCATTGGTGCGACCCTTAGAGGTTGCCCCGAATGAATGAGCGGCATCGGCCAGGATGATAACTCTTCCGAACGCTTGCTGCAGACGATTATCCGAGGGCTTGAAGGCCTTTTTCTTATTTTGGACAATGGTCATTATCGTATCATAATCACACATGATTCCGGCAATATCGACCGGGATGATGGCCTTGGTCCTGGGTGAAATTGCTTTATCCAGGGCCTGATAGTCCATTTCAAATGAATCGGGAGCGGTATCGACCAGGATAGGTGTAGCCCCACAGTGGATGATCACGCTGGCCGAGGAAGTATAGGTATAAGCCGAAGTAATGACTTCATCGCCCGGGCCGACTCCCAGAATACGGAGGGTCAATTCCATAGCGCTGGTGGCGGAGTTCAGGCATACCGCTCGAGGCGTGGCACAATAGCGGGCGATTTCCTTTTCAAATTGCTTTGTTATGGGTCCGGTGGTAATCCATCCTGACCGCAGCACCTCGATAACGCCTACGATCTCCGTTTGAGAGATATCAGGAGGCGAAAACGGGATATTCTTATGCATGACTCACCTACAGTATTCAGGGTATGGTCCGGATGCGCCGTAACGGGCTCTTCTGGAACCTTTCGATGAGCTGATCGAGTTCTTGATATCGATCAGGGTTTGTTGTCATTCTGAGTTCCTGAATATAGTCCAAGGTATCGGGATGATCAATCATGAGAAGAGAACGGATGATCATCTTTTGGACCTCCGGGCTGAAGCGTAGGTATGCTTCGACCAGAGATCGGGCCGCCATGGTCCGGACCGGACCTTCTTGACCGCTGAGTGCGATGATTTCCGTCTGCCAGGCCAGGGCCGACCCGATCCTGCCCAGGGCCCGGGCCACGATCAGGGCAGTGTTTTGGTCCGGATTTTCTTGAAGTGTCGTGGCCAGGTGTCGGGCAATGTCCAGCCGGCGACAGAAGCCCATGCCTGCCAGAACAGATGCACGTTTTGGTTCCGGACAGGAAGACAGTTCGAGTAAGTCCTGCACGACCCGGTCGGTCGCGAGTTTGGCATACGCCGCTACCGCGGTCTCGAACACTTCGAGCTCGTGCTGTTCGCTTTGGATTACGGCACGCAGAACAGGCGCGGTCCGCCCATCTCGGAGCATGCCCACAGCTTCGAGTAGTCCCAACTGCCAGGCCAACCAGGCGGTCGTGGTCAAGCCCGTTGGGCCGGGATCACTGACTGCGATATGTTCCAAAAGCGGATAGAGTGCTTTTTCGCCTATACTTTTCAGGAGCGGGGTGATCACAGCCAGACGACCACGTTTCACGGCATCGAGCTCGGCCAGGTTGTCCCGGACCTGTTTGACAGCGGCAAATGCGTCAGGCTCGTCGGTTCGGGCTTGTTTGATTGCCAGCAGGAGTGCATCCTGTTCTGACGGAGTGAGCGCCGAAAGTGCGATGAGAGCACCGGATTGAAAAGCAGCGACGCCGTTCTGAACAGAACATAGTCCCACCATGGTCAGCACTAGAGCCATGAAATAGTTCATCTTCATCATATATCACTCTCCCACCAGATTATGTCGTTAGGAACAGTGCGGCTCACCGCACATCCGCAGTGTATCTCACCCCAGAGGGCATGGTATAAGTCCCAGTCCTCTACGAAATGCGTTGTGATCCCAGAAGCAGCCAGAGTGTCCTGCAATTGCTGCCGAAAAATATCAAGACCGTTAATGACCGGACCGTGTGTTGCCGGTGTGGCGAAGTGGTCCCGGGAAATGATGATCGAGTTCGTCGTGCCCGGCTGATAGGCAAGTGAGTAGCCATAGACTTCCTGATGCAGGAATGGTATGGGCACTATCTCATCCGCGCCGATGCCGGTGATCTCATGGTACGTGGTTTTCATTTCATCAACCATGATCGCGGCCCAGACATTGGCGTCCATGAGTTCCGGATCGGATAGGACTTGCGAAACTGAAATCTCGGCTGATTGGCCCGTCATCCAGCTCATCCCCTCGAACATCAACACATCACCGTATCCGGCTGCCTCCAAATCCTGCAGCATGGCAATAGCCAGAATCGGATCATTGGCCAGGAGCAGCCAACCCCGGTCAGATTCCACTTCAACATAGCTGAATACTTCATCGACATGACCAACGATTAGCCATTCCGTGTCAATCGAGACCGGTAGCTGGATCTGTTGTGAGGCAAGCATGGTCTCAAAAAACTGGTCCGGATAGTAGTTTGCAGTGCTACCGCGGATAATTCGGCCAAATGGCCAGGATTGGCCGGCATGAGAGAACGGTGGGATGACCTCCAGATTCCCGAAACTGTTCAAGGAATCCATATAATCCGAATGGGCCGGATCATAGCAGACCGCCCCGGCCATGTCCGGACCACGCAACTGGGTAAACACGATCCGCCCTGCGTTGCGCAGTTTGTTGTTCGTGAAATTCGCCGAGCGGAAATTGACCCTGATGATATGCTGACCTCCCTCAGCGGGCATGGACATGTATGCCGTTTCCATGAAATCCTGGGTCCATTGATCGCCTATGCTCCTGAATTCATAGAGCGGATTTTCGACTGAAGCAGCAGACAAAGCCGCCTGCAGATCGGAGCGAAATGTAATCGAGGCCTGGTCGTTAAAAGCAGTCACATAAGCGGTGCTGATGCTGTCGAGGTGATGATGAAAAATCAGAGGCGAGACACGCAATCGGACCAGGTCCTCGTAAGTCATACCCTCTGTGGTCACGCTAAAGGTAACATCGAGGTAACCATCCCAGACCGAACTATCTCGCACGAAATCCAAGGCTTCCAGCCTGAATTCGATCCCGTGACGAAGATCGGTTACCGATAGCTCTTCTTCCGGGCTATAGATCGTATAGCTGTCGCCTGTTTTGCGAAACAGCCGCACAAAGGCCCTGCCCGGTTCACTTATACTGAGCCTGCCGTTGGCATCATCCGTTGCATCGTGAAAAGGTGCCGTTTGCAGGCGGGCCATATCCAGGAGATCGTTCTCTCCATTCACCACATCATCGATCGCATCATGACAGGCGGCCAGTTCCTGATCAGGTCCCGTATTTGGGCATGTTTCCTGATCGTCATCTATGTTCGCCAGAAAGATGGCGCCATGAGTCGTATCCCAACTGTCCTCGTCAGTGTCTTCAGTCGGATCAGAAAAATCAATCGTCCCGTTGCGATTCACATCCGCCCGGAGATCGACGATAATATCAGGATCATTCTCATCATCGCTACATCCCGGACACAACAGTGCTCCAACAAAGACCAGGAACAAAATCGTAGGTAAAAACCATGGCACCCAGCCCGGCTTGATCTGTAATCGCATTATTCAGCCCCGCTTCTCAGGTCGTATATCAATCGCATCAACTCCGGTTTCAACTCAGAATTCCGCTTCAAATCTCAATGGCGTTCGCCATCAACAAACATTATTGGGGTCATACCGCCACCCTGATGAACATTGATGACCGGGCTGTCCGAGGAGCGGACCACACCGCCGGTATAGATGCCCCCGTAACAATAGAAATTCACGTTTATCTTTTTCTTGACGAACTGCAATTTTTCATCGACGAAGACCGGTAGCTCTTCTTCTGGAATGTGAACAACTTCCTGGACAACGAACTTGCCTTTAGGAGCACAGCCCTTGTCGACCCATTCAGCCCAGGCCCCTGGGTCCGTGGCAAAACCGACGATGACATTTTTACCGCCATAGGAATCGATCGGTTTGAGCACAAAAGTGTCCTTATGCTTGCCGACATACTCCTGGAGATCAATCTTCTTACCGTGGAAATCAGTCTTGCCTTGTTCGAAAACCCGGGTCCAGGGCAGATAGGTCTCGATGACTTTCTGCTCCTCGGTCGTAAATAGTTTCTTGATATCCGGACGCTGCAAAACGGCCAATAACGATTTATTCGAGGCCAGGGTCGAGGAAAGCGGATTGACCATACAGGCTTTCCGGTCACGCAAGGCGGCTACGATCGGCTTGATTCCGTCCATATGCTCGATCCAGTCTCCAATCCAGCCTCGCCGATAAATCACATCCGGTTCCAGACCGTTCGGTGTGCGTAAATGGCCATTTGTGTAGGTCCAATGAGTTGTCCCGCAAAATTCCGCCTTGAATCCCAGTGACTGCAACCAGGCTATGATCGCATGAAATTCGGGAGCAGTCCCGCTTTCGGGACCGGCAGTGATGCAGATGTTCGGCTGCTCCTTTCTGCCACCCCATTCTTTGTAGCAGGTCATGAGCATTCTGAGAATCTGCCACATGATCAGGTCGCGGCCCACGGTGAAATGCTTGCACAATTCGACAAAAACGTCCGACTGTTGAATAAGATCGCCCTGAACGTCTGAATACATCGGCCCGCCCGGGCTGTCGGCATTGAACTCGATATAGTATAATGTGTCATCCGTCAGAAAAGCATCATTGCGGGTGATCTGGATCCGATCATGATATCCCACGGGTACGTCGATCAGTTCCGTCTCTGCGGGTGAAAGATAAAACAATGGCTTGGCGGCATCATCGCTGAAATACAACTGGGCGCTTTTGTTCATGATCCGCATCAATACCTCGGTCGTCCAGCGGATCTCAGGCATGCGGGCCCCATCGATGAAATACGGCTTCACATACAACGGCATCGGTCCACTGCCAAAAGTGCACCCCTTGGCGGACATGCCCTCACTGAGCTCCCGATAGACCTGGTGCGCATTGGGATGGTCCTCGAGTATCCGACGGAACATACTGTTGATTTTTGATACGAGTTGAGTCATTTCACCCACCTTTCGAAAAAAGGTTTTTCTGATCATTTCTCTTTGTGATAGATGATGATTACGAGAATGATGAACATGTCTCACTGTTCACCTGAACAAGACGAATATCAGGTATACTCGATTTGAGTCTGAAAGACAAGTACAATGTGAGGATGTTATTCCCAGGGATAGTGATGACGGTCAACACAGCAGGAGGTCGATGACGAGCCATCCATGTCGAACTGGCATTCCAGGACTGAATCCCCGGGCTCGAGATAGGGCTCCACCACCCGGACCGTATATATCCCAGGACCCAACCCCTGAATAGTATAATCCAGATCGTACAAACACAGACAATGACACCCCTGCTCGCTTTCACTCTCAGAGATCGTCAGTATGGGACCTTCCAGGGTCACTTCTGCATTGATCTGGGCGGGACAACAATTGAAACCCGCATTGAGATGCCGCAACTGTAATACGTTCCCGTTTGCCTGTATCTCGAGACAATCCTGATGGTTAGACGGTCCCGCGGATGCCGCCTGATCGTCTGCACCAAACTCCTTGCAATCACCATGATTCAACTGAACGAAAAGCTCTGAAGCACTCTCGGACGTATCGCTTTGATTGCAAGCCATAAGGAAAGCCAAGACAATCAGGACCTGCATATACACCAGGTATTGTATCATTCGTTCAGTGGACCTTTTCATCTTTTTCATTATAAACATCCTTTCCGATGCTCGCCGGGAATTGCAAGGCCATGCCTGGCGGAAGACACTCGGGCTGCACCGTTTGTGATCTGTATTCGATGACCTATATATTACAACAATATGGCTGAAAAATCAAAATTACCGGGAAATACATTTAAGATCTTTCTGACTGTGCTGGTGTGTCTGATCATTGTATTAATGGCTGCGGGACCAACACCTCCACTCCCCACACTGCAGTGGCCATTGAGTTCCTATATCGGCCTGTCATCCTCATTTGGTGAATTCCGCAACAATCATTTTCATGCCGGGATCGATTTCAAAACAGGCGGCCAAACCGGACTCGAGGTCCGAGCTGTTGAGTCCGGAACGATCTATCGCCTCAATGTTCAGAAACGTGGTTACGGGAAAGCTTTGTATATCAAACACGCAAACGGCCTGGTCAGCGTCTATGCCCACCTGCTCAGATTCGAGGAAAACTACCTGCATCTCGAAAGCCATGTTGCCCAGGCCCAATTGGAAAAGAGGAAATATCCGGGTAATATCTTTCTGTCGGTGCCGGTAACCAAAAACCAGCTCATCGCCTGGTCCGGTGAAACAGGTGCTGGTTTACCTCACCTTCACTTCGAGCTCAGACAGGGTGAAGACAAGCCGATCAATCCCCTGCCCTATCTGACACCTGCTTTCAAGGACACGACCGTTCCGACATTCAAGAGTGTGTCACTCAAACCGATCTCAGCCGGCTCCTTTGTGAATTTTTCGCCCGAGACCCTGGTATTGACTACCAGCCAACTTGCCGGAATGACCGAACAAAAGCTGCCCGTGGTCACCGGTTCGATCGAATTCGCTGTTGATGTCCATGATACGATTGGGGCCGCAAATAAAGTCGGCATCTATCAACTCGATCTATGCCGCGATGATGTTCTGATCAAACGAATACGGTTCGATGCCATGACTTACTCGAATAATCATCGGAACGGATTGCTCTACGATCTCATTGCATCCGGTTATTCACCGACACGTTATATCCATAAATTCGGGCATGGTTCTGTGCCCGGGACACCCTTTCTGTCGGCCTCGCCTACAACGACAGTCTCGCTTGACACGCAGACCCTTCATCAAGAAAAGGTCTTGCTGAAATTCGTAGCTTCGGACTATGCCGGGAACCACGCAACCCTGAAACTACCCTTGAGAATTCGCACTGATCTGTCTTCTTTCCGCGACCGGATTTCCGGACCGGGCCAGACAGAAATACCTGTCTTAAAATCGGTGTCTGTGAAGGATTTTGGTTCGTTTCATGTGTTCGAGGCTGAACGGACTCACACGGACCAGTTTGCCCCGCTGATACTCTGTTCCGATGCTGAGCGTCACGCTTTGATCAAAGTGCCGCTGTATGAGTTCGGACCGGGCCGGATCATGGGCATAATTGATCTGAGTGCGTATCAGACCGGTCCGGTTCAGATTAAGGTCGTAGATCCCCTTGATCCAAATCGGGTTTTATTCGAGCACAACCGGATGTTTTATCATTTTCAGCCAGGCAGGACCGCCCGGTTCAAAGATGATGATCTGGTCTTGTATATTCCCGAGGCTGCCTTGTATGATCATCTCTATCTGGGTTTCGAGCGGTTCGAAGCCAAGGCCCAGGGACAACTGGTCCCGTTCGGTCAGGCGGTGAGCTTCACCCCAGCCGGAACACCGTTCGACCGGACTGCGACTTTGACCTTTCTGGTTCCGGATACGGGCTCGTCTGACCTGACCAAACTCGGAATATATCAGTATTATGAAAACGGTCACTACTGGAGCTATCAGTATTCCAGTCAACGGCCCGGTCCGAACGCGATGGTCCTCGAAGCCCAGATCAGGTATCTCAGTACATTTGCACTCTTTCTGGACCTTGTGCCGCCCACCATTCAAGCCCAGGCAGGTTTCAAGCCCGCTTCGGTCAAACGTGGGGCCCTGATCAGATTAACGGTCAGAGATGAGGGCACCGGCATTGATGATGAACACATGGAAATCAGTCTCGACGATCAAGCCCTCGAGGCCGAGTATGATCCGGACCGGCATTGGCTCGAGATTCAGATACCACTGGGCACCGCTCTGGGACGACATGTATTGAAAGTCCAGTTGACCGATCGGGTCGGAAATCGTTCCGAGACCTTTCAGACCGTGATGACCGTTGTATGATTGCTGAACACAGACACTATAATGAGAGCCAGTAGTTCATTTTGACAAGAAAAATATTCTCGGGTTGGATCGAGAACAGATGATCGAGATCGTCCCCCACCGCGAAATCGCCTGTTGTCAGATAAGCTTCCCGATTTTGTGACCAGACCACATAGAGCGTCGAGCCGGGCACATACTCCCATCTGACTACCAGATTGGAAATGAAGAGTTGAACATTGAAATCCGGATCATCAAAGTCATAATCCGTTGAACCGTCATGGTTTTCATCGATGGAATAACGCCGATCTGCATAGGTAATCTCCGAGGAGTCATACTGATAATAGCGGTTGTGGTAGTCTTTGGCCCGCGGATCGGTCACTCTTTTGAAATGCGAATATGAGCCCGAACTGATGAAGGGTTGACCGTAATATTGGATCGTCAAATTGCGGGTCAACGTATAGTCAAGTCTGATCGTCATTGCCAGTGTTGACTGATGGATTTTTCCGAAAATGTAGTAATTCTCGGTCTGTGAGTCCTCGATCGTTGAGATATACTCATCGGCATCAGCTCTATTCACGTATGAAGGATTGAAGGTCACTTTCAGTGCGTTCGAGGGACGATAGCATAGGGAGAACCAGACATTGGCCAGATTCGATGAACCATACTCGCCCTGGTAACTTTCGAAGCCATATTCGCCATAGAGTCGTTTGTGGTAATCGGTAACACAGGAAACGACCGCGGAGAGACCTGCGGGAACCTTGAGCGAAGGACCACCCCGCAAGGCACTCCTCGAGAGTGACTCCTCCTGGTAAGTCAATCCGGCCGAGCCGGTCCAGAAGTTTTTGAATTCCGCATTCGAGTTCAGATTGAGTTTGTTCCATTCATGCTCACCGCTGAAATCCCATTGGTTTGTTCCATTCAAATTGGTACTGAAAGCATTAAACACGGAAAACGGCTGGATTATGCGATAGCCGACCCAGGTCCAGGCATTGATCCGGTCGTCGGACCGGAGATAACCCAGATCATTCAATTCGAGTCCGGGCGAGCGCCAGGTCAGTCCACTCTCGAACCGGAACCCTTCACCAGAGCTTTTTCCAATTTTAAGTGAGCCGCCGTGCCCAGTCAGTGAGGTCCGGTCCGGGTCCAGGTTGACGTGATCGGCGTCAGGTCGCTGAAAATAATGGGTCGAGGAGGTCTGGGTCAGATATATGGCCTCCTGATCGCCCCGGACCTGGCTGAAAAACAGCTTTCCGCCGAAATAGTAAGTCTGATCGGCCCAGCGCTGAAAGAGGTCCAAGCCGCCGGTTAAGGTCGAACGATGCAGGAAATCCAACTCATCACGGTCCAGATCGCGTTCGGTCGAGGTGAACATACCTCCGATGACCGTATTGCCCTGATCATAATCCTTTTGAATACATGCGATGAAATAATTGGTCAGGGGTTCGACCCGTTCATGATGTTCCTGGCCGGCGATTTCGACTCGGGCGTCTTCCGCAGCGGTAATCCCCTCGAGAATGCCGATCGCCAGACCGTTCCTGGACTTGCCGGTGAGTTTCAAGGCACCGAGAATGGTGGTTTCATCCGGTTGATCGACAAAATATGCATTGGCGGCGTCGGAAGATAGTGTCCGATGGGGGGCCCGACCAATCCGTCTCGAGTAAAACAGGGTATCGCTCGAATAATTGTCCTCCCACATCCCTGTTGTTAAACAATAATCCAGGATGTTACGCCCCTCGATAAAAAATGGCCTCTTCTCATCGAAAAAGGTCTCGTACGCCGTCAAATTGACTTCGGAAGGGTCAGCCTCGATCTGGCCGAAATCCGGATTGATGGTGAAATCCAGCACAAAATTCGTGCTCAATCCAAGTTTACCGTCCAGACCTGCGTCGAACTCGGTCCGCTCACCTCGAGCATAAGGATTCCCCCTTTCGCGGGGAAAACGTTCATACTGGGCCACACCATAGGGCAGAAGTTCAATCTGCCGTTTCGGTTCAAGTCCGGTAATGCCGTGCAGTTCACCGAAAAGACTGACCCAACCCGTTTCCTCACGGGGAATATTCTGCCAGTTCGAGCGTTCCTCATAGCGAAAAATTCGCCGAGTGCATTGTATGCCCCAGACCTGTTCCCGTGCAGAACTGAAACGTAGCTGACTCAATGGAATCCTGAATTCGGCAGTCCAACCCAGCTCATCGATCATTGTTTCGAAATACCAGATAGGGTCCCAATTCGTATCCCAGTTATCGCCATCTTCAGAGATATACTCATCGCCCAGGACGCCGGAAACACTGGCGGTAAACGAATAGGCCGTCCGATGATCGAACAGGCTGTCGATATTGATCTCGACCCAGTCCCCATCAAAACCGTCTCGACGCGACAGGCGTTTCGAGATCAGTTCCGGTTCCGTATCAAAACAGCGGAAAGCCACATAGAGGAAAGAGTCATCATACAAGATTTTGAAAGCAGTCTGCTCCGAAGGCGGTTTCCCTTCATGGGGACTCCGTTGAATAAAGTCACCGCTCCACTCCACAAGCTCCCAGACCGGATCATCGAGCCGACCATCAATAACCGGCGGGCTGCCAGCGGTCCGTCTGGTCTGATAGACCCGCCGCTCGATTGCCAAGCTGGTGCCTGCCCAAGACATGATCAGAAGTGCCAGGAACATGGTCCTAAAACGATTATTTGTCACAGATTTCATACATGGACATCCTTTCCTGTCCTCTTGATAATCCCTATCCTTGCTTAACCATGTACCGGTTTTTTGTCAAGAGAATAATATCGTACCATGCTTGCTTTTTAGGAGCAGAGGGGATATGAAACATCTCGTGATTCAGCTGGTCAGGGTGGATGACACAATTAACAGGACCGGCACATGACCCTGTTTTTCGAGATTTATGAAAGGGATGGGAATGAGACGAGCGCTTATTACCGGTATTACCGGTCAGGACGGCTCCTACCTGGCCGAATTGTTGCTGGAAAAAGGATACGAGGTCCACGGGCTGGTTCGACGCGGTTCAACTTTCAATACGCAGCGGATCGAACATCTCTATCAACGATACAAAAAAGACGAGAAACGCTTGGTGCTGCATTATGGGGACATGGCTGATTCGAGTAATCTCAATCGGGTGATCGAGCGGACCAGACCCGAGGAAATCTACAATCTGGCCGCCCAGAGTCACGTCAGAATCTCGTTCGAAGTGCCGGAATATACTGCCGAAACTGATGCAGTCGGGACGTTGAGGGTGCTCGATGCGATCAAGGACCTTGGTATCTCGCCCCGATTTTACCAGGCTTCAACATCGGAACTGTATGGTAAGGTCCAGGAAGTGCCTCAAACCGAGACCACACCGTTCTATCCACGTTCACCCTACGGCGTGGCCAAACTGTATGCCTACTGGATTGTAGTCAATTATCGCGAAGCCTATAACCTGTATGCCTGTAACGGTATTCTGTTCAATCACGAATCGCCCCGACGGGGTGAGAATTTCGTGTCACGCAAGATAACCATCGGCGCTGCACGAATCAAATACGGCCAACAGGATGTTTTGACCCTGGGTAATTTGAATGCGAAACGAGACTGGGGTTACGCCGGCGATTATGTGGAGGCCATGTGGCTGATGTTACAGCAAGCTAAACCCACTGATTACGTGATTGCTTCGGGCCAAACCCATACCGTGCGTAAATTTGCCGAGAAAGTGTTCGAGCTGCTCGAGATGCCCCTCGCCTGGGAGGGAGACGGCATTGCCGAAGTGGGCCGCGACCGAAAAACCGGACGTGTCCTGGTAAAAGTCGATCCCCGCTTCTTCAGACCGACCGAAGTCGATCTGCTCATCGGTGATCCGACTAAAGCCTGTCAAGAACTGGGTTGGCAACCGAAGGTCAGCTTCGAGGGTTTGATCGAAATGATGGTCAAGGCCGACCTCGACTATGTCCGGCAATCGAGCCGCTGATAGGCCCCATCTGATCTGACGGATCAGGGTATCGATCGATTGGTCAGGATATCGAGAAAGGTATAAAAACAGACCTTATGCCGGGAGTCAGAGTGAAAATGAGACGATTCATTTCTTGTATAGGAATGCTGTTCATTATTCTCTACGGTTCAGGATTGTTGTTTCTGGCTTGTACGGACGATGACGATTCAGACCCGGAGGATACCCCGACCCCGACCCCGACCATGACCCCGACCAGCACCCCGACTGTTCCGCCTCTCAACAACCCGATCATTGTCAGCCCGGTGGACGGAATCATGCTTTCCTCCCCGCATCCCCTGGTTGTGATCGAAGATACGAACAGCACCGTCTCCGGGACCAGCTATGTCATCCAACTTTCCGATCAGGCCGACCTCTCGAACATCCTGGCCGTGGAAGCTTGTCCGCCTCCGCAAGATGGTCTCATGCACTTCCGGTTCGGATACGCACTTGTGCCGAGCAACAGATATTTTTATCGCTGTCAGGCTGATGCACTCGGTTATGCTCCCGGTTTGACCCCGATTTCGAGCATCGTGATCGAATTCATCGGCTCCAATACCCCCAACCTGTTCGTCTGTACCGGCGACAGTATCACCGAGGGTGGCTACGGTATCGAGTATCCGGCTAAATTGACTCCGAAACTCCAGGAATACTTCGGTGACGAAGCAGAAGCGTTCAACGAAGGTATCGGAGGCATGACCTCCGGTAACCTGTTTCATTATTACCTTGATACGTATCTGTGGTATTACCGACCAGCCTATCTCATTCTCCTGATCGGCATCAACGACCTCATGTTTCCCGGTGCCTGTTACGAACCCTATAACTGCCAAACCCTCGAATATCTCGCCAGAACGGCCGAAGCCTGTCAAGCCAATCAAACCATCCCGATCCTGTGCACCCTGACCCCCTGCCTCTATTATGAGGAATGCTTCGAACCCACACAAGAATTGAACGATCAAATCAGAAGCTATTGCCTGAACAACGGTCTGGACCTGGTCGATCTCCATGAAGCCATCAGCGACTATAACGGTAATCTGGCCGACCTGTTTCTGCCTGACGGACTCCATCCCAATGAACTCGGTTATGAATATCTGGCCTCGATTTTTTTTGACTATTTGAGTTCACGGGGTAGCTCATCTGAATGACCCGTCTGACACATCGGTCAAATACAACATCTTGATATGCTCAGTCCGGATTTCTACCTCCCCTTGTATTTTTTCCTTGATTTCTGGCAGGGAATGTTCTACAATGGATCTGATTTGATGGAGACAGGGGCTGAAAGGGTTCTGGTCCTTGCTCCAAGCCGGACAGGTTCGTGATCGGTACCATGTTTTGACGGTAAATCCGGAAATTGGATCGGAAAGGCAGAGCATGTATTTCGAGCGGTTGCACATTCAGGGTTTCAAATCGTTTGTCGACCGGATGGAGATTGAATTTCGACCGGGGATCACCGCAATCGTAGGTCCTAATGGCTGCGGCAAGAGTAACATTTCGGATGCGATCCGCTGGGTGCTTGGCGAGCAGAACATCCGGACCCTACGGGGCAATCGTCTCGAAGATTTGATTTTCAACGGTTCGCCGAAACGGAAGCCTGTGGGCATGGCTGAGGTGACGCTGGTCATCCATAGTTCGGGTGAACTGCCTCGGGTGCTTCCCGGCCAGACCGAGATTACCAGGCGTTTGTTTCGTGACGGTGAGAGTGAGTATTACATCAATCGTGTGCCCTGTCGGTTGAAAGATATAGTCGAGTTGTTCATGGACAGCGGTTTGGGCAAGGGTTCCTATGCTTTGATCGAGCAGGGTAAAGTCGATCTGGTCTTGCGAAGTAAACCTCGGGAGCGTCGTCTCCTGGTCGAGGAAGCGGCGGGTATTATTCGCTACAAATCCAAGAAGGAAGAGGCCCTCAGAAAAATCGAGAACACCCATCAAAACCTTGTGCGGATCGAAGACAGGCTTTTCGAGCTTGGTAACATCGCTGACACCTTAAAAAAACAAGCCGGCCGAGCCAAACGCTATCTGCAGGACAAAGCCGTTCTGATCGATCTCGAAAAAAAGTATGCCTCATTCAGATTGTCGGCCATGAAGGCTGACATCAAACAGGTCACTGAAAAATGTACTGCCCTGCTGGATGAGATCACCAAGCTTGAAACGCAGATCGCGACCAGTGTCCGGGATAAAAACCTCAAGGAAGAACAGCTCGAACAACTTCGGACCGAATTGAATGGCCTGCATTTACGCAAGTCTACGTTCGAAAAAGACGTGGACCTGTCTTTGCAAAATATTGATTTTTCTCAGACCCGTCTGGTCGAACTGGCCGCGGAAGTGAAAAATCTTGAATACGAAATCGAAGAATTGCAGGAGAAAAAGCACAGTCTCCACGCCACGTATACCGAATTGGAGAGTGAACTCGAAGACCTGTCCGACCAGGCCCGGACCGCCGAGGAACAGGTTCGGCTCAAACAGGCCCTGGTCGAGGAAATCGCCACACGTATCCTCGAATTGACCGAAAGCAAGGAAAGCAAACAACGCGACCATCTGAAAACGATTTCGAGCATTTCACAACTGAATCAGCAGATGGCCCGGGTCCATTCGATAGTCGAGGAGATCGATCGCCGCCAGGACCGCCTGCACAGGGAAGAGCACGAATACGAACAAAAAAAACAACTCTGTGTGCCGCGCCAGACCGAGATCGAAGCTCGGTTGAGCACACTCGAAATCGGATTGGCTGCCCTGGTCGATCAACACCGGCAACTGGAAGCTGAAAAGCGGTCTGAAGAGAATAAATATGCCGAACTACTCGCGGAAGTCGAGAAATGGAACGAGGAATTACACAGGAAGGAAGCCCGCCTGCAGTCACTCGAAGAACGGGAAAGTTCGCTCGAGGGCTACTCACCCGGGACCCAAGCCCTGCTTTCTGAAATGAGCACACAGGACCGGCCGCAGCCTGCCCTTCTGACCGATCGGATTCAGATCAACCGTGACTATGAATTGCCTGTGGTTATCGCCCTTCAAACCTGTCTCGATACTGTTTTGGTGGAAGATAAGGCTGAACTTGTTTCCCTGATCAAAACTGTCCAGGAAAAAGAATGGGGACGGGTCAGTCTCCTGCCGCTTGGACCCGGTCCGACGGACATTAAACCGAAACAACCCGGATGTTCTCAGGACCAACTCGAAGGCTTGCCCCGCTTACGGCAATACGTCAACTCCGACCCGGACCTGTCTCCTGTTCTCGATCGCGTGCTCGAACGCATGGTTTTGGCTTCGTCACTCGAAATGGCGATCGAACATCAACATGAGTCGAACATGGCCCTGACCTATATCACAACCGAGGGTGTCGTCCTCGAACCATCCGGAATCATCAGGGCCGGCCGCGAAATGACCGCGACGATCGAACTCTATTCCCGCAAACAGGAAATCGGTGCGCTCGAACATGACCTGGTCGAGCTCAAGGCCCGCTGTGAAGAAGTCCGAAACCGCAAAAACGACTACGAACAGGCCCTCGAAGCATTGAAACAGGCCGGGAATGACTGTGAACAACAGAAACACACCCTGCAGTTGACCCAACAAAGCTTGCTCAAGGACCTCGAAAGTATTCAACGCGATATCTCCCAATACGAAAATGCCCTGAAAGTCAGTCGGCTCGAATATGAACAGCTCGATTACGATCTGGAACATAATCGGAACGAAATAGCCAACCTCGAACAATCCCTGGCCAAAGCCGAAAACTACCGACTCGAACTCGAAAACATTACCACCGCCCTGGATGAAGAACTCGCTGAACTCAATGAACAAAAGGAACGGGTCCAATCAGAACTCACCGATGTCCGGGTCAATTGGACCTCGCTCAAAGAAAAAGTCGATAATGCTCAACGCAGCTTGGCGACCCATCAGGACATGCTCGAAGAATTTGAAAACCAGGCCCGCCGCAATGAACGCCGAATCGTCGAGGCCCACCAGCAGAAAACGACCCTGGAAAAGACCATCGTTGATACGGATAGCAAATTGAAAGGGCTGCATGGCGAACTCGAAACCATCAATCAAGACATCGACCAATCCACGCACCACTTCCAGGATGTCAAGACCCAGGTCGAAAAGGAAACCGAATGGGAAGGCGTTCTGACAAAAACAGTGACACCGCTCAAAGAAACCTATGCCGAAGCACAAGTCAATCAAAGATCTCTCGAATTCCAGTTGGCTCATGTCCTCGAAGATATCACCAATAGACTCAAATGCAGCCCTCAGGACATCGAATCACTCGGCTTTCAACTGGCTGATGAACAGGAAGAACTGGCCTTCAAAAAGAAAATCGAACAATGTCAGAAAAGGCTCGAAGGTTATGATGACCTGAATCTCTCCGCACCCGAGGAATATGAAGCCATTCGCACAAAAATCGACGATATGTCTACCCAGAAAAAAGACGTGCTCGAAGCAATCGAGACCCTGCAGCAAACCGTATTGAAAATTGATCGTGAATCCGAACTGCGCTTCCGCACCTGTTTCGACGAAGTCAACAGTAACTTCCAGGCCCTGTTCCAGCGTCTGTTCGGCGGTGGGTTCGCTGAATTGCAGCTTGAACAGGAAGACGATCTACTCGAAACGGGCATTACGATTGTGGCCCAACCACCCGGTAAGAAACTGCAGACTCTCTCCCTGCTGTCCGGCGGCGAGAAAGCCCTGACTGCTATCGCCTTCCTGGTCGCCATCTTCTACTATCGGCCCAGCCCACTCTGCTTCCTCGATGAAGTCGACGCCGCCCTCGATGAAGCCAATACTTCCCGATTCACCCGGCTCCTCAAGGAAATGTCCGAAAAATCTCAGATCATCATGATCACCCACTCGAAACATACGGTCGAGGTCGCTGATGTCTTTTACGGAGTGACCATGGCCGACCCGGGTATCTCACGAATCATATCACTCGAACTCGACAAGGCCCAATCCGAACAACTCATTGCCTGATGCAGTTTTACAGATTCCTTTGCCTCGATCAGAAGATCGATCCGATACCCACAATCGAGCTGAACACTTTTCTTCCCATTTTTTTCTGTGTCCTCTGTGATCCATTTACACATAACAAGGAGTAGACAGTCTGTCTGATAGTGCTCTCTTCCAGCGATGCAGAAAAACCGCAGGTGCTGATGACGATCACATCAGCTCGACAATGATTAGTCGTAAGATTGATGTTATACTCAGCGCAAAGGTGCCTTACGCGCGAGCATAGGATAAGGTTTGGCTTACAGCCCTCGTTGGTGCTGACTATGCTGACGGAAAACGGACATTCTGCCATCTGCTCTACCTGTGATACGTATATCGTGATCCCGGTGCTCCCTCAGAGTTATCATAGCATAGCACAGAAAGTGAGGAATCTGAAGACCATACAATTACTGAATGGATTAACATTCTTGGTTAATCCTGTGAAAAGGCTATATTCTTATATAGTGAATGCTAGAAACTTCCTCCTGTAATAAAAATAGTTGACAGCTTTATTTATATCTGTTACAAATTACACATCACCAGAAAAAGGGATTTATAGCAATACGGGGGGATTTAGAATTACTCAATTCTTTTTTGCAGAGGAGGATATTATGTGGTTTAAAACCTTTCTCGTGATGTACTGGTGTATTGTGTGTTTTTTCCCTGTTTTCAGCGCTGCCCGAGAAATAAGCCCGGTCGAAGTCAGGATTGAAAACGGGGCGATGCAGAAGGGGGTTGACGGATTGTTCGGTCCAGACATCGCCATGGTAACGCCTTCGAATGATAAGGTAAAGGATAGCCCTGATCCAATCAACCCTAGTAAGGCTGATACTGCAAAAATTGTTGATTGTATCCCAGAAGGAGGGTTGCGCGGTCCATTATCGCCACCGTGCTGTCGAGGACTGACAAATATTCAGTATCGAGAGTATTATGAAGGATATTGTGTCCCTGCTCTCGATCAATTCATATGTCTTAATCTCAACGGTGACTGCAATGAAACATATGAGAATTCATGTAATCTACCAGAAGACTGCGGCTGCAACAGTAATGATGAATGCCGTGAAGGGCAGGTTTGTTTTGAGGGCTGGTGTCTGGATATCGGTGAGTTGGACGAGTGTGATCCACTGGTCCCGCTTTGTCCGGAAAATACCATCTGCAAGAGCGTGAATCTCTATTTTCCACCGGATTGTGCCTGTGATGAGGACTTTTTCTGTGTTCCCGCGCAAGACACTTGTGGAAACGGCTACTGCGAACAATTAAAAGAAAACTGTTTAAACTGTTATGAAGATTGTGCTTCTGCCTGGCCTTACGATGAGATTGCCATCGTGCCTGAACCCAAGCATATCTTCACAAATTGCCAGCAGATTATTGAAGTAGCACCTGAGGGTAACTGGACAATCTATGCTGATCTCGGAACCGAAGATGAATTTGCGGCCCGGGAATTGAAAGATTGGCTCTATCAAGTATCACAGGGTAGTCTTGATGTGCCCATTGTGGACATACCTGCCGCTCGCTGGCCTCTCGGCAACAAGATTGTCATCGGAAATCCGGTGATGAATACGTCCGTGGCGGCAATCTCGAATATCGATTTGGACGAAAGGCTTCCCGCCGATGGATTCCAGCGAGATCAGGGCTATGTGATCGAAACGCTTCCAGAGGGCGGCAACTGGGTCATCAATATTCTGGCAGATCCGGCTGACATCCAGACAGTATCTGGAGGAACCGGTGCCTATTATGGCATGATCACTATGACCTGGTTCTTCACGGAAAACCAGTTTGTCCTTCCCGTCATGATTATTGAGGATTGGCCCGATGTCGAGATCAGAGCATATTGGGGGAATGATACTGACGATGTACCACAACTTGATCCGATCTGGCTCGATGATGATCCTGTTACCAATGGAAACTGGTCGGTCAATGCTGCCGGGACCTGGAACTATAGTAGTGACGATTCCGGCTGTAATCCCGAAGGAGCCATCGGCTCCGGTTCATTTACCCTGAACGGAACGGAACCGAAAGCTATTCTGACCATGATCAACCCGGTTCCTATCGGCGGTCACGGACTGTTCAAAGTCAAATTCGATCTCAAGACAAAAAATATGGCGGCGGGCACCAGCGACGGTTTACATCTTGACTGGTATGATTTCGAGACTGATACCTGGACCGAAGTGATCTATCCCACTCCATATTCATTCTGGACTGAGAATGGCGGACAGCATAATAACGAATGGCTGTGCACGTCAAACATGATGTATCTCCCGGCCGAAGCCGCGAATTACAACGGCATTCTCTTACGATTCAGACTCACGTCCGACCAGCAGGGAAATGATCCGGAAGCACTACTTGACAATATCACCCTCATTCCGGATGAAATGAGTGCCTTCATCGATACGATCACTCGCTATAAGTACAACATGTGGCCCCATGCCGCCGGATGGAATGGTTATATCCTTGACAGCAGTCTGAAATACAAGCACTTGATCGCGCTGAATAAATACAGAATGGACTATACCAAGGAGCGACATTTCTATCCCTGTGTCAATCTGGCCCGTGATATTACAGATCAGAACTGCCCCGGAGTGATCGAGGATGCGGATCATAATTTGAGAGAAGGTTGGTGGGCCGAGAATATTCCCTTTACGATCGTGAGTGATGTGGCCGTCCCCTGCGAAAATCCGCCTTCCTGTACTCCCGATGCTTTCGCGAATCTTTTGCCAAATCCGAGTTTTGATCAGGGTTCTGATCCTGAGCCGGACAACTGGGATTTCATCCAGGCAACCACCAATGACTCTGAGTGGTCTCGCGTTGCCGAAACACCTCTGATTATCGATGAGTTCGATACACTCGAAACTTGGGACATATCAGGACAAGCATATATCGAGGTGGGAACCGATTCCTGTCCGGATGCTTTAAGTAACTGGCAGATCAGACTCAGTGGAGGCGCTTCAATCACCCGGACTTTTGACACAACATCTTACGATCAAGTCACCTTCAGTATAGATTATAATAAAGCTTCTTCTTTATTTTCAAGCGAGAATCTGGTTATGCAGTATCGCTTGGGTGGAACGGGTGAATTTGTAACCTACTATACCGGTTCAGGTCCCGGTGATAATAATTGGAGATGCTCGGTTGGCTGGTATACAATTTATAATGATCTTCAGCCGGTTGAATTGAAACTGCTCAACACTGCCACGGGCTCCACCGATTATATTCGCGTAGCCAATCTGAATTTGAATGGATATAACTTTGAACATGATGAATTCGAACAAATGGGTGACTGGACAATTGAATCAGGGAACGCTGTAACGGAAAATGTCCAGGATGAATGCGTTCCAACATCGCCTGGTTCAAGTAATGTCCGGATCGATGGTGGTTGTCAAAACTGTCAACAACCCGGTCCATTTTCAAGTATCATCAGTCCGATCATCGATACGACCGGATATGCCAATCTTGACCTGAAGGTGGATTATCTGTTGACGGGTCTTGAAACTACAGAATATCTGCAAGCCTATTACCGCGTCGATGGTGGCGTCTGGCTTCTCCTGTATGAAAAAAATGATAGTGATAACCTCTGGCATTGTGACAATGAAGTTGAACTCACGGGATTGAGCACCGACCTCGAACTTAAATTCACCAATACGGCCGATGAATTGATTGAAAATGTTCGCCTCGATAGCCTCAGACTTGAGGATAACGGTATAATCATGTATTCGGCGGATTTTACCGATCTTTCAGGTTGGACCATCGAGAATTATGCGGAGGTCGAGCAGGTAACCAATATATCGTTCGCTAACTACACTGCCAGCAATATGCGTATCGATGGTAATTCGCAGGTCACCAAACGTTTCGATACTTCCTCACTCGATATAGCACGATTTAATGTGTTTTATTTCAACCGTTTTAATCTGGATAATAGTGAATGCCTGTATGCGGGTTACAAATTCGATACTGATGTTACTTATCAGGAATGGTTTATCAATCCGGTGGATTGTCTCGGTGGTGGAGATAATACCTGGCATGCCTATGCATCTGGGTTGGGTGGATTATTAGTGTTGGATCCACAGGGACACGACATCGATATTACCTTCTTCAACAATGCCGATGAAGCCAATGAGGCTGCCCGGATTGATCACATGGTCTTTCGGAGTATTGATACAACTGTCTACGAGCTTGATTCGCTTGCGGAATGGACAGTAAAGGGCTCTGTTGTCGTGGAGGAAGCCAATCCCAATGATGATTGCGGCGGACAGGACCATGGCAGCAAAATGAGGCTCAACGCCAATACTACCGGAGATGCCTACATCAGTAAGATTTTTTATACCGTGACCCACGCTGACGAGGAGTTACTCTTTGATTATTTCATGAGTGCCGATTTTGAGCCCAACGAGGGCCTGAGTGTGGATTGCCGTATCCATAACAATGGCTCTTGGGGAAACTGGTCCCAACTGTTTGACCTTTCCGATCATGATGAGGTCTGGCATTGTGATCAATCCCATGTATTTACAGAACCGAGTGACATGATCGAGATCAGGTTTACCAATTATGGCGTCAGAGATAGTATGAACGATACAACCGAGTTTGTGCTGATCGATAATCTGAGAATTGCCGGTAGTAACAGTCAATCACTGATGCTCACCATTCCTGAAGGCCTGGACCCAAATGAAAAAAGCGATATTCTGCAGCCTTATATCCAGCAAACAGGCTCAAATCGCATTCTTCTGACCGATACGTACCGTCGGAACCGTGTTTTCCAAGTCTCATTCTGGCTGAAAGCTGATTACCCGATCAACGCGACGGGAATCCTTGAAATGACTGCTACATTCAGAAAAGCCAATGGGAGTCAGCCTTTTCACTCATCCTATACCAGAAAGATTGCCAGACCGCATGGAAATAATATGGTCCCGCCCGAGAGCGGCTGGGGCCATTACGTGGCTGTCTTTTCGACTTATGCGCCCGAAATAGCCAGTATCGATGTGGAACTTTATGCCAAAGGGACTGGGGCAGGCACGGTGTACTATCTTGATGATGTGGCCGTATCCGATATTACCGGCCTCTTGAGTAATGTCATCACCACAAGTACGACTAAGATCACCGTCTGCCAGTATGCGGATCCGGAGCAATGTTTTACCGAAGGAGTGGATTATGAGCTGGTCAAGTCCGATGACGACTACAATTACAATGATGTGAATTTCGGAAAGAAAACCGTGATTCACCGGATTGCCGGCGGCAGCATGGCTCCGGATGAGAATCTCGTTGTGAACTATGATTTCAGAGCATTGTCGGGTGAATTCGATGCCAGAGACCTCTTCAATTTTGCCGAAAAAGACTTTTATCCTGCCTGGGACTGTCGAATCGTTCAGCCTACCCTGACCACTCTGGAACCCGAATATGTACTGATCTTTGACATTTCAGAATTCCATAGGCTTACAGCCGGTCAAAGCAGGGACAGCCGGTCTCGAAGACTTGGCGGTGACGATGCCGTGACTCCGGGCTATAGCGGGAAATATCTCAATATCACCAATCACCTGAATTCCATGGCCCGCTGGCTGAACCAGCACAAGCCTGTAAATTATCCCTATGATAAGATTAAACTGATTTTCTGGGACGATATGCTCAACCCGGCCCACTTCGGAAAAGGTTTGGGCAATCCTCTGTCCGGAGAAGAGCTTGACCAGGTTTGGTGGGGGAATGATCTGCTCGACACCGACTCGATCATCCCCGGTTCATGGTTTTATGGAATCGGTTGGGGCTCTCCCTGGAATATCCGCGAAGCAGCAACCTATTACGATTTCTATGGACTCAAATCCTTCGGTGTGGGTGGATGGAATGATGTTGATCAGTATCTGCACAACATTACACAGTGGTCCTCGCAAGCACAGAGGCACAATCTATTCGGACTCATCAAGTATTCGAATTCAGATGCACTTGATATCTATGCCGAATATGCCTGGAATACTCTCGAACAGCCGGACAATACCTGTAATCCCGATTACACCGAATATTTCGACCTGTTTGATAACGATTGTGACAGTGAAATTGATGAAGGCTATACCACCAGCAGTCCGCCAAATTACCAAGCCCCATACTTCGAACATAACCATTGCGGCGGCATCAATAAGTCGTGCCTCTACCAGAACAGTTTTACCACTTACACCGACGAGGTTTCCGGTTACTGTGTCTTTGACGGATGCTTTCCCGGTTTCCAGGACTATAATAATGACATGCCGGCACCGGGCCAGCCGATTCCGGACTCACCGGTCAGACCGGACGGTTGCGAAGCATTCGACTGTGTTCCCTATTGCGAAGGAAGCTCTGAATCAGGCAGTACCTGCTACGACGGCCTGGATAACGACGGAGATGGACTCATTGATTGGTGGGATGAACTTGATTGTCCTTATCTCTAAGAAGGTGTGATTGATCCGAAATAGCTGAATAAAGAATAGTACATTGTGCATAACGGTTCAGGATGATAACAGAATGAAGTCCGTCTGAGTCCGGGAGAGCAATTGGATTATTATCCGGGACAGAGCTAAGTTGTTTGAGGGTCGGTGGGATAGGACTGTTCTAGACCCGGTCATCAAGCTATTTGTATACCCAAACGATTCTCTGGTGGATATCCTATTGTCTTCGTGATCAAACTTGATCGAGAGTAAAGTCGAGATTTTCATGCATTAGACATTCCTACTGCACATCCATAGCCTTTTCACTGCGAATGAATTTTTGAACGCTGCATGGGCAAGTAACTTGAAATCTGTTCACAGCAGCAAATAAAGGTTAAAAGCTTACCCGGTGGCACTCTGTTATAATCGAAATTTATTGATTAACTCTGTTTTACTTGAGTTAAATTCTTCTTCTGTCAACATCCCTTTTTCATAGAGTCTGGAAAGTCTCTCCAATGCATCTAAAAAGTCCTTATCGCTTTTCTCATTTTTTGATTCTGATTGATAGGAAACTTGTCTTGGCTGTGAAGTAATATCCTGATCTGAATACACTACTGATTTCCCCCTACCATTACATACTGGGCAGGATTTGCCACTTATTACAATTACTAAAGGAACAAGGCTAATTATACATAAAACGACTCCGATAGCAATACTTTGCGAATCACCTTTTTCTATTCCGTATAGGATTGACCCATGTCCACCCAGAAACATCGCTTGAATTCCACCTTTGCCACCAAATGCCACACCTATGATCAATAATCCAATAATATTAAAAATCCCAGCTAAGAATAGGAATAATAGCAAGCCACCACAACAACCGTATCCAACTTTTCCTGTTCCACCACACTTAGGACATTTTACATGCATTATTTCTCCTTAATGCTATCAGCCTGACTTCTCCAAGGGGCCTGGCTATCTCCTTCTTTTTCTTTGATTCCTGAAAAAAAGATGACCGACAATGAAAACCGGTTATTGAAATGGCGTTGACCATTGCCACGCTTTTTTTGAATCCATAGGGCACAACCACGATAGTTATTATCTATAGAATGTCAGTGTGTTCTTGAGTTGTTCCGCGTATTTGTATATGTCGTTAAGGCTTTCCAAAAGAAATCTTTCCTCTTTTTTCTGCACGTCCATGAGGGCCAAGTATTTATTGGCTGTATTCAGATAGAGGCGGCAGATCGGTTTGCGGTTATTATCATCAAGTAAAATGCCCAGATAATTGATTGTATCACGCATGACCACTCGTTTGGGATCAATTACTTCACGCAAAATCGATTTAACGATGTGATAACCTTCGATTTCCTCCTCAGTGGTCACTATTTTGGATTTATCCGACTCAGGTATTTGTTCCTCTTCATCCACCGATTCATCTGTCTGTATTGTCGATGCGGTCATAGCCGATTTGAGTCTGGAGTTGATCTGATCGTTGATGAAATCGCGGAAAGCGCGTTTGGTGATATCTGTAAACTGGGCACGTACATCGGGCATCAATCGCCCAGCATAGACTTGTGATGCAAAAAAACGCACAAACTCTTCCGAGGGCGAATTAATTTGCTCACTCAGAATATTCTTAATTTCCTTGGTGTATTTCAGATCGCTGGCAGTTGCCATTAATTTCTCAAGATCAAAGGCCGGTTTCGAGATTTTTTTGACTTCCTTGACTAGCTCCTCATCAATATTGAGTAAATCAAACTCTAAAAATGGCTTCTTATCCATCTTGTTTGTTTCTTCAAGATCGGTATAAAACCGGTAGATGATGCCATTCGTCAAGATCGCAATCCGAGCGTCAACAACAGAGAAATAGCGATATAACTGTGAAATATCGGCTGTATCAAGATTACTGCAACACCATTTGCACTCAAAAAGAATGATCGGACTGCCGTCTTTCATCAGGGCATAGTCGACTTTTTCACCTTTTTTCGTACCGACATCCGCTGTAAATTCAGGCACAACCTCAGTCGGATCGAACACATTATAGCCCAGTGCGTTGATAAATGGCATCACGAAGGCCGTTTTCGTTGCTTCCTCGGTTTGGATGTTCTCACGTTGCTTGGCTACTTTAGCGGATAACTCCAGAAGCTGATCTAAAAAATCCATGGCACCCTCCTCTCTTCTAAGGAGACATATTGATAAGATTAGTATCATTTCCAAAACGAGTATAGCATTCAAGATTCACCATGACAAGCAAAGACTGCAACAATACAACCATATTTCATTTGAAGAACCCTCTTCATCAGCCACAGATTCCTCTTACTGCTTTCAGAAGTGCCTCGAACGGCATCACAACGCCGAACGACTCCATCAAGGCATCAACAATCGTATCTTTCTGACCTATGAATACTACGATCAACCCGCACCGCCAGACCGTATCCAGTCTGTTGGCTGCAGCGTACTCATAGTTGTATTCCACGCCGAGCGGGGTCTTTTCCCGGGACAGATTGCCCTCGGCGTCGTAGGTCTGCTCCCGGACCGACTCATCGGGATAGCTGGTTTTGGTGCAGCGGCCCAATTCATCATACTCGTAGCCGGTCGCCAGTTCGAGGGCATCGGTGATAGTCTCGACCTGATCGTTGGGGTCATAGGTATAGCGTTTGAGTATTTTGCCATTGTGGAGCACAGTCTCGAGCCGGTCCTGCTCGTCGTAAGTATACCGCAGGGTGGTCAGATCATCGAAGGCGTCACCGAGCTGGATCTCCTCGACCAGGTTCCCGCTCTCATCGTAGTCATATTCTGTGATCAGGCTCTGGATGAGTTCGACCGGTAATCTCTGTAACGATCTCGAACCGTGGGCTGACTGTGAAAATAGAACAAGTAAAACAGACAACACTATTGTGATGGTTTGTTTCATTTAAATTCATTGGCCAGTTCCTTAAGACAAAGAACTTCTTTCTGGCAATCCTGCCAATCATGTTCCCAACAAATGATTAGGTCACATTGGTTCGGATCGTGTTTATGAGATTTGAAATTAGATGATTTATACTCGAATTCGGCTTTGCAACTATTCCACGTTCCTTTTGCATTTCTTCTCCTTAATAACGCATCAGGAAAAGCATTCCGAATGGCTTCGATCATAAATCCCAAGTCATGACATAAAGCTGCAAATAATAGAATTACACCTTGTTCATTGATAGGTTCGTAGACAATTCCTCGAACACCGAGTATGTCGCCTGTCTCATGTATTTGAATATTCGCTATTCTGTTGAAGCCTTCTCTTGGTGTGATGTTCTCTTCTGATAGAGAGGAATCAACTCCCAATAATGGCGCCAAACCTTCATCCGGGTCTTTTTGTGTTCGGTTGAAGTGATTGAGCCTTTCTTCTCCAATTTCGGTTAGTTTCCAAATGCCACGTTCTGAACCATCTAATTGATATTTCCGCTTCAGGTATTCACGTGCCCATGCTGTTTTATTTTGCCATTTGATGACTTTGCTCTTATACTTCTCATATTCGTTTGGAAAATCTTGTGGATTCAAACCCATTATTTTTTCCACAACTGGATATACTTCCTTCGGCTTTGCTTTTCCACCAAGTTTGACAAGGGCTTGAAGCAGAGGGATTTCAAAGTCCATGAAATTGAGTTCCATTGTATTACCCTCTATTTGTCGATAACGACGAAAATCAGCGGCGCGGCTTTTTGCGTCCGCTGGATTTTTTTGTTATGCATCTCAAATTACTGATTCCACTATTTTTATTTCTTCATCTGTTAAATTATACAGTTTATATGTGAGTTCATCAATTTGCCTGTCTGTGGCGTCGATTTGCCGTTTCAACATCTCTGTTGTCTGCGGCATTTTGGATTCGGCAAGCTTTTTGTTCAACTCCAGCATCTGATCGACAAAATTGATCATTTTGTCGTGCATGGCAACATCATCGGAATTATCGAAATCAATGGGGCGGATGGGGAATCGTTTACAGTCGCAAATCAAAATCTTTTGAAATCGCATCTTAAATTCATCAAGAAATCGTTTCTGGTGGTAGAAGTTGATCAGCTTCGAATTCAGCAGTCCCAAAATATACTCAAGTGAGGTCTCATCATTTTGAAGCAAGTTGAATGCATTTTGCGTGTTGTATAAGGCTTCAGTCGTTAAAGCGGCCCATATTCGCAAGCTGCTCCAGTCTATGATTTGCTTAACGAGAATCCGTTTTTTCGTGAAAAACCGTTCTTCGCGGGGAGCTCCCAGCCAGGCTCCGTAACTTATCCATGCTTCGCCGTTCCAGTTGACATAATAGCGACGAACATCATTGCCCTTGAGTAGTTTCTTGAATGTTGGATCTTTTTGATGGTCAGCGTGAAAAACCTTGTCCGTGATCTGTTTTTCAGTGTGTCCTTTGTATTTGTCATAGGGTGTCAGACCTAGACAGAATTCCACAAGTGAAACCAAAGGAACGCCGTTTGCTTCAATTTTTTCAAGGACTGCATTATGGGAGTCTGTTGTGTTTACGGGCCACACATAATCAGTATCTTTGACGATACTGTTCAGTGATAGTTTTCCGTGAACATGCGCGGAAATTGGAGTGATTGCGTTAATTCGTTCATAACCACGGTAAGCAATGAGATTTGTCTGAAAATTCACTTTGTGTGGAGTGCTCCATGTCACAATTACCGTATCAACCTTGACCTCACCAGCGGCTGATCCAAATGATTCATTAGGGAGGCGGGCGAGATCGATAAGTGTGGCTTCATTGAGAATTTTCTTTCTTAAAGCAGTGTACGATGTTTGGGCCAAAACAGCTGTTGGTACGATCATGGAAAAATAACCATCCGCTTTCTGTAGTAGAGAAAACGAACGTTCCATGAATGTTGCAAATAGATTGATTCGATTATTTGCGCAATCATAGGATCGGAAAATATATGTGAGCTCTTGCTCGGGGAATCCCTTCAAGTCGACATATGGCGGATTTCCGATCACCGCGTGAAAACCGCCATCTTGCATGATATCAGAAAATTCTGCGTTCCAGTCAAAGACATTGACACGATAGATTTCTTCTTCGTCAAAAACACTCATCTGTTGGTGGTCATAGAAATCTGGACCGATCAGGGAGTTGCCGAACTTGATGTTGTTCGAAAGGTCCGGAAGAACTCGTTCCTGAAACAAAAGCATCTGCTTGCCAATGCCCTGTTCATCCTCCCCTTCCAGCACCTTGAGCAATAGGGACAGCTTTGTCACTTCCACCGCCTGATGATCGATGTCTACGCCATATATGTTGTTTATAAGAATCCGCTTACGTTCGTCGGTAGTCAAACGCCATTCCCCTTTCTGGGATTGGTAGACGCGAGGAATTTTGCCTTTTGACCACTTCTCCGGGCCATCATTGATATATTCATCCCGATGCCAGTCCAGCAAAAACTGGTATGCACCGATCAAAAACGAACCCGAACCGCAGGCCGGGTCCAGTATTTTTAAATTTCTAACGCCGCCTTTGGGGCCGGGCCTTTTGCCTTCAACCAGTTTACCTACAGTGTTTTTGACGATATAGTCCACGATATAGGTGGGCGTATAATAAACCCCGCCCGCCTTCCGAACTTCGGGCTTTTCCTCGATTTTGGCGTGGTGACCGGCGGTGAGGCGGATGATTTTACCTAAAAAGCGTTCATACACTTGGCCGAGGATATCAGCCGATATAACAGAAAATTCGTAGGGGCTTTCTGGATAATATAGATTCTTGAAAATCTCCTTCAAAGGCTTATCGTCGATTAGTAGAAAAGGCGTCAGGTTGTCACAATTTTCGCGGTCTTTTTCTTTTTTAAAATGAAACAGCCCGGAGTTGTATTTCTCGTCAGCTTTATTGAAAAGGTGAAACAGCCGCTTGTAAACATTCTCCCCGTTACGTAGCGCCATCAATCCGCCGTAAGACTCCATTCCCCGGTCCTCACAGATGCGGAGAAACACTATCCGGTCGATGGTCTGCTGAACGGCGAAGTTCAATTCCCTCGGGGAAAGGTTCGGATTGCGTAGAGCGATGTTGCGGGCCAAAAGCTCACGCCAGTTCTCAATCTCATTTAAGAAAGCGGCATCAACTTCAGTTGTGCCTTTCTTGCCTTTATTGGATCCGACATATTTGTCAAAAGAGCCTTTTAGAATAGCATCCCTTGAAAAAATGCCAGCGATTTCTTCCCACCGGTTCTCGTAATCCGTGTATTTGAAGTAAAGGATGCGGGAGTGGGAAACCTTGTCATTCTTCGACGGCTTCACCCGGCAGTCGTAAACGGCAAGTTCTTCGAAATCCGTCAAAATGCTCAGTGGCAGTTTGGCGCTCCACCCATAACGACGCAACTGATAGGCCGGATGGATGTCTTCTTGAATATTTACGGACGGTTTTTTCGCTTCCAAAAAAAACTTACGGACGCCACCGATTCGGAAGCAGTAGTCCGGCGCTTTGGTAACGCCACCAATCTTGATGGCGTCTTCATGGATCACGTCCTTGTATGCTTCGGCATAGCCCTGTTTGTTTGCAACATCCCAACCAAGTTCCTTGAAAAAAGGGTCTATATATTCCCTTCGTACCTGGGTTTCATTGTAGTTACCTTTTTTGTACGATTCCAAATTATTATCGAAAGTTTCGATTAATTTAATAACTCTATCAGGTACGCTCATATTTGATTACCTATGTGATTGTTGCATAACGGGGCCGCGGCTGATCTGCGTGCGGCTCGGCAGTTCGAGCCGCGTGTTCGGCCGTCGCAGGCGGTCCAGACAACGATTCAGCCGCGGACCCGTTCGGTCCGACCGCCTGCAGTCGGACCGAACTATATTTTCACAGGCGCATGCTGTTTGGCGTCCTGTGCAAAATGGTGTTGGGCTTAACAGCATTTCACTCACTCCCAGACCTTTCAATACGAGCCACGACTTCATTCATGGTGTAATGAACAAATTGCTTACCAAGTTCTGTTAGAACATATGGTTTGGTATCTTCAAATGCAGACTCCAGAGTTGACGATGGTTTTGTACTACGCCGCCTTTGCGGCGTTTTTCTAACAAATTGTCCAAGATGATTTACATCACGCTCTTGCCTTATCACTCCGCCAGTGCTTAAATCACGTATCAGTAATTTGAACAAATCTGCTTCAGCAGAATCTTCACGTGGTATTTCACCATAAAGATTAGTCCATATTTCATAACGAGATGATTCAGGGTTTGTGAATATTTCCCTAATAACAGCGAAATGAGATTCATGATATAGCTCCAGCCAATCAAGAAAAAGATGAACAACATCATCTGAACAGACCCTAGTGCCTGCAGCGTTTGTGATTGTATTTGCTGAAAAACGACGCTTTTCATTTGTATCAGCCTCATCCCATGTACGAAAAGCCTTCCGAACTAACATCAAATATTCCTCACTCTGGATGCGATCATCAATATTTGTTCCAAAACCTTCAAAGCGTTCTTGTATTTCTGCTAATGTTTCTTGAAGTTCAATGATCTTCTGGTGATGCTCCTCAAGCCATTGCGTCTGTAATGAATTTTGTTTTAATGGCCCCTCATCCGCCTTGTAACTAGCTGCAGCGCTTAAAAATCCACCTACCCATGGAATACTTCCTAACGCAGCTAGAACAAATTTTTCCATAACTCTTTTACGTCTTGACGGCTCTATCTTTGCAAGCTCAGTACGAAGGTGTTCAACAATAAGCTCATCTTGCGTATTTTTGTGCAAATCTTCCATAAACCCACCTTATATTGCGCAACTAGGGTTTATATGGTTTCCTTATAAATCCTTTAGGTTGCGAAATCGCCGCCTACTATTCTTGTTCGAAAATGACCTGAATCCCTTGCAATTAAACGATATCGGACCGTTTCCCTAAAAATTCGGGGGGGGGTAGGCGGATCAGCCTATAACTCCTGGTTTTTTTGACTACAGAAAATCTGCGGGACGTTTCACCCCCTTTCCCATTCCATCGTACTGGGTCAAAGGAGACTTGTCAATGGAAATTTCAGCTACAGTATAGCGTTTGGAAAAAACAAAAAATTTCCTCTTTTTCAAGTAAATGTGTGTACTCATATCCAGTTCTCCATGAGCCATTGGATAGTTGGTCCGAGATCATGGTTTCGGGCGATCCGGTCCATGCTACCGAGTTTTTTGACATTATCGAGTTTGATGGTTTTGTACTTGTCAAAGTAAATCTGAAGCCGGTGATATCGCTCACAGAGAAGCTGGGTCGCCTGATAATGGGCGATGGTTTCCACGCCGTCCATGAGCACATTCAGGAGTGGTTTGACCCATTGGGCATAGCCCCAGTTGAGAGTATCACCCTTGATATAGTTGAGACTTATGCCGGTGCCGACCGACAACAGGACCAGCTCATCAAGATCGGCCCTCTCGGACGGTTCATTCGCACTTGAAATAGCCTGGGCGATAGCCACATTGCTCGGATTATTGGCGAACACGCCCCCATCAATAAACCCGTCTGCTGACGGGAAATAAGTCGGAGCGGAACAGGTGTACAAGGCAACATCACGAGCGAGTGAGAGACCATCAAAATCCACCCCATGAAAATTATGAAATATCTTCGGTTTCCAACGGACCTTGCCTTCGAGAGGGTCCGAGTAATCAATGCCTCTACTCAGCATTTTCGGGTCCTTCCTCGGGTCATAGAGGAG